>NZ_BAAIIX010000002.1:0-750005 GCF_054589375.1 Polaribacter sp. OB-PA-B3
GTTGGCGAAGAGAACACTAGTTCTGAGACTAGCGGACATAATTATCAAGGTTATGTAGGTGGTTACTCTACAATTAATCTTTCTATGGCTGTAGGTAGTTTAGGTAAACCTAATGTTGGTGCTTTTAATATTACTTTACAAGCTGAAGAATCTTTGCAAAATGGTACCATTTTTGAAATAGTAGAAAAAAGCATTGTTCGATTAAATACTAGTTCTAGTTATTTAGAATTTAATAGAATTACAAGAGCAACAGATGAAATAAATATTAATTACAAATCTGCTACAGGTAAGACATTAATTTTCCTTAAAGATAATGTAGAAGTTGGTACTTATGATTTACCTGCAACATCTGGTTATGAAACATTTACCATTAATGATTGCGTTATTGTGGGGTCTACTATAAGATTTGAGTCTTCAGATTCTAACACAATTGATATTGACTTTATAGAAATGAGTGATGATGATGGTGATGTTTCTTGTGCGCCTTCTACCGGAACAGATAGTAGTTTATTTAAAACTCCTGGAACCTACATTCCTATCGGTCAAGGATTCTTTATTGGGGGTGATTCTGACGGTGGACCAATCGTATTTAACAACAGCCAAAGACAGTATGTTACAGAAGATAGTGGGAATGCTGTATTCTTTAAATCTGCAAGAAAAAAGGTTGTAGAACAAGATAACGGAGACTTTAATACATTGCCTTTGTTGAAAATAGGAATGGACTTTGTTAGCGAAGATAAAGAGCCATTACACAGACAAATTGGTGTGTCATTTAGCCCAAACAATACTTTTGAATTTGAAAAAGGTTTTGATAGCCCAATTAACGATTTAGGTGCAACTGACGTATACTGGAAATTTGAAAATAGTGATAACAAATATGTAATTGCAGGAATTCAAAGTATTTCAAATTCTTTAGAGATTCCTTTTGAAATAGTAATGAATTATAAAGGTGCTGTTATTTTAAATTTAGATGATATCAAAAAGGTAAACAATACCATTTTTGTAAAAGATAAATTGACTAACAAAACATACAACATTACAAATAACGAAGTTGTTTTACAATTAGATAAAGGAGAGCATTTAGATAGATTCTCGATTGTATTTAGTCAAGATACTGTATTAAGTATCGATGATACAAACCTAGAGAATCCGATTAATGATTTAATATCTACTTTCTTAGATAAAACTACTAACGAGTTAGTAATTGATAATAAAAACAATTTAAACATCGAAAATGTAGTATTATTTAACCTTTTAGGTCAAAAAACAAATAGCTGGAACATTGATTCTTCTGATAGTGAAAACAGACTTAAAGTTAAGAATCTAGTGAATGGAGTATATATTGTAAACATTAAAACTGAAAAAGGTATTATCAGTAAAAAGGTTTTGTATAACAAATAACATTACAATACTTACTTATTAAAAATAAAAAATCTCATTATCTATTTAAAGATAATGAGATTTTTAAATTATGAGCAACGGAATTTTATTTTTTGATATAGTTCTTTGGAATAGAAAAACCATCTCTAAAACCTTCTACAAATTTTATGTTTGTAATTTTTGCATTTCCAATTTTATCAGTTAAACCATCTTTAGAATTCCATCCATAAAAATCCCAATTTGTGGCAATAGAAATACCTTCTATTTCTGTATAATCTGTATATTTTATAGCATGCGGATCTGCTTCTGCAGCTTCTTTTGTTTTACCAGCAGTAACAATGTAGGCAACGTGTTCTAATAAATCACTTTCGTTATTTTTATAAACTACATACCAATCATCTGGTGCATCACCCGTATTTGCTTCAAAACTTAGTTTAGCTGTTTTTAAATTATTATTTGCTTCTTCTGTTGTATGATTAAAATCCCATTTTGTTCCGTTGTCATTTAATTTATATGGAAATAGGAAAAAATAATTCCATGTATATGCATGAAAACGCACTCCAGGATTTTCTTTTAATCCATCAGAAACAAAAATATCTTGTTTATCTACATAAATTTCATCACCATTTTTATACGTTATTTTGGCAATATCAGAAGAAGTAGAAACCGTTATATCTGCATTCAAAATTTCATTACCTCCAAAATTTATAACTGCATTAAATTGTATTGCTTCTTTAGCTAGAAAAACTACTTTTTTATGTGCAGTTTCGATAGCTTCAGAAAAATTCTTAGTTACCTTTTCTGTTTTTACAGTTTCAGTATTTTTTTCTGTTTTGGGTTGTTGTTTACAACCTGTAATAATTGTTGCGCCAAAAATGGCTGTAAAAAGTAATTTTTTCATGTTAGTTTAATTGAAAATTTAATTTAAAAATGTTTAATCGTTTTTAAGGAGGGCTCCTTACAAAAATTTCATATTAATTTCCTTTTATTCTTATCCAAAGATCTGATAGTAAATTTTTAGCATCGTCTTTATTTTTTTTGACTTCTATAAAAGTTACGTTTTCATTTTCATCAACATTAATTTTATACTTAAAAACAAAGTTTTCTGCATTTTTACGCATACTTAGGGTTCCGAATCTTAAATCATTAAAATAAAGTTCATTTTGTTGTTTACTAATTGTATACCAACCTTTAGAAATTGAAATCATTCGTTTTACTTTATCATTATTTTTTAAATTTCCTAATAAGTGATGATTCTTGGGGTAATAGGAAAATTCGATTGGTTTTTTATCAAAAAAAGAGGAATGACCTATCAAAAAAGCATTTTTAGTTTCTACGTTTGTAGTCCATAAAATAGTATTTAGAGGTGCGGGTTTTGTGGCTATTTTAGAATATGTAATATTTTGATTATTCAATTCTTTGGTGAATTTTTTGTAAGAAAGACCTTTTAAAATTAAGGAGATGGCTAAATAAGAACTACTTATTATCAACCCTAAATTATTATAAGTTTTTCTCTTTTTAGAAGTTCTTTTTTGAAACATTGCTAACAACACAAAAATGATAAAAGGTAATGTATATAATGGGTCTACAACAAAAATATTTTTAAAAGCCAATCTTATATCTAAAGGCCAAAACAATTGTGTGCCCCAAGTTGTTTGTGCGTCTAAAATAGGATGTGTTATAAACGCCCAAAAAAAGAGCCATGTCCAATTTTTAAAATTTTTATATTTCTCGAATTTTAGCACTAAATAAGCAAAAATCGGAGCAAAAATAACAGAGAATAAAATAGAGTGGGTAAAGCCTCTATGGATTTCTAGAGCAGTTACGGTATCTGTAAAAAAACTAGAAACTATATCTAAATCTGGTATTGTACCTGCAATTGCACCATACAACATTGCTTTATTGCCAATTTTTTTGCCTAATACGGCTTCACCAACTGCGGCTCCTAAAACTATTTGTGTTAAAGAATCCATAGGTTTAGAGTTTTAGATTAATAATAACTTTTTCTAAATTTTTTTTCAACCGAAAAGTCAATTAAGTTCATAAAGTTTTCATGCACACCAAGCGTAATGTCTAATTTTAATTCTTCAATAAACTTTAGAATTAAGGTAGATTTAAACTGTAAATCTGGTACAGAAACATATTTTTCAAAAAGACTACCAATACTTTTGTAGTAAAGCTGTTCAAAACTATTAAGGTTTTCTGGCTTCTCAGAAACGTATTCGTACGTATTTATTTTAAAAGATTCTAGAACGTCACCTACATAATTTTTATGTAAAATTTGTTTAGGGTTTACTATGTTTAGTTCTTTTATAGTCGGATTTAAAAATGCGTGTAAGATTGCTTTTGCAACAAAATCTACCGGAACAATATTTAAACCACTTTCTTTATCAATCCAAATCCTAAAATTATTTTTAGATTTTTTTGCATATTTATCTAAAAATATTGCCCAAGAATAAAATACATCAAACTTTGGTGTTTCAAAAAATGGCGCATCTAATAATCTACCGCAAATGATACTTGGTCTTAATATTTGTGCATCTATATTTTTTAGTTTACAAGTTTCTTTGACAAAAAATTCACTTTCATATTTAGATTTTTCATACGGATTTCTAAATTTATGAACGTTATAATTTTCTATTGAATCGTTTACTTTTTCATCTTGTATACCAAAAGAGTAAGCTGTACTTATATATAAAAAACGAGACACATTTTTAGGTAATTCTTCTAAAAGGTTTTTAGTTACTAAATAGTTTTGGGCATGTACAATTTGTTTAGAATCTGCTGTGTGTAATAAACTTGTAGAACCCGCACAATGTATAACAGTATCAAAATTATAATCTTGTAAAATAGTTTTGTTGATAGACTCTAAGTCATGAGAAATGACTGTAATTTTTTCTAAACAAGCTTCTAAAGTAAAATTGTTTAAAAACTCAGGACGAGATTTATCTTTAAGAATTGCTAAAAGTCTTTCTTCTGCAGTTTTTTCATTAGCTCGAATTACTACAAAAAGATGATTTACGGTTTTTTCTACAATAGCTTTGTGTAGCCATTCAAAAATAATGTGGCTACCAACAATTCCTGTACCGCCAGTTAACAAACAATTCATATAATTTTTTTTTGAAGTAATTAAAAAGTGAAATTAGTTCTTTAAACTAAAAAACCTCACAAATATGTGAGGTTTTTAAATATTATCTTTATCCTTTGTAAAAAGGTAGTTTTACAATTGTGGCTGGTATTACTTTTTTTCGAATTTGAATATTAATTCGAGTACCGCTTTTTGCAATATTAGTAGGTACATATCCTAAACCTATACCTTTATTTAAGCTAGGGCTCATTGTACCAGAAGTTACGTTACCAATTACGTTACCTTCAACATCAACAATATCATAGCCTTGTCTCGGTATTCCTCTTTCATTTAATTCAAAAGCAACTAATTTTTTTGTTGGTTTTTCTGCTTTTTGTTTAGCCAAAGCTTCAGAGTTTACAAAATCTTTAGTAAATTTTGTAATCCAACCCAAACCTGCTTCTATTGGCGAAGTTGTATCATCTATATCGTTACCATACAAACAATAACCCATTTCTGTTCTTAAAGTATCTCTTGCTGCTAAACCAATTGGTTTAATACCAAATGCTGCACCAGCTAAGAAAACTCTATTCCAAATTTGTTCTACTTCTTCATTTTTACAGTAGATTTCAAAACCACCAGAACCGGTATAACCTGTGGCAGAAATAATTACATTTTCAATACCTGCAAAATCACCTATTTTAAACTTATAAAATGGTATTTCTGATAAATCTAATGAAGATAAAGATTGCATTGCTTCTACAGCTTTGGGGCCTTGAATAGCTAATAAAGAGTACTCTTCTGATAAATCTCTTAAATCTGCATTAAATTCTTTATTGTAAGAAGAAATCCAGTTCCAATCTTTTTCTATGTTTGATGCATTTACAACCAATAGATATTGGTTTTCTTTAATTCTATAACAAATTAAATCGTCTACAATACCGTTTTCTGTGTTTGGTAAACAACTATATTGCGCATCGCCAATTTCTAATTTAGAAGCATCGTTAGACGTTACTTTTTGAATAAGTGCCAAAGCATTTTCACCAGAAACTAAAAATTCACCCATATGGCTTACGTCGAAAACACCAACAGCTTCTCTAACCGTTAAATGTTCTGCAGTAACGCCTTCATATTGAACCGGCATATTGTAACCAGCAAAAGGTACCATTTTAGCGCCTAATTTTTCGTGAACCGAATGTAATGCAATATTTTTCATGTATAGATTTCTTAAATTTAGCGCTAAATTATTGAAAAATTCGCAATTATCAATCACTAATATTTTGTTAATATTTCTACCTAATAAAAAATAATGTTACATTTGGGTAAACAACTTGTAAATCAACAATAATGAAGATTTTTAAAATTATTTTAATAACTTTTTTAACCACAACTTTTAGCGTGTTTTCACAAACTCCTACAGATTTTCTTTCTAAAGAATTTCATAAAGACAGAAGAGATGCATTAAGAAGTAAAATGCCAAAGAATTCTGTTGCCGTTGTGTTTGCAAATCCATTAAGAAACAGAGCTAATGATGTTGATTATGTTTTTCATCAAGATCCTAATTTTTATTATTTAACAGGTTATAGAGAACCAAACGGAGTTTTAGTTTTGTTTTCCGAAAATCAAACCGGTGAAAATGGACAAGTTTATAATGAAGTTTTATATGTTCAGAAAAAAAATAAAAGAGCAGAACAATGGAATGGTAAAAGGTTGGGAGTTGAAGGAGCTATTAATGAGTTGGGTTTTAAAGTAGCAAAAAATGCAGAAGACTTTATAAATGATACCCTAGATTATAAAAAATTTGATAGGGTTTTTATCGAAAAATTTAATGACGATTATAGAAATTCTACAAGAGAAAAAGCAGAAGTTTATGATTTGGTTTTGGCTTTTAAAGAAAAAGCAGATTTTAATCCTAAAAACTTTTTATCGCCTTTAAAAAAGCAGATTTACGAGTTGGTAAAATCTACGCCAATAGAAAATAGTGCAAATGTTGCACAGATAATTGGTAGAGCAGTAGCTTACGATGCATCTTTAAAAGATGATGAAGATTTAATGAAATTTAAAGAAGCAACAGATATTAATTTAAAGAAAGATTTGCAGCAAAAAATATCTTTAAAATTAGAAGCTAAAACAAATTTAGATGTAACTTTTTTATCAAGAAATTTAGCAACTTTAAGAGAAGTAAAAACTAAAGAAGAATTGGTTTTATTAACAAAAGCAGTAAGAATCTCTGCAATTGGGCAAGTAGAAGTAATGAAAGCCATGAAACCTCATATGTCTGAAACAGAATTACAAGGTATACATGAGTTTGTTTATAAAAAATATGGTGCAGAATACGAAGGATATCCGTCTATTGTTGGCGCAGGAAACAATGGTTGTATTTTGCATTATATAGAAAATAATAAAACAAAAGTTGGTAACGATTTAATTTTAATGGATTTAGGTGCAGAATATAGAGGTTATACTGCAGATGTAACAAGAACAATTCCTGCAAACGGTAAGTTTACAAAAGAACAAAAAGCTATTTACGAAATAGTTTATAAGGCTCAAGAAGCAGGTATTGCTGCTTATAAAATAGGAGAAAGTATGGCAAAACCAAATCTACTTTCTAAAAAAATTGTAAACGAAGGTTTATTTAAATTAGGTATTATAAAATCTATTGATGAAAAACATCCATATTATCCTCACGGAACATCACATCATATTGGTTTAGACGTGCACGATCCAGGAAATTATGGTAATTTTGAAGAAAATATGGTAGTTACCATGGAACCTGGAATTTATATTCCAGAAGGAAGTAATTGCGATAAGAAATGGTGGGGAATTGGTATTAGAATAGAAGATGATATCTTGGTTACAAAAAATGGGCCGGTAAACCTATCTGCAGAAGCACCAAGAACAGTAGAGGAAATCGAAAAAATGATGGCTAAAAAGTCTGTTTTAGATGATTTTGTTTTACCAGATTTAGATAAATAAATGAGCAAAACAGCAATTATATTAGGTGCAACTGGTTTAACAGGTAATTTACTTTTACAAAAGTTAATTGCAGATACATCGTATACAAAAATTAAACTTTTTTCTAGAAGTTCTGTAAATATATCATCAAGTAAAATAGAAGAACATTTAATAGATATGTTTGCTTTAGAAGAGCAAAAAACACTTTTTACAGCAGACCAAGTATTTTGTTGCATTGGCACAACAGCATCAAAAACTAAAGATAAAGAAAAGTACAAATCTATAGATTATGGCATACCGGTTACTGCAGCAAAATTAGCCAAAGCTAACAATATTACTACTTTTGCTGTAATGTCTTCTATGGGAGCAGATGCAAAAAGTTCTGTTTTTTATAACAGAATTAAAGGTGAAATGGAAAAAGATGTTTTATCACAAAATATAACCAATACATATATTTTAAGACCCTCTTTAATTGGTGGTAAAAGAGACGAGTTTCGTTTAGGAGAAAGTATCGGTAAAGGAATTATGAAATTCTTAAATCCGCTATTTATTGGGCCTTTAAAAAAGTATAAAATGATTCATCCAGATAAAATTGCAACTTGCATGAAAGTAGTTGCAAATACCTCAAACAACAATTCAATTATAAATTCCGACTTAATTTTAACGATAGCAAATTCTAATAATAATGAGTAAAGAACAACCAAACAACCCAATGCACGGTATAAAATTGGCAACAATTTTAGAACAATTGTTTAAAGAATATGGTTGGGAAGAATTAGGAGATCGATTAAACATAAATGCTTTTAGAAATAACCCAACATATAAATCTTCTTTAAAATTTTTAAGAACAACACCTTGGGCAAGAGAAAAAGTAGAAAAGTTTTACGAAAGAAATATGTTGTAATTTTTTTTGAAGCTATTTCCTGCTTTCCGCACTCGCTTTTTTTCTGAAAAAGAAAAAAGAGCTCAAACAAATGCTGCAATCAGGGCTAGAATTGTCTGCTAACCCTAATTATATAAGATGCTTAGTTAAAAATTTGTAAACAGGTTTTACTTTTATTTAGAAATAATATTAAGAACCAATTCTTTTGTTAAAGGTTGCCCATTGGCAATTTTTTTTATGTTTTCGAATGTAAAAACAAAATCACAACCAGATTTGTAATTTGAACACCCGTAAGCAGTTTTTCCTTTTAAAACTGTACCTTTTTTACATTTCGGGCAGCTAATTGTATCCGAAGAATTTGTGGCAACTTTTTTAACAGGTTGTTGTTTCGGTTCTAGCTTTAAAGCGAAACTATCATCAAACCTAATTAACCCCTCAACTTTACTATCATTTAAAACAAAACCTTTTAAGTTTGTTGTACAGCCTTTGTCTATTAGCCTTATTAGTTGGTTTTCAGAAACTTTTTTACCGTAAACTTCAAAAGGAATTTTTAAATCGCAACCAGCTTTATATTCAGAACATCCAAAAGCAGATGAACCTTTTAATAGTTTTCCTTTTTTACATTTAGGGCAGGTTTTACCTGCAACTTCTTTTTTAGATTTTACTTTTGGTTTCGAAGTATCTACTTGCTTAGCCTGATTTTTGTTTTCTGAAGAAATTCTTTTTTTAGATGTATTAGAACGGACTTCGTAGACCAATTCATCCACCATTTTTTTCATATTATTAATAAACGTTCCTGCGTTAAAATCACCTCGTTCAATTTCTTTCAAACGTTTTTCCCAAAGTCCGGTTAATTCGGCAGATTTTAATAATTCGTTGTCAATAATATTAATTAAATCGATACCAGTTTGTGTTGGTAATACTAGTTTTTTCTTACGTTCAATATATTTTCTTCGAAATAAAGTTTCTATTATACTTGCTCTTGTAGAAGGTCTACCAATTCCGTTTTCTTTCATTAATTCGCGCATTTCATCATCATCAACTTGCTTTCCTGCAGTTTCCATGGCGCGTAATAAACTTGCTTCTGTATAATTTCTTGGCGGTTTTGTTTCTTTTTCTAAAAACGAAGGTTCATGAGTTCCTTTTTCTCCTTTTACAAAAGAAGGCAAGGTCATTTTCTCATTCATTTCTTTTTTAACCTTACTTTCTTTAGTTTCAAAAACAACACGCCAACCTTTATTTAAAATTTCTTTTCCGGTTGTTTTAAAAGGAACTTCTGCCGCCTTACCAATTACAGATGTATTAGAAACATCAGAATCTGGGTAAAATACAGCAATAAATCTTCTTGTAATTATATCGTAAACCTGTTGTTGGTTGTACTGTAAATTACCTTGAATTCCTGTAGGAATTATTGCATGGTGATCTGTTACTTTTTTATCATCAAAAACACGTTTTGTTTTTTTGATTTTATTGCCTAAAAGCGTTTGTGTTAATTCGCTATAATTAGTTAGTTTCGATAAAATTCCGTGTATTTTTGGATACAAATCATTCGGTAAAAAAGTTGTATCTACTCTTGGGTACGTAACTACTTTCATTTCGTATAATTTCTGAACGATTTTTAAAGTTTCATCCGCAGAAAAACCGAACTTATTATTACAATATACTTGTAAACCTGTTAAATCGAATAATTTTGGAGCATATTCTTTTCCTTTCTTTTTGGTAACGGAAACAATTTCAAATTCTGATTGTGCAACCTTATCCGCTAAAACTTGACCGTCTTCTTGTTTAAGAAAACGTCCATCTTCATAATTAAAAAGTGTATTTCTGTATGTAGTTTGTAATTCCCAGTAAGGTTGTGGTTTAAAATTTTGAATTTCAAAATAACGATTTACCAACATGGCTAGGGTAGGAGTTTGCACTCTACCAACTGATAAAACTTGTTTAAAACCGCCGAATTTTACAGTATATAAACGAGTTGCATTTAAACCTAATAGCCAATCTCCGATAGCACGAGAATATCCCGCATAATATAAGTTATCGTAATCTTCTGCTGGTTTTAAATTTTTGAATCCGTCTTTTATGGCTTCTTCCGTTAAAGAAGAAATCCATAAACGTTGCACTTTTCCTTTGTAATTACATTGGTTAATTACCCAACGTTGTATCAGTTCTCCTTCTGTACCGGCATCCCCACAATTTATAATAACATCTGCTTTTTCGAATAAAGATTTTACGATGTTAAATTGTTTTTTAATTCCTGCATCACCTGTAACTTTTGTATCGAAACGATCTGGTAACATTGGTAAGTTGTTCAAATCCCAACTTTTCCAATGCGGTTTGTAATCTTTAGGTTCTAAAAGTGTACACAAATGCCCAAAAGTATATGTTACGGCATAACCGTTGCCTTCATAAAAACCATCACGTTTTGTGTTGGCTCCTAGAATGTTGGCAATTTCTCTTGCTACAGATGGTTTTTCGGCAATACAGACTTTCATTGGTTATTTTTGTGTGGTCGAAAATAGGGAATAAATATATATTTAAAGAAGCTCTTTATACGATTGTTGATAAATTAGAAGTTTTATGATTTTAAAAAATATTAACACAAATAAAATAGCAGCTATTTCAATTTAGAAAGCTCTTTTTTGAGATCTTCCCAAGTAGATTTTTTCTTTTTATTAGAATTAATAACTTCTTGTTGTATTTCATTCTTTTGAGAATCCGTTAAGTCATCCCATAAATCTGTTTTTTCTTTTTTGCTCATATTTTAAGAATAAAAATGTTATTTAATTAAAGCTAATTGAATTCGTTTTCGAACGACATCAACTTCTAAAACTTTTGCAGTAATTTGTTGTTGCAAACTTACAATTGTATTTACATCTTTTACAAAAGTATCCGATAGGTTAGAAACATGAATTAGACCACTTTCTTTTATACCAATGTCTACAAAACAACCAAAATTGGTAATGTTATTTACAATACCAGGTAATAATTGCCCGATTCTTAAATCTGAAATTGTTTTTATAGTTGCATCAAAAGAGAATACTTTAGCTTTTTCTCTTGGGTCTAAACCAGGTTTTTCTAATTCTTTTACAATATCCGTTAAAGTTGGTAAGCCAATGGTTTCTGTAATATAGTTTTTTAGATTTATTTGCTTTATTAAATCAGGTTTTCCAATAAAATTAGTAACTTTTAGCTTATTGTCTTTTGCAATTTTATCAACTAAAGCGTAACTTTCTGGATGCACAGCAGAATCATCTAACGGATTTTTACCATTCTTAATTCTTAAGAAACCGGCTGCTTGTTCAAATCCTTTTCCACCTAAACGAGGTACTTTTTTTATATCGTTTCTAGAAGAAAAAGAACCATTTTTATTTCTATAATTTACGATATTTTCTGCCAATTTTGGTCCAATTCCAGAAACGTAACTCAATAAAGATTCGCTTGCTGTATTTATATTAACTCCGATGGTGTTTACACAACTTTCTACAGTTGCATCTAAAGATTTCTTTAATTTAGTTTGATCGACATCGTGCTGGTATTGGCCAACTCCAATAGATTTAGCATCAATTTTAACCAATTCTGCCAACGGATCTTGCAAACGTCTACCAATAGAAACAGATCCACGAACGGTTACATCGTAATTAGGAAATTCATCTCTTGCAATTTTTGATGCTGAATAAATAGAAGCGCCAGCTTCACTAACCACAAAAACATCAACAGCATTTTTAAACTGAATTTTCTTTACCAATTGCTCTGTTTCACGAGATGCGGTTCCGTTACCAATAGCAATAGCTTCAATTTTATAAGCTTCTGTTAACGAACTAATTTTCTGAATGGCTTCAATTGTTTGTTTTTGTGGTTCATGTGGGTAAATATTTTCATTATGCAACAAATCTCCTTGCTCGTTTAAGCATACTACTTTACAACCAGATCTAAAACCCGGATCGATAGCTAACACTCTTTTTTCACCTAATGGTGCACCTAAAAGCAATTGTTTTAAGTTTTTAGAAAAGACTAATATAGCATCATCATCTGCTTTTTCTTTCGCTAGTGAAAGTCTTTCGTTTGATAGAGAAGGATATAACAAACGTTTAAAAGCATCTTTAATAGCAAATTCTATTTGTGTAGAACATTCATTTTGTGTTCTAATAATTCGATTTTCAATTCTTTGCAACAATCTTTCGGTATCAACTTCTATTTTAATTCTGATAAAACCCTCATTTTCGGCTCTTAAAATTGCTAAAAACCTGTGAGACGGAATTTTATTTAAAGACTCACTCCAATCGAAATAATCTTTAAATTTTTGTGCTTTTTCATCGTCTTTTTTAGACTTTATCACTTTGGATGAAATTGTAGCAAAACGTTCTAATTCTCTTCTAATATTATTTCTGATATCTGTGCGCTCATTAATCCATTCTGCAATAATAAAACGAGCGCCTTCTAAAGCATCTTCAATAGATTCAATGTCATTTTTAATATATTTTGAAGCAGTATATTCTAAGTCATTTACTCGCTGACTCATAATCATTTTTGCCAATGGTTCTAAACCTTGTAATCTCGCAGTTTCTGCTTTGGTTTTTCTTTTTTTCTTAAAAGGTAAATACAAATCCTCTAAAGAAATTAAATCTATAGAATTATTTACTTTTTCGGTTAATTCTGATGTTATAACATCTTGTTCTTCAAGTGCTTTTAAAATACTTTTTTTACGTTTTTCTAGAGTTTCGAAAGCTTCTTTAAATTTTACAATTTCGCCTATTTCTACTTCATCTAAATTACCAGTCATTTCCTTTCTATATCTGCTAATAAAAGGAACTGTAGCATCTTCATTTAATAAAGAAATTGTATTTTCTACAGATTTAGATGAAAATTGTGTTTGTTGTGTTATATATTGTAGT
This sequence comes from Polaribacter sp. OB-PA-B3, assembly GCF_054589375.1. NCBI lineage: Bacteria > Pseudomonadati > Bacteroidota > Flavobacteriia > Flavobacteriales > Flavobacteriaceae > Polaribacter > Polaribacter sp. OB-PA-B3. The sequence continues at coordinate 13,178 of NZ_BAAIIX010000002.1, forward strand.
AATTGCATTTCTATTTTGAGTTTAAGCGAAAAAAAACCTCATAAAAATAAATTTTATGAGGATGTAAATATAGTTTTATTTTAAGCTTAATAATTTATTTTTTTAGCCATTTTTTTGAGAAAAAATTACCAAATTCATCTTTAATCTTTAGTATATAAACTCCTGCTTTTAATTTAGAAACATCTGTTGAATTCGAATTAATAGTAACTACTTTTTTTCCTAATAAATTATAAATTATACCAGATTTTATAGTGGACTTTGAATTTATATTTAACAGATCATCAACAGGGTTAGGATAAATATTAAAACCAAAATTATTATTATTTAAATTTTTAAATTTATCAATATTTAAAACAGCTTCAAAATCGGCGAATAATAATTCTTCACCTTCTTCAGAAATATTTCCTGTAAAATAAATTTTATTATTTAAAAAGGTACTTAATGAATTTATTCCATTTGGTAAATTTTCATAAGGAACTTTAAAACTATTAATAGACAAGACAGGTATTAAATTGGTTGAAGAATTTTTAATAGCATACATTCTGTAATTAAAATCTGAATTTCCATTGTGTTTAGTATTGATAAAAAGAATATCGTTTTTTGGAGTAAAATCAAAATATTGTTCTAAGGAGCTTGTTCCTGTTTCTGTGTCTTTAGCAAAAATTTTTTCTGGAGCCGTGTTGTTACTGATTCTCCACAACTCTGATTCGTAATTTTGATTTCGTATACTAAAATATAAATAGTCATTAAACACATAGAAATTACCTGCGTTTGAGCCCTGCGAACCTGGTACAATATCGTGTGCAATTGCAAAACTATCATCTTTTTCTATCGCCCAAATTTCTTCTCCTTTACCAGAAACAAAATCATTATTTGTATAATATATTTTATCTTTTACAGGATAAAATGCAGTATGGTTTCCAGTACCTTCAATTTTAGTAACTGTATTAAAATCAGTTCTGTATAATTCTTTTTTATTTGTTAATTTGTCTACTCCATAAAAATAAAAGTTGTTATTAAAAGAAAAATATGTATTCGGTAAAAGAGTTCCTTCTTTAATTGTACTTTCTATAATCGATATTTTTTGGGTACCAGCTTTAGTACCGTTAGTTTTCCACATTTGAAAATTTGAAAGGTTATTTGAACTTCCAGAACTTGAAACATAAAAATATAATTCGTTATTATGTTCTACGATTCTTGGTCTATGGTCTAATGCAGGTCTGTAGCTAGCATTAAATCCTGAATTTATGTCTTTAAGCATAATTGTACCAGCTTCTGTACCATTAGTTTTCCAAAGTTCCATTCCATTTGTGCCATTATCAGCAAAGAAATAAAGCTCATTATTAAAAATTTTAAATTGATTAATTCTTACGTATGCTCTATTATCGTTTAAAAAACCATTACCATTTGGGTTGATGTCTTTTAATAATACTGTTCCAGATTCAGTACCATCTGTAATCCAAAATTCTAAGCCGTTTTCTAAAGTATATGCTTTAAAAATGATTTTATCATTTAATACATAAAAGTCATATGGATTACTCGAATTAAAACCAGGATAAATATCTTTTAATAAAGTTGTTGTAGTGCCATCAAAAACAAATAGTTCTCTACCATGTATATTATCATCTGCAGAAAAATAAATTTTACCATTTAATGTTGTTTGAAATTTTGGTTTAGAATCTAAATTACCTGTTTTATTGATGTCTTTTAAGAGTTTAGTGCCAGAATTTGTGCCATCAGAAACCCAAAGTTCTCCCATATCATAATCACCTGTAGTACTTGTAAAAATCAATTGTTCTCCTAAATTATATAATACTATTGGTGTTCTACCGTCTGGCCAAAAAGGTTCTATAGAAATTGTACCATTTGCAGTGCCATTTGTTGTCCAAAGTCTATCTCCTTCGCCTTTGTAATTTGCAACAAAAAAGGTTTTTGTATTGGTAGATGCTTCATAAGATTTGATATAAGTAATATCTTGAGTAGCAATTTTTGTTGTGCTATTTGTTGTGCCATCAAAAAGATGAATTCCTCTTTCTAAAAGCAATAATAAATCACTACCTCTATTAATAATTGCCTGAATACCACCATCTCCACTTGCGTTGCTAAAGACTAATTTTGTTCCTTCAATTGTTCCATCAGATTCCCAAAGCTCGTGTGTAAAACCAAAATAAACTTTATTATTAAAAGATGTTATGTCAGTAATTGCAGCAGAAAAAGAGCCTGTAAATTCTTTTAGTTGAAAAGTTTCTGCTTCTGTACCATCTGTAGTCCACAATTCTTTTTTTCCATTTTGAAACAAAAACCTATCTACAGCTTTGTGAAATTTTGATGGTGTTGCATTTACAGTTTGAAAAGTGTTTACACCTATATCTTTTAAGAAATAAGTTCCTGCTGGTGTTCCATCAGAAACGTAAGGTTCTATCCCTAAATTTTTTGTGTATATGTAGGCAACAAATCTAGTATCATCTAATTTAAAAATGGCATTTCCATTGTTTGCTACATTATTGGTTGCAAATTGATCTGCAGGAAAAGTAAGCAAAACATCTGTAGAATTTCCATCTGTTTTATACAAACCAGTGGTATTGGTAACTTTACCATTTTCATAGATATAGTCTAAATAATAAAAAAAGCCATTGAATGCACCAAGTGGCTCTGAAACACTTAAATTTTCTTTAATTTTTGTGGTTCCATTTTCTGTGCCATCAGATTTCCAAATTTCTCTATTTTCCATGTAGTAGATGAAATCTTCTGTAATAAAGTATCCTTTTTCTGGTAAATTATCTATTTGAATGGTTCCTGCTTCTGTGCCATCTGTTTTCCATAGTTTTCTAACGGAAGTATTAGAAAATTGATCATCAAGTTCGGCTGAAAAGAAGAGCTGATTTTTAAATTTAAAGAAGTTTTCTAAAGAACTGCCTCTTGTACCTTGATTCACATCACTTGCAACTTGAATTTGAGAATTGATTTTATTAACACTTAAAATTAAAGTGAATAGTAGCATAATTTTTTTCATAATAATGATTTAATTTTTATCAAAATTATGAGTAAGTAATGTAAATCTCAATACGATATTTGACGTATTTTTAGGCTATAATTTTCTCAAAAGCCAATCTTTTTGCGTTGTAAGAAGTGTATATAATGCCGCAATATTTGTAACCTAATTTTTTTAATAAAGATTGCATACCTAAATTGTCTTCGTGTGTGTCAATTTTTAAACTTTTAACTTTTTTTTCTAATAATTGTAGGTGAAACTCATGAAACATAAAAGTGGCTAGCCCAAATTTTCTAAATTCTTTTTTTATAGCCATTCGGTGAATTACACCGTATTTTTCATTTTCAGAAACAATCCATTCACCATCTATTACCTTTTTATAAGTTGGTTCTTTTCTTAAAGTAAACATAGAAGTTGCAACAATTAAATTATCATCGTTAACAACAACAAAACTTTCGCAATTTTTGATGTCGTTTGTAACTTGCGCTGCATTCGGATATCCGTTTTGCCATTGGTCTATGTTTTGTGATTTTAAATGCGCTTTTGCATCATCAATAATAATTGCAATTTCTGGGATATCTTCAATTTTAGAAAGTCTAATCTTCATCAATATTTACTTAAATCATTTTAAAATCTAATAGCAATTCTCCGTTTACAGAACATTGTAAATGATCTCCTTTAAAAATTTCTCCTTTTCCTAAAGCAGGTGTACCTGTAAAAATTAAATCGCCAGGTTGCAACGTCATATATTTAGAAATAAATACAATAATATCTGCGAAGTCATTAATCATATACGCAGTATTACTTTTTTGTTTTACTTCTCCGTTAATTTTTAAGTCGAAATCTATATCAGCTAAATTGTAATTAGAAACGGGTTTAAAACTAGAAATTGGTGCTGCACCATCAAAACCTTTGGCAAATTCCCATGGATGTTTTGTTTCTCTAGCGTCTTTTAAAATATCTGTAGCTGTATAATCAATGCCAACGGCAATTTCTGAAATGTAAGCGTTTGCATCTTCTTTGGTAATGTTTTTGCCTTCTTTACCAATTTTCACAACCAATTCTACTTCGTATATTAACTCGTTTGTTATTTCACTTGGATAAGCTACGTCACAATTTATAGCTAAACTAGATTCTGGTTTCGAAAAGATGAATTTTTTACCTTTTTTCTTTTCTTCAATATCTTTTAAATCGGTAACATAATTACTTCCTATTCCTAATATTTTCATTGTGGTTATTGTTTGTTTATGGATTAGTAAATATAAAAAAATCCACCTAAAACAATTGCTTTGGTGGATTTTTAATGGTTTGTATTTTTTATTAAGCTTCTACTTTTTCTTTTTTAGTAGCTTTTGTTTTAGAGAAATCTATTGTTTCTTGATTGTTTAAAATATCTTTTATCGTTTGTCTTTTTCTAATTAGATAATCTTGCCCTTTATGCACCATAACTTCTGCAGGTAAATAACGAGAATTGTAATTAGAAGCCATAGAGAAACAATAAGCACCAGCATTATGGAAACATAAAATATCTTCTTCAGAAATTTCTGCAATTCTTCTGTTAGACGCAAAAGTGTCTGTTTCGCAAATATAGCCTACCACAGAATAATAACGATCTCTACCAGAAGGATTAGAAATATTTGTAATATGATGATAAGAGTCGTACATCATAGGTCTAACCAAATGGTTAAAACCAGAATCTACATGAGCAAATACAGTAGAAGTTGTTTGTTTTACTACGTTAACTTTTGCTAAGAATACTCCAGCTTCTGAAACCAAAAATTTACCAGGTTCGAACATTAAAGTAATATCTTTACCGTATTCTGTACAAAACTCATTAAAACGTTCTGAAAGTTGTACACCTAATTGCTCGATGTCTGTAGAAATATCTCCTTCTTTGTAAGGTACTTTAAAACCGCTACCAAAATCGATAAAATCTATGTTTTCGAATTGTCTGGCAACATCAAATAAAATATCCGAAGCACGTAAAAAAGTATCGATATCTAAAATATCAGAACCTGTGTGCATGTGAATTCCGTTAATATTCATTCCGGTATTTTCTACAACACGCTTAATATGTGGTACTTGATGAATTGAAATTCCGAATTTAGAATCGATATGACCTACAGAAATTTTAGAATTTCCACCAGCCATAATATGTGGATTGATACGTACACAAACCGGAATGTTTGGGTGTTTTTGACCAAATTGTTCTAAAATAGATAGATTATCAATATTAATTTGAACACCTAACTTAGCTACTTCTTCAATTTCTGATAAAGAAACACCGTTTGGAGTATAAATAATATCTTTAGGATCTATACCGGTTGTTAAACACAATTGAACTTCTTGGTAAGAAACTGTATCTAACCCAGAACCTAAGTTTTTAAAAAACTGTAAAATATTAATATTTGATAATGCCTTTACAGCATAATTTAACTTTAAGTTTTTTACGCTACTAAAAGCATTTGTTAATCTGTTGTATTGAGATTCTATTTTGTCTGTATCGTAAACATATAAAGGACTTCCGTATTTATTTGCCAACGCTGTTAATTGTGTACTTTCCAATTTTTAATAATTTTAGAGTGTCAAAAGTAAATAAATTGTTTAATAAATTACGTTTTGTTTAAAAATACAACAAATTGTTTTTTATTGTGATTTTTAGTTGTTTTTATAGGTGAAAATTAGTTGAAATGATGTTAATAACTAATTGCTAAAAATGTTTATTTTTTGTTGCTTAAAACCTATTTTTACGAGTACATCAAACCAATAGTAGCAAGAGATTTTATGAGTCAAGAAACAAAATATACAGAAGATAATATTAGATCTTTAGACTGGAAAGAGCATATAAGAATGCGACCTGGTATGTACATTGGTAAGTTGGGCGACGGTTCTTCTGCAGACGATGGTATTTATATTCTTGTAAAAGAAGTGTTAGATAACTCTATTGATGAGTATGTAATGGGCGCCGGAAAAACTATAGAAATTTCTATACACGGTAGTAAAGTTACAGTTAGAGATTATGGTAGAGGTATCCCTTTAGGTAAAGTGGTTGATGTAGTTTCTAAGATGAATACGGGTGGTAAATACGATTCTAAAGCATTTAAGAAATCTGTTGGTTTAAATGGTGTTGGTACAAAAGCTGTAAATGCACTTTCTTCTTATTTTAGAGTAGAGTCTTCTAGAGAAGGTAAATCTGCTTCGGCAGAATTTAGCCAAGGTAATTTAGAAAACGAAGAATTCTTAGAAGAAACATCTCGAAGAAAAGGTACTAAAGTATCATTTATACCAGATGAAACTATTTTTAAGAACTACAAATTCAGAAATGAGTATGTGGCAAAAATGCTTAAAAATTATGTGTATCTAAATCCGGGTTTAACCATTATTTTTAATGGAGAAAAGTTTTTCTCTAAAAACGGATTAAAAGATTTATTAGAAGACAATAACAACATAGAAGACATGTTGTATCCAATAATTCACTTAAAAGGTGATGATATTGAAGTTGCAATTACACATAGTAAAACACAATATTCAGAAGAATATCATTCTTTTGTAAATGGTCAACATACAACACAAGGTGGTACACACCAAGCAGCATTTAGAGAAGCGGTTGTAAAAACTATTAGAGATTTTTATGGTAAAAATTTCGAAGCATCAGATATTCGTAAATCAATTATATCTGCGATTGCCATAAAAGTTATGGAGCCAGTTTTTGAAAGTCAGACAAAAACAAAGTTAGGTTCTACAGATATGGGAGGAGATTTACCAACGGTTAGAACTTATATAAACGATTTTTTAAAAACCAAGCTAGATAATTTTTTACATAAAAATGTAGAAGTTGCAGATGCTCTTCAAAAAAAGATAATTCAGGCAGAAAAAGAGCGTAAAGAATTATCTGGTATTCGAAAATTAGCAAAAGACAGAGCTAAAAAAGCAAGTTTACACAATAAAAAATTAAGAGATTGTAGAATACATTTAGGTGATGTTAAAAAAGAAAATTACTTAGAAACAACACTATTTATTACCGAGGGAGATTCAGCATCTGGTTCTATTACAAAATCTAGAAATGTAAACACACAAGCTGTATTTAGTTTAAAAGGAAAGCCTTTAAATTCTTACGGATTAAGTAAAAAAATTGTGTACGAAAATGAAGAGTTTAATTTATTACAAGCTGCTTTAAATATAGAAGATGGTTTAGAAGATTTAAGATATAATAATATTGTAATTGCTACCGATGCCGATGTAGATGGTATGCATATTCGTTTATTATTGATAACTTTTTTCTTACAGTTTTTTCCAGAATTGATAAAAGAAGGACATTTGTTCATATTAGAAACACCATTATTTAGAGTAAGAAATAAAAAGCAAACTTTTTACTGTTATTCTGAAGAAGAAAAGCGTGAAGCCATTGAAAAATTAAGAGGAAAACCAGAAATAACTCGATTTAAAGGTTTGGGAGAGATTTCGCCAAACGAATTTGTGCATTTTATTGGTGATGACATTCGATTAGATCCTGTGATGTTAGATAAAGAAATGTCTATAGAACAAATGTTACAGTTTTATATGGGAAAAAATACACCAGACAGACAAAAATTTATTATCGAGAATTTAAAAGTAGAATTAGATTACGTAGAAGACGAAGCATAGATGAAAAAAGTAAAGACGGTTTTTAATATAATTTCAATAATTTTTCTAATCATTTTAATTTTCTGGATAACGCAGGTAAATTATAATGATTTATCGTACAAGGAAAACTCTTCTGCCTATTTAGGAATTTTATCAACAGGTATGATGTCTTTGGCATTGCAGTTAATTATTAGAGGAGTAAAAGAAAAGAAATAGGAAATTTTATTTGATATTAATTTAAAGAAAACTAATATTTAGTAAAAATGTATTTTTTGCGTTAAGGATTGAAGTGGCATCCTTTTTAGTTGTTAGTTCGAGTAAATTTGTGAAGTATGAACAAATTTTATAGAGAACAAAACTAAAAAGATATAACGTAAAGCCTGTTAAAACGCCCAAATAACAAATAAATAAACTCTTAAACGAATAAACGTTTTTTACATGAGTGAAGAAATAAACGAAAACGAACACGAAGAAGAATTAACAAATGAAGGAGAACAATTAGATTCGCCTCAAGAAGAAACCATTACTAAGGTTACAGGAATGTACAAAGAATGGTTTTTAGATTATGCTTCGTATGTAATTTTAGAAAGAGCCGTACCTTCTTTAGAAGATGGTTTAAAACCAGTGCAACGTAGAATTATGCATTCTATGAAAGATTTAGACGATGGACGTTACAATAAAGTAGCAAATATTGTTGGTCATACAATGCAATATCATCCGCACGGAGATGCAAGTATTGCAGATGCTATGGTACAAATTGGCCAGAAAGAATTACTAATCGATATGCAAGGTAACTGGGGTAATATTTTAACCGGTGACCGCGCAGCAGCTTCTCGTTATATAGAGGCTCGTTTATCTAAGTTTGCGTTAGACGTTGTGTTTAATCCGAAGACAACAGAATGGAAGTTGTCTTATGATGGACGTAGAAAAGAACCAATTGATTTACCTGTAAAGTTTCCGTTATTATTAGCACAAGGTGCAGAAGGAATTGCAGTAGGTTTATCAACAAAAGTTTTACCACATAATTTTATTGAATTAATAGATGCTTCTATAAAGTATTTAAAAGGAAGAAGTTTTAAAATTGTACCCGATTTTTTAACGGGCGGAATTGCCGATTTTACCAATTACAACGATGGTAAACGTGGTGGGAAAGTACGTGTAAGAGCAAAAATTTCTCAGTTAGATAAAAAGACTTTGGTAATTACAGAGATTCCTTTTTCTACAACTACCACAACTTTAATAGACAGTATCTTAAAAGCCAATGATAAAGGTAAAATTAAGATAAAAAAAATTGAAGATAATACAGCTGCGGAAGTAGAAATTTTGGTGCATTTACCGCCAAATGTATCGCCAGATAAATCTATAGATGCGTTGTATGCTTTTACAAATTGCGAAACGTCTATTTCTCCGTTAGCTTGTACAATTCAAGATAACAAACCTGTATTTGCAGGCGTATCAGAAATGTTAAAACATTCTACAGATTTAACTGTAGAGTTGCTTAAAAAAGAATTAGAAATTCAATTAAACGAATTAGAAGAACAGTGGCATTTTTCATCTTTAGAAAGAATTTTTATTGAAAATAGAATTTATAGAGATATAGAAGAAGAAGAAACTTGGGATGGTGTAATTGAAGCAATCGATAAAGGATTAAAGCCACACATTAAACATTTAAAAAGAGCAATTACTGTTGAAGATATTACGCGTTTAACAGAAATTCGAATTAAGAAAATATCAAAGTTTGATATTGACAAAGCAAAACAATTTATAGAAAGTTTAGAAGAAAAGATTGCTGAGGTAAAAGGGCATTTAGATAATTTAATAGAGTTTGCAATTACTTATTTTAAACGTCTAAAAGATACTTACGGCAAAGGAAAAGAGCGAAAAACAGAGATTAGAATTTTTGATGATATTGTAGCTTCTAAAGTTGCAATGAATAATGCTAAACTTTATGTAAATAGAGCAGAAGGTTTTGTTGGTACTTCGTTAAAAAGAGATGAATTTGTTACAGACTGTTCTGATATTGATGATATTATCATCTTTAGAAAAGATGGTAAAATGATGGTAACAAAGGTAGATTCTAAAACCTTTGTAGGCAAAGATATTATACATGTTGCCGTCTTTAAAAAGAAAGATAAAAGAACCGTTTATAATTTTATGTACAGAGATGGCGCAAGAGGACCGTCTTATATGAAACGTTTTAACGTAACTTCTGTGACAAGAGATAAAGAATACGATTTAACGAACGGAAATAAAGGTTCTATAGTGCATTATTTTACTGCAAATCCTAACGGAGAAGCAGAAGTTGTAACCGTAAATTTACGTTCTGTAGGTAGTGTTAAGAAATTAAAATGGGATATAGATTTTGCAGATTTAGCAGTAAAAGGTAGATCTGTAAGAGGTAATAGAATTACAAAATATTCTATTAAATCTATAGATTTTAAATCGGAAGGAGTTTCTACATTAAAACCACGTAAAATTTGGTTTGATGATACGGTACAACGTTTAAATGTAGACGAAAGAGGAGAGCTTCTTGGTGAGTTTAGAGCAGAAGATAAATTGCTAATTATTACACAATCGGGTAGAGCAAAAGCAGTAAAGCCAGATTTAACAATGCATTTCGAAGACGATATGATTGTTTTAGAAAAATGGCAACCAAAAAAACCAATTTCTGCAATTTATTTTGATGGTGAAAAAGAGCGTTATTATGTAAAACGATTTTTAATAGAATCAGTTGAAAAGGAAGAGGTTTTTATCTCAGATCATCCAAAGTCTCAATTAGAAATTGTAGCTACAGATTATAGACCTGTAGCAGAAATTCAGTTTTCTAAAAGAAGTTTAGAGAATGAAGAAGTTAATTTTGAGGAGTTTATAGCTGTAAAAGGTATTAAAGCGCAAGGAAATCAACTAACAACAGATAAGATTAAAAATGTAAACCTCTTAGAATCTTTACCATACGAAGTTGAAGATGAGGTTTTAAGTAACGATTCCGAACAAGACGATACCGAGGTTTTAAGTGATAAATTACCTATTGATGTGCCAGAGCCAGAAACTAAAAAACCGATTATAGAAGAATTGTCTGCGGAAGAAAAAGCCAAAATAGCTTTACAAAAATCTATAGCTAGAAAAAAAGCTGAAGAGAAAAAAAGAGATGATGAAAATCAAACAAAATTATTTTAAAACCTAAAGTTATTTTTTTTGATATCTTAATTTTAAGTTAAAAAAAAGGAAATGTTAATTTTATGTTTTTAAGATGAATTTAAAGTTGTACCTTAGGTAAGGTAAAAGAACATAACTGATTATCTTAAGTTTTCTAATAAAAATATTTCTTTTACATTATTCATTTTTTTAATGATTAATAAAGTTGCTATGAAATGTAGGATTTTAGTATTATTTATTTTATTTTCTTTAGCCGCATTTTCTCAATCAGAAATTTACTATTATAAAGATTATGACGCTAATTTAGATGTTCTAGAAGCAGAAGATAAAGTTTTTAAGCTTTTAGAATACAATATTTTAGAAAAACAATCGGATGCAGTTTATTGGTTTAAAATACCTGCATCTAATTCTAAAGAGAATTATATTTTTAGAATTAAAAACTATAGAGCTAACAATTCTATTGCTTATCAAAATAGAAGACCATTAGAAAAAATAAAAAATTCTAGATTTACTTCATATAAAATACAAAGAGATTATCCTGTTTTTATAAAAGTTAGTTCAGAATATAGTGCATATTATCCGGTCGAATTAAAATTAGAAGAAGAATATCATTTTGATGAGAGTGTACAGATTTTAATTAACAGCTTCTATTACGGAGCCGCTTTTCTAATTATTATTTTTAGTGTTGTTTATTATTTTTTCTTTAAAGATAATTCTTTTATTCATCATTGTTTTTTATTGTCCAGTTTAGTTTTTGCTTTTCTTGCATCAGACGGCATGTTTAATTTTTTCAATATTGATGGAACAATAATCGATAATTTAATATTATTCAATTACTTTTTTCTAGGTTTTTTCTCTTTTAAGTTTGCACATAATTTTTTATTGGTAGATAATTATTATCCTAATTTAAAAAAGTATTCGCAAGTAATTTTAGCTAATATATTTTTGTTTGTAGGGTTGTTCTATTTTTTTAGAAAATCAGAATTATTTGTTATTTTAAATATACTAACTTTTGTATTGTTTTTAACCTATTGGATTTTAAGTGTATTATTAATCAAAAAAAGTGGCCATATTAAGTTATTTACAATTGCATTTGTAATTATACTGTTTAACGGAATTAATTTTACTGTTTTAAAAAACTTCGGAATTTCATTTTTTGACAATGCTCCTTTTAATATGAAAATTGGAGGACTTGTACAGGTAGTTACCTTATCTTTTGCTGTAGTTTACAGAGAAAAAACATTAAGAAAAAGAAATTCTTACATGAGAACAGAAATTATAAATTTCAATAAAGAAATAGAGTTGTTAAATAATAATTTAGATAATGATTCAAAAATTAAAGACATCGAAAATTTAAGTATTCGAGAGAGAGAAATTTTTGATTTAATTGTTGTTGGTAAATCTAATAAAGAGATTGCTTTAGAGGTAAATGTATCTATTAATACGGTAAAGTTTCATGTAAAAAATATTTACGGAAAATTAAATATTAAAAGTAGGAAAGAAGTGTTAACAATTGATAAAAATCAATAAAATTAAAGGTTTACATCGTTTTACTACCCATTTACTACCCGATGACTACCCATAAAACACCCCTGTTTTTCTATAAATTAATAACTTTTTTTTTAAATTTGAATAATAAGAAAAGCATTCCCCCAGTCTTTAATAATAAAGTCTTTAATTTTAAATTAGAGGCTTTATTTTTTTATAGCATTTTTTCAAAAAAGGCTAATTTATAATCTGGAAGCAAATCTGGATTACAAATTTTAATTAGATCTTTTAATACCAAATCTGGTCTAGTACCTGCAAGTTCATAATATATAATGCCTCCAGTTTTGCCTTTTTTAATTGTAGGGGTAAAGATTTTATTTTGTTTAAAAGCATTAAATTTTTCATAAAGTATATTACTTTTTAATAATTGTTCTTTAGAACTGAAGTATCCAGGTGCTATCCAGTAATCAGCACTTTTTCCAATATCAAATACACTTTCAAAACTTAAAGATAAACTACCTTTCCCTTTAGAGTCTTTCCATAAGTAATTTAAATTAGCATCTTTTAAAAACTGCGCAACAAAGCTTTCTCCAGCTGGTAGATTCCAAATATCTTTACTCATTATTGCACCAGATAATACAGTTGGCTTTAATTTGGCCGAAGTTGCTATTTCTTTTGCGTCTAAGTAATTTCTTTCTATCACTTTAAAAATGCTATCAGCTTCTTTTTCTTTATCAAACAAAACACCAAAGAACTTAATCCATTCTGCTCGACCTAATGGTGTTTCTTCAAGCCAATCTCCATTATAAATAACATTTATATTAGCTTTTTGTAAAGTTGTTAGGCTTTTATCTGCATTAGAAACACTGTAACCAACTACCAATTCTGGCTGTAAGTCTAAAATAATTTCTGTATTTAACGAGTTTTCTTTACCGATTTCTTTAATCTTTCCCTCTGTAATAAGTTTTCTGGTTCTTTCGGAAGAAATGTATTCAGAATTAGGAAAACCAATAATTGCCGTTTCTTCGTTTAACAACTCTATCATTGGGATATGCGTTGTAGAGGTAGCAATAATTTTTTTAACAGGGGTTTTAATTATCTTCTCTGTATTTGATTGCCCGTTATTTTTGCTTATTACGTATTTTTTGACTGTTTTATCATTTTTAAATGCCGTCTTAATAATTAACTTTTTTTCACCGTTTTCGTACACAATATCAAACCCTTGTGCATATTTTATTTTACTTTTTATTGTATTTATATTATCTATATTTTCTCCTTTTTTTTTGCAATTGTAAAAAAGAATAAGAAAGCAAATGAAAATGATTTTTGAAAAGTTTTTACGCATAAGAATTATTTTTAGACAAGATTACAAAAATGTTTTTTAATATCAATTTATAAGCTACATTTGTGCCGATTTTGGTTTTGATGTAAAAATTGGTTTGCATCAAATTAAAAGGGAATCTAGTTAAAATCTAGAGCTGTTCCCGCAACTGTAAGCTAAAAAGCTTGTAACTACTCTTTTGCCACTGACATTTTATTGTTGGGAAGGTTTGTTACAAGACGCAAGTCAGGAAACCTGCCAATATCACAAGTTAAAAACTTTCGGGATAAAAGTTTATGTACTAATCTATTTTTTGTACACGAAATTTACCTGATTTATTGTAAATCAAATTAATTAAAAATGAAAAAACAATTTATTATTGTTGGTGCATTGGCATGTAGTTTTGTCAGCACAAATCTTTTTGCTCAAAAACAAAAAGAAAATGTAGAAACGTTAAAAGAGGTTGTGGTTACTGCGACTAAATTTAATTTAAAAAAAGAAAATACTGGTAAGGTAATTCATAAAATTACCCAAGAAATGTTGCTTCAGAATTCTGGAAAAACAGTTGTAGAGATTTTAAACAATATTGCAGGTATAGACGTTAAAGGAGTAAATACAAATCCATCAGAACCAAGAAGTATTAATATTAGAGGTGGTAGAGCTAGACAAGTTTTAGTTTTAATTGATGGTGTGCCAGTTACAGATCAATCGGCAATTAATCAAGAATTTGATTTACGTTTATTAGCAGTTAATCAAATAGAAAGTATAGAGATTTTAAAAGGAGCATCATCTACATTGTATGGTTCTGGTGCAGCAACCGCTGTAATTAGTATAACGTTAAAAAAGGCTTCTGTTGATAAGATTTCAGGTTCTTTTGAAACTAGTTTAGGTACTAATAATACAGCAAATTCTTCTAGCGCAAGCTTATCTGATAGAAATCAAAACATAAATGTTAATGGTACTTTGGGTAAATTTAATTTTTTAGGATCGTTTAGTTTAACTGGTGTTAACGGAATTTCATCTGCAAAAAGTAACACTAATTCTACTTTCGAAACAGATGCTTTTTATTCTAAAAACGCTTTAGTAAAATTAGGTTATAAAGTAAACGAGAAGTTAACTTTAGAAACTTTTTTAAATTATGATGAATTTGATTACGATTTTGATGCTGGTGCTTTTGCTGATAGCAAAGTAAATATTGGTAGTCAAGAGCAGTTTAGAGTTGGTTTTAAGCCTACATATACATATGATAAAGGACAATTATATTTATTAGCTTCTGCTAATGTAGTAGAAAGAGATTTAAGTCAATTTAACTCTTTTGCAGGTGTTTTACAAGATTATGAATTTGTAGGTAGAAGTGTAAATGTAGATTTAGTAAATAGATATGAGTTTACAGAACAATTACAACTAATTACAGGTTTAAATTATCAAATTCATAGTAATAATACAATTACTCCTTTTGGTAAAATAGAAAAAGGGTTGGCTAATTTTAATACTGTAGATCCTTATGCAAGTTTGGTTTATATCTCGGATTTTGGTGTAAGTGTAAATGTTGGTGGTCGTTTAAATATGCATAATGTATATGGTAATCATTTCGTTTACGACGGAAATTTAGCTTATTCTATTTTAAATTTAGATGTTACAGCTTTAAAATTATTTACGTCATACAGTACAGCTTTTATTGCGCCTAGTTTATATCAATTATATGATGGTTTTTCTGGTAATATAGATTTAAACCCAGAATCAAACAAAACTTTTGAAGCTGGGTTCGATTTAAGTTATAAAGATTGGTTACAGTTAGAAACAGTTTACTTTAACAGAAAAGAAACAGATGCTATAATTTATGATGCTTCTACATTTAAATATGGTAATGGTTCTTCTGATGCAAACGGTTTTGAAATAACTACTAAAGTAGTACCAACTTCATTTTTAGCTATTAACGCATCCTTTACGTATACAGATAGAGATGTAACAGAAGATTTTAACGATTATATTCCAGAGAATAAGTTGGTTATAGGCTTAGATGTTACTCCGTTTGAAAATGCGTTTTTTAATTTTACTTATAGAAACGTTGGAGAAAGAACAATTTTTGATAGATACGGTTCTTTTGGAACAGCTGGACAAGATGTTGTTTTAGAAAACTATCAGGTTTTAGATTTTATGACAAATTATAAAGTTTTAGGAGATACAGTTACGTTTTTTGCAGCAGTAACTAATCTTTTAAATGAAGATTATGATGATGTATTTGGATATTCTACTAGAGGAATAAATTATAAGTTAGGAGTTCGATTACAATTTTAGAAGGGAAATTTGCTTGTAAAGAAAGAGTGAAAACTCCGTTTATTGCAGTTGTAATAAACGGAGTTTTTTTATAATAAAATTTTAACCTCTCTCTTTATAAATTCGATAGCAGTTTCTGTCGGCGGGGTATGTGTGCTGTAATCTGTAAGAATAATTTCTCTTAGCTCATTTGCAGAGTTTGCTTGTTCTGCAACTTGTTTGTATTTATTTATAACAGCATTTTTTGCAGCGTAAACGGCCGTCCAAGTTTCTTCTTGCACATAAATTTGTTGCACTAAGTTGTGGTCAAATTCTTGTTCTATATTTGCAATTAATAATTGTAAATAATCTTGTGTGTTTGTAGAAATTGGCGGAATCCTCATAAGCATTTTTACTGGGTTTATTCTATCGCAAAACAGCATTAAACGTTCGTAAGCTTGCAGTTTAATTGGTAAAGATTCTTTTTTTTGCTGTGCTAAAAGTTCTAATTTCTTTTCAGAAATTCTATTACCTATAAAGCCGTTAAACATATAATATGTTACAAAACCTGTAACTACTGCAGGCAATACGTAAGCAATACTTTCAATAAATTTATCTTCCATTAATTAAATTGTATTTAAAATATACGAATATAAGATTCCTATTATAATAGCAAAACCAAAACTTAATAATGTACCAATTAAAATGTATTCGGTTAATTTTCTGTCTTTAGAAGATGTTAAATCACCAAATCTAAAAACAGACTTTGCTGCTAATAAGAAACCGATAGCTTCCCAATGATTTGTTAGAATAAAAATAAAAACAAAAAGACGTTCTAAAATACCAATATATCTTCCTGCTTTAGCTAAAGAATCATCGTTATTTATTTTCGTTTCGGGGCTCCATTGGGTTATAAAAACTTTAATAATAACGCCAGATACACTTGTAACTAAAAATAACGCAACTATTAAAAGTAAATTTTGTTGGGTAAAAATTTTTGCGAAATCTATATGTAAACTCTGATAGATAGAAGTTGTGAGTAGTAATACAATTATATGTAGCAATTGATCTATAAAAAACCAATTTCTTTTAGTTTTATCATTTTGAAAATATAGTTTTAGTAAGTCAATAATAAAATGTGTTGATACAATTACAAGAAAACCAAGCCAATATGTATTCAATTTAAATTCAAGAAGAATTAATAATAAAAGTGCGTGAATGCTAATGTGTAGGTATAATTTAGAAGATTTTATTTTTTTTTCTTCTTTATCTTTTACCCATTTGTTAGACTGTAATACAAAATCACCTAATATATGAGCTAATAGAAATTTTAAAAACAATAACATATTAATTACTTATTTTTTGTGTTATAAAATCTCTAAAAAGATTGTCTAATTTTAGTAATGGTTCTAAACCAGCTCTTTTTTGTCTTTCGCTAACTCTACCTTGGGTAATATTAAGCATCTTTGCAATTTCTTTTTGAGTGATTTTTGGGTTTTCTAAAACGATTTTAAATACTTCTGCAGAATTTGCAGACCAAGAATCTATAGTTAATAAAGCCAAATCAAAAGCAATATTAAATGTTCTATCTATTTCTTTCCATGGTGTTTTTATGGCTAGACTTTGTTTTTTTAAATAGTTGTCAAAAGCAAAACCAGAATTAATAAAAGCTTCTCCGTTGGCTTCTGTAATCTTATCAGCATTGTACTCTTTTTTACCAATTCCTATACCAATTCTAACATCTATGTTAGCAATACTTTTTAGTGTCGATTTTATTTTTAAAGCAACTAAAAAGGCTTCTTCAGGTTTTTTAACTTCTACTTGAAAACTATCGCCTCTATAAATTTGCCAGTATTTTGGGGATTCGCCAAAATGAGCTAAAATTTCTTTTAGAGATTTTAGCCAATCGATATTGTTAGTTTTTCTAGAGTTGATAACATCTCCTGTTAAAATACTAGTCATATATTTGTAGATAATTTAAGTAAATATACTAAAATTTAATATTAAAAAGTAATTTTATCTGTTTTTAAGCAGATATTTGTACTTATCTGTTTTTAAGCAGATATTTTGTTTTATCTGTTTTAAGTTATTAATGTTGGTGAAACATAGTTATTTACTTAAATTACAAAATAAATAGAATTTGTAAATGTGGAATAATTTGTGAATAAGTAATAGTATCCGTTACTTAAAATCACAATTAGTTTCGTTAATTTTAACGCCTAAATACTTCAAAAAAATATCTCTTGAATAATTACTTAGAATCTTTAAATGAGCCGCAAAGGCAAGCTGTTATACAAAAGGATGGACCAATGATAATTATTGCTGGTGCCGGTTCTGGTAAAACACGTGTATTAACCTATAGAATTGCTCATTTAATGAAGCAAGGTGTAGATTCTTTTAATATTTTGTCTTTAACCTTTACCAATAAAGCAGCAAAAGAAATGAAGGCTAGAATTGCCTCTGTTGTAGGACAAAGTGAGGCAAAAAATCTTTGGATGGGAACTTTTCACTCTGTTTTTGCAAGAATTTTACGTTCAGAAGCAGATAAGCTTGGTTTTCCTACCAATTTTACAATTTACGATACCCAAGACTCTGTAAGATTAATAAGTGCCATTATTAAAGAAATGGGCTTAGACAAAGAGCGTTATAAAGCAAAACAGATTTTAGGAAGAATATCTTCATTTAAAAACAGTTTAATAACTGTTAGAGCTTATTTTAATAATTCTGATTTGCAAGAAGCAGACATGCATGCAAGCAGACCAAAAGTAGGTGATATTTATAAAGCATATGTAGATAGATGTTTTAAAGCAGGCGCAATGGATTTTGATGATTTATTATTAAGAACCAATGAGTTGTTAGCACGTTTTCCAGAAGTTTTAGCAAAATACCAAGATAGGTTTAGATACATTATGGTAGATGAGTATCAAGATACAAACCACTCTCAATACATTATTGTTCGTGCTTTAGCAGATAAATTTGGTAACATTTGTGTGGTAGGAGACGACTCGCAAAGTATTTATAGTTTTAGAGGAGCAAATATTCAGAATATTTTAAATTTTCAGAAAGATTATCCAGAGGTTAAAACATTTAAATTAGAGCAAAATTACCGTTCTACAAGTAATATTGTAAATGCAGCAAATTCTGTAATCGAAAAAAATAAAACAAAGTTAGATAAAGAAGTTTGGACGTCTAATGACGCTGGAGACGCTATTAATGTAATGCGCACAATATCAGACGGAGAAGAAGGTAGGTTTGTGGCACAATCTATTTGGGAAAACCAAATGAATCATCAGCTTAAACCTAGTGATTTTTGTGTTTTATACAGAACAAACTCACAATCGAGAGCAATCGAAGATGCTTTACGTAAAAAAAATATTGATTATAAAATTTATGGAGGAATCTCTTTCTATCAAAGAAAAGAAATCAAAGATATTCTATCTTATTTACGTATTTTAATCAATCCTAATGATGAAGAAGCGTTAAAAAGAATTATAAATTATCCTGCAAGAGGTATTGGTGCAACAACAATAGATAAGCTAACAATAGCAGCAAATCATTATAAAAAATCTATTTTCGATATTATTAAATACATAGATAAAATAGATCTTAAAATTAATTCTGGAACAAAGAATAAGCTTCAGAATTTTATGAACATGATGCTACGTTTTCAAATAGAAGCTAAAACTAAAAATGCTTTCGAAATTGCAGAAACTGTTGTAAAACAAACGCAATTAATTAAAGATTTAGAAAAAGATGGTACACCAGAAGCCGTAAGCAAAGTAGAAAACGTACAAGAACTTTTAAACGGAATTAAAGATTTTATTACTGATAAAATAGAAGAAGGGCAAGACGCATCTTTAACTACTTTTTTAGAAGATGTTGCATTAGCCACAGATTTTGATTCAGAAAAAAATGATGACAAACCAACCGTTTCTTTAATGACAATTCACCAATCTAAAGGATTGGAATATTTGTATGTTTATGTAGTAGGATTAGAAGAAAATTTATTTCCGTCTGCAATGAGCATGAATACAAGAAGCGAGTTAGAAGAAGAAAGAAGGTTGTTTTATGTTGCATTAACTAGGGCAGAAAAAGTAGCTTATTTAACGTATGCACAAACTCGTTACAGATGGGGTAAGTTAGTAGATGCAGAACCAAGTAGGTTTTTAGAAGAAATAGACGATCAATATTTAAATTACATAACACCAAAAAGTCCGAGTCCGGCAGTAAATAATTTTTTAGACAAAAGTATTTTTGATGATGCGCCAAAAGGAATTCGTTTTCAGAAACCAATTCAACGTAAAAAAATGGAGCGAGATTTGGCTAAGAAAAAAGAAATAGCAATACCAAAAAACTTAAAAAAAGTTTCTAACGTTTCGCCAAAAATGAATCTTTTTGATGGAGAAATATTAAAAGGAAATATTGTAGAGCACAATAGATTTGGTAAAGGAACAGTTATAGGTATAGAAGGTAAAGGCCCCGACAAAAAAGCAGAAATTCAGTTTGCTACCGCAGGTAAAAAGAAATTACTATTACAATTTGCTAAATTAAAAGTGATTGGGTAAATAACTAAAAATAAATTGCTATTTTGCAACTTTAAAAAACTACAAAATATAACTTGTCAGTTCTAGTGTTTTCTTTTGATAAAATGATAAAGGAAAATGTATCGAGAACACTTCTCAAAAATATATAAATGACATTCGATTTAGAGTACAATTCAGGAAGACCGTTAATGATTATACCAGAATACGGCAGACACATACAAAAATTAGTAGACCATTGTGTAGCTTTAGAAACTAAAGAAGAAAGAGACAAAATGGCCAAAGCAATTGTAGATGTAATGGGTAATTTACAACCTCATTTGCGCGACGTGCCAGATTTTAAACACAAACTTTGGGATCAATTATATATTATGTCTGATTTTAAATTAGATGTAGAATCTCCGTATCCGCAGCCTTCAAAAGAAGAACTTAGAGAAAAACCAGAAGGTTTGGCATACCCTAAATCAGCATCTAGATATCGTTATTATGGCAACAACATACAAACCATGATAGATGTCGCTTTAAGTTGGGAAGAAGGAGAAAAAAAGGAAGCATTGGTTTATACGATTGCCAATCACATGAAAAAATGTTACCTAAATTGGAACAAAGATACAGTGGACGATAAAGTTATTTTTAAACATTTATTCGATCTATCAGATGGTAAAATAGATTTAAGAGAAACAACAGAGCCACTTTCTGAAAGTAAAAACTTACTTAGAAAAAGAAATTCTCAAGGTCAGAATAATTCTAAGAGTAATTATAAGAAACAACACAATAATCAACATAAAAATAGAAAAAGATAAGCATTTATGGCATCATTTAAAATTGAAGGCGGACATAAATTAAACGGAACAATTACACCTCAAGGAGCAAAAAATGAAGTTTTACAAATACTTTGTGCTGTTTTATTAACTCCGGAAAGAGTAGTAGTAAACAACGTTCCAGATATTATTGATGTAAATAAATTAATTTTTATTTTAGGAGAATTAGGTGTAAAAGTAGAGAAGTTAAGTAGTAATGCATATGCTTTTCAAGCAGATGATATTAATTTAGAATACTTAGAATCTGAAGACTTTAAAAGAGATGGAAGCTCTTTAAGAGGTTCTATTATGATTGTTGGTCCATTATTAGCAAGGTTTGGTAAAGGTTATATACCTAGGCCAGGTGGCGATAAAATTGGTAGAAGAAGATTAGACACGCATTTTGAAGGCTTTATTAGATTAGGTGCAAAATTTAGATATAATAAAGAAGAATATTTTTACGGAGTAGAGGCAGATGAGCTTCAAGGAACAGAAATGTTGTTAGATGAAGCATCTGTTACAGGTACAGCAAATATTTTAATGGCTGCCGTATTAGCAAAAGGTGTTACAAAAATCTACAACGCAGCTTGTGAACCTTATATTCAACAATTATCTAAAATGTTGAATGCTATGGGTGCCAAAATTTCTGGTGTTGGTTCTAACTTGTTAGTTATTGAAGGAGTTGATTCTTTAGGAGGTTGCGAACATACGGTTTTGCCAGATATGATTGAAATTGGCTCTTGGATTGGTGTTGCAGTTATGACAAGATCAGAATTAACAATTAAAAATGTTAGTTGGAAAGATTTAGGACAAATACCAAGTGTTTTTAGAAAATTAGGAATCACTTTAGAGAAAAAAGGTGATGATATTTATATTCCAGAACAAGAGTCTTACGAAATACAAAACTATATAGATGGTTCTGTATTAACAGTAGCAGATGCACCTTGGCCTGGTTTTACACCAGATTTATTAAGTATTGTTTTGGTAATTGCTACACAAGCAAAAGGAACCGTTTTAATACATCAAAAAATGTTCGAAAGTCGTTTGTTTTTTGTTGATAAATTGATAGATATGGGTGCAAAAGTTATTTTATGTGATCCGCATAGGGCAACAGTAATTGGGCACAATTTCGAGAGTCAATTAAAAGCAACTAAAATGACCTCACCAGATATTAGAGCAGGAATTTCTCTATTAATCGCAGCACTTTCAGCAAAAGGAACTTCAATAATTAACAACATCGAACAAATAGATCGAGGTTATGAAAACATTGAAGCTAGATTAAAATCTATTGGAGCTAAAATTGAAAGAATAGAAGATTAATTTTAAGTATATAAAATGAAAATAGTGTCAGTTTGACACTATTTTTTTTGTTGGCAACATTTTTGCCATTAAGTAGTAGACAATTAAATGATTACAAAGAAATGAGTAAGAAAGAAAATATAAAGGAAGAAGAACTTAAAAACGAGCAAAGTACTTCTCAAGTTGAAGAAAATCAAGAGATTGAAGCAGATGTTGCTAAAGAAGAGCCAACCGCAGAAGAGTTAATTCAAGCTGAAAAAGATAAGTTTTTACGCTTATTTGCAGAGTTTGAAAATTATAAAAAAAGAACATCAAGAGAAAGAATAGAGTTATTTAAAACTGCAGGACAAGAATTAATGACATCTTTACTGCCAATTATTGATGATTTTGAGCGTGCACTGACACATATTGAAGAAGATAAAGAAGCAGAAGAATTAAGAAAAGGTGTATTGCTAATTTATCAAAAATTCTATAACACTTTAGAGCAAAAAGGTTTATCAAAAGTAGAAACAAAAGCTGGCGATACTTTTGATGCAGAAATTCATGAAGCAATTACGCAAATACCTGCTCCGTCAGAAGATTTAAAAGGTAAAGTAATCGACTGTGTAGAAAAAGGGTATAAATTAGGAGATAAAATTATCCGTTACCCTAAGGTGGTAATCGGACAATAAGTAGTTACAATTAACAATGCACAATTACCATTGATCATTGATTACTGTTAATTGATAATTGAAATAAAAATGGCAAAACAAGATTTTTACGAAATATTAGGTATTTCTAAATCTGCAACTCAAGCAGAAATTAAGAAGGCTTATAGAAAAATGGCTATAAAATATCATCCAGATAAAAATCCTGATGATAAAACTGCAGAAGAAAACTTTAAAAAAGCTGCAGAAGCTTATGAAGTTTTAAGCGACGAAAACAAAAAAGCAAGATACGATCAATACGGTCATGCTGCTTTTGATGGTCCACAAGGTGGTGGCGGTTTTGGTGGCGGTGGTATGAATATGGATGACATATTTAGCCAATTCGGAGACATCTTTGGCGGTGGCGGTTTCGGCCGCGGCTTTGGTGGTGGTTTTGGTGGTGGCGGTGGCCAGCGTCAAGCAAGAGTTAAAGGAAGTAACATGAGAATTCGTGTAAAACTTACTTTAGAAGAAATTGCAAAAGGAGTTGAGAAAAAAGTAAAAGTAAAGCGTAAAGTTCAAGCTGACGGAGTAACCTACAAAACATGTACAACTTGTAATGGATCTGGTCAGCAAATGCGAGTTACAAACACAATATTAGGTAGAATGCAAACCGCAACAACTTGTGGTACTTGTTCTGGTGCAGGAGAAATTATTAGTAGCAAACCAAATGGAGCAGATGCACAAGGTTTAATTGTTGCAGAAGAAACAGTTTCTATTAACATACCTGCTGGTGTAACAGAAGGAGTTCAATTAAAAGTAGGAGGTAAAGGTAATGAAGCTCCTGGTAAAAACTCTATTGCAGGAGATTTATTAGTTTTGATTGAAGAAATTCAGCATGATACTTTAAAAAGAGAAGGAACAAATATTCACTATGATTTGTATGTAAACTTTTCTGAAGCAGTTTTAGGTACAAGTAAAGAAGTAGAAACTGTAACAGGTAAGGTGAAAATTAAAATTGATGCGGGTACACAATCTGGAAAAATTTTAAGATTAAAAGGGAAAGGTTTACCAAGTATAGAAAGATATGGTACAGGAGATTTTTTAATCCATATTAATGTTTGGACACCGCAAGAGTTAAACAAAGAACAAAAGCAGTTTTTTGATAAAATGATGAATGACGATAACTTTGTACCTGCACCAAATAAATCAGATAAATCATTTTTTGAGAAGGTTAAAGATATGTTTTCGTAGACATATGTTAAAAAAATTAGTAAAAAAATGAATATTAAATAAAAAGAATTCATTTTTTAGAAGATTTAATATATATTTGCAGTGTTGTTGGTTCGCCAACAACACTTTTTCTTTTTCATAGCAATTTTTCCCACTCAATTTATTGAGTGGGTTTTTTTTATCAAATAGAAATCGTAACATATAATTTAAAGCAGGCTTATCTTATCGTCTTAATTTAATTAAGAAGGAAAGTCCGGACACCAAAGAGTATCATAGCGGATAACATCCGTCCAGCGTAAGTTGAGGACAAGTGCAACAGAAAGCAAGTACAGTTCGGCTGTAGTGAAACCAGGTAAACTCTATGAGGTGCAATGTCATGTATATTAGAGCTTGAGAGCTACTCGCTCGATTCTAAAGGGTAGACAGATAGATTCTAAGAGTAATTTTAGAACTAGATAAATGATAAGAGCCTTATTTATAAGGAACAGAATTCGGCTTATTAGCCTGCTTTTTTTAATTAATTACGATATCCTTAATAAAAAATAGATTATCTTCTTTTTTATTGAATAATATTCAGCTATTTAGAAAATTGCCTTTATTTATTTATTAATTATTGCAATCGGTTATTTATCTTTTAAAATTAATATAAAAAATGTAAGTTTGCGAGAATAAATTTTAAAGAGTTTAAAACTTAATTCTTTAAAATTTTTAACAAAAGACTTACAGTAATAAAAGATTTCTTTCATGAGTATTTATAAAGATTACCTAAAACAGATTGAAGAACGAAAAACGAAAGGACTTCATCCACAACCAATTGATGGTGCAGATTTATTAAGCGCAATTATAGAGCAAATTAAAGACACAAATAACGAGTATAGAGAACAATCTTTAAACTTCTTTATTTATAATGTTTTACCGGGTACCACAAGTGCCGCAGTTGTAAAAGCTAAGTTTTTAAAAGAGATTATTTTAGGTGAATCTATGGTTCCGGAAATTTCAATGGATTTTGCTTTCGAGCAATTATCTCATATGAAAGGTGGGCCTTCCGTTAGAGTATTGTTAGATTTAGCTTTAGGTACTGATGAAGAAATAGCTAATAAAGCAGCAAAAGTATTAAAAACACAAGTATTTTTATACGAAGCAGATACAGATCGTTTAGAGGAGGCTTATAATAACGGAAGTGCTATTGCTAAAGATATTATTGAAAGTTATGCTAAAGCAGAGTTCTTTACAAAGCTTCCAGAATTAGAAGAGGAGATAGAGGTAGTAACCTATATTGCCGGTGTTGGTGATATTTCTACAGATTTGTTATCACCTGGAGGTGATGCACATTCACGTTCAGATCGTGAGTTACATGGGCAATGTATGTTTGAGCATAACAAAGACATGCAAAATGAATTGTTAGCTTTAAAAGAACAACATCCTGATAAGCGAGTAATGTTAATTGCCGAAAAGGGAACTATGGGAGTTGGATCGTCTAGAATGTCTGGTGTAAATAATGTTGCATTATGGACAGGTATTCCTTCAAGTCCTTATGTACCTTTTATTAATATTGCACCAGTAATTGCAGGTACAAATGGTATTGCTCCAATTTTCTTAACAACTGTTGGCGTAACAGGAGGTATCGGTTTAGATTTAAAAAACTGGGTTATACAAAAAGATGCAGAAGGAAATACTATTGTAGATGAAGATGGAGAACCAATTTTAAAACAAATGTATTCTGTAGAAACAGGTACAGTTTTAACAATAAATACAAAAGAGAAAAAATTATACCACGGTAAAACAGAATTAAAAGATATTTCTGCTGCTTTTACTCCGCAAAAGATGGAGTTTATGAAAGCAGGTGGTTCTTATGCAGTTGTTTTCGGTAAAAAATTACAAACATTTGCTTGTAAAACTTTAGGTATTGAAGTGCCGCAAGTATACGCACCTTCAAAAGAAGTATCAATCGAAGGTCAAGGTTTAACAGCTGTAGAGAAAATATTCAATAAAAATGCAGTAGGTACATCCGGAGCAACATTGCATGCAGGTTCTTACGTTCGTGCAGAAGTAAATATCGTAGGTTCTCAAGATACTACAGGTTTAATGACTTCTCAAGAATTAGAAATGATGGCTGCCACAGTTATTTCTCCAATTGTAGATGGTGCATACCAATCTGGTTGCCATACAGCATCAGTTTGGGATGATAAATCTAAAGCTAATATTCCAAGATTGATGAGCTTTATGAACGATTTTGGTTTAATTACTGGTCGTGATCCAAAAGGAAAATATTTCCCAATGACAGATGTTATTCATAAAGTTCTTAACGATATTACTGTTGGAGATTGGGACATCATTATTGGTGGAGATTCGCACACACGTATGTCTAAAGGTGTTGCTTTTGGTGCAGATTCTGGTACTGTAGCTTTAGCACTAGCAACAGGTGAAGCGTCTATGCCAATTCCAGAATCTGTTAAAGTAACCTTTAAAGGACAAATGAAATCTTACATGGATTTCCGTGATGTAGTACACGCAACACAACAACAAATGTTAAAGCAATTTGGAGGTGAAAATGTATTCCAAGGTCGTGTAATCGAAGTACATATTGGTACTTTAACTGCAGACGAAGCTTTTACATTTACAGATTGGACTGCAGAAATGAAAGCTAAGGCGTCTATCTGTATTTCAGAAGACGATACTTTAATCGAGTCATTAGAAATTGCAAAAGGTCGTATCCAAATCATGATTGATAAAGGTATGGATAATGCAAAAGGTGTACTTAAAGGTCTTGTAGATAAAGCAGAAACTAGAATAACTGAGCTTAAAACTGGTATTAAACCATCTTTAAGACCAGATGCAGATGCCAAATATTATGCAGAAGTTGTTATTGATTTAGATGAAATTGCTGAACCAATGATTGCAGATCCAGATGTAAATAACGAAGATGTTTCAAAACGTTATACACACGATAACATTAGACCATTATCATATTACGGAGGAACTAAAAAAGTAGATTTAGGTTTCATAGGATCTTGTATGGTTCATAAAGGAGACATGAAAATTTTAGCTCAAATGCTTAAAAATGTCGAAGCTCAAAATGGTAAAGTAGAATTTAAAGCACCTTTAGTAGTTGCGCCGCCAACATATAATATTGTAGACGAACTTAAAGAAGAAGGTGATTGGGATGTTTTAGTAAAATACTCAGGATTCGAGTTTGACGATAGCGCTCCAAAAGGATTAGCACGTACCAAATACGAAAACATGTTGTATTTAGAGCGTCCAGGATGTAACCTTTGTATGGGTAATCAAGAAAAAGCAGAACCAGGAGATACAGTAATGGCAACTTCTACACGTTTGTTCCAAGGAAGAGTGGTAAAAGATTCTGGAGAGAAAAAAGGTGAGTCATTATTATCATCTACACCAGTAGTTGTTTTATCAACAATTTTAGGAAGAACACCAACTATGGCAGAATATGAAGCTGCAGTTGATGGTATAATTTTAACTAAATTTAAGCCTTCACAAAAACAATTAGTTAGATAATTAAAAATCTATATAAATTTTGAAAAATCCTGAGTTTTATACTCAGGATTTTTTATTTTTTATCAATATTAAGTATCAGATTTTTCTATTCAGCTATAA
Source organism: Polaribacter sp. OB-PA-B3 (assembly GCF_054589375.1). Taxonomy (NCBI): domain Bacteria; kingdom Pseudomonadati; phylum Bacteroidota; class Flavobacteriia; order Flavobacteriales; family Flavobacteriaceae; genus Polaribacter; species Polaribacter sp. OB-PA-B3. The sequence continues at coordinate 41,131 of NZ_BAAIIX010000002.1, forward strand.
GTTTATAATCATTATTAATAAATAAATCACTTATCAAATAATTATAAATTTTGTATCTTGGGATTTAGTAAAACTTATAACAAAAACCTTTAAATTATTTATAATTCTTATGGCATTTGATATTGATATGATTAAAAAAGTGTATTCAACCGTTGTTGAACGTGTTGATGCTGCTCGTGAACTTACAGGAAAACCATTAACCTTAGCAGAAAAGATTTTATATTCTCACTTATGGGATAATAAATCTGATAAGGCTTTTGTAAGAGGAAAAGACTATGTAGATTTTGCTCCAGATAGAATTGCTTTACAAGATGCAACAGCACAAATGGCATTGTTACAGTTTATGCAAGCTGGTAAATCTAAAGTTGCAGTACCAACAACTACTCATTGCGATCACTTAATTCAGGCAAAAAATGGTGCAAGTTCAGATTTACAAAATGCAATAAATACAAGTAATGAGGTGTTTAATTTTTTAGAATCTGTTTCTAATAAATATGGTTTAGGTTTTTGGAAACCAGGTGCAGGAATTATACATCAAGTAGTTTTAGAAAATTATGCTTTTCCAGGTGGAATGATGATTGGTACAGATTCTCATACAGTAAATGCTGGAGGACTAGGTATGGTTGCCATTGGGGTTGGTGGTGCAGATGCAGTAGATGTTATGGCGGGTATGCCTTGGGAGTTAAAGTTTCCGAAATTAATTGGTGTAAAATTAACCGGGAAATTATCTGGTTGGACAGCGCCAAAAGATGTTATTCTAAAAGTTGCTGGCATTGTTTCTGCTAAAGGAGGTACTGGTGCTATTGTAGAATATTTTGGCGAAGGTGCAACTTCTATGTCTTGTACAGGTAAAGGTACAATTTGTAACATGGGAGCAGAAATAGGAGCTACAACTTCTACATTTGGTTATGATGAGTCTATGGAGCGTTATTTACGTGCTACAGATAGAGATGATGTTGCTGATGCTGCAAATGAGGTGAAAGATTATTTAACAGGAGATAAAGAAGTATATGCAAATCCAGAACAATACTTCGATCAAGTAATAGAAATTAATTTATCAGAATTAAGTCCGTTGTTAAACGGTCCTTTTACTCCAGATTTATCTACAAAAGCTGGTGCTGATATGACTAAAGCAGCAAATGCTAACGATTGGCCTTTAAAAGTAGAATGGGGATTAATAGGTTCTTGTACAAACTCTTCATACGAAGATTTATCTAGAGCGTCTTCGATTGCACAACAAGCCATTGATAAAGGTTTAAAAACCAAAGCTGAATTTGGAATCAACCCTGGTTCTGAAAAAGTTAGGTATACTGCAGATAGAGACGGTATTTTAGGAATCTTTGAAAAATTGGATGCTACAATTTTCACAAATGCTTGTGGTCCATGTATAGGGCAATGGGCACGTTATGAAGACCCAAAAAATGCTCCTAAAAACTCAATAATTCATTCATTCAATAGAAATTTTGCAAAACGTGCAGATGGTAATCCTAACACGCATGCTTTTGTAGCTTCGCCAGAAATGGTTGCTGCAGTAGCTATTGCTGGTCGTTTAGATTTTAACCCTATCACAGATAAACTAATAAATGAAAACGGTGAAGAAGTAATGTTAGACGAACCTACAGGATGGGAATTACCTCCAAAAGGTTTCGAAGTTAAAGATGATGGTTATTTGGCACCTGAAGAAGACGGAAGTCACGTTCAAATTGCTGTGAATGAAAATTCTGAAAGATTACAGTTGTTAGAACCTTTTACACCAATTGGAAACGATATTTCTGGAGCAAAATTATTAATTAAAGCTTTTGGTAAATGTACCACAGACCATATTTCTATGGCAGGGCCTTGGTTACGTTTTAGAGGACATCTAGACAATATTTCTAACAATTGTTTAATTGGTGCAGTAAACGCGTTTGGTAAGAAAACAAATTTTGTTAAAAATCAAATTACGGGAGAATTTGGAGGAGTGCCAGATACAGCGAGAGCTTATAAAGCTGCTGGAATTAAAACAGTTGTTGTAGGTGATCATAACTACGGTGAAGGTTCTTCTAGAGAACATGCTGCAATGGAACCAAGACATTTAGGTGTTGCTGCCGTAATCGTAAAATCTTTTGCGAGAATTCACGAAACAAATCTTAAAAAACAAGGGATGTTAGGTTTAACTTTTGCAAATGAAGCAGATTATGATTTAATTCAAGAAGATGATACCTTCAACTTCTTAGATTTAAATGAGTTTGCACCAGATAAGCCTTTAACAATAGAATTAGTGCATGCAGATGGCTCGAAAGACACAATTTTAGTAAACCATACTTATAACCAAAGTCAAATTGAATGGTATAATGAAGGTTCTGCATTAAACTTAATAAAAAAAGAAAATGCTTAATATTTAAGTTTAATTAATATAAAACTCTCGATGAATTTCGAGAGTTTTTTTTTACTTTTATTTTATGAAATTAAATCCTTTTGAATCTTTTTTAGATTGTATATCAAAAACACCTTTACAAGTTATAGATAAAAAATTGCCTTTGTCTGGTTATACTCCGATAGATATTTCTAACACAAATAAAGACTTATTAAACTTTGATGTTTCTTCTTCTAGTGATTGGGAAAATTACATTGAAGAATTTTTAAAAAAACAAAATAAGCAAGTGGCTTATGGTGGTTATTTAGAAAAAAGAAATTTATATGACAGAAGTGCGTATTTTAAAAATTTAAGTGAAGACGATAAAAGAAATATACATTTAGGTATCGATTTATGGTGTAAAGAAAAAACCAAAGTATTGGCCGTTTTAAAAGGAAAAGTACATAGTTTTAATTTTAATAAAAATCACGGTGATTACGGACCAACAATTATTTTAGAACATAAAATTGCAGATTATAATTTTTATACTTTATATGGACATTTATCTAAAAATTCAATTCAAAATTTAAATGTTGGTGATATATTCAATAAAGGAGAAGTAATTGCAGAACTAGGCGATGCTTCGGTTAATGGAGATTATGCACCACATTTACATTTTCAAATTATAAAAGATTTACAAGATTATAGAGGTGATTATCCCGGGGTTTCTTCATTTAAAGATTTAGGTTTTTATAAACAGAATTGCCCAAACCCTAACTTATTATTAAAAATTATCGATTAATTTAGATTTTTTGTAAGTATACAGGTTGTTTTAAGACTTTTATAATAATTGTCTAAAATACTACCTTATGAAAAATATTTGGTTTTTTGATCATGTTAATTTGTTTAATCTTTTATGCCCTCATAAATTTAAAGATTACAAAAAATGCCACAGTTTTGATACTTATCAAAAAAGTGATTACATCTATTTCACAGAAGACGCTGCAAATAAAGTTTTTCTTATTGAAAAAGGAAAAGTTAAAATAGGTTATTACACAGAAGCTGGAGAAGAAATTGTCAATGCCATTTTAACTAAAGGAGAATTGTTTGGTGAAAAGGCTATTTTGGGTGAAGAAAAAAGAAATGAATTTGCGCAATCTATAGATATGAAAACATCTATTTGCCCGATAAGTGTAGAAACAATGCATGATTTAATGCGTGATAATAAAACATTTAGTTTAAAAATTTATAAATTTTTAGGGCTTAGGTTTAAAAAGTTAGAGAGAAGATTACAATTGATTTTATTTAAAGATACTAGAACTCGCTTTTTAGAATTTACAAAAGAATTATGTGAAGAGTATGGTTACGACTGCGAAGCTACAGGAGATAAAATTATAGTTCATCCTTATACACAAAAAGATATTGCCTCTTTAATTGGCACATCTAGATCTAATTTAAATGTCTTAATGAATGAACTTAAAGATGAAAATATTATAAATTTTAATAGAAAAGAACTTAGAATTTTACAAATAACGGCGTAATTGTTCGCTAGCTAACATTTAAAGATTTATTTAGCTTTTAACTTTGTCATCAACATTAACAATAAACATTTAATAAGATGAAAAAAGTTTTAAACTTAGCAATTATTTTTGCTTTAACAACATTATTTGTTGCATGTAGCGACAATGAAAACGAACCAACTACAGGCAATTTAACCGTAAATTTATCAGGATTAGAAGAACTAGGTGCAGATTTTGTATATGAAGGTTGGTTGATTGTAAACGGATCTCCGGTAAGTACAGGTACATTTACTAGTGTTGATTTTCCGCAAACTTATACTGTAGACCTTGCAGACTTACAAGATGCTACTAAGTTTGTGCTATCTATTGAACCAGCAGTAGATTCTGACCCAGCACCTGCTGCAACTAAAATTTTAGCTGGTGATTTTTCAGGAAATTCAGCTAGTGTAAATTCAGATAATATTGTAGTTGATGCTTCTGGAGATTTAAAAACTTTAGCAGAATCTTACGGAAAATACATTTTAGCGACTCCAACAGATAATGATGATACTAATGAAGCAAGCGGAGTTTGGTTTTTAGATAATTCTGATGCGCCAACAGTTACTGCTGGTTTAGGTTTACCTGCTTTAACTGATGGATGGAAATATGAAGGTTGGGTAGTAATAAATGGTACACCTATTAGTACCGGAACATTTTTAACAGGTTCAGGAGCAGATGATAATGCTGCAACATCTTCGTTTAAAGGAACTTTAAATAATGGCCCTGCATATCCAGGAGAAGATTACGTTATGGGCGCTGCAGCTGGTATAGATTTTCCTACAGATTTAAAAGGTGCTACAGTTGTAATTTCGGTAGAGCCAAGTCCAGATAATAGTCCAGCTCCATTTACATTAAAACCACTTGCACATTTAGTGCCATCAGATGCAAAAAATCATACAGTCTTAACAATGGGAGCAGGTCCTGTTATAAATTTATCTGGAACAGTAACTAGATAACTGATAAAATATATCTACTATTTAATTTTGTTAATGGTTGATTATTAAGAGCAATTCAATTTTTTTGAATTGCTCTTTCAGTTTTAAACAAAAAAAATGCTCAAATAAAAATAAATTTTTAAATGAGCACCAACTAACCAACCAAGTTGTGTTATTTTATTTCGAATTTTAAAGGCATAAGGTATATTTCTCCTTTTTTAATTCCCTTTAAATTAATTTTTTTATAATTGAATTTACTTTTTAAGTAGGTATTTAATTCTGATACTTTAGAGTCTACAGAAAGAACAACTATTTCATTTTTATTATTAATTAAAAAAGAAACTTCTGCAGCTGTAGTTTGTTTTAATATTACAGGAATATCATTGCCTAAATAAGAAGACATTTCTGTTCTTAAACTAGAATTTTCTTTATTCTTTTTTAATACAGGATCTGTAGCTGTCGCAGTAAATACTGTTGATAAACTGATTGCTAATACTGCGATAATTGTTTTAAAATTTTTCATAATAAGTGTGTTTGAGATTAATGTTATACTGTAAAGACTACACTAATCAAAAAAGGTTTCACACAAACTATCAGTTTAAGATTTAATTAACGCTATTTAACTGAATTTAAGAAAATTAAGATTGTTTTTTAACAAATTTGAACTTGAAATACTTGCAGTTTTAGAAGTAACTTTTAAAAATAAGTTATTTACAATTCGTATTTAAACTATCTAAAATAATATTGCAACCTAAAATAATTTCTTCATCAGATATATTTAAAGGAGGAGTAACACGAAGTGCGCAATTTTCAAAAAGTAAAAAGAAGAGAATAAGTCCTTTATTTAAACAATCAAAAACTACATTAGCCGTAAGTTCTGGATTTTCTAAAATTACTGCAAGCATTAAACCTTTTCCTCTAATTTCTTTTATGGCTGGATGTTTTAAATGTTTTCTAATTAAATCTTCTTTACGTAAACTTTCTTTTAGTAAGTTTTTAGTTAGGATTTCTGTAACCGTTGCATAACCTGCAGCTGCTATAACGGGGTTTCCTGCAAAAGTAGAAATATGACCAAGTTTAGGATTTTCTTTTAAAAGCTCCATATGTTTAAAATCAGCAATAAAAGCACCAATTGGCATTCCGCCACCCAAACCTTTACCCGTAATAATAATATCTGGAGTTATATTATAGTTTTCGAAACCCCAAAAAGTACCTGTTCTACCAATTCCTGTTTGTATCTCATCTAAAATTAAAAGAGCACCAACTTTCTTACATCTCGATTTTACTTTAGCTAAATAATTGTTAGTTGGAGCAATAAAACCAGCACCACCTTGTATTGTTTCTAAAATTACTGCAGCTGTTTTGGTTGTAATTTTTTCTAAATCTAGCTCATTATTAAACTCAATAAATTTAGAACCAGGAATTAAAGGTCTAAAAGCCTGAATTTGTTCTTCAACACCCGAAACACTCATTGCGCCCATGGTGTTGCCATGATAAGATTTCTTTGCGGCTATAATTTCAGATCTATTTGTTACTCTCTTTGCTAATTTTAAAGCACCTTCGGTAGCTTCTGTCCCAGAATTAGTAAGATAAACTGAGTTTAATCCATCAGGAGAATTTTTAACTAAAATTTTACATAATTCTACTTGTGGTTTCTGTACAAACTCACCATAAACCATTACGTGCGAGTAAGCATCTAACTGTTTTTTAATAGCATTTGTAACTTTAGGATGGTTATGACCTAAACTATTAGCAGAAACACCAGCAACAAAATCTAAATATCTTTTTTGATTTATATCAAAAATAAAACTTCCTTTTGCATGAGATATTTCTAAAGCAAATGGATGAGGAGAAGTTTGTGCTTGATATTTAAAGAAATCTTCTTTCATTTATTTATTTTTAGAAGTACTTTCTTTAGTATTATCTTCGGGGTCGTTCATGATTAAAGGTTTGATAAAATCTTTATCACTTTTTACAGGATTTTTTTGATTGTTATCATCTTTAAAAATATCTTCCTTAGTTTTTGGCTGTTCACTTTCTCGCCAAATAAAACCTTGTAGTTTTTTATCTTCTGATGGAAATAGAGAAGGAGGATATGTTTTTCCTTCGGATTTTTTTAAGTATTTAATAGTTGCTATTTGTCCGTTTTCTAAAGTAAACTCAATATTACTAGATATTTCTTTGGTAATTGTTTCGATAATACCTGTTTCTTCGTTTCTATTATAATACACAGATTCGGCATTTCCTTTAACCAACAACAATTTAAGTTTATTTTCTTTAAACTTACCAAACATATTTCTTCCTTTTATTTGGTTGTATTCTTCTATCGAAAGCGAATCTTTAGAAACTATAAAAGCATTATTTAATACTTTTAAAGAGTCTAATTTTTCTGTTTCTACATTAGATAATAAATGAATGGTGTCTCCTGTTATTTGATTGCCATCAGACCATAAAACCGGATTTCTAAACATTTTTGTAATACCTGTTTTTTGATCTGTGTGGATAGAATCGCACTTACCTTGTAAATCTGATTTAAAAATTTTTACATCATGATAGGTTCTTACAATTCGTTTTTCTGGAGCACCTGTTATCAAAAGTGTATCACCATGAATAAACGTTGAATCTTTGTCTACAATAGATATTGCAACCGCTTTTTCTATGATAAAAAGCGAATCTTTTTCTTCAAAAATTTCTGCATAATTACCACGAGTAACAAAATTTTTAACTGTATCTATCACCTGAATATTGTTGGTAGCAGAAGCGAAACCTTGTTTTTTATCATAATACAAACTGTCACCTTCTACGGTTCTTTCTTTCAAAAATAGTTTTGCATTTTTTACAAAATAAGAAATATCTGTTTTGGTGTTGTAAAATCCTCTTTCGCAATAAATTTTATTTTCATTTTGAGTATTTGTTATTGTAGATGGGCCATACAAATAGGTTAAACCAGAGTTTGTGTAGTAATCTAAATGATTAGATTCTAGGTTATGTTCTGGGTTTACAACGGTAACTCTTGTAGTTGCAGTAAACTTTTTAGTTTCTAAGTAATAGTTTCCGTTTTTACTATTTAAAGTATTTGTTTGGTCTTTAATTGTAGCATAACTTCGATAATACAATTTTTGATTTAATCTATCAAACTGCAAAGTATCTGTAGTTAAGGTCATTTCTGGGTCTTTTAAAACTACATTTCCCCAAGACAATGCTTGTTTAGAATTTGCATCATAATCTAGGTAATCACTTGTTTGTGTTATAGTATCACCTTGTTTAATAGTTACATTTTCTAAAGCTTTAAAAAAGTTTTCTTTTTGATAAAATAACGCTTGTTTACATGTAAGAATTGCACCCTCATGAGTCATTTTTACATTACCAATTAAAACGGTTGCCCCAGGATATTTGCTTTCATCTACATATTGTTGTTCTGCAGAATAAATCATTTTTTTTGATTGTGAGAAACCTAAAAAACTAATTAAAAGAAAAGTAAATACTAATATTTTTTTCAAAAGTTACTGTTTTAGGCAAAAATACTGAAAAGATAGTAGTTGATTACTAAAGAAAAGTGAAAATAATTAAGGCTTTTAATGTGAAATGAAAATAAAAAAGCATCTTTTAAGTGAATAAAAGATGCTTTAATAATAAGTGTTTGTAGATTACTATCTCATAATAGTTTGTTTTCTGTCTGGACCAACAGATACAATCTTAACAGGTACGCCAGTTTCTTTTTCTATAAAGGCAACATAATCCATTAAGTTTTTAGGTAGTTGATCTGCAGAAGTCATTTTTGTTAAATCTTCATCCCAACCTTTAAATTCAGAATAGTTTACAGAAACATTTTCTGGTTCGATGTTATATGGTAAATGAGAGATTTCTTCACCTTTATAGTTGTAAGAAGTACAAACTTTTAAAGTATCAAAACCAGAAAGAACATCTCCTTTCATCATCATTAGTTGTGTAACACCATTAACATCAACAGCATATTTTAAAGCAACTAAATCTAACCATCCACATCTTCTTGGTCTACCAGTTGTAGCTCCGAATTCATGACCAACTCTAGCCATTTCTTCACCATCTTTATCAAAAAGTTCTGTAGGGAAAGGTCCTGAACCAACACGAGTAGTATAGGCTTTAAAAATTCCGAAAACTTCACCAATTCTATTTGGTGCAACACCTAAACCAGTACAAGCACCAGCTGCAGTTGTATTAGATGATGTTACAAAAGGATAGGTACCAAAATCAATATCTAATAAAGATCCTTGTGCACCTTCTGCTAAAATTGTCTTTTTATCTTTAATAGCTTGATTTAAAAATTCTTCGCTATCAATAAAAGCCAATGTTTTTAATTTATCGATTCCTTTAATAAATTCTGCTTCTAATTCTTTTAAATCATATTCTATTTGAACATCAAAGAATTCTAACATTTTAATATGCTTTTCTGTTAAAGCATCGTATTTTTCTTTCCAGTTGTCTAACTCTAAGTCACCAACACGCATTCCGTTTCTACCAGTCTTGTCCATATAAGTTGGACCAATACCTTTTAAAGTAGAACCAATTTTAGCCTTACCTTTAGAGGTTTCTGATGCAGCATCTAACAATCTATGTGTTGGTAAAATTAAGTGCGCTTTTCTAGAAATTAATAATTTAGAAGTATAATCGATATTATGTTTGTCTAAATTTTCTAATTCTTTTTTAAAAATTACGGGGTCTATTACAACACCATTACCAACTACATTTAATGCAGTTTTATGAAAAATTCCTGAAGGAATTGTGTGTAAAACGTGTTTGTGTCCATCAAAAATTAAAGTGTGTCCTGCGTTTGGGCCTCCTTGAAAACGAGCTATAATATCATAGTTTGTTGTTAAAACATCTACGATTTTTCCTTTTCCTTCATCTCCCCATTGCAGTCCTAGTAATAAATCTACAGCCATTAGTTGTGTAATTTGTTGTTTGTGTTGTGTATTGTTAATTATGATTTTTTCTTTTTTGTGCCGTAAAAGTAAAGTGAGTGGTTTTGAATATCAATATCAAAAATTTCTTCTATAGTTTTTTTGATAATTTGTATTCTTGGGTCACAGAACTCTTTTACATCTCCTGTATCTGTAAAAATTACATGATCGTGATTTTTGTCGAAATAACTTTTTTCATAACGGGCCATAGATTGCCCATCGAATTGGTGTTTTCTTACCAAACCGCAACTTAACAGAATTTCTATAGTATTGTAAAGTGTAGCTCTACTAACTCTATAATTCTTGTTTTTCATCTTGATATAGAGAGATTCTATATCAAAATGTTCGTCAGCGTCATATATTTCTTGAAGAATAGCGTAGCGTTCAGGTGTTTTTCTGTGCTTGTTTTCTTCTAAATATGCTGTAAATACTTTTTTTACTACTTCTTGATTTTCAAGAGAATTACTCATTATCTTAAAATTTTACGAAAAAGCAAAAATACAGTTATTTCTGAATAAATAACTTCTTTTTTGAAGAGTATATTTATAAACTATTAACACGGTCTACTTTTTTAACACCTTCTACTTTCTGAATGCTACTAATTAGTTTGTTTAATTGCCCGCTATTCTTAACGCTTAAACTAATTTTACCATCAAAAATTCCTTCGTTACCGGCTATATTTATACTGTTAATAAAAACACCCATATTACTAGAAATAATTTTTGTTAAATCATTTATAATACCTCTGTTATCTACACCGCTAATATGTAAAATAACCTTAAAGTCTTGTTTTGTAGAATCTATCCACTTAGCAAGCATAATTCTGTAAGCATAATTAGATTGTAAAGAAATTGCATTAGGACAATTTTTTTTATGCACTTTTATACCTTCGTTAATTGTTAGAAAGCCAAAAACATTATCACCAGGAATTGGGTTACAACATTTAGATAGTTTATAATCTAATTTTTCTTCTTCTTTACCAAATACTAAAGCATCGTATTTACTTGTAACTTCTTCAGAATCTACAATTTCTTTATTGCTAGATGGTGATCTTCTTAATTTTGTTTTGAAAAAGTTTAAAATAGTACTATTTCTTTGAGCTACATATGCCTTTAAACTTGTATTGTCGATTGCACCATTACCAACTCTAAAAAACAAATCGAAGCTTGTTCTAATCTTAAAAAAGTTTACAAGTTCGTTAATTGTTTTTTCGTTAAAAGGTATTTTTAAATGTCTTAATTTTCTTGTTAAGATAGCTTTACCTTCTTCAGCAATTTTCTTTTCTTCTTCTTTTAGAGCTGCTCTAATTTTTGTTTTTGCTCTCGCAGTAATTACAAAATCTAACCATCTTGCGTTTGGTTTATTATTAGAAGAAGTAATTACTTCAATTTGATCGCCACTTTTTAATTTATGACTTAAAGGAACCAATTTTCCATTTACTTTTGCCCCTCTACATTTTAAACCAACATCTGTATGTATGGTAAACGCAAAGTCTAAAGCAGAAGCATCTTTTGGTAAGGATTTTAATTCTCCTTTAGGTGTAAAAACATAAATTTCTTTTGCGTATAAATTCAATTTAAACTCTTCAACAAAATCTACCGCATTTAAACTTTGGTTTTCTAAAGATTCTTTTAATCGATTTAGCCAAGTTTCTAAACCACTTTCATTAGAGTTGCCTTGTTTGTATTTAAAGTGTGCAGCATAACCTTTTTCTGCAATTTCATTCATTCTACTCGAACGAATTTGCACTTCTACCCATTGTGCATCTGGCCCCACAACAGTTATGTGAAGAGCCTCATAACCTGTAGATTTTGGCTGAGAAATCCAATCTCTTAATCTGGTTGGATTTGGTTTAAAATAGTCGGTAACAATTGTATAAATTTTCCAAGCGTCGAACTTGTCATCATCAGAAGTGGGTTTATAAATAATACGAATTGCATATTTATCGTAAACTTCTTCAAAAGTAACATTTTGCTTTCTCATTTTTCTACGGATAGAATAAATGGACTTAAACCTACCTTTTATTTCATAAGTAAAATTCTCTTTGTCTAAACCTTTTTTTAACGTTTCGGCAAAAGTTTCTAAGTATTTTTGTTGTTCTTCTTTACTTTCTTTAATTTTGGTAACAATATCTGTGTAAACTTCTGGTTCTGTATATTTTAATCCTAAATCTTCTAGTTCTGTTTTAATATTGTACAAGCCTAATCTATGTGCTAATGGCGCATAAATATATAAAGTTTCTGAAGCTATTTTAACCTGTTTGTGCGCTGGCATTGCATCCATAGTTTGCATATTGTGCAATCTATCTGCAATTTTTATTAAAATAACTCGAACATCATCGTTTAAAGTTAAGAGCATTTTTCTAAAATTTTCTGCTTGTATAGAAGCATCTTGTTCTTTATTTAAGCGAGAAATTTTAGTTAAACCGTTTACAATTCTGGCAATTGTTTCTCCAAACAATTGCTCCATATCATCTAGGGTATACTCTGTATCTTCTACAACATCGTGCAACAAAGCTGCAGCAATAGAAGTTGCGCCCAAACCAATTTCCATAGCAACAATTTTTGCTACGGCAATTGGATGAAATATATAAGGTTCTCCGGTTTTTCTACGTTGTTCAGAATGTGCATCTACTGCTATTTCAAATGCTTTTCTTATTAACTTTTTATCATCTTCAGATAAAATCTCGTAGGTACCTTTTAATAAATCCTTGTATCTATTTGCAATTTCCTTATTTTCTTCTTCTATGGTTGCTGTATACTGCATAAATTACTTTGTAGATATTGTGTTAATCTAAAGTGAATTTAAGAATAAGAATTTTAACAAACAAGCATTTCGTTTTCTAAATTATCTGCACTTTAATTTATTACTTTTGAAGAATGAAAATCTTACTTTACGTTACCTTATTAACATTGTGTAGTCTTAGTTTTTATGCTCAAGAAAATAAGAAGAAGCATTTAATTTTCGAAATCCAAAAAAGAAAAATAAATATAGATTTAGATACGGCTATTTTTGAAAGTTTTGCAACAAATATGTACGGTTCTAAAAATAAAGATGCCATAGTTATAGCGTTGTATTTACCTAACTCTTATGAAGATCAAAAACTAAAAATAGCAAGTGTACAAAACGATAAGATTTGGGCAGAAAAAAAGGCATATGGCAAAACTATATATACTACCAATTACGAACTTATTAAATCTGATAAGCGGTTTGTAAAGTCAGAATATATTATAAGTATGCAAGATAATTTGTGCATTTCATTAACTACAATGCTGCCTGTAAATGCACCAAAAAAAGACAAACAAATGATTGTTGATATTGTAAAATCTGTATTAAAGAGAAACTAACTTTTATTCTTTAAATTTAAAACTCTTTGTAAAAGAGTAGGGTGAGAGTAATGCATAAAAACGTAAGCAGGATGCGGCGTTAAATTACTTAAGCTATTTTTAGATAGTTTTTTTAGAGAACTTATTAATGGTTTTGCTGCAAAGGTGTTTTTAGCGAAATCATCTGCTTGATATTCAAATTTTCTTGAAACAAAATTCATTATTAAATTAGTTATTTCTGATATTGGTGAGTATAAAATTCCGAAAGCAATTAGACCAATATGAAAACTTGGCTCTGTAACACTTAAGGCCTTAGAAAATATAGGGTAATTAATAAATAACGATAATAAATAAAGTGTAAAACCAGTTATTAAAATTGAGGTAACAAGATTAAAAATGATATGTTTTTTCTTATAATGCCCAACTTCGTGCGCTAAAACTGCAACAATTTCATCTGTTTCTAAATCATTTATAAGTGTATCAAAAAGTGTAATTCTTTTTTGCGAACCAAAACCAGAAAAGTAGGCATTTGCTTTTGTAGAACGCTTAGAACCATCAATAACAAAAATATTATCGAGTTTAAAACCAACTTGTTCTGCATACTTTTCGATTGAAGTTTTTAATTCTCCGTTTTCTAACGGAGTTTGTTTATTAAAAATGGGCACAATTAATTTTGCGTAAAACATATTCATAAACAAAGTAAATACTGCAATTAAAAGCCAAGTATACAGCCAAAAATTTTCTTTTGTTTGCTGATAAAACCAGATAATCATCGATAAAATAAGTCCGCCAATAATGATTGTCATTAACCAACCTTTTAATTTATCTAGCCAAAAAGTTTTTTTAGAAGATTTATTAAAACCAAACTTTTCTTCGATAACAAATGTTTGATAATATGAAAAAGGTGTTGTTAAAATATCTGAACCCAACATAATTATTCCAAAGAAGATTAAGGCAACAAGAATGTTATTATCTGTAAAACTTCGTGCTAAATTATCAACAAAACTAAAGCCTTCTAAAATAAAAAAAAGTAGTGTTAAAACAAACGAAAATGTACTGGTTAAGTTAGAGAATTTCTCATTTGTCTTTTTATATGCCTGAGATTTTTTATATTCTGATTCATCATAAACATCTGCTAATTCACCCGGAATTTCATCATCAAAATGTTTAGCATTTAAGTAATCTAAAACCTTATCGATAATAAAACTAATAACTAGAATCGTAATTAATGTGTAAAACAAAGAAGTTGGTGTCATTTTTAGGTGATTTTATTTAAAGTTTCTTTGTCTTTTAGCTTCAAATAGAACAATTGCAGCTGCCACAGAAACATTCATAGAATCTATTTTACCTTGCATTGGTATATTTATATTTTGTGTTGCATTTTTTCTAAAAATTTCTGTTAAACCTGTTGCTTCAGTTCCAACAACAATTGCAGCACCGTCTGTGTAGTTTTCTTTGTAATATTCATTCGAATTCTGTAAAGTTGTTGCAAATATTTTAATGTTATTCTCTAATAAAAAAGTAATAATTTCTTCGGATGAACCTACAGCTATTTGATTTGTGAATACACAGCCAACACTAGAACGAATAATATTAGAATTGTACATATCGCTTTTAGGGTTTGCGATAAAAACAGCATCTGCATTTGCGGCATCTGCAGTTCTTAAAATAGCTCCAATATTTCCAGGTTTTTCTATACCTTCAGCAACTAAAATTAGTGGTTTTTTAGAAGAGAATTTAATCGAATTTAAAGAGAAATTTTTAGATTTTGTAACTGCGATAATACCTTCTGTACTATCTCTGTATGCTAATTTTTGATAAACTTCTGTAGAAATTTTAATCCGATGAATGTTTTCGTTAAATAGATGTAATATTTCTTTTTCTGAAATAATTTCTTCTACAAACAAAACAGTATCAAAATTATAATTAGCAGCAATTGCTAAAGTAATTTCTCTTTTACCTTCTATGATAAATAAACCTTTTTTTTTGCGTTCTCTAGACTTTTCTTGAAGTTTTAAAAGGTCTTTAACGTATGTGTTTTGTATGCTTGTAATTTCTTTCATTAATACAAATATACCTATTTATAGGTATTGTAGTAATAAAGATTTTATACAATATTTGTGTTGTAATAAAACAATTACTTTAAATTGTTAGACAGATTGTTTTAAGATCCAATTGCTAAGAAAAAGAAGAATTTAAGTATGTTTTATTACTGTTAACTGTTTTTGATTAAAAAGGCTCGCAAATTGCGAGCCTTTTTTTTATTTATGGAAATTTTTATTTGGTTTTGTACTTATTAGAATAACGTTTCCAAAGTTTAGTTTGGTGGGTTTCTAAACTAATATCTCTACCTTGTATAAATGCTTTAGTTAAGATATTTCCTCTCATTTCTAAAGCATCACCTTCAGAAATAAATAAAGTAGCATCTTTGCCCACTTCTAAAGAACCTGCAAAAGAATCGATTCCTAAAATTTTAGCTGTATTTAAAGTAATTAATTGTACAGCTTCTTCTTTACTTAAACCATGTGCAGCAAAAGTACCCGCATAAAATGGTATATTTCTAGTATTCATACGTTCCATTTGCCCTTCCATACCAACACTTACAATAATTCCTTTATCTAACAGCGTTTTTGCAATTGTGTATGTAGAATCATAAGAATCATCTTCGTTACCTGGGTTTCTGTGTGGTCTTTGTAAAATTACAGAAACATTATTTTTTGCTAGCAAATCGGCTACTTTATCTGCATGCTCTGCATTAACAATTGTAATATTATGAATACCTAATTTTTTTGCAATTGTAACCGCATCTGTAATTTCTTTTTGTCCGTCTACATGAATAAAAAGTTTTTTAGAACCGTTAAACAAACCTTCTGTAGCTTGGTAAGGTAAATGAGTTTTGGTTTTATTTCCTGATAAGTAGTTCTTTGCATTATTAAAATAAGCTCTAATTTCCTCTATTTTACCAGCATATCTTGTATCTGGTTTTAAAGCAGGATCTTCGCCTAACCACCATCTACCAGTTGTAAAACTAGAGGGCCAGTTCATATGAATTCCGTCGTCTGTTTTAATTGCGGCGTCTTCCCAATTCCAAGCATCTAATTGTACAATAGAAGAAGTACCAGAAATTGTACCGCCTCTTGGCGTAATTTGTGCCATTAAAACTCCGTTAGGTCTCATAGACTCTACAATTTTACTTTCTGCGTTGTAAGCTATTAAACTTCTAATATGCGGATTCATTCTTCCAATTTCTCTTTGGTCGTCACTGGCTTTAACAGCATCAATTTCTACCAAACCTAAAGTTGCGTTGGCAGCAATAAAACCCGGATAAATATGCTTTCCGGTTGCGTTTATAATAGTTCCTTGTCTAGCTATTTTCATTTTTGCACTACCAACAAAAGTAATTTTACCATTATTAAACATTACTAACGAATTTTCTATAATTTTTCCGTTACCAATATGAGCGGTTGCACCTTCAATTGAAAAAGCTTTTGTTTGCTTATCTGCGGGTGTTTGTTGTGCGATACTATTTCCTATAACAAAGATGAATAGTAAACTATATATAATTTTTTTCATGTTTTCTAGTTTTAAATTTCTTCTAAAGTATCACAATGAAAATCTCTGTCTGCTCTTTTCATAGGTACTTTTGTTTTACCACCATTCATTTTTTCGTTAAGCATCATATTAATTAATCTGCTTTTTTCTTCTTTTATTGCGGCTCTTTTTTTGATGTCTTCTTTTCTATCAAAGAAAATTCTACCATCTATAATTGTTTTTTCTGCTTTTGCATAGATAGACATTGGGTGATGGCTCCATAAAACAACATCTGCATCTTTACCTTCTTTAATACTACCAACTCTATCATCGATATGTAATAATTTAGCAGGATTAATGGTTACAGTTTTCCAAGCTTCTAATTCAGACATTCCACCATATTTCATTGTTTTTGCAGCTTCTTGATTTAAACGTCTAGACATTTCTCTATCATCAGAATTAATTGCTACTGTAACACCAGCATTATGCATTATTGCTGCATTGTAAGGTATAGCGTCGTTTACTTCGTACTTGTATGCCCACCAATCAGAAAAAGTAGAACCACCAACACCATGTGCTGCCATTTTATCGGCAACTTTATAACCTTCTAAAATATGTGTAAATGTGTTTACTTTAAAGTTAAACTTTTCTGCAACCTTCATTAACATATTAATTTCTGATTGCACATAAGAGTGACAAGAAATAAAACGTTCTCCGTTTAAAATTTCGACTAATGTTTCCATTTCGTCATCTTTTCTGTACGGTTTACCAGTTTTCTTTAAAGCTTCATATTCTCTTGCTCTTGTAAAGTAATCTGTAAACATTTGTTCTACACCCATTCTTGTTTGAGGAAAACGAGTTCCGTTAGGACTTCTAGATTGTTTTACATTTTCACCTAAAGCAAATTTTATAAATTTAGGCGAGTTGTCATAAATCATATTTTCTGCGTTTTCTCCCCATTTCAATTTAATAATTGCCGAACGACCACCAATTGGGTTTGCAGAACCATGTAATATTTGAGAAGATGTTGTTCCTCCAGAAAGATTTCTGTAAATATTAATATCATTTGGGTCTATTACATCTTCCATAGTAACTTCTGCAGAAGAGTTTTGCGCCCATTCATTTACAGCAGATGCAGCAATATGAGAGTGTTCGTCTACAATACCAGCAGTTAAATGCTTTCCAGTACCATCAATTTCTGTGGCTCTTCTTGCTTTTAAATTTTTACCAATTTTTGCAATTTTACCATTTTCTAACAATACATCTGTATTTTCTAAAATACCAGCATCTTCACTTGTCCAAACGGTAACGTTTTTAATTAAAATAGTTTTCGTTTCTGGTAAAGAATAATTTCCAAAACCAAGGTTTGGATAACTTACCGGAAGTACAACAACAGGTTGTTCTTTAGATTTTTTGCTTTTCTTTTTACTATCTTTTTTTACTTTTTTACTTGCAGACCATGCTGTTTCGTTTCCTAAAGTATCAAAAGCAGTACCTAGCATTACGTTAGCTGGGTTTATAATTTTACCCATCATTCTTGTATAACCACTATCCTCATTTAAAGTAATAGAAATCCAATTATCTTTAAACGAAAATTTAGATTTAATTTTTTTGTCACCTAATTTAATAGTAGCAGTTTGTTTGGCTCCTTTACCGGTAATAGTTAAATCGTAACTTTTATTGTTAACAGAAAGCATATAGTTACCTGTTATATCTTTAATAGAGATGTCATTTATAACGTTTTTATCTCCTTGAACCCAGTTTTCGTAAATAGTTGTCTTCGCATCAAAAATATCTCCAGAAGTAATAATAAAGTTGGCATAACTCCCTTGATTTAAATTACCAATATTGTTATTACCAATAATAGTTGCAGGAATTGTAGTTAAAGAAGCTAACGCTTTTTTAGAATCAAAACCATACTTTATAGCTTTTTGTAAGTTCTTATGAAAAGATTTTACAGATTTTAAAGAACGCGTTGTTAAAGCAAAATTTACTCCGTTTTCTGATAATACCTTTAAATTAGAAGGTTCTTGGTTCCATTTACGCATATCTCTTAAAGAAATTTGTTGTGCTAATAAAGGATTAGAAACATCGTACGCATTGCTAAAGTTAATAGGAATTATAAAGTTTGCATTTGTGTTCTTTATATCTGCTATTCTTTCAAATTCGTCTCCAGAACCTACAATTGTATATTGTATACCAAATTCATCACCAACTTTGTCTGCTCTTATGGCATCTAGTAAATTACTAGTTTCGAAGATTTGTACTAAATTTTTATTGTTGTTTAAAGCTTCTAAAGCCAAATCTTTATTTTTCATGTTACCATTAGCGTACCAATTAGCATCATTATAAGTTTGTCTTAATAAGGCCATTGCACCCATTCTAGAACCAGGATATGCTTGTCTAGAAGTTACACTCTTATTAAAAGATAAATATTGAGCAGATTTAGTATCTAAAATTCTGTATGCATCAGAAGAATTAGGGTTTAAAGCAATTAATAAGCCGTTTCCACGAATAATTCCATCGTTCATATGAGTATTTACAACACCAAAACCAGCGTTAATTAAATCTTTAGCTTTTTTAGAATCGAAAGAAAAATCTTTAATTGGGTTAACATCTGGTCTAATATGATCGTTCCAATAATAACCTTCTCTAGAAGCAGCATATTGCGTTCCTCTAGAATTACCAGATGCTCTATTTGGTTTTTTAATTCCAAAATCTGAATATAAATCAATAAAAGAAGGGTAAATTGTTTTACCAGATAAATCTACTGTTTTTGCACCTTTTGGTATTTTAATAGATTTACCAACGTTGGTAACTTTACCATTTTCTATTAATAAAGTTCCTTTTTTAATCACCTTTTCTGGTGTCACATAAATAGTAGCATTGGTAAATGCAACTAATGTGTTGTCTGTAATTTTTACTCCTGCGTCTGTTGGAAAATAATCTTGCGCTTGCAAAGAAAAAGCCAACATACACGAGAATAATAAGAGTAATTTTCTCATGAGTTTGAAATAGTTATTTGAATTAATTGCCCTAAATTTAATTAGTAGCATTTTGTTAACTGTTAAATGTGGTTAATTTAACATAAATTTAAGAAAAGTAAATCTATTCAGTATCATCAAAATAAGTGATTAATAAATCAACTACATAATTATAAGATTCAACACCATTTGCTTGATTATTCGCTTTTAGATAAGCACTATATCCTTTTTTAATAACTGGTTCGAAAGGATTTTTATATTCTTGCCAAAAATTATAACTCGCATTAAAATCTTTAGAAATTCCTGGGTTAACAGTTCTCCAAAGTTTGCTATATTCATTACGATCTCTTTTTCTAATTTCTGATATGCAATAGCTAAAAGCCATTCTGTAGCTGGCATATTTAAAGTATAAATCGTCGTTATAATTTGCCGCTAAAAAACCAATAAAGTTCGCTTCGTTTTCGGCTGCGAAACCAATTTGATGTGCCATTTCATGACAAATAGTTGTTGGGTAACCGGTTTTAGGTATTTTACTATTTACTTGGGCTTCACCAGTTAACGGATTTAAATAACCAGATGTACCATTGTAGGTTTGTAGCAAACTCATTAAAGAACTTTTTACCGAACGATATTGATATTTTAACTGTGGAAAATCGGTTTCTAAATTCGCATATCCATCAATAGCCATTTTATACATTTCTTTTTGACTATAAGGATTTTTAACTTTTAAAGAATCGTTGTTTGTTAGCTTAAATTGATATTTATTTAACTTATTAATAATTAATTTTGTGGTAGAAATTAATTGTGCAGTTGTATATTTATTTTGATGATAATTTAAGTTTTTAGCCAAAGGTTCTCTGTAATAATTTAATCCCCAGAAAAAATAAAAACAAAAGTAAATTATTGCTATAATTGCAGTAAAATGAATCATTTTCGGGATAAAATTTTTAAATCGAGTTTTAAGCAATCGAAATAAAAAACGAATAAAAATAAACAATAAAAAAGCAATTAAAACGTCACCAACAGAAAAAGGAATCCAACCTAAAAATATTCTTAAAAATTTAGAAATGTAAGGATAAATTCCGTTAGAATAATAGCGTTCTATAAATGCGTTATTCTTTGCTGCTAGTTGTACTAGAAGAATCATTACAGGCAAAGAAATGGCTAAGAATAAATGTTTTTTATTAAAATTCATACGTGTAAAAATAAGAATTCAAAATAGAAGTTGACTGGTTATTAACAAGATAATAACAATTTAGTTTACAATATTTGTCAACAAATAAATGTTTCATATTACAAACATCTAACAAAGTAAAAAAGTACATTTGCAATCATGGAAAAAACGAATGCAATCGCAGGAAAAAAGATAGACAAGAGTAAAATTATAAGTCTAGAAAAAGGGAAAATCCCGCCACAAGCAGTAGAATTAGAAGAAGCTGTTCTAGGGGCAATGATGATTGATAAAAAAGGAATTGACGATGTAATTGATATTTTAAGTGCAGAAGCATTTTACGATCAAAAGCATCAGGAAGTGTATGCAGCTATTTACGAATTGTTTCAAAACTCAGAACCAATCGACTTATTAACAGTATCTAACTTGCTTAGAAAGAATTCTAAACTAGATTTTGTTGGCGGAGATTTGTATTTAATTCGTTTAACTCAAAAAGTAGCTTCTTCTGCGCATATCGAGTTCCATGCTCGTATTATTCTTCAAAAATATATCCAAAGAAAATTAATTTCTATATCGAGTGAAATTATAGAAAATGCTTATGATGAAGGTACAGATGTTTTTGACCTTTTAGATGATGCAGAAGGGAAGTTGTTTGAAGTAACACAAGGAAATTTAAAAAAGAGTTCTGAAGATGCAGGTTCTCTTGTTAAACAAGCATTAAAAAAGATTCAAGAAATTGGTAACCAAGAAGGGATGTCTGGTTTGGCTACTGGTTTTACAAAATTAGATGCCTTAACTTCTGGTTGGCAACCATCAGATTTAGTTATTATTGCTGCAAGACCTGGTATGGGAAAAACAGCATTTGTAATTTCGATGGCTAAAAATATGGCCATAGATTTTAATCATGGTGTTGCTATTTTTTCTTTAGAGATGTCTTCTGTACAGTTGATTACGCGTATGATTTCTTCGGAAACAGGTTTAACTTCAGAAAAATTAAGAAAAGGAAATTTAGAACCACACGAGTGGGAACAGTTAAATGTAAAAGTAAAACGTTTGTCTGATGCACCAATTTTTATTGATGACACGCCATCTTTGTCTATTTTTGACTTAAGGGCAAAAGCAAGACGTTTGGTATCGCAACACAACGTAAGAATCTTAGTTATTGATTATTTACAATTGATGACTGCAGGAGGAAAAGCAGGCGGAAATAGAGAACAAGAAATCTCTATGATTTCGAGAAACTTAAAGGCTTTGGCAAAAGAACTTTCTGTACCAGTTATTGCGCTTTCTCAGTTATCTCGTGCGGTAGAAACTCGTGGTGGAAGTAAAAGGCCTTTATTATCAGATTTACGTGAATCTGGTGCAATTGAGCAAGATGCCGATATTGTAAGTTTTATTTTCCGTCCAGAATACTACGGAATGACAGAATGGGATGATGACGATCATTCACCGTGTGAAGGACAAGGAGAATTTATCGTTGCAAAACACAGAAATGGTGGTTTAGATAATATTCGTTTAAAATTTACAGGTCATTTAGCAAAATTCTCAGATTTAGAAGAAGGATTTAGCTCAGAATTTCAATCTTCTATGAATGCAGATTTCCCAGAAGATCCATTTGCCGGAGAAGGAGGCGTAGATCCAAAAGATGCTTTTGGCGATGATGATGTTCCTTTTTAATTATTAAAGTATTTATAAATTTATAGAAATACACAATTGCTTCTAAAGTAATTGTGTATTTTAGTTTTTAATATGAAGAAACTTCTAACAATATTTATATTTCTATTCGTTTCCAACTCAATTTGGGCGTCATTTATTTATGTTCCTATGAGTGATGATAATCAGAAAAATCACTTAAAAGCATACGGAATTGTTTATTATTCTTTAGAAGCTGGCTTAAAATCTAAATGGCTTTTAAATTATGACGGTGGTGCATTTTTAATTGAAAACAATAAGATTGTAGAAAATGAGTGTAAAATTAGAGGTGTTTCTTATCAAGTGATATCAGATGCAAAAGCACAATTAATTTTACAAGAAATTGCTGCGCCTTCTTCAAATCAAGATGCTGTTACTTTAGAAAAAGCTCCCAAGATAGCGGTATATTCACCTAAAGATAAAATGCCTTGGGATGATGCTGTAACGATGGTTTTAACCTATGCAGAAATTCCTTTTGACGTAATTTATGACAAAGAAGTTTTAGATGATAAGTTGTTGTTGTACGAATGGTTGCATTTACATCACGAAGATTTTACAGGGCAATATGGTCGATTTTATGGTTCTTTTAGAACCACACCTTGGTATATAGAAGGAAAACAAAGAGCCGAGAAACTAGCAGCCGAATTGGGGTATAATAAAGTTTCTGAAGAAAAATTAGCAGTAGCAAAAAAAATTAGAGATTATGTTGTTGGTGGCGGTTTTATGTTTGCAATGTGTTCTGCAACCGATAGTTTTGATATCGCTTTATCTGCAGAGGGAATTGATATTGCAGAAGCCATGTTTGATGGAGATGCATCTACCCCAAATTATCAATCTAAAATTAATTACAACAAAACGTTTGCATTTAAAAATTACCAACTGATAAAAAATCCTACAACATACGAGTTTTCATCTATTGATATGACAAGAAAACGTAAAATTCCTAAAACATCAGATTACTTTTCTTTAGTTGAGTTTTCTGCAAAATGGGATCCAGTACCAACGATGTTAACTCAAAATCATACAGTTTTAGTAAAGGGATTTATGGGGCAAACAACTTCTTTTGATAGAAGTACGATTAAAAGTAATGTATTGGTTTTAGGAGAAAATAAAGTGAATAGAGAAGCAAGATATATTCACGGTACAAAGGGTAAAGGTATGTTTACTTTTTATGGCGGGCACGATCCTGAAGATTATACACATAGAGTAGGAGATCCTAAAACTGAATTAGATTTACATCCAACTTCACCTGGTTACCGATTAATTTTAAATAATGTTTTATTTCCTGCAGCTAAGAAGAAAAAGCAAAAAACATAATTATTTCTTTTTATCTAATTGCTTAATGTAATAAGAAGGATTTAATTCTGTTTCTTTAAAGAAAGCTTTAGAAAATGTTTCTGCATTTTTAAAACCTACTTCTTTGGCAATAGCATCAATACTATATTTACGAATTGTTTCATCTTTCTTTAAAAATTTTAGCGCATAATCAATTCTTAATTTTCTTAAATAGGTAGAAAAATTATAACCTTTTTGCTGATTGATCACCTTAGAAAGATAGTTGGAGTTTGTCTCTAATTCTTTAGCAAGAGAACTTAAAGTAAGTTTGTTATTTGTAAAGTTTTCTGGCTTTTTTTCAAAAGAGTCTAACTTAGAGAGTAATTCAGAAACAATAGTTTCGGGTAAACTTTTTTGATTTTTTGTAGAACCAATAGTTGAAATTTTAAGTTCTTTTTTATTCTTTAATTTGAGTAGTAGGTTTTCAAATTTCTGTTCTTGTTTTTTTCGTTTTTTAAATTGATAAATAACTAGTATCAAAGAGATTATTAAAACAAGTCCAATATAAACTCTCGATTTCTTGTAAAAAGAAACTTCATTATTTAACTCTGAAATAATTTTCTGTTTTTCAGCAATTAACTTTGGCCTATCGTATTCTTCAGTAAATGTTTTTGAAAGATTTTTACTTCTTTGATTTAAGATGCTATCAACTTTTAAATATTTATTAATGTATTTAAGTTGATTTTTTAAGTCTTTATTTTCTTTAAAATGGTTTGCTAAATATTTATAGCTGTCTTTCTGTGAAGCATGAACTATTTTGGTTCTAATAAATAGAGAATCAATTAAAAAATTATATTTTTTAGTCTTAATTTCATTATTTAGTTGAGAATAAGCTTTCGCAATAATATTATAGGCGTTAAACAAAATTCTATAATTTTCATCTTCTATAAGAAAAGGTATCGATTTTTTACAATTTAGTATTGTCTCTTCATAATTGTGTTCTCTAAAATTAATAATACTCCATCTGTAAAAACAATATCCAACCAATACATTATTGTTTATTTTTTTCGCATATTGATTTGCTTTTTTATTAAAAAATTTAGCTGAATCAATATTTTGTAAGTTTAAATAAACTTTAGATGTATTAATAAGAAGTGAAAAATAATTACTAGGTTCAATCTTTAGTTTATTTTTCTTATAATAATCTAAACACTCTAAATAAAGTTTTTTTGTTCTAATAAACTTTTTATTATAATAATTTAAAGCTCCAATATTTTTTTTTATTATGAATTCCAAGCTATCGTTTTTATGAATCTCAATTTCCTTTAAGGCTGAAATCCAGTTTTTTAGTGATAATTTGTTATTTTCTTTATGAAAATAAAATAAACCTTTATCTAAATAGGCAAATACAGGGAAATTTTTACTAGGTAGTAATTTTGTTTTTTTAATTATTAAGTCTACATAATTAATATATATGGAATCATTTTCATGAATTTCACTTAAATAATACTTACCATCTATAGCATTAACCGTATCTTTTTCCTTAATGGCTTTCTTAAAATAAAAATTGGCAAACTTTTTAGCTTTTAAAGAATCCGTAAATTTATATTCATAGTATTTATCTGACAATTCATCAAACGTGTAGTTTTCAATATTTTCAGAATTTTGACCAATTACATTAAAATTGACAAGAAATAAGAGGGATATTATTATTTGTAAAGCTATTTTCAAAGGAGTACTTTTTCTTTTTTCAATGCGAAAATACATTTTTATTTATTTGTCATAAATAAGTACTCAAACTTTATTAGAACTCTAAAAATATTATTTCTTTTTATCTAATTGCTTAATGTAATAAGAAGGATTTAATTCTGTTTCTTTAAAGAAAGCTTTAGAAAATGTTTCTGCATTTTTAAAACCTACTTCTCTTGCAATA
Source organism: Polaribacter sp. OB-PA-B3 (assembly GCF_054589375.1). Classification (NCBI taxonomy): domain Bacteria; kingdom Pseudomonadati; phylum Bacteroidota; class Flavobacteriia; order Flavobacteriales; family Flavobacteriaceae; genus Polaribacter; species Polaribacter sp. OB-PA-B3. Next base: position 66,812 of record NZ_BAAIIX010000002.1, read on the forward strand.
GCGTCAATACTATATTTACGAATTGTTTCATCTTTCTCTAATAAGTTAAGCGCATATTCAATTCTTAATTTTCTTAAATAGGTAGAAAAATTATATCCTTTTTGCTGATTGATCACCTTAGAAAGATAGTTGGAGTTTGTCTCTAATTCTTTAGCAAGAGAACTTAAAGTAAGTTTCTTATTTGTAAAGTTTTCTGGCTTTTTTTCAAAAGAGTCTAACTTAGAGAGTAATTCTGAAACAATAGTTTCGGGTAAACTTTTTTGATTTTTTGTAGAGTCTGAAGTTGAAGTTTCAAGTACTTTTTTATTCTTTAATTTGAGTAGTAGGTTTTCAAATTTCTGTTCTTGTTTTTTTCGTTTTTTAAATTGATGAAGAACTACTATCAAAGAGATTATTAAAACAAATCCAATATAAACTCTCGATTTCTTGTAAAAAGAAACTTCATTATTTAATTCTGAAATAATTTTTTGTTTTTCAGCAATTAACTTTGGCCTATCGTATTCTTCAGTAAATGTTTTTGAGAGTTTTTTACTTCTTACATTTAATATACTATCGACTTTGAGATATTTATTAATGTATTTGAGTTGATTTTTTAAGTCTTGTTTATCCTTATAATATTTAATTAGAAAAGAATAACTATTTCTTTGAGCATGAAAAGTGATTTTTTGTTTTTTATAGAGAGAGTCTATGAGTAAATTATACTTAAAAGCTTTTTCTGTTTTTTTTAATTTTATATAAGATTTTGCTATTAAATTATAAGCATCAAAAATTGCTCTGTAATTTTCATCCTCTATTAAATATGGCAAAGATTTAGAATAATATTTGATAGCTTTTAAATATTTTTTCTCGTAGTAGTGAATTAATCCTTGATTATTTAAGGAATATCCTATTAGTAAGCTATCATTTATTGATTTCGCAAATTTTATAGCTTTTTTATTATAAAACTTACTTGAATCATTAATTTTTAACTTGAGATAGTTTCTAGATATATTAAAAAGAGAAATATAATAGTTATCCGAATTAATAATATTTTGCTTTAAATTATTTTCATTGATAATTTCTAATAATATTTTGTTTGACTCATTTATTTTACCTGATATAGTTTTAATACTTGCCAGTTTTATTTTAAATAGATATTTCAAACTATCATTCTTATTTTCTTTCAAATATTTAAATCCTAAAAGACAATTTTTTAAAGATTCATTGTTTTTTTCATTGTTATAATAATAAAGAGTCTTTTTATAATAAGCAAGCGCAGGAAACATTTTTGTTGGCTTACTTTTTGAAAGATTAATTATTGAATCTAAATAATTTATGTAAATAGAATCGTTTTTAAAAATCTCTCTTAAATAGTATTTTCCACTTATAGCATTTACAATATTTTTTTCTTTAACCGCTTTATTAAAATAAAAATTGGCAAACTTTTTAGCTTTTAAAGAATCCGTAAATTTATATTCATAGTATTTATCTGATAATTCATCAAACGTGTAGTTTTGAATATTTTTAGAATTCTGACAAACAGAGGTAAAGTTAATTGCGAATATTAGCAGAGATACGAATTTAGAAATATGCAATTTTTGTTTTCTTTTATTTTTTCGTAGCAAAAATACTTAATTTCTTGCATAAATTAGGTTAATTAATAACATGTTGTTAGTTAGTTGTTTAAGTTTCCCGTTTATACCTAGTACATCGTAATTCATGAATTACGACTTACTTAATTAGAATTTTCTTTTAAAAAAAAATACATTTACATCGAAGAGTAATTGAAGAAGGGTTTATTATCAAACTTAGATAATTAAAAGGGAAAATTTACGTGAAAAAGAAATATTCGAACCCTTCTTTTACTTTCGCTTTTAAGTTGTCTATTGTGTTAAAAAAAATTACTTTTGCTAAAACAAAAACAACAGAATGCCAACAACACAACAATTACAAGATTTTACACAACAGGTTCGTAGAGATATTTTAAGAATGGTGCATAAAGTAAATTCTGGTCATCCAGGAGGTTCTTTAGGGTGTGCAGAATTTATTACTTGTCTATATCAAGAAGTAATGGATTATTCTACAGATTTTAAAATGGACGGTAAAAATGAAGACTTATTCTTCTTATCTAACGGTCATATTTCACCAGTATTTTACAGCGTTTTGGCTCATAGCGGTTTCTTTCCTGTAGAAGAATTGAATACTTTTAGATTATTAGATTCTAGATTACAAGGGCATCCAACAACTCATGAAGGTTTACCTGGTGTGCGTATTGCATCTGGTTCTTTAGGACAAGGTTTATCTGTAGGTATAGGGGCAGCAGAAGCTAAGAAACTAAACAACGATTCTAAAATAGTGTATACTTTACATGGTGATGGTGAATTGCAAGAAGGTCAGAACTGGGAAGCTATTATGTACGCATCAGCAAAAAAAGTAGACAATATAATTGCCACTATAGATTTAAACGGAAAGCAAATTGATGGTGCTACAGACGATGTTTTAAACATGGGAAGTATTAGAGCTAAATTTGAAGCATTTGGTTGGGATGTATTAGATGTTAAAGAAGGTAATGATATCGAAGCAATTTTATCTGGTTTAGCAGAAGCGAAAGCTTTAACAGGTAAAGGTAAACCAGTTTGTATATTATTACATACAGAAATGGGTAACGGTGTAGATTTTATGATGCACACACACGCGTGGCATGGTAAAGCACCAAGTGATGAGCAGTTAGAAACTGCATTAGCGCAAAATCCGGCAACTTTAGGAGATTACTAATAATTATATTACACTAAATAATAAAAAGAGTTTTTCATGTATTTGAAAAACTCTTTTATATTTTTATTTAGAATAATAGTGTAAGATTAAAAGTATCTTTACAACTAAGAATTTAATTTTTTAACCTTTTAGAAATTATATGAAAATAGGTATTGTTTGTTATCCGACCTTCGGAGGAAGTGGAGTAGTAGCTACAGAATTAGGTATGGCATTGGCTAATAAAGGGCATGAAGTTCATTTTATTACCTATAATCAGCCAGTTCGTTTAGATTTTTTATCTCATAATCTTCATTTTCATCAAGTTGTTATAGAAGAATATCCTCTTTTCGAATATCAGCCTTATGAGTTGGCATTGTCAAGTAAAATGGTTGAAGTAGTTAGAAAACACGATTTAGAAGTTTTACATGTTCATTATGCTATTCCGCATGCATATGCTGCCTATATGGCAAAGCAAATGTTAAAAGAAAAAGGCTTAGATGTTCGTGTGGTTACTACATTACACGGTACAGATATAACTCTTGTAGGTAGTCATCCAACGTATAAAACAGCTGTAGAATTTAGTATTAATAATTCTGATGTAGTTACTTCTGTTTCTAATAACTTAAAAGAAACAACAAATAAATTATTCAATATTACCAAAGATATTAAAGTAATTTATAATTTTATTGATGTAGAAAAATATGATAATGCACATAAAGAAGAATGTAAAAGAATTGCATTAGCTAAACCAAATGAAAGAATTTTTACACATGTAAGTAATTTTAGACCAGTAAAAAGAGTAGAAGATGTAATCAAAGTTTTTGCAGCGGTAAGAAAAGAAATTCCATCAAAATTATTGATGATTGGTGAAGGACCAGAAAGAGCCAAAGCAGAAAAGTTAGTGAAAGAATTAAAAATTACAAATGATGTTTTCTTTCTAGGAAATAGTACAGAAGTTGCTAAAATTCTATGTTATACAGATGTGTTTTTACTACCATCACAAACAGAAAGTTTTGGGTTGGCAGCCTTAGAAGCAATGGCGGCGGGTACAGCTGTTATTTCTACAAATACAGGCGGATTACCAGAAGTAAACATTCATGGTAAAACAGGTTATTTAAGTAACTTAGGGGATGTTGATGATATGGCTAAAAATGCAATTTCGATTGTTAAAGACGATACTACTTTAGAGGAATTTAAGCAAAATGCAAAAGCACAAACAAAACAATTTTCATTAGAAAGTATTTTACCTGTGTATGAAGAGATTTACAAATCTTGTTATAAAAAGTAAAACTTAAACTTTATAAAAAAAGCTCAAACCATAGGTTTGAGCTTTTTTATATCTAAAAATGTAGAAAACTTATTTTCCGAAAAGCCCACCAAGCATTCCGCCAAGGCCACCTTTACTCTTATTTCCTCCTAAAACCATTCCTGCAACATCATCAATTACACTTCCGTCACCATCAGCATCTAAAATTTTCTCTAAGAAACTTTGATCGTTATTCGCAGAACTTCCACCTAATAAACCACCTAAAAGACCTGTTAAATCTCCAGAATTACTAATGTTTTGTTCTTGTTTTTGTTTTCCTAAAACACCCATTAAAATTGGTGCAGCAACTTTTAAAATGTTTGCCACAGAACCAGCATCTAAACCAGATTTTTGCCCTATAACTTGTTCAACACCTTGTTGTTTACTACCTAAAATATGACCTAAAATTCCTGCTCCGTCTTGTTTCACAGACTCATCAACACCACCTTCAAATAAACCACCTAAGTTGTCTAAAATACTACCATCGTGTTTACCTGTTAAAGCACCCATTAAACCAGCTGCACCTTCAGGAGAAGAAGCATTTCTTTCCATTGCTTTCATTAAAACTGGTAAAGCCATTGTTAAAGCACTACCTGTTTTACTCGCATCGTTACCTGTAGAACCTGCTACACCAGAAACAATTTGTTTTCCTAAATCACTGTTTAATAAGTCTAATATACCTGCCATTTTTATGTTTTTAATAATTAATATGAATGTTTTCTAAAAATATGACACAATATACAAATAAAGTCACCTAAATTTTTAATTATTTTTTTATCTTTCACAACTAAAATAATTTTAAAGAAATACATGAAGAAACTAGCATTACACTGGAAGATTTTAATAGGAATGGTTATCGGTATCCTTTTTGGATTATTAATGACAAGAATAGACGGTGGTTCTACTTTTGTTGCCAATTGGATCAATCCTTTTGGAAGTATTTTTGTAAAATTATTAAAATTAATTGCGGTTCCTTTAATTATTGCTTCTTTAGTAAAAGGTATTTCAGATTTAAAAGATATTTCTAAGTTTAAGAATATTGGTTTAAAAACTATCGGAATCTATATTTTTACTACCGTTATTGCCATTACTATTGGTTTATTATTGGTAAATGTGGTAAAACCAGGAGATGGTATTTCAGAAGAAACAATTACAAAACTAACAGAAACGTATGCTAATAGTGGTGGTGTGCAAGCAAAAATAGCCGAAGCGTCTAAGCAAAAAAGTAGTGGTCCTTTACAATTTTTAGTAGATATGGTACCAGATAATGCCATGAAAGCAATGAGCAACAATAAATCAATGTTGCAAGTAATTTTCTTCACCATATTTTTAGGAATTTCTATGCTTTTAATCGGAGAAAAAAGATCTAAACCTTTAAAAGATTTTTTCGACTCATTAAATGAAGTAGTTTTAAAGATGGTAGATTTAATTATGTTATTTGCGCCAATTGCAGTATTTGCATTGTTATCTAATGTTGTAGTATCATCTAATGATCCAGATTTATTAATAGCACTTTTAAAGTATGCAGGTACAGTTGTTGGTGGTTTATTTTTATTAGTTGTTTTTTACATGGTTTTGGTAAAAGTTTTTACAAAAAAGAATCCTTTTTGGTTCTTAAAACAATTAAGTCCGGCGCAATTACTTGCGTTTTCTACAAGTTCAAGTGCGGCAACCTTACCGGTAACTATGGAGCGTGTAGAAGAACATATTGGGGTAGATAAAGAAGTATCTAGTTTTGTTTTGCCTGTTGGTGCAACTATTAATATGGACGGAACCTCTTTATACCAAGCTGTTGCTGCAGTTTTTATAGCACAAGCGCTTGGGTTCGATTTAACGTTTGTAGATCAATTAACAATTATAATTACAGCTTTATTAGCCTCTATTGGGTCTGCAGCAGTTCCTGGTGCAGGTATGGTAATGTTGGTAATTGTATTAGAATCTGTTAATTTTCCGGCAGACAAACTAGCTATTGGTTTGGCACTAATTTTTGCAGTTGATAGACCTTTAGATATGTGTAGAACAGTTATAAATGTTACTGGAGATGCAACAGTAGCTTCTTTAGTTGCTAAATCTGTAGGAAAATTACATGACAATCCGACACCTAAAAACTGGGACGATCATTACGACGAAGTAAAATAATAACGTCTATAAAATGTCTTTAAAAATAACCAAACCCTTGGTAACTGTAGATTGGTTGTACAAACATTTAAACGATACAAATCTTATCGTTTTAGATTGTACAATCCCTAAAGTAACTGATGTTGCTATTACAGACAAAGAGAAAAATCGGATTAAAGGTGCGTTGTTTTTTGATTTAAAAACAACTTTTTCAGATCAAAATGCTTCTTTGCCTAATACGGTTTTGTCTGCAGAAGTGTTTGAAACCAAAGCAAGAGAATTAGGAATTAATAACAATTCTACTATTATTTGCTATGATGATTTGGGTATTTATAGTGCGCCAAGAGTTTGGTGGATGTTTCAGCTAATGGGCTTTCAAAATATAGCTGTTTTAGATGGTGGTTTGCCAGAATGGAAAGCTAACAATTATCCTACTGTAACAAACTATTCTAAAGAAACGGGTAAAGGTAATTTTACGGCTGATTTTAAGCCGCACAAACTAAAAAACAAAGCAGCTGTTTACAATGCAATGGCTAACGATACTAGTGTTATTATAGATGCACGTTCTAAAGGAAGATTTTTAGGAACAGCGCCAGAACCAAGACCAGAATTGTCTAGTGGGCACATTCCTAATTCTGTAAATATTCCTTTTAATAATATACTAAACAATAGAAAAATGAAGTCTTACGCAGAATTATCTAAAATTTTCAGTAAATTTGTTGGTGTAAATGATTTTGTATTTACTTGTGGGTCAGGTATTACGGCTTCAATTTTAGCCTTAGGAGCAGCAGTTTTAGGATTTGAGAATACAGCCGTTTATGATGGCTCTTGGACAGAATGGGCAAGTGATGGTAATTTACCAATTGAAAAAGAAGAATGAGTTTGAACTGGACAAAAAAAGATTTTGAAGCATATGTGTTATTGTATGCAGCACATTGCAATCATATAGAGGATATTGCAGAGCAAAAATTTATCCGTACAAAGGTAGATGAAGCTACTTTTCATAGAATGCACACAGAAGTTGTTGTAGATTCTGATGAAGAAAATATAAATAAAATTCAAACATTTGTGGCAGATAATAATTTGACACAAGAAGAAAGAGATGAATTATTAAACAATATTAAACAAGTGTTTTTTGCAGATGGATCTGTAGACATACTTGAAAAAAAAGGTTTTAGCATTTTAAAGAAAATTATTAGCTAATACCAAAAATTAAACGCATTACTTACCTTATATACGCATAGGTTTTTTTCTTGTGTATTTTAGTCGAAATGGGGGTTTTTACTAAAGTTCTAAATATAGGGTAATAATGTGTTTTTTGTCAATCAATCAACGGCTCTGATTTATTCAAAGCCGTTTTTGTTTAAAAAAACTTAATAGATTTTAATTAAACTATTTTAACAGTACTAACACCGCTACTTTTCTTAGTAATTTGAATTTGCGTTGGTATACGCTCTTTTAAGTTTTCTACATGAGAAATAATACCAATTGTTTTACCTTGAGATTGTAAAGTTTCTAATGTAGAGATAACTGTCTCTAAAGTATTGCCATCTAAAGTACCAAAGCCTTCATCGATAAAAAGTGAATCTATTTTAACGTTTTTACTTGCCAAGTCAGATAAACCCAATGCCAAAGCCAAACTAATAATAAACTTTTCACCTCCACTACAAGTATCTACCAATCTTGCTCTATCTGTTTGGTAATGGTCTATCAAATTAAAGTTCAGTTCTTCTTTGGGTTTGTAAGAATCTTCTAATTTTAACGAATAACGCTTGTTCAAATTGTACAAATGCACATTTGCCAAATCTAATAATTGTTTTAATGTTAAACGTTGCACATACACATTAAACGCATCTTTTGAGTTACCAATAATTTTAAACAACTCTCGCCAAACGTTGCAAATTTCGTTTTGAATGTCTATTTTTTTATAGACCTCTTTGTTTCTATCTTTAATTTCTTTGTCTTTTCTAAACGCTTCTTCAATTTTACCTTTTTCTGTTAAAAGGGCTTCTTTTTTATTTTTTGCGGTGGCTAAGAACTGTTTACTTTCTTCCGCTGTAATTGTAAAGTTTTTACGGTTTTCTAAGTTTTTAAATTCTTGTAAATTGTTTTCTTTTAATGTTTTTATTTTTAATAAATTCTCGTGAACTCTTTCTTTTAAATTTTTATAATTTGCACTTAAATCATCAGGTAAAAGAGCCAATTCAATAGCTTTACGTGTCGCAAAATTACTAGCTTGTATTTCTTTATTCAAGTTGATTTCTAATTCGATTTTAGAGCCTTCAAGTTTTTTTAAATCAATAGTTGTATTTGCTAAAGATGTTTCTTGTTTAGTTCTTAAATTCTGCAAATTATTAAGTGCCTCTTTGCTACTACGTTCTTTATCTGATAATTTTTTTGTGAGCGCTTGTAACGTTGTTCTTTTAAAATCTACAGATACTTCTTTTGGCAAAATAGCTATTCGTTGCCCAAGGATTTTATCTAAAATCTCAATTTTTTCTTTTAAAGTTTTTTGCAGGTTTTTAATATCCTGATCTTTAACTTTTAAATTGGCATCAATACTTTCTAACTTGGTTGTTAATACCTTTTGTTCAGACTCAAATGCGGCAATCTCTTTTTCTTTAGCATTGTATGCAGCTATATTTTCGTCTATATTTTTTAGAAATAGACTGCTTTCTGGTATGCTTGGTAATGTGTACGTGTATTTGGCTAAAGAAATCTTTAAACGCTCTTTTATTTCTTTGCCAAGTTTTGTGTTTACAATTGCTTTTTTGCTGTGTTCTTCGGTAGAATTTTTAGCATATTTGATCTGTTCTTCTAATGTTGCAATTTGTGTGTTTAAAGCACTATTTGTCTGCTGTTGCAATTGCATTGCTTTGGTAAGTTGGTCTTTTTCTTTCTGAATATTTTGAGCAATTTGTAAATTCTCTTCATGAATTTTTAATTGATGCTCTAAACTTTTAATTTCACTATCAATTTTTTCTAGGTTAGATAATTCAGTAGAAATAGGTGTTGCCTTCGCTTTTAAAATTAGTTCAGCTATTTCTTCTTTTTTCTTTTTTAATTGATTTGTTGCATTTTCTAATCGGGTAATTATTGTCGTTTTTTGTTGTACAAATTGGTGCTGCTTTATACTTAATTTACTAAAGTCTTCTTTTCTTTTGTTGAGTGTTACTGTAGCCTCACTAATTTGAATCTTTGGTGTGTTTTCTGTAAAAGGATGTTCGGTAGCACCACACAAACCACAAGGTTCTCCTTGCGTTAGATTTGCTCTATCAGCTTCATACTTGGCAATGCTGCGTTCTAATTCTAAAATTTTAGTAGCATCAGATACCAAGTCTTCTTGCATTTTTAAGTCTTTTTCTAAAACGGTAAGATTGGTTTGTACTTCCTTTTCTTCTTTTGTTAATTTTTGTATTTCTAAAACAATATTTGTTATCTGCTGTTGAAAAAGGTTGTACTGTTCTGAAAGACTTTTTAGTTGTTTCCAGTTATTTATTGTTTTTACATCAATTGCTTGTTGTTGTAAAATGTCTTGTAAGGTATTATTCTCTGTCTTTTTATTAAGAGCTTTTATTTTACTATCAAACTCTTTTAATGTTATAATTTCTTTATCAAAAAGTAGCTTTTTATCTTTTAAAACTTGTGCTGTAGTTATTGCATCTTTTTCAAGTTTTTTTAAAATATTGGTACTTTCAATTACAATGGCATTGTGTGCTTTTAAAGCCGAAAAATCTTCTCTCCAATGGGTTAATTCTTTGGCAACCTCTGTTAGAAAGTAGTTGTTTTTTAAATAGTTTTTTGCCGCTTTAATTTGTGCATCAACTTTATCAAATTGCTCTGTAAGTTTTTGTTTATTTATAAGCTCTTTTTTTATTTCTACATCTATTAGCTTAATATTTTCTGATGTTTTTAACTTTACTTGTTGTTCGGTGTTAAACGTAGCATCTAATGTTGTAACCTCTTCAAACTTTGGCAACCATTGTTTAAAATTCTTTTCTTGGTTTTCAAGAGCAGTGGTGTCTGTTTTAACTTGCGCTTCTAATTGAGTAATTTTTGGCTTTAAATCATTCAGTTCTTTGTTTAAATGAGTTACAGTTTTTTGCTTTTCTAAAATAGATTTTTCAGTAAGAACTAATTCTTTTATCTTTTCTTTAAAAGGCAAAGCTTTCTCGTGCAAAGCATAGGCATCTAATTTTGGTTTTTGTTCTTTAACGTATTTGTCAATCGCCTCAGAATTTTTTTCATTGTCTTCTTTTGCTTTTGTCAATTTAGAAAATTCTGTATACCAATCAACAACCGCTTGCGAGGTTTTAATTTCAGATTCAGATTTTGTAATCGCCGTTGCAATGCCGTTGCTTTCTTCTAATAATTTCTTTTTATCGTCTTCACTTAAAATATCATCCGCATTAATTTTTGCCTGAATTTCTTTTAAGATATTTTCTTCTTTTGCTTTTCTTTCTAAAATACTTTGCCCAATTTTTTTATAAATCTGTTCACCAGTAATTTGTTCTAAAAGCTTTCCTTTTTCTGGTCCTTTGGCTGTTAAAAATGCTGCAAATTCACCTTGGGCAAGCATTACAGATCGTAAAAATTGGTTGTAGTCTAATTGGGTTACTCTTAAAACTTCTGCTAATAATTGTCTTTTTTGAGTAGCTAAAATTACGCCTGTAGTTAAGTTTTTTAAGCTGACTTCTTCTTTGGCATTTTTATAGAGTTTACCATTTTTATCAGCAATTCTTACACCCCAAAAAGCTTCAAAAGAAGCCGTTTTGTTTTTAAATACAATTCTACTGTATGCGTTTGTTGCGCCATGGCTTACTACATCTAAAAGTGTGCCTTTTGTACCGTTAAATCTTGGCACATTATGATACAAGGCAATAGTAATGGCATCTAAAATAGTTGTTTTACCGGCACCTGTAGCACCTGTAATGGCATACAAACCTACATCTCTAAATTGTTCACTGTTAAAATCTATACAAATCGGCGTATCAGATTTTAAAGAGTTGATATTTTGTAATTCTATTTTTAAAATTTTCATAACTAGATGCCTTTATTGCTTTTTTACGGTTTGTAAAATTTCATTAAAAGCATCCCAAATGGCAGGTTTTTGCTCTAAATCATATTCCATTTCTTTGCATTTTAGTTTAAAAACTTCTGTTGGCACCAATTCTTTTATAGATTTTGTGTTTTCTAACAATTCTTCAATTCCTTTAATAGAGCGTTCTCTTTGCAAGCCAATTTTTAAGATTTCAAAAGCATGATGTTCTGCGGCACGTTTTAAACTTTCGGTATTTACTGTATGGTCTTCGTTTAATACAATTTCTACCCAAGGTGTTAAATTGTAGTTGTTGGTGGTAAGCTCATTAAAGGTTTCAATACAACTTGCTACAGTGCCTGTAATTTTATAAAATTCGCGAAACCTCGGCACAATTGCTTCTTCAATATTGCAGATGGTATTATCCTCTACAGTTAATGCAATAACTTTTTTCTCGTAACTCACTTCGCTAAAACTCAACACAGTTGGCGATCCTGAATATCGAACCTTCTCATTGCCACCAATTATTTGGGGTCTGTGTAAATGGCCTAAAGCCACATAATCAAAATACGTATTAAAATCTTCTGCACCAATATGGCCCAAAGTACCTACATAAATATTTTGCTCGCTATCAGAAACAGAACCACCTGTGGCAAACAAATGCCCCATGGCAATTACAGGTGCATTCTTCTTGTTAATTTCTTTAGAAGCTTCTGCTGCTGCATCGTAATGATGTATTAAAGCGGTTTTATATTTGTCTATCAACTCGTCAAAAGTTTCACCGGCAACCGCACGTCTAATATCACCGTCTCTTAAATAAGGTACTGCGGCAACAATTACCTGCTCATTGTTTACCTCAATTTTAAAAACCTCGTCTTTAATGTCTTCAGTTGCTTTACCAACTACCTTTATAGACAAAGCGTCTAAAATAGGTTTTGGTGCGTTTAAAGTTCCGGGGGAATCATGATTACCGCCCGTAATAATAACCGATTTGCAAGTAGTTGCTTTTAAATTCATTAAAAAGCGGTAGTACATTTCTAAACTTTGGTTTGATGGCGAACCCGAATCAAAAATATCGCCAGAAACTAATAAAACATCAATTTCTTGTTGTATAATGTAGTTCTCTAACCACTCTAAAAATAGGGTTTGTTCTTCAAATTGAGATTGTTCGTGCAGTCTATGTCCCAAATGCCAATCGGCAGTATGCAATATTTTCATCGGTTACAATTTTAAGAAGTGTTTCTTTTTCTAAAAACAAAGTTAACAACAATTAGTTTAAAGCACCATGACTTTTTGCAGTAGCTACCCAATGACTTGCAATCTCTTGGGTATTTGCGCCCAAACCTCTTGCCAATTGTAATGCGACGCCAATTAAAACAACAGCCGCATCGCTAATTTTATCTAGTGTATCTAAGCCACCAAAATTATCCTGAATTTTAGCCATTAAAAGCTCGTTATGTGCCGTGGCAAAGTCAATAGGGTTGTCTATTGAACTATCTATAGTTGGCAACATCAAAGCGTCTAACCAATCGGTAGCAATGCGTTGGGTTAAGTCTTCTGGTAATGCGTTGCCCATTTCTTGCCACAATTGCAGTGTTTTGGTATCTCCGGATGCAGACAAACCGGTTTCTAGCAATAACTGAAAAGCAACATCTGCAATATTTTGCATGATTTCTAAATACGCGTCTTGGGCATTCTCAAAAGGTGTTGCTCCTTGTCCTTTTAAATAGTTACCCACCGTTAATTTGGGCAAATTTAAAACCTCTGCACAATCTGTTAAGCACGGAAACGCTTTGCCCTCGAACATATAATGTGCTTTGTTAAATTGTATTTGACGCCCTAAAGGGTACAAACGACAAGCCAAAGGCCTACCATTATGCACACTGCAACCTTTGGTATCTATATATTGACTACAAGCACTTTGCCCTTTGCTATCTTTTGTACCATTAAAAGTTAAACGAACGCCACCAAAATCTGTGTACAAATCTCGAAACGTTTTTGGGGTTACTTTTTTCTCGATGCTAAATTGCAACAACTCCCACGGATTTAACATTACGGCTTTCCCATAACAACAAGTACCGGCTCTAGAGCAGGTAAGGGGTAAAATACTTTCTGATGTTAGCTTTGTGGTTTGCATTGTTGTGGTTTAGAGAATGGTAAATGTATTGTTTTTTTGGTTTTTTATGGGGTTATGGTTATTTCGTTTATTTAAATTGTCGAAAGGTATAATATTTGTTAGTATTTTTTTCTGTATTTGCATATGTGATTAAATAACTATTAGACTAGATTGATTTTATTAAATAGTTTTAATAAGTGATGACTAAGGTCATTATTTAATATATTTATTTATTTCAAATTTAAATAGTTCATTTTGTGACTTTAAAAAATTCTTAAAATTATTATTACTTATTAAGTTTCCAAAAGAATCAAGTTCAAGATTTTTTAATTGGTCATTTTCTTTTAAGACTTTACTTATACTTGGATTCAGACCAATTCTGGTCAAGTTTATTAAATCCCTATCACTGCTACCGTAAATAGCCAATAAATAAGTTTCCTCATTTATAAAGTTAAAGTCGAATAAAAAGGTAATTAATTTCTTTAGTTTGAAACTGACAAAATCTTCCTCTAATTTGATTTTAACTAAAGATATATTTGCAAGTTTTTGTCTTGATTTACCCTTTAAATTAATATAGACTTTGTTCTGATATTCATAATTTTTATATTTATCAGATTGTGATGCAACTTCACCAAAAGAACTCCCGATAAATAAATAGGAATCTTTTACATCATTTGCCTTTTTTTCAAAATAAGACAATGTATTGGCTATTTTCTCTTTTAAACTTAAAAGTTGAAATATCTCAATGTAATTTTTATAGTAAGTTCTGGCTTTTACATTCTTTAGACGCTCAAGCTCAAAATCTTTTATCTCATTTTCTAAGTTACTAATGAATACTTCATAGATAGTATTAATTACATCATTATTGTTACTAATTTTCGAAGTGTTCTCAATAATCGTAGGAATTATATCTTCATAACTTTTATAAAAGTCATTAATATTATTCTCAATGAAGTGTTGTTTTATTCTATCGGATAAATTATGAGGATTAATGTTTATAAGAAAATCTGTTGAATCAATTAGTTTTCTGTCTTTTTCGTTTCTCTTTTCTTTATCTTTCTTAGGTATTTTTAATTCTTCAATATTATATTCTTCAAGAAGTGGATTCTTATTTTCATCTTTAAATGTATGCTCACGTAAAAGACTTATTTTATTTAACATATTGCTTCTAGAGTCAGTATACTCATCACTGTCAACAAAGTGAACCTGTGATACTAATTTATCTAACTTATCATTGAAAACATAGTTAAGTCGATTCACTCTGCCAATTAGATTGTTTAATCCTTTGACATTTAAACCATAAGTTGCTGTTATATAAAGATTATCAATTGGAAAGTTTATTCCTTCAAGAATTACAGAATTGGCAACTACATATTTAAAATCTTGAACTTCTTTATAATTATATTCCAAGTATTCTTTTAATATATTTGGAAGCTTTCCATGTAAATATACAATCCCATTTAGTATATATTGAACAATGTTAATATCTTCAGAAATTTCTTCGGATATTACATTTGATATTTTTTTCAAGTTATGATTATCAGATACATTACTTAGCTTACTGTTGAGCCTTTCTGCGATTTGTTCTACAATTATAGGTCGGTAAGTATATAAGAAATTTTTACTCTTAGAATTAGTTATAATATAATCAGCAAAATTTAACTCACTAGCTAGATGGTATTTTTCATTAGTATATCTATTATAACTAAATAATTTGCCCTTTTTGTCAAGATAGAAAGTATCAAAGGTCTTTAAGTTATGTTTTATTGTACTTTCAAATATTTGACCTTCAGATGTGTTTTTTATTTTAAGGTTTGAAATATTTGAAACAAGAGGAGATAAATATAATAATCTATGTTCATTGTTCTTTTTATAATTGAGCATTATCAATCTAGAAAGTAAGAAGTTTCTGCTGTTGTTGTTTAATAAATTATGTGCTTCATCAATGAACATTATATCAAATGCTAAGTCAAACTTATTAATAAGCCTTGTTGCTCTCTCTTGCGTTAGTATGCCAATGAACCTATCTTCATTATTGTACATTTCATCATGAAGAATTAGTTTGTATGGTAATTCTAAATTTCTTACATCATTATACGTTTGAACAATAAGAGATTTTGTAGGAACTACAATAACAATTTTCTTATAATCATTTCGTGCAATAACGTCTCTAATTATTGAACTTTTACCGAAAGAAGTTGGTGCAATGTATGCTGTGTCTTTTGTTTTAATATTTTCAAATATCTCACGAGACCTATTGTATTGTTCAACAGTTTCAACATATTGTTCCTTCGAATAAATCTTTTTTACTTCATTATTTATAATTGCTTCATGTAAGTGATTTTCTTCTAACAATTCATGTTTTATTATAAAATTTGAAATTGGATAAAACCCGATTTGCAATGAAATATCATATAAAGGTTTATAATCATTATGCACTAGGCTGTATTTCAAAATTATATAGTATGCAATATTAAAGTACCCTTTTAGTCGTTTATCATTATTGTAGTACCTAAAGAAGATAACTGCAGAACTTAAAATATATTGAGCTTCTTCTAAATCTAATTCAGTGTTCAGTATTAGTTTTTTGAAACAACCAATAAAGAATTCATTGTTCTTTAAATTTAGTAATTGACGCTTTTCGTAGCTAGTAATTTTACTCATTTAAATAATTAATAAAGTGTTTAGCTGAGTTTTTATTAATACATAAAACATTAAGCTTTTTAAATTTGTATCCACTTATTAGATTTTCAATTTTATTTTTCAAAACCTCTTTATCAATGTTAGTATATCGAGCTCCTAGATATAAAGTTGAACTAGGTATTAAGTTGTAGTTTTCTACTTTACTAAATTTTTTTTGAACATATTCTTTTGAAAGGTTTTTTAAAGTTTTGGAAATGTTATCATTGAAATTGATACTTCTATGCAATGCATGATTATATGCATTTCGCCAAGGGTCATTAGTTGCATTTATTCCTTCTATTTTTTTTCTTAAATCATGATATGATTCTCCAATATTTTCGTTGTGAGTAGCAGTCGTAGTAGTTTCTAAGGATGATTTACTCTCATATATATAAAAATCTTCCTCTAATAGATATAGTCCATCAAATCCTTTTTTCATTCCTTTTTCTTCCAAATTCCTGAATAAAAAATGTTGCTCATACTTATTTGCGCGTAAATATAAATGACAAATAAATTCAGAAACTATACCAATTTTTTGTGCTTCGGTTTTTCTTTCTATAAGATTTTTTAATTCGGTTTTTGTAATGTTAATGTCTTCAGCACTTTCAATAATTTCATTATCCCCATTCCATATTTGATGAATATTACTCTCAATATAGCTTTTTAACCTCTCTGAGTATGTGTTAATACTTAAAAAGTGTAATGTTATTTTATCTGATAATTCTATCTTATATCTTCCAAACATTCATTCTATTTTAAATTTAAATTATTGAACTAATGATTTTTTTTATATTAAAATAAAGTCAATACAATCACAATAACCATTTAAACGATTTATAATCAACTTCAGCGAATTTCGTGTATTTATATGTAAAAGCCAATAGTAAATACATTTTTGTTTCTAGGTAAACTATTTAAGAGCTATAAGGTTATACTATTTGCACAAGGGTGCGTTTGTGCATCCGTCAGTAGGTTTTGTTGCATTGCTCAGTAGGTATTGTTGCATTGCTGCTGAGGTAGTTTAGAGCAATACTAGAATTCTTTTGTAACTATTGTAGTATTTATTTAAAAATATACTAGTATATTTTTAAAATTATTGTAGAATAATTTGTAGATTTAGAATTGATAGGTAAATAGAAGATAATTAACAAGATACAAAAAATAAATTACAAATGGCGCTACGTTACAGAATTTCTAAAAGAAATAATAGTATTGGTAAAAATACCGAGAATTATATTTTACAAGCCGTAAATACAGGTACCATAGATTTAGATACCTTAAGCGAAAGCATTAGTAACGAGTGTACTTTGCACAGTGTAGATGTAAAAGCTGTGTTAATGGCTTTGGGTAAAAAGTTAGATTATCATTTAAGCGATGGTAAAATTGTAGATCTTGGTGATGTGGGTAAGTTTAAAATGGGCTTTAGCGGTGTTGCAGCTGCTGCACCAGAAGCACTAAGTGTAAAACGAAACATTAAAAAGTTTCATATCAATTACCAACCGGCTCTTAAAATGAAAAGAAAATTAAAAGGCGGGATAACTGTGTATAAAGAAAGTAGTAGGGTGTAAGCGGTTTACAACCTTACTATACATTTTCTGTTACTTTGGTCTCTAAGTTCTCGAAATCGTACAAGTTATGGTCTAGTAAATGCGACGGAAAAACGTTTTGCAAAGCATTCATCATAATCGAGTTTCTATTCGGGAATTCCTGTTCCCAATCGGCAATCATTTGTTTTACTTTTTTACGTTGTAAGTTTTCTTGCGATCCGCATAAATTACAAGGTATAATCGGGAATTCTTGATACGCTGCATAAGTTTCGATATCGCTTTCTTTGCAAAAAGCCAAAGGTCTTAACACTACTAAATCGCCAGCATCGTTTTTAAACTTTGGTGGCATGGTTTCCATTTTACCGGCAAAGAAAAAGTTTAAGAAAAAGGTTTCTATAATATCATTTCTGTGGTGGCCCAATGCCAATTTATTACAACCTAAATCTTTGGCAGCCTCATACAATGTACCTCTTCTTAAACGAGAACACAAACTGCAAGTAGTTTTACCTTCGGGTGTTTTATCCATTACCACTTTATAGGTATTCTTTTCTATGATTTTATAAGGTACTTTTAGGTTGCTTAAATAAGTAGGCAGTACCTCTTCTGGAAAACCGGGTTGTTTTTGGTCTAAGTTTACGGCAACAATTTCAAAGGAAATAGGTGCTACTTTCTGAAAATATAATAACATATCTAACATTGCATAACTATCTTTTCCGCCAGAAAGACACACCATTATTTTGTCTCCTTCTGCAATCATAGAAAATTGCTTGATAGCTTCTGCAACCGAACGTTGCAATTTTTTTATTACCTGCTTCTTAGTATCCATTTTGCAAAAATAGTAGTTTGTAAAAGAAGGTTAAAATGAAATTTAAAATTAATCGTATAAATTTTTAGGTATGTATTTTTATGTTTTGATGACAAGATTGCCTTTTTCTTTTCTTTGGACTGACAAACTTACGGGTTGTTCTGAATGCCTTTTAAAACCAATGATAGCAACATGTTTTATATTTCAAACCACATATTTAAGCTATAGATACAAGTTTTATATAAATTAATTGCTTTGGCTTGGTTTTGGAGGCTTTGTATGTGTAAATTAAAAAAGTTTGTAAAGTGCAAGAGTTGTAGTTTATCAAACTTACAAAAGAAATACATAATAGTATGATGCAAGTAAAAGAGAACAACACTGTAAAAGTACATTACACAGGAAAATTAACAGACGGACAAATTTTTGATACTTCGGAAGGAAAAGAACCAATTGAGTTTACTTTAGGAGAAGGACGTTTGATTCCTGGTTTTGAAAAAGGGTTGTTAAACATGAAGTTGAACGAGAAAAAAACACTAAACATTGCCAAAGAGGATGCATATGGCGAAGTAAATGCACAATTGATACAAGAAGTTGCTAAAAAAGACTTACCACAAGACATGGAGCCACAAGTAGGTATGGGGTTGGTTTCGAAAGCACCAGACGGTAGCGAAATGAATTTAATGGTAGTAGAGGTAAAGGAAGACGCTATTATAATTGATGGAAATCATCCGTTAGCGGGTAGAGATTTGGTATTTGATATCGAAGTTGTAGCCATTAAAGAGGCTGCTACAGAAGCATAATTATAAATGATTGTATAAAAAAAGCCTTTGCATTTGCAAAGGCTTTTTTGTTTATATAATTGTTTGTACTGCGTTTAGAATTTGTAAATCTGCCATGTCTGCAATAGTTCTAACTCCTTGTGGTTTTAGTATAGAAAGTTCTGTACATGCAATTACTACAATATGTTTGGCTGCATACTTTTTTAAAATAGCTTGGTAATCTTTCACTAATTCTTCTGTTTCTGTATAGGTATAAATTGCTTTTCTTGCGGTGTCAATTAATTCCATTTCTTTAGCTGTAGGTAGTACTACTGCAATACCGTTTTCTTTAAAAAATGAACGTAAGTAAGTTGCATTCATGCTATGTAAAGAACCTATTAAAACGATTTTAGCAACTTGGTGTTGCTTTATTTTAGCGAGCGTTAAAGGCAACGGATGTACAATTGCAGTAGCAGATGCAACACGATCTATTGTTTCGTGCAACGTAATATTTGGTACTATAATTTTATCGGGTTGTAATGCTGTTATTTCTTGTAAATCTTTTGCAACGATAACGTCTAATGGTTTAGAAACGTTTGGTAATAACGGATTTATAGTATCAAAATTAGTGTTATACATCCAAAGTGGGCAAGTGCTGTATCCGCCTTTTTTTAAATTGTATTGCTTGTTCAATTCTTGTAAATAATAAGCAGTAGCTCTACTACCTAAGCCATATAGTGCTAATTTCATAGCAAATTATTTTTAGTTTCTTGTTAATATGTAATCAGCAAAATAAGCCTTACTATCCATAATTTTAGTATCAAGAGTAAAGCTAGTGTTTGCAATAATTTGTTGTATTAAAATATCGTTATACTTTCTTGATATTTCTGTGTGAATTTTTTCACCTTCTTTAAAATGAAAAGTCTTGTTTAATCGTTGCACTGTTACTTCTTGATCGCTAGTGCTTACAATAAAACTTTTGGCAATACCTTCTTCTTCGTTATATTCTGGTTGATGTTTAAATTGCGATGTATTAAAATCTGCATTTAATTCTGTATTGATTCGGTCTAACAAATTTAAATTGAATTTTGCCGTAATACCTTGTGTATCATTATACGCAGGCAATACAATTTCTTTCGATTTTATCAAATCTGCACCTAATAACAATTTGTCGCCTTTTTGCAAATTTGCACCTAAATTATAAATGAATTCTGTAGCAATTTCATCATCCATGTTACCAATATTAGAACCTAAAAACAACATTACTTTTGGGTTGTTGTTTTCTTTTAGAGAATGTAGCACATTAAAATAATCTCCTTGTTGGGTTTTTACAGAAACATTAGGCAATTCTTTGGCTAAATTGTTTTTTAATTGCGCTAAAGCATTGGCAGAAATATCTATTGGCATATAATCGAAACGATATTTTTGAGCATCTAAAACTTTTAAAAGTTCTTTGGTTTTTGTACCATCGCCAGCGCCCAATTCTATCAACTCGAAATGTGTGTTTTTATCAATACCAAAAGCGTCTATTAATTGTTGGGTTTTATTTTTAAAAATATCAAACTCACTTCTGGTTAAATAATATTCGGGCAGATTCATTATCTGTACAAAAAGTGCGTCGCCAATTTTATTATAAAAATATTTAGAAGGCAATGTTTTAGGTATTGCCGATAAACCTTGTTTTATTTCTTCTTTAAAAGTTTCTGTCATCTTATTTTACTAATCGAATTCCTGTAAACTGCCATCTATCTGTTGCACTAAAAAAATTACGGTAAGTGTGTCTGCTATGATTTGCCGAGGTAGCGGTAGATGCACCTCTTAACACCATTTTATTACTCATAAATTTACCATTGTATTCGCCAACGGCACCGTTTGCTGTAACAAAGTTAGGATAGGGTAGATAAGCACTATTTGTCCATTCCCAACGCAAGCCCCAATTTAATTTTTTAGAAGCAATTTCCCATTCAAATTCTGTTGGTAATCGTTTGTTTTTCCAAGTTGCAAATGCATTGGCCTCAAAATAACTAATATGGCACAATATTGCATCTAAGTCTATTTTTTGCAAACCTGCTAAAGTGTAATACTGCCATTGCTTGTCTATGTTATGCCAATACAAAGGCGCCTTTATATGTTCATTTTGTATCCAAGACCAGCCTTCATCTAACCAAAGATTAAAATTGGTGTAACCGCCATCTTCAATAAACTCTATATATTCTTTATTGGTTACAAGGTAATTGTCTATTTCAAAATCGGCCACATAAACTTTATGTACACCAAGTTCATTATCATAACAAAATCCTTTTTCTTGATGCCCAATAGTATACACACCTGCATCTACTTTAACGCTTGTGTTTACCGCATTTTTATCTGAAACTAAATTGTAATTTTCTTGAAAACTAGGTAATAGCGGATTGTGGCCCAACATGTATTTTACATCCGTAACTAATAATTCTTGATGTTGTTGCTCGTGTTGCAGGCCTAAAACAATTAAATCGATAATTTTTTGGTTTGTTATCGAGTCCATTACTGCTAACATTTTACTATCTACATACGCTCTATATTCAAAAACAGTATTTGTGCTTGGTCTAGACATGTTGCCTCTGTTGTTTTGCAAAATTCTAGCACCAACATTGTTGTAATAACTATTAAATAAGTAGTTAAAATTAGCATCAAATTCTTTATAATTTTTGTCTATTTCTTTTAATATAAAAGTTTCGAAAAACCAAGTGGTATGTGCCAAGTGCCATTTTGCAGGACTCGCAAATTTTACCACTTGTATGGCAAAATCTTCTATTTCTAAGTGGTTACAGAAATCTACTGTGGCAGTTCTAATTTTTTTATAATTTTCTTTTAGCTGCATTAATTATAATGGGGTCTTTATTTACTTGTTTTGTGAAATTTACTAAAATTATAGTGTATTGATACATACTTAGTATTAAAGTTAAAAGAAACATTACATTAAATTCACATAAATTGCTGTTCGAATTTTTGTAGAGCTTTCTAAATAATTAATGATTACATTTTAACTAATTCGTATGCTGTTCTTTATAGCAATAATTAATACATCGTATTATTGTTTGCTGATGTATTTGGAACTTGCTGAATACTATCCCAGTGCTCAACAATTTTACCATCATCTGTAAAACGGAAAAAATCCATAGTAACATATTGGTCGTTCCCAGGCCAAATTTGATGTGTGTGAAGCGCCACCAAATCGCCTTCTGCAATTGTTCTTACAAACCGAATAGATTTGTCTTGATACTCTTTATGCATTTTAGTAAAATAATCGATAAACGCTTGTTTGCCATCTGCTACTAAAGGATTGTGCTGAATATACTTATCACCAACATATAGTGCTACTGCCTTTTCAGGATTACCATTATAAGCCATTTTATAAAATGCAATAGCATTTTTTTTATTGTTTTCGAGATTCATTGGTTTGGTTTTAGAAATTTATTTTTTATAAAAAACTAAGAATCTCTAAGATACAAAAAAAGTACAGTTCGTAAATAATCTACGTAATAGTGTGCTATTTACAAGTGGTTATAGCATCGATTTTAAGTTCTTAAAATCTTTAATAACCGCATCGGCATTTTCTAAAGTTTGACCTTCGGATAAAACATTGGCATACCCAAATACAAAGATATTGGCATCATTAGCAGCTTTAACACCATTATCAGAATCTTCAATAACCACACAATTTTCTTTAGGTGTATTTCCTAGAATTGCTGCTTTGTTAAAAATTTCTGGGTTTGGTTTCGATTCCTTTAAATCTGCGCCACTAATTTTAGCCACAAAATATTGGTGTAAATTAAAACGATCAAAAACACGGTTGATGTTTACCATGGCAGAAGAAGAAGCTAATACCAATGTGATGTTTTTTTGGTAGAGGTATTTTATCAAATCTTCTACACCAGCAACTAAATGTAAGTTAGGATCGTTTTCAAAAAAGTTTACGTATCGTCTACGTTTATCTAAAACCAAATCTTCTGGATTTTCATTTAGCTGAAAGTGTTTTACTAATTTCTGAAAAGCGTTAATTGTAGAAGAACCCGTAAAAGATTTATACAAAGCATCAGAAACATGAACATTTAAAGAATTGAAGGTTTCATAATAGGCTTTTTTATGAATCTCTTCAGAATCTATAATTACACCGTCCATATCAAAAATAACACACTTTATTTGTGAAGGTAATTTCATTTTATTTCCAATTAGAAATTATTAGGTAAGAATACATCATTAAAAACAATAAGTTTATTAGAAAAGACACAAATATTTGATTTTTTTGGGGCTTCTTTCTTTCTGTAATTAAAAATATCATTCCGATAATGGACAATAATAAAATAATAGCTGCTATTAAACCTACTATTGTAGAAGAAACATAAGTATTTGTCTCATTCATATAAATTGATAGAACAATTATTACGATTGTTAAAACAAATGAAATTACCCCACATTTTAAGGCGTTAATCAATTTCATAATTAATCTAAAAATTTAGCTTTCAATTCTTTAGTAGGTATCATACATTGCTCTTTTTTGCCAAACCATTTGTAACGGTTTTTAGCAACAAATTCGTACACATGATTTCTAAAACTTTCTGGAAATATATAAAATATACGTGTCAAATGCCATAAACCGCCAAAAGATTGCATAATTTTTAAAGCAGCTGTAGCTTTTACATCATAAGATACGCCAGGTTCATAAAGAATGATAGAATCTAGTTTGCGAGTATCGATGCCTAAATAGTTTATAATTTCTGTACCCTTTTTAGATTGAAGAGCAGCAAAAAGAAACTCGTTTTTTTTATCGAATTTAATTGTTTTTGTAACTGCATTATTGCATAAATTACAAACACCATCAAATAAAATTATCTTCTTATTTTTAGGAATATCAAGCATTTAAAAAGGTTCTCATGAATTTATAACAAAGATACTTTAAGTTTTTTAAAATTTCTTGTAACATAATTTATTTTAAGACGTCTTATGTTTGTATTTGAAATGTGAATTCTTGCTTTTAACAAAAAATTAGTAAGTGTACTCATTGGTAATCAATACTTTTATACAAAACAACCACCAAATGATTAAAATAGAAGGACTGCATAAATCTTACCCAATTGGTAAAGACTCTCTACACGTTTTAAAAGGAATCGATTTACATATTAAAGAAGGCGAATTTGTTTCTATTATGGGATCTTCTGGTTCTGGAAAATCTACCTTACTAAATATTGTTGGTTTATTAGATGTGCATGACGAAGGTACTTACCACTTAAATGGGCAGTTGATAAAAAACATGAACGAGAAGAAAGCAGCAATTTTGCGTAATAAATTCTTAGGCTTTATTTTTCAATCGTTTAATTTAATATCTTACAAAACAGCTGTAGAAAATGTTGCTTTGCCATTGTATTATAAAGGTATGGCAAGAAAAGAACGTTTGCAAATAGCCTTAGATTATTTAGAAAAAGTTGGTTTAAAAGATTGGGCAAACCATTTACCAAATGAGCTTTCTGGTGGACAAAAACAACGTGTTGCCATTGCAAGAGCCTTGGTTACCAAACCTAAAGTTGTTTTAGCCGATGAGCCAACAGGAGCCTTAGATTCTACTACAACAGATTCTGTAATGGATTTGTTAAAGGATATTAATGATGAAGGAATGACGGTTTTTG
Source organism: Polaribacter sp. OB-PA-B3 (assembly GCF_054589375.1). NCBI lineage: Bacteria > Pseudomonadati > Bacteroidota > Flavobacteriia > Flavobacteriales > Flavobacteriaceae > Polaribacter > Polaribacter sp. OB-PA-B3. Next base: position 91,578 of record NZ_BAAIIX010000002.1, read on the forward strand.
TTATTACACACGAAGAAGAAGTTGCAGAACAAACCAAAAGAGTGGTACGTTTAAAAGACGGTTTAATTATTAGTGATGAAATAACTGCAGTAGGAAAAGCTAAAGCCGTTTAATATGTTTGATTTAGATCGTTGGAGAGAAATTTTTCAGAGTATAAACAAAAACAGATTACGTTCTGTAATGTCTGGTTTTACGGTAGCCTTTGCAATTTTACTGTTTACTTTATTATTTGGTATTGTAAGCGGATTAAGTAATTCTTTTAAAGGTGCTTTTGCAGATGATGCGCAAAATGCCATGTTTGTAAGAGTCTGGAAAACCTCTAAACCTTACAAAGGTTTGCAAACAGGTAGAACCGTTCAATTAAAAAATAAAGACTACGATTATATTACTGAGGAGTACGGAAACAAAATTCAATACAAATCTTCTAGAATTTATAAAAACTTTACCATCAAGTATAAAAATGAGGCAAGCAATTATAGTGTAATGGCTGTAAACCCAGATCATCAATATTTAGAAAAAACAATTATTGATGAAGGTAGGTATTTAAATGAAAGAGATTTAAAAGAAAAATCGAAAGTAATTGTAATTGGTAGGTTGCTTAAAAAAGATTTATTTGGTGAAAGACCTGCGTTAAGAAAAAGGGTAAACGTAAACGGAAGTTCATATTTAGTAATAGGTATTTTTTCTGATGAAGGCGGAGATAACGAAGAAAGAAAAGCATTTATACCACTAACTACCGCACAAATGATGTATGGTAATAACGATTACATTAGCCAAATTGCTTTAGGGTACAATCCTAATTTAAGTTTAGATGCGGCTGTTGCTTTTGGAAATCAAATGGAGCGTGATTTAAGAAAAAAGATGGATATTCATCCAGATGATCAAAGTGCGCTTTCTGTTAGAAATATGGCAGAAGCTAATAAAGGTGTTGGGCAGTTTATGGGTGTTTTATATGCCATTGTAATCTTAATTGGTTCTGGTACTTTAGTTGCAGGTATTATAGGTATTTCTAATATTATGATTTTTGTAATCAAAGAAAGAACAAAAGAATTTGGTATTCGAAAAGCCTTAGGAGCCAAACCCGTTTCTATTGTAGGTATGGTTGTACAAGAATCTGTCTTAATTACCACACTTGCAGGTTATCTAGGGCTTACCTTAGGAACGTATATTTTAAGTTTGATTGGTAATAGTTTAGAAGAAGATTATTTTATAAAAGACCCAAGTGTAAGCCCAGGTATAGTAATAGGTGCAACTATAGTTTTAATTCTATCTGGCTTAATTGCGGCTTATGTACCAGCAAAAAAGGCAGCAAATATTAAACCAATAGAAGCATTAAGAGCAGATTAATTATGAAATTTTTATTCGATTCAGATACTTGGCAAGAAATTTACGGTAGTATCCGTAAAAATAAAATTAGAACAGCAATTACTATAATTGGGGTTTTGTGGGGTATTTTCTTATTGGTTGTTTTATTAGGTGCTGCCAGAGGAATGGAAAATGGTTTTAACAAGCTGTTTGGTAATTTTGCAACAAATAGTGTTTTTGTTTGGACACAAGCAACGGATACACCTTTTAAAGGTTTTCAAGAAGGAAGAAGGTTTTCTTTAACTATGCATGATATTGAGGTTTTAAAATCTGAATATAGTGATGAAATTAAATTATTAGCACCAAGAAATCAAACTAGTAATTTAATTGTAAAAGATTTTAAATCTGGAAATTTTCAAGTAAGCGGAGATTATCCGGTATTAGATCAAATTCAGAAAAAACAATTACTTTATGGTCGTTTTTTAAATGAGAACGATATTTTATCTACGGCAAAAGTTACCGTCATATCAGAAGACATGTACAAACAATTGTTTGATAAAGGAGAAATACCTATTGGCCAATATGTAAAAATAAATAGCATTAATTATAAGGTTATTGGTGTTTACAAACCTTCTAATACAATAAATTTTGATGGTGATTGTGCATACATCCCTTTTACTACTTTTAGAAAAGTATACAACACAGCAAATAAAGTAGATTGGATGATGATTACCGCTAATGAAGGTACAAACATCGAACAAATGGAAAGTGATATATTGTTAACCTTAAAAGGTTTGCATAAAGTGCATCCAGAAGATGAAAGAGCATTTGGTAGTGTAAATCTTGGTAAAGAAATAGGCAAGGTTACTGGTTTTATTACGGGTATGCAATTTTTAACTTGGTTTGTGGGTATTGCAACGTTAATAGCAGGTGTTTTTGCAATTGGTAATATCTTATTAATTACCGTAAAAGAACGTACCAAAGAAATAGGAATTAGAAGAGCTTTAGGGGCAACACCAAAAAGTATTCGTCAACAAATTATATTAGAGTCTGTTTTCTTAACAACAACAGCGGGTATGCTAGGTATTATTTTTGGAAGTTTAATACTATTTTTAATAGATTCTGCAGCAAGTAGCAATGAAGATATTCCGTTGATAAACCCTACAGTAAACATACCTATAATTTTAATTGCCTTTGCTACATTAATTTTTCTAGGAACATTAATAGGATTAATTCCGGCACATATGGCAACAGTAGTAAAACCAATAGAAGCATTAAGAGAAGAATAAAATCAATTAACAACAAATCATGAGTAAGAGATCTAAAATTATTTTAATAATTATCGCAGTATGTTTTATTGCAGCACTTGTTTGGTTCGGTAAAAAGAACAAGAAAAGTATTGTAGAGTATGAAACAGAAACACCTTTTAAAACCACAATTGTTAAAAAGACTGTGGCTACAGGTAAAGTAACACCTTTAGAAGAAATAGAGATTAAGCCACAAATTACAGGTATTATTGATAAAATAATGTTGTTAGAAGGCTCTAAAGTAAAAAAAGGAGACTTGATTGCAACCGTAAGAGTTGTGCCTAACGAACAATCTTTAATTAGTGCAAGAGGTAGAGTAGACAATGCAAAGTTAAGAGTAAACAATGCAGCTATTTCTTATAACAGAACTAAAAACTTATTTGACAAAGGCGTAATTGCAAGAGCAGAATATGAAGGAGTAGAGCTTACATACAATCAAGCAAAACAAGATTTAAAAAACGCCCAAAACGATTATTTAATTATTAAAAGAGGTTCTGCGGGTTCTGGTGGTGCAGCAAACACTAATATTATAGCACAAATGTCTGGTACAATCTTAGAGATTCCTGTAAAAGAAGGTGATCAAGTTATTCAGTCTAACAACTTTAATGCTGGTACTACAATTGCATCTATAGCAGATATGAGTAAAATGATTTTTGAAGGAAAAGTAGACGAATCTGAAGTAGGAAAATTAGTGAAGAATTCTGATATAGAAGTTTCTATTGGTGCTATTGAAGGAAAGAAATTTCCAGCAAAATTAAATTTTATTGCTCCAAAAGGAACTGAAGAAGGTGGTGCAGTACAATTTAAGATTAAGGCAGATGTATCTTTAGACGACAACTTTTTTATTAGAGCAGGATATAGTGCAAACGCAGATATTGTTTTAGTTAAAAAAGATAGTGTTTTATCTATAAAAGAAGGTTTGTTAAAGTTTGATAAAAAAACCGAAGAGCCATATGTAGAGGTAAAAACAGGCGAAGGTACTTATGAAAAAAGAACTTTAAAGTTAGGAACATCAGACGGAGTAAATGTAGAGGTATTAGAAGGAGTTACAATAGAAGATGAAATTAAAATTTGGAACAAAGCTTCTAAAGATGATAAACCTAAAAGCTAAGATTTAGCAATTTATAAACAAAAAGATAGGATATATGTGAAAACATATATCCTTTTTTTATTTGTAATCGTTCGAGGTTTTAGCATTAAAAACAATTATGATGGCTATAATAATTAATGTTGCCAATAATTTTAAAATAGTAAAATTCGTAATGAAACCTAATGAGGTCTTTTTGATAACAATTTAATAATAAACAACATAATATATGTAATCAAAATAACATAGTTTTGCAGTGGTACTTATTTAGAAATAGGCTATTTCTTACTCTTACAATAATGTATAAAACAAACAAATGAAAAATAATTTTATAAAATTAATTACTTTATTAACAGTTGCAGTAATAAATACAAGTTGTTCAACCACAGAAGAGGTAGATATAGATACGACGGCACCAAAAGTTTTAATTGAAAGTCCTAGTGTAAATCAAACTTATGTAGGGTATTGGGGTGGTGCTTGGCCAGAAGCTGATAAAGTAATTATAAAAGCCTTAGGTGTTGATGATACAAAAATTGAATCAATAAAACTGACAGTTTTAAATGAGATCGGAACTATCGTCTTTGAAAAAACAGTTAATAGTGTTACAAATACACAAACAGAACTTGTAATTTCTGCAAGTTATACACCAACAGAAATAGGAACTTACAGTTTGGTATTTACTGCGATTGATTTAAATGGTAATATTGAAAATTCTGTATCTCGAAATTTTACAGTCAAATAATACCTATTTTATAAAAACTTTAAATAGTAGTTAGTAATGCTAAAAGTTTTTTCATTTGTAATGAGTTTTTGAAAAGTGAATTTTAAAATATAATTGGTTAATTCAGCTCAGTAATTATAAGGAGAGCGTATCTTTTCTCGCTCATTTTATAAGCAAACAAAAGAGTGATTATAAATAAGGCAAGTTCTAGACAGGATAGGGGTAAGCTAAGGAATTAGCAACAGATTACCTACTTTACCTCATTAGTTTTATGGCTGCTATATACAGCAGGATTATGTTTTTCCATATATAATTCAGGTTTAGGTATTTTCTTAAATCCAAATTTTTTATAGAGCCATTCAGCCGTATCGGTTAACAAAATCCAACGTCTCAATCCTTGTAGATTTGGATGCTCCATTATTTCACTCATTAACCATTTACTTAACCCTTTTCCTCTATATTCTTCTAAAATATAAACATCTCCTAGATAAGCAATAGTTGAGAAATCTGAAATTATTCTAGCAAAACCAATTTGTTTTCTTTCATAATAAATTCCAAAGTTTAAAGAGTTTTCTATGGATGTTTTTAAAGTTTCAATTGGGATTCCTTTAGCCCAATCTGTCTCGTTTGCAAGAAATTTATGAATACTCAAAAGATCTAATTTCTTCTTATCGGTAGAAATAGTGTATTTATTTCTATGTGTTTCTCTAATTTCCAATTCGATTATATTAATTATTTTAAGTGTTTAAATATAATTAGTTTTGTTTAAAGTTTTGGATTTTGAATAAAAATATTCCACTCATATAAAATAACTGCTAATCATTCAAAAGGCTTTTTACATATTTCATACTCAATTTTTACTTTTATTTCTTCTATCAAGCTAAACCTTGTTTAATTATATACAACCTGTTTAAATAAATTTTAAGTGTTTACGTAAAAAATAAGATGATACACTTAAGTGTTTAGAGAGATTTTAGGGTTCTTAAAAACAAAAAATCCAGAGAATAATTTCTCTGGATTTTCTTATAATTTAAATAGTACTTAAAAACTAAGTACAAATAATAGAAGTTTTAGTTCTTTTGTTTCTTTTTAAAGTCTTCAAATTTACTACCTTCTTTTTTAGGCCAGCTGTTGTTAGAAGTATCAACATCAGCAGTTTCAAAATCAGGATCTACAACAATACTTGTAATTTCTTTTGTAGAAGAAAATACTCTTTTCGCTGTAGTATCGCTACGCATCCAAATTTGTGCAGGAAAAGTTTCTCTTTTTGTAGTACCATCAGCATACGTTAATTCAACTATAATTGGCATAACTAAACCACCTGGCTTTTCGAATTCAACAGAATAAATATATGCTGGAACTTCTTTACCATTTGCATATTTATTCATTGCATTTGCGTTTGCATCTTCTTTTTTATCAGTAATATAAACTAAATCACCTAAGTTGTCAAAATATTGCTTGTATTGCTCTTTTAACTTCGTTACTCTTTCACTTGGCTTATCTGTTAAATATAAAGGCTTAACACTTTTTATACCTATGTCTGTAACATCTGTAGTGTAAAACCATCCTCTAAAGAACCAATCTAAATCCATACCAGATGCGTCTTGCATTGTTCTAAAGAAATCTTCTGGAGTTGGGTGTTTAAACATCCATCTTTGAGAATACGTTCTAAATGCATGGTCAAATAATTCTGGACCCATAATTGTTTTTCTTAAGATATATAAACCAGCAGCTGGCTTAGAATATGCATTAGGACCAAATTGCTTTACATAATCTCCTTGAGACATAATAGGAGAGATGTTTGCTTGGTCTCCGCCCATGTAACGTGTAATATTTTTTGCAGGATTAGATGCAAATAATTCTGGATCATACACATCTTCAGCTAAAATTTCTACGAAAGAGTTTAAACCTTCATCCATCCAAGTCCATTGTCTTTCATCAGAATTAACAATCATTGGGAAAAAGTTGTGACCAACTTCATGAATAATAACACCTAACATTCCTTTTTTCGTTCTGTCCGAATACGTTCCGTCTTCATTTGGTCTACCAAAGTTAAAACAGATCATTGGATACTCCATTCCTTGTCTTTCTGAGTGTACAGAAACAGCTTTTGGATAAGGATAATCGAAAGTTAATTTAGAATATTCAATTAAAGTTGTTGCAACAGCTCTTGTAGAGTGTTCTTCCCATAATGGGTTTCCTTCTTTAGGATATAAAGAAGTTGCCATAACAGTTTTACCATTTATGTTAACTGCCATTGCATCCCAAATATATTTTCTAGAAGTAGCAAACGCAAAGTCACGAACTTTGTTTGCTTTAAATTTCCAGGTTTTAGTGCCTGTAGCACGTCCCTTTTCATTTTTTTCTGCTTCTTCTTGAGTTACAATTATAACTGGTTTGTCAAAACTTTTTCTAGCTTTTTCAAAACGCTTACGTTGTGTTTTTGTTAAAACATCTTTTTCGTTTTGTAAAGAACCTGTAGCTTCTACAATGTGATCTGATGGTACAGTTAAATTTACCTCGTAATCTCCAAATTCTAAAGCAAATTCAGAACGACCCCAAAACTGCATGTTTTGCCATCCTTCTACGTTATTATAAACTGCTAATCTTGGAAAAAACTGTGCGATTGTGTAGTTTTTATTTCCGTCAGGAAAAGATTCTAAACCAGATCTACCACCATCTTTATTAATATCGTTGATTAAGTAATTCCATTCAATTCTAAATTCGAAAGTTTTACCAGGTGCCAATGCTTGTGGTAAATTAATTCGCATCATTGTTCTATTAATTGTATGAGATAATGGCTTACCATTACTTTCTACTTTTGTGATATTATATCCAAAACCTTTCTTTTCTCCCATATAAGAACTCATAAAATTGTCTGGAGTAACAAAGGCAGCAGCACTGTTAGATTTTGCTAACGGTGTTTTAGAATCATCTGCACGCATATTTTGATCTAACTGCACCCATAAATATTCTAAATGGTCTTTAGAATTGTTGTGGTAGGTAATGTTTTCGTCTCCATAGATTTTGTTTGCATTTTCGTCTAAACGAATATCCATAACATAATCTACTTTTTGTTGCGAGTATTGATGCCCTGGAGCACCAGATGCTGTATGTTGATCGTTTGGCGTAGCAAAAACATCTTTCATTTGTCTGAATTTGTTTTCGTCTGTGTGCCCTTGCTGAGTTTTCTTTTTTTCTGTTGTTTTCTGTTGTGCTATCGTTGCAAAACTAACAAAGAAAAGAGAAAACATAAGTAAAGAAAGTTTTTTCATTTTGTTTGAATTGAATTAATTATGACGTCTAAATTAAGCATATAAGTGCAGTTCTGTTAAATATTGTTAAAATTTTAACAAACCTTTATAAAAAAAAGCGGCGCAAATATTAATTTGCACCGCTTGTAGTAGTTAAAGACTTAAAAATTAGTTCTTCATTTTCTTTTTAAACTTACTAAATTGATCTTTCTTTTCTCTTGGAAAAGTATTGTTAGATACATCTACATCTGCCGTTTCTAAATCTGGATCTATTACAATCTTAGTAATTTGCTTGTCTGAATGAATCGCTTTTGTTACTTCCTTGTCATTATATCTCCAAATTTGGGCAGGATATGTTTTCTTTTCTTTAGTACCATCAGCATAAGTCAATTCTATTATAATTGGCATTACTAAACCACCTGGTTTGTTATAGGTAACTTCATAAAAATACTTTTGTTTCGCAGATTTTGGTTTTTTAATAGTTAAACCAGCGCTTTTATCTTGAATAAAATTTATAGTATTTTCATTAGCATCTTCTGCATAAAACTTTTTCACTTCTTTTATTCCTATATCGGTAACATCTGTAGTATAAAACCATCCTCTCCAGAACCAATCTAAGTCTACACCAGATGCGTCTTCCATTGTTCTAAAGAAATCTGCAGGAGTTGGGTGCTTAAATTTCCATCTTTTAGCATAGGTTTTAAAAGCATGGTCAAATAATTCTTTACCCATAATTGTTTCTCTTAAAATCCATAAAGCAGTTGCTGGTTTACCATAAGCATTGTTACCAAAACTGTATACATTATCTCCTTTAGACATTATTGGTGCAATTCTAGATTGGTCACCTGCCATATAACGAACAATGTTTTTAGGATAACCTCTTGTAATAGGAAAATCTTTATCGTAGTCTAATTCTGCTAGCATTTCCATGTAAGAATTTAAACCTTCGTCCATCCAAGTCCATTGTCTTTCATCAGAATTTACAATCATAGGAAAAAAGTTATGTCCAACTTCGTGAATGGTAACTTTAATCATTCTATATTTTACTCTATCAGAATACGTTCCATCAGGATTTGGTCTTCCTGGATTGAAACAAATTTGTGGATATTCCATTCCCATTTGTCCGTCTACAGAAATCGCTTTGTGATAAGGATAGTCAAAAGTATATCTAGAATACGTTTTTAAAGTTTGTGCAACTGCTCTAGTAGAATGGTCGCCGTATAACGGATTTGCTTCTTTAGAGTATAAAGATTCTGCCATTACAGTTTTACCATTAATATTTACAGCCATTGCATCAAAAATAAATTTTCTTGAAGTTGCAAATGCGTAATCTCTTACATTTTCAGCATAAAATTTCCAAGTCTTTGTTTTTTTAGACTTCTTTTTTTCAATTTTTTCTGCTTCTTCTTGCGTTCTAATAACTACAGGATTGTCAAAAGTTTTTCTAGCTTTTTCAATTCTTTTTAATTCTTTTTTAGAGAATACATCTTCTGGGTTTTTTAAAACACCTGTTGCACCTAACATATGATCGTCTGGTGTAGTAATGTTTACGGTAAAGTCTCCAAATTCTAAAGCAAATTCACTTCTTCCCCAGAATTGGTCGTTTTGCCATCCTTCAACATTGTCATAAACACACATTCTTGGGTAAAATTGGGCAATTACATAATTATTATTACCGTTTTCTTTAAAATGCTCGTAACCAGATCTACCACCATCTGTTCTATGGTTATTGATGTTGTACCACCATTTTATTTTAAACTGAAATTTCTCTCCAGAAGCTAATGGTTGCGCTAAATTTATACGCATCATGGTTTGGTTAATAGTGTAAGATAAATCGCTGTTGTCTATATTTTTAACGTGATCTATTTTAAATCCGCCATCAAAAGGTGCGTTTATATAAGATTTATCAAACCTAGCTTTAGAAGTTTTACCAGGTATACTACTTGATTGAATATCTGGCGTTTTAGAATCTGCGGCACGCATGTTTTGATCTAATTGTACCCATAAATATTGCAACGTGTCGTCAGAATTATTATGATACGTAATTGTTTCTTCACCATAAATTCTAGTATTTTCATCGTCTAAAACAATATCCATGTTGTAATCTACTTTTTGCTGCGTGTATTTTATTCCTGGTGCACCAGAAGCAGTTCTTTGTAAATTAGGAGTTGGTAAAAGTTCTTTTAACTGTCTAAATTTGTTTTGATTTGTGTGGCCTTCTTTTGTTACAGAATCTTGAGCAAAAGTTACGCCAATTACAAATACAAAAGAAAGGATTAGTAGCCCTATTTTTCTCATAATTTGAAATTTGAATTGATTAATAATAGTTAATATGTTAATGTTTCTTTATAATTATCTTTCTCTAATAAAACGCTTTTATTTTTTTTACCAACTTTAGACTTTATTAAGTTTTGTTGTTCCGGAAAGTGTTTCATTAATATTTTATTACTAATTTCTATGGATGAAACAGTGGTTACATCTTCTATTTCTAAATAGAAAAAAACCAAATCTCCTTCATATTCTTTACCAATATAATTAAAGTTTTTAGCGTTGTTATTAATTTTAAAATGTAATTTATCTTTCAGATAGTTTTCAAAATAAATATCGTTATTTTTTAATTCTTTTTTTGTAGTAAGTTGTAAATCAATATTGTTGTCTTTATTTAAAGCGGTTTCAATATCATCCATAAAAACATTTATTATAACTTGTACAGATTTACTTTCTTCATTAAATTTAATTTGAGTTAAGCTTAAATAATATTTGTGAACCGAAAAAGAACTTAGGGTTATTACGAATAGTAATAGAATATATTTTTTAAATTTCATATGGTATTAAAAACAATTACTGAGCCAAATTACTCTTTTTTTATAATTAATAAGTAAGATTTACTTTCAGATTGTAAAATTTTAATTAGTTCTAAGATCTTTTTTTCTTTGTGTAAATCTTCTATACCTAAAGGATTGCAATATTCGAGAAAATGAAAATAGCGGTCGATAGGAATTTTTAATTCATCAAAAAAGAATTTATCACCTAATTCTGATAATATTTTATAAGGAAATGCTTTTTGTCTCGCTAACTTTTTTCGCAATGCCCATAAACGTTCAGAATCTTTAAAAGGCATGCTAAAACCTGATCCAGCTCCTGCAAATCTTGCGGTTGGGTCTGTGGTTACTAAATCGGGTTTCATTTTATCTATATGGTCATCTGGTGCTGCTATAGACATATCGATGTCAGAAAAATCTAAAATACTTTTTAATGCTTCTTCTTTTTTATCTATTGGTACAGATTTAGAGTCTGCCTCTAAACTACCTAATAAATTATGCCTTTTAAGCTCGAAAGTATCTAAAACAACGGTGTTATAAGCCAATTTTATAGCCAAGTTTTTAGTACTTATAATTTGCTCTGTAATAGCAATTATTTTTGTTATGTGTTGTATTGATGAAACCCTAACAGAATCTCCTTTTTTTACAAAAAGTCTAAAGGTGCCATCATCTGCAGAAAATGTACCTTGATTTGTTTTAAGATTGATAATATTGGCATTTTTTACCAAGTTTAAAGAATCTGTAACTTTTCCGTTGATTATTGTTCTTCTATCTTGTGCCAAATTGAAGAAACTTATAAAACTTAAAAAGATGAAAAGTAATTTTTTTACCATTTAATTGAGTTGGTTGTTTACAAATTACGGAATAACAACCCTTAAAATTAAAGATTATTTTTATAAACTTCTGTTAAAAATCACTATTGTTTGGTAAAATTAACTCGCTCTTTATTAAAGATCTCTATTAATTTTAGCACATTATTTTTTTTATAAAGTGTAACAATGTTTTTACCTAAACAAGATTTTATAAAAATAATATGTTGTTCTTTCTTAATTTTTAAATCATTTTTAAAATAATCTTCACCTAATAGATTATAAATTTTCTTAACAATTTCATCTTCTTCTTCTAAAAAATCGATTTGTGTTTTCTTTTTTTTGTTAGATCCACCAATTGTAAAAGAACTTCCTACGCCAGCATATGTATTTGGTAATTTTACTTCAGCAGCTTTTATTAAATGGGCTTCACCTAAACCTACTTTCATATTCGCAATTTCTTTCAAATCTAAGTTTTTAATACCTTCTAATAAATTGTCAACGGCTTCTTCTTTGTAGTTTTTTTTAGGTGTTTGTTTAACATCTACAGTTAAAGTACCCGTTAAATTAGTTCTTTTGTAAACAATCTCGTCTAAATTATAAATCGCTTCTTTTACCACAATTAAATTTTCTTTTTCTATAAAATGGTGTGCTTTTACAATCAATTTTTTTGTCTGATATCCTATAGAACTCAATTGTAAAGTGTCGTTAACTTTAGCTTTAATTTGAAATTTTCCGTTCTCTAAAGAAAAAGTTCCTGCTTTCGTATTTAAATTGATAACGTGTACATCTTTTACCGAGGATGTTGAATCTATAGTTTTGCCTTTAAAAATTGATGCTTGTTTTTGTGAGTAAATAGATAGGTTTATCAAAAGGAAAATGTAAAGTAATTTTTTTGGCATGTGGTTGATTTTCTACAAAGTAAGTAGAAATCACTCTTAAAAGTCTACTAAAGCAATTGTAAAAACATGTTAAAATTAATCCTTTTTTAGAGTCACTTTAATATCAGAAGCTTCTTTTAAAGGAAAAGATTTACTTTGCTTTAAAAGTATTGCCATAACTTTTAAATTTTCTTTTTTATTAAAATGATAAATAATATTCTGTTGAATACAATAATTTAAAAAAGGATTAATTTGTTCTTTTTTGATTTGTAAATCAGTGATAAAAAAATCATCAGAAAAATATTTTCTTATGTTAGATAATCTGGTATCTTCTAATTGCACCTTCTTTAAAAGCTTTGTACTTCTATTATTCCCGTTTAAAGCATTTATTAAATTGTCTAAATTTACAACGCCGCCGCTACTAAGTTTAAAAATGGCCCCATCTTTTTTAGCTACAGTATTAGCATATGGTAAATTTAAAGTTGTTGCATTTATAACCGGACCTTTGTAAACAAAAATATCTTTATCTTGCTCGAAAATACTTCTGGGTTTTTCTAAAGTAAACTCTTTTAAACTAACAATTTGTTGTGTTAAATTAATATTTATCCTTAAAACTTCAAGAGCTTCTTTTGTTATTGTAATTACCTTCTTTTTAAAATTTATATGAGAAAAAGATAAACTATCGCCTAATTTTACAGGAATAATAAATTCACCTAAATCATTAGAAATGGTTCCTGTTTTTGTATTTAAATTTATAATATGAACATCTTTTACAGGTATACTATCTAAGCTTACAATTCCGGCAATCTCTAACCTATTACTTTGTGCATAAGTTAAGTTTACAGCAGTAATAATAAAAATGAAAAGTATTAAGTTTCTCATGTCACAAAGAAAATTAGTAATCGTCTTAAAATTGTATTAATGCAATTGTAAATTTTTGTTAAACCCTATTTGTTGTACAATTTTCTTACTTTTGATGTATGAAAAACATGATAATAGCAAGTACTTCTACAGTTTTTGGTAGTACGTATTTAGAATATTTATTACCAACATTAAATACTCATTTTAAAAATGTAAAAACCATAGTTTTTATACCTTTTGCAAGACCTGGTGGTATTAGCTATAATTCTTATACTGCAATTGTAAAAAAAGCATTTGCTACAATTAATATTACAGTAAAAGGCTTACACGAATTCGATAATAAAAAAGAGGCTTTACAAAAGGCAGAAGGAATTTTTACTGGCGGTGGTAATACTTTTGAATTGGTAAATCAAATTTACCAGCATGATATTTTACAAACGTTAAAAGAAGTATTAGAAAATGGAACGCCTTATTTAGGGACAAGCGCTGGTAGTAATATTTGCGGTGTTAATATGAAAAATACTAACGATATGCCAATTGTGTATCCGCCAAGTTTTAAAACTTTAGGCTGTATTCCTTTTAATATAAACGCACATTATTTAGACCCAGAAGAAGGTTCTACACATATGGGGGAAACACGAGAAACAAGAATAAAAGAGTTTCATGTTTTTAACGACACACCTGTTTTAGGGTTAAGAGAAGGAAGTTGGTTATTAGTTAAAGATAATAAAATCATTTTAAAAGGTAAGCATACGGCAAGATTATTTACTAAAGATAATGCTGCAATAGAATTAGAAAATGGAGTAGAAGTAGTAGTCTAAAAGTTAGACTATCTTTTAGTCTAAAAGTTAGACTATCTTTAAAACAAAAAACTCCCAAAATATTTGGGAGTTTTTTGTTTTTAAAGCTTTCTTCTAAAATAAAAAGATTTTCTTTTAGAATTACTTAGTTTACTTTTATTAATGTATTTTAAAACCATTAAAATGATAATTAATAAAGTTATCCAAAGCATAAATTAGTAAGTTACATAATCTACAATTTCTAAACCATAACCAATCATACCAACTCTTTTTGATTGCTCTGAATTGGTAATTAATTTTAGTTTACTGATGTTTAAATCATGTAATATCTGTGCACCAATACCAAAGTCTTTATTGTCTAATTTGATAACAGGCGCTTTAATTTCGCCATGTTCTTGGTTTTCTTTTAAAATTTTTAATCGAGTTAACAAGTTTTGTGATTGATTTTGCTGGTTTACAAAAAGAATTGCGCCTTTACCTTCATCATTAATTACTTGAAACATTTGATCTAATTTCTTGTCAGCATCATTAGTTAATGTACCTAGAATATCGTTATTAACTAATGTAGAATTAACTCTTGTTAATACTCCTTCTTCTTTAGACCAAGAGCCTTTAGTTAATGCAATATGAATTTGATTATTAGTTGTTTGCTCATAAGCTCTTAACCTAAACTCACCAAAACGAGTAATAATATCAAAATCTTCTTTCTTTTCAATTAAAGAATCGTGCTCCATTCGATAAGCAACCAAATCTTCAATAGATACAATTTTAATATCAAACTTTTTAGCAACTTCTAAAAGTTGTGGTAAGCGTGCCATTGTACCATCTTCGTTCATGATTTCTACAATAACACCCGCAGGTTCTAAACCAGCTAAACGGGCAAAATCTATAGCAGCTTCTGTGTGTCCAGTTCTTCTTAAAACTCCGCCTTCTTTTGCTCTTAACGGAAAAATATGACCAGGTCTTGCTAAATCAAAAGGTTTTGTGTCTTTATCTACTAAAGCTTGCATGGTCAAAGCTCTATCCGAGGCAGAAATACCTGTAGTAACTCCTTTTCCTCTTAAGTCTACAGAAACTGTAAAAGCTGTTTCCATTGGGTCTGTGTTATTATTAACCATCATTCCCAACTCTAATTCTTTACATCGTTTTTCTGTTAAAGGAGCACAAATTAATCCACGACCATGGGTAGCCATAAAATTAATCATTTCTGGTGTAGCTTTTTCTGCAGCTGCTAAAAAATCGCCTTCATTTTCTCTGTTTTCGTCATCTACAACTATAATAACTTTACCGTTTCTTATATCTTCTATTGCAGCAGCAATGCTATCTAGTTGTGTGTTATTTTTATCTGATATTGAAGTCATATTTATTTTAGTTGTCTTTTTTAGACTTAAATTTTAAAAAGAAATTTTTAATAGGTTGTGTAATTGCATCAACATTAAACAAGCCTTTATCTTTGGTAGCTCTTCTAGTTAGTAAAATACCAAAAGGAACCATAACCATTGCAGAAACCCAAGAACCTAATAAAGAGGATATAGAGCTTTCTTCTGCTAAATTTTTACCAAATGTGTTTCCAAAGAAATACAATACATAAATTGCAATAGCTAAAATCATTGGTAAACCAAAACCACCTTTTCTTATAATCGATCCTAAAGGAGCACCTATAAAAAATAATATCAAACAAGAAAATGATAAAGCAATTCTACCATAATATTCAGAATCGAAAAAGTTAAGTGTTTTTCTTTTCCTTTTTATGGTCGTCATGTTATTTTTAACATTGGTTAGTGCACTATTTAATTTGGTTTTTGCACCATTTAAAATTCCTATTTTATCTTTAAGTGAAAAGTTGTTTAATATTTTTGTTGTGTCTAGGTATTTGATTTTTAATGTGTCAGAATACTTGTATAGTTCATTCGATTTAGAAATAGTAGCAACACTTTTGGCTCTAAGTGAAAGAATTGTATTGTAAGAATCTTTTATTACAGGGATGGTGTCTTGTAATTGATTTAATTTTAGCATTTTAAAGCTATTTTTAAATCTTTGTTCATCTAATTGCCCGTCACCAACTAAATCAGATATATCTATATTAAATTCATATTCTTTAAATGTGGCTTGAGAAGCCGGCATTTTTGCTTTTTTATCTGGTGATTTTTGAGATTTGGTATGGTCTTCATAGTAATAACCGTCGTACAATATAAAAGTCATGTATCTAGAACCTTCTTCAGAAATAATTTTACCTCTTTCTGCAGTAATTACTTTTTGATTGCCTTGTCTTGAGCTTAAATCATAAATTAAAACTTTTTTTAAGAGGTTCTTTTCTTCGCCATATTTTTCCTCAAACTTAATTTGATAATTTGGTAAATCGCTATTAAAACTTCCCGGAACTAAAGCTAATGCAGGTTTTTTCTTTTTTATATTATAATATAAATTTTGTTGTCTTAAAATAGCATAAGGAAAAATATTATTCAAAAATAAAAAGTTAACGGCACTTAGTATTAGGGTTAAAAATACCAAAGGTCTTACTAATCTTTGTAAAGAAATTCCTGCCGATTTAGCTGCAGCAAACTCGTAATTTTCACCTAAACTACCCAAAGCCATAATAGAAGAAAGTAAAACTGCTATAGGTAAAGCTTGGGGTACTATACTTAAAGATGTGTAGTATAGAAACTTTAAAATAAACACAACACTAATACCTTTACCTGCAATGTTTTCGAAAGTTTGCCATAATAATTGCATTACTAAGACAAACAATACAATTAAAAATGTTGCAGCAAAAGGTTTTAGAAAGGTTTTTAAGATGTATTTATCTAAAATTTTCATTGTAGCAAAAGTAGTTTCTTAAATATAAATATGCTACTAATTTTGTATTAATCGATAAAATTAGTCTATTGTATAGTTTTTATTTAAAAACTTGGCTTTGTTAAAAGAAAAGAAGTTTTTAGATAATTCTTCGTTTTTTCTAAATTTTGTGATTGTAAAGGTTGTTTTAGAGCCATTTGCCCCAGTTTGAATAAGTTTATAAATGTGCTTTGTTTTTGCATCGATCCCCAATTCTACTTTTACAATTTCCGAGTTACTATCTATAGGATTTAAAGTAACAAACTGAATTTTTCTTCCTTTAATATTTTCTAATTTTCCTATTTGTAAGTTGTATCCTTCTTTATAAAAAGTTAAAAGTTTAGATGGGTAAATAAATCCGTCATCTCCATTTAAATCACTATCAGAAATAGAAATTTCTTTTTCTTCATGGTTAATTACATATAATTTTTTACCATCGTATATAAATTGATTACCCAAATAGTTTAAACTATATTTTTCTCCTTGTAAATTTATTTCACCTCTAATTGGTGGTTCATCTCCTTCTTTTATGCCTGCATCTTCGTTACTTAATGTTTGGCTAAAACCAATATACATATTTTTATATGCGCCCATTTTGCTAGAAACTTCGTCTAATAAAGATTTTGCTTTAGCATCATTTTGAGCAAATGTAATAGTAGTAATAAAAAGGCTTAAAAATAAAATTCCTAATTTCTTCATAATTTAATAATTGTATAATCTTTTTACGAGATTATTCTTTTTTTTCGTTTTCTAATAATTGATCTAATGCTACAAAATCTGGTACTAAAACTTGTCTAGCTTTACTACCTTCAAAACCACCTACAATTCCTGCTGCTTCTAATTGATCGATTAATCTACCAGCTCTGTTATAACCAAGTTTTAATTTTCTTTGTAGTAGAGAGGCAGAACCTTGTTGTGCTGTAACAATAATTTCTGCAGCATCTCTAAACAGTTTATCTCTGTCTGCAATGTCTATATCAACAGTTGTGCCACTTTCATCATCAACATATTCTGGCAGTAAAAATGCTTCTGAATATGCTTTTTGAGACCCTATAAAGTCTGTAATTTTTTCTACTTCTGGTGTGTCTACAAAAGCACATTGTATTCTATTAATGTCATTACCAGCTGTGTATAATAAATCTCCTCTACCAATTAGTTGATCTGCACCACCTGCATCTAAAATTGTTCTAGAATCTATTTTTGATGTAACTCTAAATGCAATTCTTGCAGGGAAATTCGCTTTTATGATACCTGTAATTACGTTTACAGAAGGTCTTTGTGTTGCTACAATTAAATGAATACCAATTGCTCTTGCAAGCTGTGCTAAACGAGCTATAGGTGTTTCTACTTCTTTACCCGCAGTCATAATTAAATCTGCAAATTCATCAATAACTAAAACAATATATGGTAAAAATTGATGTCCGTCGTTAGGGTTTAGTTTTCGAGCTTTAAATTTAGCATTGTATTCTTTAATATTTCTAACCATTGCAGCTTTTAGCAAGTCATAACGGTTATCCATTTCGATACATAAAGAATTTAAAGTATGTACAACTTTTGTCGTATCAGTAATAATAGCTTCTTCAACGTCTGGTAATTTTGCTAAATAATGTCTTTCAATTTTATTAAAAAGCGTTAATTCTACCTTTTTTGGATCTACCAAAATAAATTTTACTTCTGCCGGATGTTTTTTATAAAGTAATGAAGTTAAAACTGCATTTAATCCTACAGATTTTCCTTGTCCTGTTGCACCTGCCATTAATAAGTGTGGCATTTTTGCAAGATCGACTACAAAAGTTTCATTAGAAATGGTTTTACCTAAAGCAATTGGCAATTCCATTGGCGACTCTTGAAATTTCTTTGATGAAATTACAGAATGCATTGATACTATGGTCGATTTTTTATTTGGTACTTCGATACCAATTGTACCTTTACCAGGAATCGGCGCAATGATACGAATACCTAATGCTGATAAAGAAAGGGCAATATCATCTTCTAAATTTTTAATTTTAGAAATTCTAATTCCGGCTTCTGGCACGATTTCATATAAAGTAATTGTAGGTCCTACAGTAGCTTTAATTTCTGCAATACCAATTTTATAATTCTTTAGAGTTTCTACAATACGGTCTTTATTAGCTTCTAGTTCTTCCGGATCGATAGAAATCGTTTCGTTATATTGTTTTAATAAGTTAAATGTAGGAAACTTAAAGTTTGCCAATTCTAAAGTTGGGTCAAATTCACCAAAATCTTTTACTAATTTATCAGATAAATTTTGTGTAGAAGACTCTTCTTCTCTGCCAATGGCAACGTCTATACCAACATCATTTAAATCTTCTACAGTTTCTTCTATATTAGCTTCTGGTTCTGTCGAAACAGTTAGGGTTAATTTCTCTTTTTTGGTATCAACATCAGAATGATTAGAAATTGTAGGTTTTAAATCTATTACAGATTTCTCGAAATTAGATTTTTCTTTATTTTCAGATATTTCTTCTGCTGTTTCTTCTACAGCTTCTTTTATTATATCGTTTTTAACAACTTTTTCATTTTCTACTTCTAGACTTGAGGTATCATTAACAATTAAAGATTCTTCTTGTTCTTTAATAGCTCTTTTTTGTTTTAATTTTTCAATAAAAAGATCAAAAGTAACTTTGTATCGAATTACTGTATAGGCAGCAAATAGAAATATTAAGGTAATTACTAAACCAGTTTTACCAATAAAATCTTGTAAGTATTGATTGATTTCAAAACCAATAATACCAGATAATAAAGCAAACTTTACATGTAAAAAGCCTAATGAAATCGATATTAAAACCATCGCAACTAAGCTCCAATTCCAAGCAAGTATAATTTTAGAAAGTTTTCTTTTAAATAATACATCTAAACCTGTTAGAAATAATTGAATAACAATTATAAAAGAAGCAATTCCGAAACCTTTGTATATAAAAAAGTGACTTAAATTTGCACCAATTTTACCTAATAAGTTATTACTTTTTACGCTTCTGTTTGTTAATTGGTCTAATGTGCTTTGGTCTTCTTGCCAATTAAAAAAGAATGAAATAAAAGCAATACATAAAAAAACAGAAAAAGAAATTAAAAAAAAACCTAAAATTGTTTGTGCCTGTTTTGTCTTTAAAAAGGCAAAAATAGGAGGTTTGTTTTCTGATGTTTTTGTGTTTTTTTTTACGCTAGGTTTTCTTTTAGCCATTAAGTAAGTGTATTATTTTAAGTGAGTTATGCTAAAATAGTAAAATGATTTTTGGAATATAAATGAACGCCGAAATAATTAAAGAAATAATAGCGGCAAAAGTAGGTGCACCAGCAGCAATATCTTTTATAAATCCAATTTTAACATGAAAATCTGGATGAATAAAATCTGCAATTTTTTCTACAGCGGTATTTAAAGATTCGGCAACTAAAACCATTCCTATTGCCATAAACTGAAACATCCATTCTACATTCGAGATGTTAAAATAAAAGCCTAAAATAGTTGCAATTATTGCAATTACAATTTGCGCTTTAATACTATCTTCTGTTGTTATAAGCAACCAAGTACCTCTAAAAGCAAATTTTAAACTACGTATTCTACCTCTTAAAAAGCCGTCGTTTGGGTTCTTCATTAAACTATATCGCTTTTAATGCAGCTTCATAATTAGGTTCATCAACTATTTCAGAAACTTGTTCTGTATAAATTACTGTTCCTTCTTCATCTAAAATAACAACTGCTCTAGAGTGTAAGTTAGCTAAAGGCCCATTAGCAATATCAAGTTCATAATCTTTCCCAAAACTTCCGTTTGCAAAGTCAGATAACATAACAACATTATCAATACCTTCTGCACCACAAAAACGAGCTTGTGCAAATGGTAAATCTTTAGAAATACATAGAACAACTGTGTTTTCTAACTCTGATGCTTTTTTATTAAATTCTCTTACAGAAGTAGCACAAGTACCAGTATCTACAGAAGGAAAAATATTTAAGACTACTTTTTTACCTTTAAAATCTGCTAACGTTTTTTCTGATAAATCTACTGTTTTTAGAGAAAAATTAGATGCTTTAGAGCCAATTTTGGGTAAATTTCCTATTGTATTTATTGCGTTTCCTTTTAAAGTTATATCTGCCATTTTTTGTTTTTTTAATTAGAAATCAAAAGTAATAATAATTAAATTATTCGAGTAATTATATAGACGGAAACCTAAGAAATATTTCTTTTAGGACTTTTTTAACAAAACCAAAAGTAAATGAATATCGTAAGTGCTTTTGAGAACAAAATTAATAACTCAATTTACAAATTATGAAAAAATTAAATTTTATCAAAACCTCAGTATTTATTTTAGCAATCTTTTTAGGTCAATCTTTTATGGCGCAAAAAACAAAGATGGTTGGTGGTGCAGCCATGTATCCTTCAAAAAATATTGTAGAAAATGCAGTAAATTCTAAAGACCATACAACATTAGTAGCAGCGGTTAAAGCTGCAGATTTAGTTAGTGTTTTATCTAGCGACGGTCCGTTCACAGTTTTTGCGCCAACAAATAAAGCTTTTGGTATGTTGCCTAAAGGAACTGTAGATGCTTTGTTAATGGCAGAAAACAAAATGAAATTACAATCGGTTTTAAAATACCATGTTGTGGCAGGAAACTGGGGTGCAACAGAAATTATAAACCTTATTGAAAAAGGAAATGGTAAAGCTGTAATTAAAACAGTAAGCGGTTCAGAAATAACTGCTTGGATGAAAGGAAAAGATGTTTACATTTCTGATGAAAATGGAGGGAAAGCAAAAGTTACAATTGCAGATGTAAACCAATCTAACGGAGTAATACATGTTATTGATGCCGTATTATTGCCTAAAGCCAAAATGTAATTAAAAATAATTTTTAATTAATAAGCCATCTTTTTGAGGTGGCTTTTTTTTGTGTATAACTTCTGTTTTTACGTTAATATAATTTATCAACTAATTGTACTTTTGTTGTCCGTAAAATAAAGAAAGTTGAATCTACCTCAATACACTTCAGAATTTAATTACAACCTAAAATTAGCAGCACCTGTTATGTTGGGTATGCTTGGGCATACATTTGTTAGTTTTATAGATAATATAATGGTTGGGCAATTAGGTACAGCAGAGTTAGCAGCGGTTTCTTTAGGCAATAGCTTTATGTTTATTGCGATGTCTATTGGTATTGGTTTTTCTACAGCTATAACACCTTTAATTGCAGAAGCAGATTCTTCAAATAACTTAAAACAAGCTAGATCGACATATAAACATGGTTTATTTTTATGTACTACTTTAGGTATTTTACTCTTTTTATTAGTGTATTTTTCTAAGCCACTTATGTATTTAATGAAACAGCCAGAAGAAGTTGTTGCATTGGCAATACCTTATTTAGATTTAGTAGCTTTTTCACTAATTCCATTAATAATTTTTCAAGCAATAAAACAATTTAGTGATGGTATGTCGATGACAAGATATCCTATGTTCGCTACATTATTGGCAAACATTGTAAATGTGCTTTTAAACTATTTATTAATATTTGGTAAGTTTGGTTTTCCAGAAATGGGTATTGTTGGTGCTGCTTATGGTACGTTAGCTTCAAGAATAATAATGGTTATTTATTTATGGCTTCTTTTACGTTTTAAAGAAAGGTCAAAAAGAATTGTAAAAAATATTCAGTTTTTTGTTTTAGATTTTTTAATGATTAAAAAGATTATAAACTTAGGTTCTTTAAGTGCAATGCAAATGTTTTTTGAAGTAGCAATTTTTACAGCCGCCATTTGGTTAAGTGGTTTGTTGGGCAAAAATCCGCAAGCAGCAAACCAAATAGCATTAAATTTATCTTCTATGACATTTATGGTTGCCATGGGCTTAAGCGTGGCTTCTATGATTAGAGTTGGTAATCAAAAAGGATTACAAAATTACAGAGAATTGCGCAGAATAGCTTTTTCAATTTTTTTACTAGGAGTTTTACTTGCCACATTCTTTGCGCTAATATTCTTTATTTTTCATAAAAGTTTACCAAATTTATATGTAGATTTAAGCGATACAGCTAATTATGTAGATAATAAAGAAGTACTATCTATTGCGGCAAATTTATTATTGGCAGCAGCATTTTTTCAAATATCAGATAGTATACAAGTTGTTGTTTTAGGAGCTTTAAGAGGATTACAAGATGTTAAAATACCAACAGTATTAACTTTTATCTCTTATTGGGTTGTTGGTTTTCCGGTATCTTATTATTTGGGGCAAGAAAACATGTATGGTAGTTTTGGTATTTGGTTGGGTTTACTTGCCGGATTAACAACAGCATCAGTTTTACTATTTATAAGGTTTAATTCCTTAACTTTAAAGTTGATTAAAGAGAAAGATGAAAAAATTATTGTTGCTTAAATTTATAGCAACATTGATAGATAAGTTTAAAAAATTAAAAAATAAATAATGGATTTACCAAAGTTTTTACTTGCAGATAATAGCAATGCGCCAGAAGATATATTTGTGTTACACACAGAATTCCCACGTTTTATAATTAACTTAAAAGATGATGAAATTGAGTGGTTCGAAGATTTAACAGGAGAAAATGAAGAAGATATTGCTACAGAATTAGCCGATTTAATGGATAAAGCGGGTATATTTTATGATGAAGAAATGAAGCAATACGAGTAATATTGTATTTCAAAATAAAAAAAGCCTTATAATGAAAATTATGAGGCTTTTTAATATTATTAATTTCTTACGTATTATTCAGTTGGTTTAGGAACTGTAATACCTAGTTTTTTTATGACTAAATCGGTAATATCAAATTTCGGATCTAAATAAGCAAATTGATTACCGGTTGTTGTTAAAATTTGAGTGTATCCATTTGCCTTTGATACTTCTGCAATAGCATTAGAAAGTTTCTTGTATAATGGTCGCATTAATTCATCTCTTTTTAAGCCCATTAAAGTGTTACCGTTTTTTTGATATTGGTTAATGTCTTGCTCTAAAGAAGCCAATTCTTTTTGAACAGTTTTCTTCTCTAAATCGCCCATTTCTTTTTCTTTAGCTTGATAATCTTTTAACCTCGCTCTAAAATCTTCTACTTTAACAGCAAAAGAAGAGTCTAGTTTAGCACCATATTTTTGAGCCATTTTTAAAATAACTTTATTTTCTGGCATCAGGCTAATAATGTAATCGCTATCGATTGTACCAACTTTTGTTTGGGCAAAAGAAATTGTGCTTATAAAAGCAATAAACAATAATGTAATTTTTAACTTCATAATTTAATTTTAGGAATACAAATGTATAAAAGATTATTATTTATCTAAGTGTAAGAGTTTTAAATAAAACTTAAATTATTTATTTAAAAAACTGTCTAATTTTTTTAAATCTTCTTTGTTATTAATATTTATTTTGGCATCTGTAATTAACAATTCTATTTCAGAAGAAAGTATTGTTTTGTAAGATTTAATGCTAGTTTTGTTTTTTGTTCTTAATAAAGTAATAAGTAATTTTTTAACTATAATTATATCATGAGAACAATATGTTCTTAAAGGAGCCATAATATTGTAAATTAAATCTTTAAAATTTAAAGTATTAATTATTACTGCATCTTTATCATTTTTCCTTTTAATTTCTAAATTGGTAAGTTGGGCTCTAAGTGAAAGTAATTCTGATAAATAATCGATAGCATTTATTGCTGTACCAGGATCGTTAATTCCTGGAGACATTGATTTTACCGCAACTTCTGTAATTTGTTTGAATGCCAAAAGATAATTATTATCAATTAACTCGCCTTTAGAAAATTCGAAATTATCATATATCTTTTCTAAAATTTCTTTATTTAATTCGATGTTGGCTTTAAATAATATATCTTCTTCTGCACAATAAGAGCCTTGGTTAGATAAAATTTCAAGTTCAAATTTATTTTCACACGCCATATCAACCAAAATATCTGTTGAAACAGTTTTAAAATAACCTGATTTTTTTGTCTTATATTCTATCCAGTTTTTTGTATCTGTTTGACTTTCAATTTCTTTTTCAATTTCGATTAACTTTTTTAAACTTTTTTCAGCCTTTCTAAAAATTTTAAGCAAAATATTGTTTATCTGAATTTCTTGTGAAATCGAATGGATAAAATAGATAAAAGCGCCAAGAGAGTTTATCATAAATACAATAGATAGTATTACCGAAAAGCCAGGTAACTGATAATCTTTACCATTTGGTTCTATAAAAACTAGAATTAAAATACAGTAAATAATGGTAAATAAGTAGCAACCCAAAACAATTTGATGCCTTCTGTTAGAAATTAGACCAGGTAATAATCTCGGAGAAAAATTACTAGACGCTTGGTTAAGTAATATCATCACCATAGAAAAGCTAAAAACCATTATTGATGTTAAACCTGCAATAAAAGTAGAAAGAATGGTTCTTGCAGTATCTTCATCATTAACTACTAATTCTGGTAAAATTTTTTGAAAATAATCAGAAATTCCAAGATTTTCTAAAAACATCATTAAATAAGCAAAAAGAACACCGCCCAATGCAATAATAGAAGGGTAGAAGGCTATTTTATTTTTTAAATTATAAACCCTATTTAAAAATGTAAAAATCTTATCTTTCATTTAAATTTTTGCATCAATTTTATTTTTAATAACACTAAGGTCTGTTAAATAATCAAACCACATGGTTTCGGTATCTCTTTTAAACCATGTTAGTTGCCTTTTTGCAAACCTTCTGGTGTTTTTCTTAATTTCTGATATTGCAAAATTTTTGGTGAAATTTCCTTCAAAATAATTAAAAAGTTCTCTGTAACCAACTGTTTGTAAAGCGTTTAAATATTTAAACTCAAATAGTTTTTTGGCTTCTTCAATTAAACCATTTTTTATCATAAGGTCTACTCTTAAATTAATTCTATTATAAATTAATTCTCTTTCTGCATTTAAACCTATTTTAATAATATTAAAATTTCTAGGTTTTTTGGGTTTATTTTTAAAAGTAGAATAAGGTGTTCCTGTTCCAATACAAATTTCTAAAGCTCTCATTATTCTATGCGGATTTTCAATTTCAATAGAATTATAAGTAGCAATATCTAATTCTTTTAATTGTTTTTGTAAAACCTCAATTCCTTCAGATTCTAATTGTAAAGTTAATTTTTCTCTAATTTTAGCATCTACTTCCGGAAAATAATCCAATCCTTTTAATACAGCATCTACGTACAAACCGCTACCACCAACCATTATTTGTACAGAATTTTCTTCAAACAAATGTTCTAATTTTTGTAAAGCATCTCTTTCGAATTCACCAACATTATAAGTGTCAAAAATACTTCTATCTTGTATAAAATAATGTTGTGCTGCCGCTAATTCTTCTGGTTCTGGTACAGCAGTACCAATGGTCATTTCTTTATAAAATTGTCTAGAATCGCAAGAAATTATACTAGCGTTATATGCTTTAGCAAGTTTAATACTTAAAGCAGTTTTACCAATTGCGGTAGGACCAACAATTGTTATCAAAGTATTTTTGAATGTATTCATCTAATTTAAAATGCTACCGCAATTGTAACAAAATGTTGCGTTTTTTTTATGCTTTTCTTTTAAACATGTAGGACAAGATTGTGTGTTTGTGTCTATTTCTTCATCTGTTTTTGTCATTTCAGAACTAACAATTCCGGTTGGTATTGCAATAATAGAATATCCTAGAATCATAATTACACTTGCAATTAATTGCCCTAATGGTGTTTGTGGTGCAATATCTCCAAAACCTACTGTAGTTAAAGTTACAATTGCCCAATATATACTTTTAGGAATGTTTGTAAATCCATTTTCGGCACCTTCTATCATATACATAACTGTTCCTAAAATTATACAAACAATTAATACGAAAAATAAAAAGACTGCAATTTTTGCTCTACTAGATTTTAATGCTAATAATAATTTGTTTGAAGCGCCAATGTATCTTGCTAATTTTAAAATTCTAAAAACTCTTAGCAATCTTAAAGCTCTTAAAGCTACTAGACTTTGCGAACCTATCAATATATAAGATAAATATTTAGGTATTGTAGATAACAAATCAATAATCCCATAAAAGCTAAAAATGTATTTTAAAGGCTTTCTTATGGATATAATTCTAATGATATATTCTATAGTAAAGAAAACTGTAATAATCCATTCGCCAATGTTTAAAAAATAATGATATTCATTATCGAAACTCTCTATACTTTCTAACATTACCAATAAAATACTAGCAATTATAGCAATAAGTAATACAACGTCAAAAAGCTTTCCTTCTTTTGTATCTGCTTCATAAATAATTTCATGAAGTTTTTCTTTCCAAAAAGATTTTTTTTCGTTTTCGTTCAAAATAATTATAATTTTCTAATACAATACTACGATTATTTACCATGTTTTAAAAATTTTTACAACTATATTTATCAGTGTTTATAGGGGTTAGAAAAAATATGAAAAAAAGTTGCAAATAAAAAAACCGTATGGCTATTTACCTCGTAAGTAGTGTGAGATTCAATTAAATATTAACTAAAAACTCACACAATGAAAAAAAGTAAAATTTTAATAGGAACCGTAATTGTTGCAATTATTGGTTTAATTACAGTAGCGGCAGATCATATCGATGCGCCTGCTGCCCAAGGAACGTCTGCAGATATTACAGACTTTTATGCTTTTCAAGGAGAAAACACAAACAATTTAGTATTCGTAGCAAATGTGCAAGGGCTTCTTAGTCCTTCAGCAACTTCAACGACATCTTTTGACGAAAATGTTTTGGTAGAATTTAATATTGATACAGATGGCGATGCTGTAGAAGATTTAGTAATTCAGGCAATTCCTAGAGATGGTAAAATGTATTTCTTTGGTCCTGTAGCACCTTCTTCTACCGGATTAACTAGTGATATTGCTACTATGTCTTCTGTAAAAGGAGAAGTAGATATTACGGCCTATGGTTCATCAGCAATTATTGCAGAAAATAGTGCAGGAATGAAAATGTTTGCAGGTCCAAGAGATGATCCTTTCTTTATGGATTTTGCCAGATATGGAGAAGTTGTTGGCGGAACTGCACCAGGTTTTAATAATCCAGGAGCAGATACTTTTGCAGGTTCAAATGTACTTTCTATAGTTGTAGAAGTTCCTAAAAGTATGGTTGGTACTTCTGGTACAATAAATACTTGGGTAGAAGCTAAAGTAAAACAATAATTAACAAACCTTAAAAAACGAATATCATGAAATTTAATTTTATAAAATATACAGCAGCTTTATTAATGTTTTCTTTAGTGTTAGTAAGTTGTAGTAATAACGATAATGATACAGTTGCAGTAATTGAAACAGATTTTTCTGGAACATTTATGCAAAAAGACCAAATGGGTAGACCAGCAGTAAATACTGTTTTTGTTTCTACTGATAAAAAAGATGAATTTAATAATACAATTCCGTCAGAACAAAATGCAAAGTTTCAATCTATGTTTGAAGCAAATTTAAAAGGCTTAAGTCCTGCGTATGCAAATGATGGAGACACAAATGCTTTAGGTTTAGACGCTGCTGCTTTTACAGGTTTATTAGCAACAGATGTTTTAAATGTTTCTTTAGACGGTACAACTACTTTTTATGACGGTACAAATGTTTTAACAGGTAGAGCTTTAGCAGACGATGTAATTACTGTTGAATTATTATTGATTTTTGGTGGAGAGGATTTTATGGAAAATCCAACTTTATCAAATGATAATGTAGATGCAAATGACAAAGACTTTTTAACAAGTTTTCCATATTTAGCTTCTCCTTGGTAGTAGAAGTTTATAGAAATGACACATGTTTAAGGGAGCATGTGTCATTCTTTAAAAAAAATAATTCTCTAATATTTTAATGTGTTATTCCAATGATTCATTAAATATTTTTAACTAACATAAAATACAAACAATGAAATATATCCAACTAATTTTATTATTTGTAACTTTTTCAATCGCAACGAGTTGCATTAATTCAACAGACAAACAAATAACAAACGCTAAAGATTATAATGCCTATTTAAAAGCTACAGAAAATAATTCTTTAGAAAACATACTATCAGATTCTAATTTTTGGTCTCAAAAGTTAGAAAAAACTCCAGATCAATATCCTTATTACGTAAAATTGGCATCAGCAAATAATGCAATGTTTAAGTTAACAGGCGAGATTGAATCTTTAAAAAGTGCAGAAAAAAATTTAAGTATAGCGAATGAAAAAACATTTTATAATAACGCTGGTTATTTAAGAAGTTTAGCAAGAAACTATATTTCTCAACACAGATTTAAGGAAGCGTTGCTTTTATTAAAAAAAGCAGAAAAAAACGGGGAAAAGCTTCAACAAACTCAGTTTATGCTGATTGATGTTAATCTAGAGTTGGGTAACCTTAAAGAAACAGAAAACTACTTATCTAAAGTTAAAAATTTTAAAAGTTTCGATTACTTAATAAGACTTTCTAAATACAACGATCATCTTGGTAATTTAGATAAGGCAATAGCATATTTAGAAGCTTCTTTAGAGATTGCAAAATCTTCGAATAACAAAACTTTAATTCAGTGGAATTATACAAACCTAGCAGATTATTATGGTCATGCAGGTAGAATAAAAGACTCTTATAATGCTTATTTAAAAGCTTTAGAACTAAACCCTAAAGATAGTTACGCAAAAAAAGGAATTGCATGGATTGTATATTCTTATGAGCGTAATCCTAAAGAAGCTTTAAGAATTTTAGAAACAGTAACTCAAGAAAACAAATCCCCAGATTACCACTTATTAAAAGCAGAAATTTTAGATTTTATGGAAAATTCAGTAGAAAAAAACCGACAAATTGAAAAGTACATCACTCAAGTATCAAACTCTAATTACGGTGTTATGTACAATAAATATGATGTTTTATTGTACGCAGAAAATAAAGATCAAAAATCGAAAGCTTTAAATATTGCAGCTCAAGAAGTATCAGAAAGACCTACCGCTCAATCTTACGATTTACTAGCGTGGTCTTACTTTAAAAACGGACAAATAGAAAAGGCTTTAGAAATTACAGAAAAGTTTGTTTTAAATAAAACTTACGAGCCAGAAGCACTATTACATGCCGCTTATATTTTAAAAGCAAATGGTAAATTGCAGGAAGCTATCATGTTAAAAGAAGAATTGGTAGAAAGTATCTATGAATTGGGACCTTTAGCAGAAAAAGATATTTTAAATATATAAGTTTGCAAAAAAATATAAAAATGAGAAATTTACTATTCGTATTTATTTTTCTTGCAACTTGTCTACATACAAATGCTCAAGAATTAAAAGGGAAAATTATAGACACTTATAATAATCCTATAGAAAATGCATATGTGTTTAATGTTAGCTCTAATGCGCATACACATTCAGATTTAAACGGAAATTTTAAAGTATTAAATACCAATATTGGTGATACAATTCAGATAGGAATTTTAGGATTTCAGAAACAAGAAGTTGTTTTAAATGCCCAAAATTTTAATGATTTTAGAGTTGTATTAAAAACTAAAATATTTCAATTAGAAGAGTTGGTTTTAAGAAAAGAAATTAATGCTTTACAAACAATCTCTAAAATAGACTTAGAAGTTAATCCTGTTAACAATTCACAAGAAATTTTAAGAAAAGTACCAGGTTTAATCATTGGTCAACATGCCGGTGGCGGAAAAGCAGAACAAATATTTTTACGTGGTTTTGATATTGATCATGGTACAGATATTACGCTTTCTGTAGATGGTATGCCAATAAATATGGTTTCGCATGCACATGGCCAAGGTTATAGTGATTTACACTTTGTAATACCAGAAACAATTCAGAAAATAGATTTTGGTAAAGGTCCTTATTATGCAAAACAAGGTGATTTTAACACTGCAGGTTATGTTAATTTTTCGACTAAGAATAGTATACAAAATAGTATGGTTTCTTTAGAAGTAGGGCAGTTTAACTCGCAACGTTTTTTAGGAATGTTTGATCTTTTAGAAGGCAGTAAAAGAGATGACGCATATGTTGCTGTAGAATATATTGCTACGGATGGTCCGTTTGAATCTCCGCAGAATTTTAGCAGATTAAATTTATTTGGTAAATACAATACATTTTTAAACGGTAAAGACAGAGTTAGCGTAACCGCTTCTCATTTTACAAGTACTTGGGATGCATCTGGTCAAATACCAGAAAGAGAAGTTAACAATGGTAATATTACTCGTTTTGGTGCAATAGATGATACCGAAGGCGGTACAACATCTAGAACAAATTTTAATGTTGAGTTAAATAAAACATTATCAGAAGAATCTATTTTAAAATCGAACGTTTTCTATTCTAAATATAATTTTGAGCTATTTTCTAATTTTACGTTCTTTTTAGAAGATCCTGTAAACGGAGATCAGATTAGACAATTTGAAAATAGAGATATTTTTGGAGCAAATGCACAAATAATTTCTAATAAATTATTTGGAGACGTTGAGGCAAAATTTACAAAAGGTGCAGGTTTACGTTATGATATTATTAATGATATAGAATTATCTCATACAAAAAATAGACAAGAAGTTATCGATAGAATTCAGTTGGGTGATGTAAGACAAACAAATATGTATGCATTTTTTAATTCAGAATTTGAAATAGGGAAATTTAAAATTTCTCCAGCGGTTCGATTAGATTATTTTAAATTTATTTACAACGATGCTTTGCAAACGAATTATAATACGTTAACAAAAAACAAAGCAATCGTTACACCAAAATTGAATTTCTTGTATTCTCAAAATGATAATTTACAATGGTTTTTAAAATCGGGTATTGGGTTTCATAGTAATGATACAAGAGTTGTTTTACAACAAAATGCCGACAAAGTTTTACCAAAAGCTTACGGCTTAGACTTTGGTAATATTTGGAAACCAACAAAAAACATGGTAATTAATACCGCTGTTTGGTATTTATTATCAGAAGAAGAATTTGTATACGTTGGTGATGCCGGTATTGTAGAGCCATCAGGAGAGTCTGAGCGTTATGGTTTAGATTTAGGAGTAAGATATCAATTTACAGATTGGTTATATTTTAATACAGATGTAACTTTTACTAAAGCAAGAAGTTTAGAAAATATATCAGGAGAAGATTACATTCCTTTAGCGCCAGATTTTACCGCGGTAGGTGGATTATCTGTTAATAATTTAGGTAATTTTTCTGGAGGATTTCAATATAGATATATCGATGATAGACCAGCAACAGAAGATAATTCTATTGTTGCAGAAGGTTATTTTGTAGCAGATTTTAATGTAAACTACAAGATGAAAGATATAACATTAGGTTTGGCAATCGAAAATATTTTTGATGTAGCATGGAATGAAACTCAATTTGCTACAGAATCTAGATTACAAAATGAACAAAATTCTGTTGAAGAAATTCATTTTACACCTGGTACACCATTTTTTGCAAAAGCAAGTATTACGTATACTTTCTAAAAAATGATGTTAAGATTTTGACCATGTTTGTTTTGGTTGATTTTAGTTGGATAAATGCCTGTTGCTTTTATAGTAACAGGCATTTTAAATTACAAATCATTATTCAATTCTTTTTGCATGTGTTGTAAAAGACAATCCTTGTTGCCCCATTGTAGAAGTCATGATGCCTTCAAAAAGTGGTTCAGAACTATTTTTAGGTAATTTCCATTCAAATAAAAAATTAGAACCTGTACCACCAGTTACATCTATTTCATCAATAATAATTTCGGTAGTTTCCATTGGCGCTAAATAAATAGGATAATCAAAATAAGTTCTTATCGTTTTGCCATGTGTATCATAATATTTAGCACTTAAAATATATATCGAATCTTTATCGCTTGTATTTCTTAAACTTACCATTGCAGTTAAATTATGCTTTTTGTGCTGAGATAAACTATAGATTTGAGAATAAATAGATAAATAAGATTTACCATATTCTAGTGAGTCTTTAATAGAAATGTTGATTGCTCTCTTTGTCCAGTTTTCTGGATTTATAGAGCTCAATTCTTTTTTTTGAGTACAACTTGTTAAAGATAAAATCAGTGTAAATAATATGTAGTATTTGTTCATAATAATGAGCTTTATAAGTTCAATAATTTTTTTGCGGCATTAAAAGGTGTAGTAATACCATTTTCTAAATTATTAATTTCGTTTTGTAAGGCATTTTTAACTTCTGGTTTATTATAAAAATTTGCTTTTAATTGCTGATCGATAGTAGATAACAACCAATATTTATTTTGTTCATTTCTTTTTTTAGAGAAATACTTATTATCTTTTGTTAAAGAAATATATTCTAAAATCATTTGATTAATTTCATCGATTCCTTTATTATGAAGTGCACTTGCGGTTAAAACTTTTGGTTGCCATGTACTTTCTTTTAAAGGATATAGATGCAAAGCTCTATTAAATTCTACTTTCGCAATTTTTGTATTTCTTTCATTTTCTCCGTCTGCTTTATTGATAACGATAGCATCTGCCATTTCGATAATTCCTCTTTTTATACCTTGTAATTCATCTCCGGCACCAGCTAATTTCAGTAATAAAAAGAAATCTACCATAGAATGTACAACAGTTTCCGATTGCCCAACACCAACAGTTTCTATAATAATTGTATCATAACCAGCAGCTTCACATAAAATAATGCTTTCTCTAGTTTTTTGAGCAACACCGCCTAAAGATGTGCCTGAAGGTGATGGCCTAATAAAAGCATTTTTATCTGTAACAAGTTGTTCCATTCTTGTTTTGTCGCCTAAAATTGAGCCTTTATTTACAGAACTACTTGGGTCTACTGCCAAAACAGCAACTTTGTTTCCTTTAGAAGTAAGGTATTTACCGTAAGACTCTATAAATGTACTTTTACCAACACCAGGAACACCAGTTATACCAATTCTTATAGATTTATTAGCATGCGGCAAACATTTTTCTAAGATTTGGTTTGCCTTTTCTTGATGTTTAGAATTAGTACTTTCAACTAAAGTGATTGCTTTACTTAAAAAAGTAATATTTCCTTCTAAAATTTTAGCAACAAACTCACTAACAGAATTTTGTTTTGCTCTATTTAGCTTAATTTTTTCAGCAGAAGATTTACTAGTAGTTTCTGGAGGAGAAATACCATCTTTTTCATGTAAAGCAGAAGAATTTTTATTCATTGTTTAAGATAATATGTAAATTTAAAGATAATTAATTACAAATTTTGCAACACTTTAAAAAATGTATCGTCTTTAGAGTAAGAAAGTAGTAATGACATCAACCAAACAATTACATCAACCCATAATTAATAAATGCAAAAACAATTGTGCAAAGTCACAAATGCAGTTGTATAATTTATATTGCAACGCCATGTTTATAGTGGCAAATAGATATGTTAAAGATAGATTTTTAGCAGAAGATGTAATGCAAGACGCTTTTATTAAGGCTTTTAAAAATATTAATAATTATAAAAATGAAGTAGCTTTTGGCGCTTGGTTAAAAAGGATTGTAATTAATCAAAGTATAGATTTATTAAAGAAAAATAAATTAGAATTAATTGCCATTAATGATGATGTTATTACCAAGGTTGAAGAAGAAGATTGGCACGTAGAAGATTCTATTTCGGTAGACGAAATTGTTGATAATATTAACGAATTAAAAGAAAAGTATAGACTGGTTTTAACGCTTTATTTATTAGAAGGTTACGATCATCAAGAAATTTCTGAAATATTAAATATTACTGAAAACACTTCTAGAACGCAATTATTAAGAGGAAAAAAAGTATTAAAAGAAAAACTAAAAAACACGATGTATGCCGCAAGATATTAGAGATTCTATAAAGAAATATAAAGAAGAAAAGATTGCATTATCTGCAAATCATACTAATAAATTTGAAGCTTTATTAGAAAAAGAATTACACGGTAAAAAGAAAACTAAAATTAATTATAAATGGCTAAGTATTGCTGCAACAGTAGCTTTATTAATTAGTATCTGTGTTCAATTTTATCCATCAAAATCTATAAATAAAATAGAAACAGATACAAAAGAAATAAGTTTGGGTAGCATTTCTCCAGAATTTGAAACCATAGAAAAATATTACAAAAGCAGTATTAATTTAGAAATTAGTCAATTAGAATTAACAGAAGAAAATAAAGAGGTTATAGATGATTATTTATCTAAAATATCCGAATTAACAAAAGAATACAAATTATTAACCCAAGAGCTCAATACAAAAGGGGTTAATGATGTTACAATAAATGCATTAATAAGTAATTTGAAATTACGATTACAGCTGTTACAACGCTTGAAAAAGCAATTAAAACAACTTAAAAATTTAAACAAAACACAAAATGAAAATCAAATTATATAATACATTCAGTTTTTTAGTTGCCTTTCTATTACTTGGTAATATTTATGCGCAAAAATTCGATAAAAAATATACAGAAACTTTTACCGTAAATAAAGATGTGCAATTAGATATTAATGCGTCTAATTCTATTATAAACGTAACAACCTGGAATAAAAATGAAGTTTCTGTAACTGCTACCATAGAAGTGGAAGGAATTTCTAAAGAAAAAGCAGAAGAATACTTTAAAAAATGGAATTTTGAAGCGCTAGGAAACAAGAAAAAAGTAAGTGTTGTTTCTAGTTCGGGTAAATCTATGGGACTAAATAATATTGTGTTTTTTGAAAATATGGATTTTGATATCAATATACCAGAAATTAATATTGCTGATATTAATATACCAGAAATTGAAGATATAGAAATTCCAGAAATGGATTTCGATTTTGACTTTGATTCTTTAGAAGATATTGAAAAGAAAATGATTAAAGAAAATAAATACACTTTCGAATATCATAATGATAATGAACATATTATTATTAAATCTAAAAAAGAATGGGAAGAATTCAAAAAAACAAAACGATTTAAAGAAATCGAAGAAGAACTTAATAATTCTGGAAAAAGAATTAGAGCTGAATTAAGAAATTCTAAAAATCATTTAAAAAACATCGATAAGCAAAAGCTAAAAGAAGCTTTAAATGAGGCGAAATTGCAAATTAAAAATATTGATAAAGAGCAGATTAAGAAAGGTTTGTTAAAAGCACAAGAAAGTTTAAAAAACATGAATTTTAATTTCAATTTTAATGCGGATGAAAAAGAAATAAAAGGTAAAAATGTAAAAATTAAGAAAACGATAGAAATTAAAGTGCCAAAAGCGGCTACTTTTAAACTAAATACTCGCCACTGTAAAGTAGATTTACCAAATTCGGTTGCTTCTGGTAGCTTAAAATATGGCACTTTCAATGCAAATAATTTAATAGGAGGTAAGCTAAATATTGATTCTTCACCAGTAAATATAAACAGTTTAAACGCTTGTACTTTGTTTTTGAATAATGTAACCGATGCAAAAATAGCATCGGTTACAAATACTAATATTTTTAATAATTTTTCGAAATTAGAAATCGATAAAATCAATAAAAAAGTAGCAGTAACAGATAAGTTTGGCGAAATTACTATTAAAGGTTTTGATGTAAATTTTGAAGAGTTTGTTTTAGATTTAAGTAACTCAGAAGCAGTTTTAAACTTTGGTAATGTGCATTCTAAATACAAATACCAGGTAAATAAAGTAAATTTGCAAAATGAAAGAGTAAAATACTTTAAAAATGATGTAACACCTAAAAATGTATTAAAAGTAAACGGGCAATTTAGTTCTATTACAATCAAGTAAAATTATTTTACGCACAATTAGGTAAACTTCACTCAAATTCCATTTCTCTATTCTTAATAAAG
Source organism: Polaribacter sp. OB-PA-B3 (assembly GCF_054589375.1). Classification (NCBI taxonomy): domain Bacteria; kingdom Pseudomonadati; phylum Bacteroidota; class Flavobacteriia; order Flavobacteriales; family Flavobacteriaceae; genus Polaribacter; species Polaribacter sp. OB-PA-B3. Next base: position 127,986 of record NZ_BAAIIX010000002.1, read on the forward strand.
TGCCTATCTTTATCCGCTGTAATTAGTCACTTTTTTTAATGGAACTCTACAAAGAAAATCAATTGAAAGTATACAATTCTCTTACCAAAAAGAAAGAGGATTTTAAATCGATAACAGAAGGATACGTAGGCATGTACGTTTGTGGGCCAACTGTATATAGCAATGCCCATTTAGGTAACGTAAGAACATTTATGTTTTTTGATGTGGTGTATAGATATTTATTGCACTTAGGTTATAAAGTACGTTATGTGCGTAACATAACCGATGCAGGTCATTTAGAAAATGATGCAGACGAAGGTGAAGATAAAATTGCTGTAAAAGCACGTTTAGAACAAATAGAACCTATGGAAGTTGTACAACGTTACACGGTAGATTTTCATGATGTTTTAAAAAATTACAACTTTTTACCACCAAGTATAGAGCCAACTGCAACAGGGCATATTGTAGAGCAAATAGAAATGATTAAAGAAATCATAGAAAAAGGATTTGCATACGAGGTAAATGGTTCTGTGTATTTTGATGTACATGAATACAATAAAAAAGAAAATTACGGAATCTTATCTGGTAGAAAAGTAGAAGACTTATTAAATAATACAAGAACTTTAGACGGACAATCAGACAAGAAAAATCCACAAGATTTTGCACTTTGGAAAAAAGCAGATGAAAAACATATTATGCGTTGGCCTTCTCCTTGGTCGGATGGTTTTCCTGGTTGGCATTTAGAATGCTCTGTAATGAGTACTAAATATTTGGGAGAAAATTTTGACATTCATGGTGGCGGAATGGATTTAAAATTCCCGCATCACGAATGCGAAATTGCACAATCTCAAACATGTAGTGGTGTAACCCCAGTTAATTATTGGATGCACACAAATATGCTTTTACTAAATAGCCAAAGAATGTCTAAATCTACCGGTAATTTTATTCTTCCAAATGAAATTTTATCAGGAGAAAACGATATTCTACCAAAAGCATTTTCTGCAAGTGTTGTTCGATTCTTTAACATGCAAGCCAATTACAGAAGTATTTTAGATTTCTCTGGTGAAGCTTTAGAAGCCTCAGAAAAAGGGCATGCTAAATTAATGGAAGCAGTTACTTTTTTAGAAAAAATTGAAGCTAAAAATGAATCTACTTTTAATGTTGAAGCATGGAAAAAAGATTGTTACGCAGCTATGAATGATGATTTTAATACACCAATTTTAATTTCTCATTTATTTGAAGCTGTAAAACTAATCAATCAAATTAAAGAAAGCAACGCAAGTTTAACTGCGGATGATTTAGAAGAATTTAAAAATACATTAAATGCATTTGTTTTTGATGTTTTAGGATTGATGAATGAAAATTCACAAGACAGTTCAGAAAAAATTAATGGCGTTGTTGAGTTGCTTATAAAATTAAGAAAAGAAGCAAGAGAAAATAAAGATTGGGCGTTGTCAGACCAAATTAGAGATGAATTAATTGCATTAGGAATTCAATTAAAAGACGGTAAAGACGGTACAACTTTTAGTTTAAATTAAATTTTTGGTTTGAAAAATTAAAGCGCTTTTTAAAAATTAATATTGAAAAAAATCCTTTCATATCCATTTATTCTTTTAGTCCGTTTTTATCAAACGGCTATTTCTCCGTTTACACCAGCAACATGTAGATATAGTCCTACATGCTCTCATTATACAATAGAAGCGTTGCAAAGACATGGCTTGTTTTCTGGTGGTTGGTTAGCTATAAAAAGAATATTTAGTTGCCATCCTTGGGGCGGTAGTGGTTATGATCCAGTGCCAGAAAAGAAAGAATAACAATTAATTTATTTAAAACAGCGATTGCTTTATTACTTTCGCACTTAGAAAAAATAAAAATATGAGTTTTTTAGCAATAGAATGGAACCCGTCTATAGGAATAGATTTAGGTTTTTTTACAGTTCGTTGGTATAGTTTAATGTTTGTAGCAGCATTTTTACTAGGCTTACGTTTTATGAAAAAAATATATATCGAAGATAAAATTCCTGTAGAAAAAATGGATCCATTGTTTATGTATGTTTTTCTATCGATGCTAATAGGAATGCGTTTAGGAGATGTTTTCTTTTACAGTTGGGATTATTATCAGCATAACTTATTAGAAATATTTTTACCATTTAAAAAATCTGCAGAAGGATGGAAGTTTACCGGATTTACAGGTTTTGCAAGTCATGGTGCTGCTATTGGTATTCCAATCGCGATGTATTTTTATGCTAAAAAGCACCTACAAAAACCTTGGTTGTTTATTTTAGATAGATTGGCAATAATGGTTGCTTTGGCAGGATTTTTTATTCGTTTTGGTAACTTTTTTAATTCAGAGATTTACGGTAAAGAAACAGGTAGTAATTTTGGAGTAATTTTTAAAGCAGCAGGAGAAACTGCACCAAGACATCCAACGCAATTATATGAAGCTTTTAGTTATTTGGCATTATTTTTTGTGATGTGGTATTTATACTGGAAAACTGATAAAAAACAACAAACAGGATTTTTATTTGGTTTGTTTATGGTTGTTTTATGGTCTTTAAGATTTATAATAGAGTTTTTAAAAGAACCTCAAGTTCAGCAAAGAGGAGAAGAGTGGATATTTAGTCCGTTAAATACAGGGCAAGTTTTAAGTATACCTTTGGTTTTAATAGGTGTTTGGCTAATGTTTAGAAAATCTAAAACTAAAGCTTAATTATTTTTATGGAGAAATTAAAAAAACGTTGGAATATTGAAAGTAACTGGTCTGTAGTTGCAATTTTTATTGTTTTTGCTATCAATGGTTCTTTTGCTGCTTGGGTGGCAAAACCCATAACAGAATTTATTGGTTTAGATAAAGAAACCATTTCTGGTTTTATTTATTGGCCATTAAGAATATTGCTTATTTTTCCGGTTTATCAATTAACGTTACCAATTGTAGGTTGGCTTTTTGGACAATTTAAATTCTTTTGGGCTTTCGAAAAGAAGTTTTTAAGTAGATTAGGTTTAGGCTTTTTATTTAAAAATGAAGATTAGTTTTCTATTACTTCTTCATTTTTTCTCTTATTTATGATGTAGCTATAAACCCACATAATTGTAAAAGTTGGTATAATATCTAAAGGTAATATTTCCTCTAAAAAAGAAACAATACCTGCAACTTTACCTTCTTTACCTTTATACATTTTTGTCATTATATAACCAGATATTGGCGCCCAAAGAAAATCTAAAAAAGGTACTGGTATTAAGCCGAAAGCATCTAAAGCAATACTTGCTATTAATTTTTTGTATTTATTATTCATATTCAATATCTATTCAAAATTCTTGCCAAAAAAATATTATTATATTTAAAAGGCAATAGTTTAACTATAAAATCTATTTTAAAGTGAAATTTAATCAATTTAAATCAAACATAAACTCTTTTAAAATTAGTAAATTAGGTGGTTTAGATGCACAATTTAAATTGGCACCAGAACTTAGATTAAGATATGATGCAGATAAAATTAAAGCTAGTAATCCCAAAAGAGCCGCTGTATTGGCATTATTTTATCCAAATAAAGATAAAGAAACTACATTTATTTTAACAGAAAGAGCTAGTTATAAAGGTACCCATTCTGCACAAATAAGTTTTCCGGGAGGTAAAATTGACACCTCTGATAAAGATTTACGAGCTACAGCAATAAGAGAAGCTAATGAAGAAATTGGTATAAAAACAGAATCTGTAAAAATTATAAGAGAGCTTACAGATGTTTATATTCCGCCAAGTAATTTTTTAGCAACTCCTTTTATTGGTTATCTATCAGAAAGACCAAAATTTATAACAAATTACGAAGTAGCAACTACAATAGAGGTTTTATTAGAAGATTTATTAAATGATGCATCATTAAAAACGGTTAATTTAACTACCTCGTACATGAAAAATGCAGATGTACCTTGCTTTAAACTAAATGGTTATGTTGTTTGGGGCGCAACAGCGATGATGTTATCAGAAATTAAAGAACTTTTAAAACAATAAGGTTTGTAAATTGTTTTGTAAATTTGTAGCTAACCAAGTATTAAAAATTAAACTGTAATGCCTTTATTTAAAAGAAATCCTTTTGGTCATATTTTGTTTTTAAAAAAAATGATTATTAGAATTTTTGGTGTAATTTCTCATGGAAGATATCGTAAATTTAATAATTTGCAAATTGAAGGTTCTGAAATATTAAGAAATTTACCAGATAAAAATGTTTTGTTTATCTCTAATCATCAAACATATTTTGCTGATGTTGCTGCAATGTTTCATGTTTTTAATGCTGCATTAAAAGGTAGAGACGATTCTATTAAAAATGTTGGTTATATCTGGAATCCCAAGTTAAATATTTATTTTGTTGCTGCCGGAGAAACCATGAAATCTGGTATTTTACCTAAATTATTTGCGTATGCTGGTTCTGTTTCTATTGATAGAACTTGGCGAAGTGCAGGTAAAAATGTTAATAGACAAGTTAAAAACTCTGATATTTCTAATATACAGAAAGCTATTAAAGATGGTTGGGTTATTACATTTCCACAAGGTACAACAACCCCTTTTAAACCAATTAGAAGAGGAACCGCACATATTATTAAAACTTGTAAACCAGTAGTTGTACCTATTGTTATTGATGGTTTTAGACGATCTTTTGATAAAAAAGGATTGTCTATAAAAAAGCGAAATGTTTTACAATCTATGGTTATTAAAGAGCCTTTAGATATTGATTACGATAATGAAACGGTTGCAGAAATAGTAACAAAAATTGAATATGCGATTGAACAACACCCTTCATTTTTAAAAGTTTTAACTGTAGACCAGATAGAACAATTAACTAAAGAAGAAGAAGAGTTAAATAAACAAAGAGAGTTTTGGTCTTAAAAATTAAGGCCTTCTTTTTCTTTTTAATTCGAATAAAGTGTATTCAAAACCGATAAAGAAACTATAACGGTATTTTAAATCGTCATATAAATATTCTAAATCTGTTCTCTGAGTTATTTGATTTAATACACTTAATCTAAATCGGTCTCCTAAAAAGTATTCAAATTGCAAACCAGCAGATAAGCTAAACAAGTTTTTACCTGTTCGGTTGATAATACCAGCGCCAATACTTGGGGTTACATGAAAATTATAATCATCTAAAACTTCCATAAAAGAAAAACCACCAAATGCGCCAAATCGAGTATAAATATCATCTAAAAGAGCTTGTTCAAACTCTAAACCGTACATAAAATAACCGTATTTTTTGTCTTGGGTTTCATGTTTTAATCTAAAATTATAATTTAAAGTTCCTGCTCGGTTACCAAGTTCATCTCCCCAAATAAGGAGTTTCATATCTTGATGTAAAGAAAGATTTACAGAGTTTTGTGCTTTTAAAATTGAACAACTAGCTATAAATATAGCTAAAAATAGGATGGGGGTTTTCTTTTTCAGAATCATATTTTTTTTACTAAAATAGTTGATAAAGGTACTATTATTTTTGAATTGATATTAAATTTAATTCATTTTTAAAATTTTATCAATTTTTTGAAGCTCTTCATTATCAAAAATAATGTTTTCTAAAGCTTTTAAACTATCTAATATTTGATCAGTTTTACTTGCTCCAATTAATACAGAGGTAATTCTTTCATCTTTCAAAATCCAAGAAATTGCCATTTGTGCTAAATTTTGATTTCTATTTATTGCAATTTCATTCAATGCTTTAATTTTTGGTAAATTTTCTAAAACCATGTCTGTTTTTAAATATCTGCCATCTTTTATTGCTCTAGAATCTTTTGGTAAACCATTAATGTATTTATTAGTTAGCATACCTTGTGCTAACGGAGAAAAACAAATGGCACCAACTTTAGATTCTTCTAATAAATTTAACAAGCCATCTTCTACCCAACGATCAAACAAACTATAGCGAGGTTGATGTATTAAACAAGGTGTACCTAATTCTTTTAAAATTTTAAATGCTTCTTTTGCTTCTTTTGGTTTGTAATTAGATAAGCCAACATATAGAGCTTTACCTTGTTTAACCATCAAATCTAAGGCGCCCATTGTTTCTTCTAAAGGCGTATTATAATCTGGTTTGTGATGATAAAATATATCAACATAATTAAGACTTAATCGCTGTAAACTTTGATCTAAACTTGAAATTAAATATTTTTTAGAACCATTATTCCCATAAGGTCCTTCCCACATATCATAACCTGCTTTTGATGAAATAATCATTTCATCTCTATAGTTTTTAAAATCTTTTTTAAGAATTTTTCCAAAAGTTGTTTCAGCAGAACCGTATGGTGGTCCATAATTATTAGCCAAATCAAAATGAGTAATTCCGTTATCGAATGCACATTTAATTAAATTTCTTGCATTTTTAAAATTGTCATTTTCTCCAAAATTATGCCATAGACCTAAAGAAATTTCCGGAAGTAATAATCCGCTATCTCCAGTTCTTCTATAATTCATTTTCTCATACCTCTCTTTAGAAGGTGTGTACTTTTGTTTTTTACTCATTTTGTATAGATTTTCTAAATCCGAAAGCTGCAATTAAGCCTATAGCAGGAATTATTGTAAACGTTAAAAATAAATTTTCATACTCATTTATTGTAGGGTTTTCTCCCAACATATAACCATTAAATAATGACATAAATATATCTGGTGTAAAACCAACAACAGATATAATTCCAACTAAAGTACCTGTAAACTGTATAGGTGTGTTGGTCTCTTCTATAATTGCAAAATACAACCCCCTTAATGCATATGTACCAAAGGCCATTAGTATAAAACTTGCAAATGAAAAAGCTATAATTTGGTTTGTAAAAATACCAGAGCCTAATAATAAAGAACAAAAAATTAAGATGATAAAACTAGGTAATATAATTTTAGACGGAATGTATTTATCAGCAACATAACCAATTGAAATTGCTGCTAGTGGTCTTAAATACTGAATAAAAACAGCAAAGTATGTAGCTTCTTGCAAACTGAAATTCCATACATCTTTTGCATAAGTACCATAAACCCCTGTAAGCTTATAAGCACAATATGCACAAAAAATAATAAGTGAATGATAAATTATTTTTATTTGTTTTAGTAACAAAAAAGCTTCTTTAAAATTGAATTTAGCTTGATTTTTGAGGTTTTTAACATCATCTTTTGGTAAGAATTTCCATACTAAAAAGGCAATAAAAAAAACTATACAGGTAATTGCACCAATTATGTATTGTAAAGTTTCTACTTTAGTTTTTTGGCTAATTTCAATCGCCTTTTTAGGAAAAAAGTAAGTAAGAATACTGGCTCCAAACAGAGCTATTGTAGCTGCAAAAAAACCTCTACCACCATCTAACAAACCAAATGATAAACCTTGATTATTTTTATTTCCCCATTGTCTTGTTGCTTTTATTAGGGATGACCAGAATAATAATATTGTAGAAATACCCCAAAATGCATATAACATTTTTAAACTTGAGATAGACGGAATTATCATCATCCAAAATCCGCCAAAAGCAGTTAAAATTAATGATAGAGTAAGTAAATTTCTTGCTTGCCATTTATCTGCTACAAAGCCTCCAATAAAATAAGACAAAACTGCTGTAATACCATACAGTGCTTGAGCTTCACCAATTTGAGCATCAGAAATAAGAAAGGCGTCTCTAATTATCGGTTTAAAAACACGCATCAAAATAAACGGAAGTAAAAAAATAGCTTCGCCTGCAATTATAAGCGTTAGCATAGAAGCTATTTTATTTTTGTTTTGCATTCTACTAAGATAATGCTTCTTTTAGAATTGTTATTGGGTGTTTGGCAATTCGTTTTGTACCGTCGTAAATTTGATGTCTGCAACTTGTACCCGCCGCTACAATTTCTGTTTCTTTAGGTGTGTTTCTAATTTTAGGAAATAATGTGTCTTCGCCTACTTGCATAGAAATATTGTAATGCTCTTTTTCATAACCAAAAGAACCCGCCATACCACAACAACCAGAATTTATAATTGTTACGGTATAATTCTTAGGAATATTTAAAATTTGAAAACTTGCATGTGTACCAGACAATGCTTTCTGATGACAATGCCCATGAATTTTTAAAACTTTAGTTTCTTTGGTAAATAAATTGATGTCAAAATTTTTGTTTTCTAATTCCTTTGCTAAAAACTCTTCAAAAGTAAATACATTTTTAGCTATTTTTTCTGCGGATTTTTTGTCATCTGCTAAACGAACATATTCATCTCTAAAAGTTAAAATAGCAGAAGGTTCTATACCAATTAATGGTGTTTTCTCTGTAATAATATCTTTAAAAATAGCAACATTTAAATTGCAAATATTTTTAGCTTGCTTTAAAAAACCTTTAGAAATATAACTTCTTCCAGATTCCTCATGATTAACAATTTTTAAATTATAACCAAGTTTATCTAAAAGGTGATAAGCATCTTTACCAATTTCTACATCATAAAAGTTAGTAAACTCATCACAAAATAAATAAACTGTTTTTTTATGTTTTGTAATCGGTTGTTTTTTAAACCATTTTTTTAAAGTTGATTTTGCTAATTTGGGTACTGTTCTTTCTTTAGCAACACCCATGGCGGCTTTTGCAAACGGTGTATTTAAAATAGCATTTGTTAAACTAGGTACAATACTACCTAATTTATTGTATTTTACATTTTCTGCAAATAATTTACTTCTAAAAGAATAACCATTTGTTTCTTGATATTGATATAAGAATTCTGCTTTCATTGTAGCAATATCAACATTACTTGGGCATTCTGATGCACAAGCTTTACAGCTTAAACACAAATCAAACACTTCTTTTAACTCTTTATGATTGAACTTGTTAGATTCTTTAGAATTTGTTAAAAATTCACGTAAAGTATTTGCTCTTGCACGTGTAGTATCTTTTTCATCTTTTGTAGCTCTATAACTAGGGCACATAGTTCCGCCTGCTTCTACAGGTTTTCTACAATCACCAGATCCATTACATTTTTCTGCTAATTTTAAAATTCCTTCACTATCAGAAAAATCTTGAATTGTTTCAATTTCGGGTTCAACTCGGTCAATTTCATAACGCAAATTCTCATCCATAGAAAAAGCATCTGTAATTTTACCTTTGTTAAAAATATTATCTGGATCGAAAGCTTTTTTAATTCTTCTTAATAACTGATAATTTCTTTCACCAATCATTAACGGAATGAACTCTGCACGTACAATTCCGTCTCCATGTTCGCCACTAAAAGAACCTTTGTATTTCTTAACCAATTCTGCAGTTTCAGTAGTTATTTTTCTAAATAAAACAACATCTGCTTTCTTTTTTAAATTTAATATTGGTCTTAAATGCAATTCACCAGCGCCAGCATGTGCATAATACACTGCTTTTTGCTTGTATTTAGACATTATTTCGGTGAATTCTTCTATATAATTTGGCAAATCTTCTAGAGCAACCGCTGTATCTTCTATACATGCAACTGCTTTCATATCTCCAATCATATTACCTAAAGCACCTAAACCTGCTTTTCTTAAATAATGAACTTTAGCGATATCTTTACCATAAACTTTAGGATGATGATAACCTAAATTATTATTTTCTAAATCTTTAATTAAATTATCGGCTAAAATTTCTGCTTCATCGATAGAATTAGCCGAAACTTCTAACATTAAAACTGCTTCTGGATCTCCTTTTAAAAAGAATCGATTTTTTGCTAAATCTCTATTGTTTTTAGTACAATCTAATATGGTTTTATCCATAAGTTCGCAATTGTATAAATTATGATTAATTGCCCTAACAGTGGCAATTAAACTTTCGTTTATACTTTTAAAGTGTGTACAAACCATTATACTTTTAGTTGGTGGTAAATCATCTAATTGTAGTGTAATAGATGTAGAAAAAGCCAATGTGCCCTCGCTACCACTTAAAAATTTTGCAACATTTATGGTAGATTCTGTTCCGCCAAATAAATCTGAAGATAAAAATTCATCAACCGCATAACCTGTGTTTCTTCTGTGAATTGTTACTTTCGGAAATTCTTTTTTTATTTCTTTCTGATTTTCAATTTGAGATAATTCAGAATAAATAGCTCTATATATTTTACCTTCTTGGGTATTTTCTTTAATTTTTTTAAGAAATTCATCAGAAGTAATTTCTTTAAAAGTAGCTGAACTTCCATCACTTAAAATCGCTTCAATTTCTAAAACTTTATCTCTAGTTACCCCATATTTTATAGAAGTGCTTCCAGATGAATTGTTACCAACCATTCCGCCAATCATGCAACGATTAGACGTAGAAGTATTTGGCCCAAAAAAAACTCCAAATTCTTTTAAATATACATTTAAAGAATCTCTAACAACACCAGGTTGAAGTTTTACGGTTTTATTTACCGCATTAAAAGAAATTATTTTTGTAAAATGTTTAGAAACATCTACAACTATACCATCGCCAACGCATTGGCCTGCAAGAGATGTACCTGCAGTTCTTGGTATTAAAGTGGTGTTGTTATTTTTTGCAAACTCAATTAATGTTTTTAAATCTTTATTATCTTTAGGAAAAGCAACTGCTAAAGGTATTTTTCGATAAACAGAAGCATCTGTAGCATATAATGTTTTATGTAAGTTGTCGAATAAGAGGTCTCCAGAAAGTGAATTATGAAGTTGTTTTAAAACAGTATTTTGAATCATTTTACTTTTTTAAATAGGTGTTGTTAAAACAAATATCTGAATAAAATAATGATAATTACAGAATAGGTATGTGGTTTGTATATTTTTATTAATTTTATAAAAAAGACTTTAAATTATTACTGAATTGAAATTTATATTAATTTTTTATGCCTAATTCTAGTATTTTAAATTTTGAAGTTTCTATTTTTTAGCTTTTTCTACAAGTTCAATTTTATTTAAAGTTGTTTTTGTAGTGAATATACCATAATTAATAGTAACATTTTTCTTATCAATTTTATCAATTGTTCCTACAGAATTAGAGTCTATTATCCTAACTCGATCATTAATTTTGTAATTGTAAGAAGCCTTTTCTTTTGCTATTTTAATTTCTTCTATTTTTTTCTCTTTTCTAACTTCAACAACCTTTTTTAATACTTCTTTTTCTACCTTTTTAATAACCTCTTGCATTTGTTTTTCGACAACTTTGGCTTTTTGTTTTTGAGATTTGGTTTTAGGCTTTGTCGGATTTTTCTTTGCATACTTAACTTTTTCGTCTGCAACCCATTTATTAAAGCTCGTATTTAATTCCTTTTTATTATTATTTTGAAAGTATTTGTTTAGAAACTCGTTAATTTTTCTACCAAGAGATAGCATTCTTTGGTTATTGTCATATAACTCTTGAAAACCAGCTAGTTTAGACTGAATTTTATCTTCTTTTTCTTGTAAACTATCCAAATGTTCTTGTCCTTTAGACTTTTGCTTTTCAAGATTATCAGAAGTTCTTTGCAATCTACTGCGTTCTTTTTGAAGTTTAGAAATTGTTTTATCTAATCTAACTTTTTCAGTTTCTACTCTTTTTTTAGCTTTATTAATTAAACTAAATGGAATTCCGTTTTTCTGGGCAACTTCAAAAGTAAAAGAACTACCAGCTTGTCCTACAAATAATTTGTATAATGGTTCTAAGGTTCTCTCGTTAAACTGCATATTTGCATTGGTAACATTGTCTAATTCGTTGGCTAAAACTTTTAAGTTAGAATAGTGTGTTGTAATAATACCAAATGCTTTTTTATTATAAAATTCTTCCAAGAAAATTTCGGCTAATGCACCACCCAATTCTGGATCAGAACCCGTTCCAAATTCATCAATTAAAAACAACGTATTTTCGTTACATTTTCTTAAAAAATAGCGCATATTTTTTAAACGATAACTATAAGTACTTAATTGATTTTCTATAGATTGATTATCTCCAATATCAGTTAAAATTGTATCAAAAATATAGGTTTGACTTCTTTCATCAACCGGAATTAACAAACCGCTCTGCAACATTAATTGCAGTAAACCTATTGTTTTTAGAGTGATACTTTTTCCACCTGCATTTGGTCCAGAAATTACAATAATTTGCTGTTTTTCATTCAATTCTATAGACTGAGAAATTGTTTCTAAGTTTTGCGCATTATTTTTTTTCCATAAAATAGGATGATAAGCGTTTTTAAAATAAATCCTTTTTTCTTTAGTAATTTTAGGTAAAACAGCATTCATTTCTCTAGAATATTTCGCCTTAGCACCAACAGCATCTGTATGTACTAGAAATTCTAAATACTCTTCTAAAAGTGGCGTAAACGGACGAATAGTTTCTGCCAAAGCACGCAATATTTTAATTACTTCTTGCTTTTCTTCGTACACTAAATTCTGAAATTCTCTACTATAGGCTAAAGTTGCTTGTGGTGCAATGTATACAATATTACCAGATTTAGAAGCACCTAACAAACTACCAGCAACTTTTCTTCTGTGCATTGCAGAAACAGCCAAAACTCGCTGATTGTCTACAATAGTTTCTTTAATGTCATCTAAATAACCTGCGGAAATTGCTTTTGATAAAGCACTAGAAAAACTTGCACCAATTTTACCTCTAATATTATTAATATCTCTTCTAATTTGTTTTAATGTGGCAGAAGCATTGTTTTTTACTTCACCAGAAATATCAATGATTTTTTTTATTTCATCATCTACATAAGTAGTAAATTCTATTTTTTGAGAAAGTTCGAAAAAGGTAGGAAACTGAACTTTAAATTTCTTAAAAAACTTAATAAGCTCGTTTACCGTTAAAGAAGTCGTTGCAATTTTTAAAAAAGCTTCTGTTTCTATAAAACTGTTTTCTATTGCCAAACGTTTTACACTTTCGGTAACATTATCAAAACCATGATTTGGTACTCTGTTTTCACTCTCAAAAGAAGATAAGTATTCGTTTACCAAATGCAATTCTCTAAACAATTGCTTTCTACTTTCTATAGGTGTCGTGTTAAAAACTTTTTCTTTACCTAAACCACTAATACAATGTTCTGAAACATGCTGTAAAACGGTTGCAAATTCTAAATCTTGTAATGTTTTTTCTGATATATTAGTTCTCAAATTTGTAGTTTTGATATACTACAAAAATAAGAAACAATGCAACTAAAAATAGCCGATAGCTGGAAAAATATTTTACAAAATGAATTTGATAAACCTTATTTTAAAGAGTTGATGAATTTTGTTGATGAAGAATATAAGAATAATCAATGTTTTCCTAAAGAAGAAGATATTTTTGCTGCTTTTGATTATTGCACTTTCGATGATTTAAAGGTTGTAATTATTGGTCAAGATCCTTACCATGATAATAACCAAGCAAATGGTTTGTGTTTCTCGGTAAAAGATAATATGAAACATCCGCCTTCATTAAAAAATATTTTTAAAGAGATTTCTACGGATTTACATCAAGAAATTCCAGAAAGTGGGAATCTAGAAAAATGGGCAAGACAAGGAGTTTTGTTGTTAAATGCAACGTTAACAGTTAGAGCGCACGAAGCCGGAAGTCATCAGAAAAAAGGATGGGAAACTTTTACTGATGCTGTAATTAAACAAATTTCTAATGAAAAAGAAAATGTAGTTTTTTTACTTTGGGGTAAATTCGCTGAAAGTAAATCTAAATTAATTGATGTAAAAAAACATACAATTCTTACAGCGCCGCATCCTTCTCCTTTAGGTGCATGGAGAGGTTGGTTTGGTTCTAAACATTTCTCTAAAACCAATAAAATTCTTCAAAAATTACAGAAGACTACGATAAAATGGTAGGTAAAGAAGAAGATTTATAATATGGCAATAAAAGAGCTTCTAAAAGATCTTCTGTTGTATCTGCATAATTTACTTCTATAATATTTTCAGAGCGAATCCATTTTGCAATTTTAGGCACCTGTTTTTTACTCAGTTTTTTTATTGTGTAAACGCCCATTTTTTTTAGTGCAAGTGCGTTGCATTGTTGTTCATATTGATTTTTCATTGGAATAACCATTAACCTTTTCTTTAAAAATAAGGCTTCAGAAGGTGTTTCGAATCCAGCGCCACATAAAACGCCGCTAGAACTTGCCATACTTTTTATAAAATCAAATTCGTTAACAGGAAATATGGTAATATTTTTCTCGAAGATTAACTTTGTAGTATCCTTAGAAAAAATATGCCATTTTACAATCGGAATTTTAGAAAGTATTTTTGCTATTTTATCATGATGATAAGAAGGTAAATAGACTGTAAAATGCCCTTTGTTTTTTACCGTTTTGTGTCTTATTTTTTTTCTGATAATTGGCAAAAATATTGCTGAACTATAACTGTTAAAATGAAAACCAAATCGAACTTTAGAAGGTGCATAATATTTTAAAATTAGTTTTTCAATTTTAAATTTACCTATTTTTGGTGAAGCAGAGTCTAGCACCGCGTTTTGATGACTTAAAGAAATGATGTTTACATTATTTAACCTAGCAGCCCAAGCAGAAACTGGCTCAAAATCATTTATAATTAAATCATATTCTTTTACTGGTAAGTTTTTTATTTCTTTATAAAATCTATAAAGGTTCATTTTTTTATAACTCGCTATAAAGTCGATTCCGCCATTTTTACCAAAAGTAAAGTTTAGACCTTTTAAATTGTATTTTACATCATAACCCAACGGAATATTATTTTCGTTACCACTTAATAATATATCTAAATCTCCTTTTTGTTGTAAAATTGGTATAATTTCTTTTGCTCTTGTTAAATGCCCGTTTCCTGTACCTTGTATAGCGTATAATATCTTCATAAATTATTTTACCGGTTTTTTTATGTCAAATTCCTTTAAAAATTCATTAAAAATAAAGTTTTGAGAATCTTGTTTTTTTAATGCTTTCAATTCTTTTTTAGATAACTTTAGAGTATTATTTTTCAAATAATCATCTTTATTATATTCGTATAAAGTCCATTGCTTTTTCTTATATTCTAATGCCGTTAAATTTTCTATCCAATCGCCAGAATTTAAGTAAGTTGTTTTTCCTTTTGCGTTAGAAATTTCTCTTATTTCTGGTTGATGTATGTGTCCGCACACAACATAATCGTAGTTGTTGTCAATTGCAATATCAGAAGCGGTTTCTTCGAAATGATTGATGAATTTTACAGCACTTTTTACACTGTTTTTAATTTTTTTTGATAAGGATAGTTTTCCGTAACCAAATAATTTACTAATCCAATTTATAAAGGTGTTAATCAAAATAAGTAAATCGTAACCTTTACCGCCTAATTTTGCCAACCATTTAGAGTGTTTCATGGTTACATCAAAAACATCACCATGAAAAATCCATGTTTTTTTATTATCAATATCTAAGACAAGTTTGTTCAAAATTTTAAAATTTCCTAATTGAAAACCTTTAAATTTTCTAAGCATTTCGTCATGATTGCCGGTAATATAATACACTTCTGTGCCCTTAGAAAGTAGCCCAGTAATGTGTTTAATTACATTCATGTGAGATTTTGGAAAATAACGTTTGTTAAATTGCCAAATATCTATAATGTCTCCGTTAAGTATTAAAACTTTTGGCTCTATAGATTTTAAATAATTTAATAATTCTGCAGCTTTACAACCGTAAGTGCCCAAATGCACATCAGAAATTACAACATAGTCTAACTTACGTTTTTTGTTTTTTTTCATCTTAATGAGGTAAATGTTGAGAAGTTATTTTATGTTTACATAAAGTATTTAAAGTATACTTGTTGTTATGTAAGGTTAAATAAAATGTACACAAACGCATTCTGTAAATAGTTTATCAAACATACAGACACAATGTTTTGTAATAGTAAATTAATAATGAAAAAAAAGTAAGTTAATTCTTATTAAAAAGTTTATTAATTGTAACGTATTTGTTAAGTGTAATACTTTTAATATTAGGTAATTATTTTAATTTTGATGTAAAAATTTTTCTAATAACATCTAATTCTTTTTTATATTTTAAATCTGTTCTTAATGCAAAATATAAGGTGTTTTCAGTTTTAATTTTTCCTTTCCAAACTAATTTTATTTCCTTTTTTAAAATTTGTTCTTCGCATAAAAAATCAGGAACTAATGCAAGTCCATTACCATTTTTTAAACATCTAATAATAGAAGTAATATTAGGTAAAATATAATTGGGTTTAAAACTTGGTTTCTTATTAAAGTTTTCAAACCAAAAGCGTCTAAAATGTTCAATTCGTTTGACGAGCTGTACCATAAATTTTTAAGTAATTCTTCTTCTATTTTTTTTAAATTTTTAGAATTAATGTGGCTTTTTATTATTGAAGTATCTGTTTTAATTCCTGCAATTAATACAATTCTTTCTTTAGAAAAAGGAATATACTCTACCAATGATTTTTTTTCAACTTGTTTTTTAGGAGTTATTACTAAATCTAAAATACCATTATTTAAATCTTTTATTAAATCTGTATGCGCACCAAATCTAGCAACCAGATTAAAGTTTAATTTTTTGATTTCGGGTTCTAGAATCAATTGAAACATTTCAGAACACATTCCTATGTTTAAAGACGGATTTTTTTCTTGAGTTGTTTTTTTAAAATGTTACTCTGCTACTTCTAATTTTGTTAGCGATTCTATAATATATTCATACAAAAACTTTCCATCTTCTGTTGGTATCATTTTTCTAGAAGTACGTTCAAACAGTTTTTTACCCACATAGGCTTCTAATGCATTTAAATGCACACTAACACCGGGTTGAGAGGCGTAAAGTGCTACAGAAGCTTTGGTTAAAGTTCCGTTTTCATATTATTTCTTTAAAAGTTCTGTACCATTCTAAATTCACCATAACTATTATAATTTTAATACAAAGATATAATTTGTATTATTTTTACAATAGTACATGTAGTTTTAATTTTGCTTCGGATAAAATTTTAAACATGAAAAATATATTTATTATAAATGGAAGTCATCCATTTGCACATTCTGGAGGAAGATTTAATGATACACTTTTTAAAACTACAATTTCACATTTTGATACACTAGAAGGTTTTGAAGTTAAATTTACTCAAGTAGGGGAGAATTATGATGTTAAAAGTGAGGTTGAAAAATTTAAGTGGGCAGATATCGTGATATATCATACCCCAATTTGGTGGTTTCAAATTCCGTTTGGTTTTAAAAAGTATATTGATAAAGTTTTTACAGAAGGACATCAAAATGGAATTTATACAAGTGATGGTAGAAGCAGGAAAAACCCAAATATAAACTATGGTACAGGTGGTTTAATGCATGGTAAACAATATATACTTACAACTAGTTGGAACGCTCCTAAAACTGCATTTACACTTGAAAACGAATTTTTTAATCAGAAAAATGTAGATGAAGGCCCAATGTTTGGCTTTCATAAAATGAATGCTTTTACTGGCATGAAGTTGTTAGCAACACATCACTTTCATGATATGGAAAAAAATGCTGATGTTCCCTTAGAATTAGAGAACTATAATGTATTTCTTAGAAATTTAATTGCGCAATTATAGTATTGTTATATCAAATATCTTGATAAATTGTAACAAAAAATCCGCTGTAAAAAGCGGATTCATTGAATTTGGAATTAAGAAACAAATAAATTATAAAATATTTATCTGTTTTAATGTCGTTTGGTTTGTTGTTATACTATCTGCTAAACCACAAGGTTTAGAAGTACTTCTACAAGAAGAAAAACATGTGAAGCCTATTATACAAATTGCAACAAATACTATTTTTTTCATTTTTTAAAATTTTAATATTTAAATGTACATATTTTTCACGAACTCTTTAGAGTTTTTCTTCTCTTCTATAACGTTAAAGCTTACCATTTTATTTTGAATTCTTGTAATTAAATTTTTGGTAATTGGTTTTCCGTCATTCCACTCAGTTATTTTTAACCATTTCTGGATGTCTTCTAGCTTTTGCTCGTATCTTTTTGCTAAAATCTTATCGATATCTTCAATTTCTTTGAAATTAGTAGTTTGAGCATTTATAATATCTAAAACCTTTTTTACTTCGCTAGCATTGTTTTCTAAAACTTCGTTTCTTACAGCCACAACAAAACATGGCCAAGGTGTTGGGCAATTATCTACTCTTCTAAAAGTACCATTGTCTACCAAAGGTTTTGTAGTAAAGTGTTCCCACATAAAATAATCTGCGTCACCATTTGTTAGTGCATCAATACCTCCTTGTAAATTTCCAATCACTTTAAATTTAAGATTTTCAACATTCCAACCTTGATTAAAAGCATTTACAATTGCCATTAAATGAGAACCAGAACCGTATCTACTAATTGCAATAGTTGCGTGTTCTAAATCTTCAATTTTTTTAAATTTAGAATCTTTTGCAACATGAATTCCCCAAATTAACGGAGTTTCTACAAATGTTTGAACTATTTTAGAAGGATTACCGGCTGCAATATCCTTAATAATCCCTTCTGTTAAAACAATTGCAATGTCAACTTCTCCTGCACGTAACGCTTTGCACATGGCTCCAGTTCCTCCTGGAAAATCTTGCCATCTAAGATTGATGTTCTCTTTTGTGTATTCTTTATTTTTAAGTGTTAAATACCAAGGATAATTAAAGTGCTCTGGTACACCACCAACTTTTAAATTTGTCATTATTCAGCTAATTTGTTAAGCGAATATTCTATTAAATCTTCTACAACTTTTTTGTAATCTTCACTAAATGTTCCGTTTGCTCTATTTGCAATAATCGCATTCATAGAAATGGCATTATGACCTAACAATTTTGATAAGCCGTAAATTGCCGAAGTTTCCATTTCTAAATTTGTAATTCTATTACCATTAAAATTAAAAGAATCTATTTTACTGTTAATTTTCTCATCTTGCAAAGGTAAACGTAAAACTCTACCTTGTGGTCCGTAAAAACCACCTGCGGTAGCGGTAATTCCTTTAAAAATTTTATCCGAAGATAATTTTTCTTCTAGAGAACTGCTGTTTTTTACTAATAACGGATTTGATTTTTTTGTGCTCCAATTTGTATGTTTTACAAACGCATTTTCAATATCGGCATTAGAAATTTTATCAATTTGATAGGAGTGAAGCATTCCGTTTAAATCTAAACCGAAAGAACTCATTAAAAATGAATCTACAGGAATATCTTTTTGCAAAGAACCAGAAGTACCAATTCTAACAATATTTAAAGCTGTTAAATTGTCTTTAGGTTTTCTTGTATTTAAATCGATGTTTACCAACGCATCTAGTTCATTTAATACAATATCAATGTTATCTGGTCCAATACCTGTAGAAATTACAGACAATCTTTTGCCTTTATAAACACCTGTAGTTGTTTTAAATTCTCTTTTTTGTGTTGTAAATTCTATTGAATCGAATCTATCTGTAATTTTATCTACTCTATCTTGATCGCCAACAAAAATAATATCGTTCGCTATATTTTCTGGTTTTAAATTCAGATGATATATGCTTCCATCTGCATTTAAAATTAATTCCGATTGCTGTATACTCATTCTAAGTTGTTATTTGTAGTAGTTTTTTTGAAGCATTGCTGTACAAAAAACTATATTTTTTAGAACCGCCAAGATACGAATTATCAGAACGTAATACGCTGTAAAAATTCGTTTCATTAACTAGTAGTTCTTTTCCTTTTTTAGAGAGTTTGGTAGGATTAAAAGAATAAAATGCATTGTTAAGTTTTTCGATTGCTGTTTTATATTGATTGTCGCCAAACCCAAAAAATTCTTGCAATTCTAATAATTTATTAATCAACTGTTTTTTAGATGATAATGTTTGGTTTTTTACAGTTTCTAAAATAAAATTTTCAGTAATATTTAAACCATTTTCTACAGACGGAAATCTTTTTAAATGAATCTCTAAAGCAGATACCAAATATTTAAAGGCTACATTTTGTTTAAATTTAAGAACTGTTTCTAAGCGTAGCGGGCTAACAGAACAATACAATTGCCAAATATAATCTGCATATTCAATATCATCTTCTGTTAATTCAATTTTATTTTTGTAGTGTTCTAAAATTTGATTTTCAGATAAATCTGTAAGCGAAAACATTTTATCAGAACCTTTAATTTTACTGCTACAAACTAAAAAAATAGCATAACCTTTTCTATGTTTTTTTAACCAAGAAATAACAGCCAACATATTAACTTGACAAAATAAATCATGTTCAAACCATAAAACAATTTCCTTTGTGTTTTTTGTGTTGCAAAGGCTTCTGTATTCTTTTAAAGTTAAATTGATAAACATTTCTTTAGAAACATTGTAGCTATTATTAAGAAAGTTAAATCTTGTATTCCAAAATTTTTCGCTACCAACATCTGTTAACGTTTTACCTTCACATAACATTTCTCTCCAAGTTATAATTTTACCTTTTACTTGAAGTTTTTTTAGGTAGTTTGTAGTACAATCTCCGTTAGTTATATGTAAAGTTGTGTTTAACATTTATTATTTAATTAACCGCCAACTCTTTTTACTTTAAAACCTTTGTCTTTAAGCATGGTCATAATTCTATCTCTATAATCTCCTTGAATTATAATTTTGTCATCTTTAAAGCTTCCGCCAACAGATAATTTTGTTTTTATCTCTTTTGCTAAAATTTTAAAATCTGAAGTAGCCCCATTATAACCTTCTAAAATTGTAATTGGCTTGCCTTTTCTTTTCTCGTATTTACAAATTATAGGGTCATCTTGTAACCAAATATTAGATTTCTCCTTTTTTGGTTCTTCGGTTTCTTTATGCTCTGGAAAAAGGTTTTTTAATTGATCTTTTAAATCCATTTTAATAATTTGATATGTATATTTTAAAACACAAAAGCGTAATTTAATTTTAAATTACGCTTTTGATTTAAAGATTATTTTTTTAAACCTAATTCTCTTAAACGTTGATCTAAAAACTCTCCTGCAGTTATATCTTCGAATTGTTTTGGGTTGTTTTCATCAACACAATTTTCTAAAACATCTAGTTTCATTTCTGATATTGGATGCATAAAAAACGGAATGGAATATCTAGAAGTTCCCCACATTTCTTTTGGTGGATTTGTAACTCTATGAATTGTAGATTTAAGTTTGTTGTTACTGTGTCTAGACAACATATCACCAACATTAATCATTAATTCATCTGGTTCTGCCATAGCATCAATCCATTCGCCTTTATGATTTTGCACTTGTAAACCTTTACCTTGTGCACCCATTAATAGCGTAATTAAATTAATGTCTCCGTGTGCTGCAGCTCTTTCTGCACCTTTAGGTTCTGTTTCGATTGGTGGGTAATGAATTGGTCTTAGAATACTGTTTCCGTTTTTGATAAAATTATCAAAATATGTTTCCTCTAAACCTAAATGCAATGCTAAAGAACGCAAAACGTATTTTGCCGTTTTTTCTAACATTTTATAGGTTTCTTTACCAACTTCATTAAACTTTGGCAACTCTTCTACAACAACATTTTCTGGATATTCTTTTGCTCTTTCTGGATCATCTTCTACATATTGACCAAAATGCCAAAATTCTTTTAAATCTCCTTCTTTTTTTCCTTTAGCAGATTCTTTTCCAAAAGAGACATATCCTCTTTGTCCTCCAATTCCAGGAATTTCATATTTCTCTTTAGTAGCAACAGGTAATTCGAAAAAATTTTTAATTTCTTCATATAAATCACTCACTAATTTATCATCTAAAAAATGACCTTTTAAAGCCACAAAACCTATGTTTTCATAAGCGTGACCAATTTCGTCTATAAATTTTTGCTTTCTACTTTTATCATCAGATAAAAAATCAGCTAAGTTTACACTTGGTATTTTGTTCATCTTTGTAGTTTTTTTTAAAAACAGCCTATAAAGTTACTAAAAATTCAGTAATTGATAAAGTGTTCTTATTTTTTTGAAAAAGGGATTAAGTAACTTAAGGTATAGTTAAAACCAAAACCTGTATTACTTTCGAAAATTCTGTTAAAACCAGGAGAAAATAATGCTTTTACTCCGTCTGGATCTTTAACACTCATCATTATTTTGTAAGAAACACTAAAGCCGATGTAAAAATTATTAAAAGTTTCTGCTTTTATACCCAACATAAGTTCAGACCAATGTGCGTTTAAACCTGAACTTGTTAAAGCATTCGTATTTAATTCAGCCGGAAAATAATTCCCATTTTCTGCATCAGAAACATTGGGTGTATAATTGTTAAGTGTTTGCTCAAATAAGCTAAAACCGTATCTGTAACCTACAAAAATTTCGTTATTCATATCTAACCAATTTTTATAAGCATTGTAATTAAATCCTAAACGTACATAACTTCCTTTAGAAGTTGTATTTAAATAATCTTCGTTTGAAGTTTCCTCTTCGAAACCAGCTTCTGCGGCTAAATAAAAATTCTTTTTAAGTCGATAATCTCCAACTATTTCAAAGCCACTATAAGCGCCATCAATAGTACCTTTTATAGGTTTGCTAATATCAACACCTAAACGCAGTCCGTAATTTGTTTTATAAACAATAGAATCTGTAACTATATCTATATTCTGATTCTCTTTTTGCTCTTGAGAATATCCCGTTATAAAATTAAATACAAAACAAAAACTAATGAAATATCTGAACATGTGCTGTAGTTTGGTCATTTAAATTCGTAATTGTTGCTGGTGTAAAATCAGTTATCCATGTATTATTTTCTGATGAAAAAGATACGTTGTTAAAGATAACTTTAAAACCACAAGATCTAGAAACGAATTCTTGTTCTGTGTTATATTTAATAGTAAAAGTTGCAATTTCATTAGTCGCAGTAGAACCGTCTGTTGCATTTTTTTTAAATGAATAAACTGTTTCTTCTGTTAAAGAATTTAAAGGTATTGCAATGCTATCTTGTGTTACACTTGTATATTGTGCAATGGTATCCTTTGTGCCAGACCAAACAGATAATCTCTGTACATTTTTAGAGGTTTCTCTGTTTGTTTCGTCATAAAAAGTTATGATTAACTTAGGTGTTACCGGGTTTTGTAAACAAAAATCGTCTTTTTCACAAGCAGAAAAAATAGCGATTGTAATCAATAAAAAAGGAATCAGTTTTTTTATCATCTAGATAAATGTTTTAATTTAATTTTACAGATTAGTCTTCTTCTTCAACTTCTACAATTTTATTAATTGCTGTAGCTAATTTAAAATCTAATTCTGTTACCCCATCTTCATCGTGTGTTGTTAACTTTATGTCTAGAGTATTATAAATGTTTGTCCATTCTGGGTGATGATTAAGGGCTTCACATTCAAAAGCAATTCTATTCATTGCAGACATACAATCTTTAAAATTATCAAATTCAAAGTCTGTATGTAAAGCATTATCATAATACTCCCAATCGACTAATTTTTCTAGTTTTTTAGAAATTTCGAATTCTGTTAATTTTTTCATTTTTGTATAATTTAAATTAATTCGTTTAAATATAAACTTTATGTATTTAAAGTGAATTAAAAAGATGTTAAAACAAGTTTATTATTTTTCGAATAAAACTACTGTCTCTATATGACTTGTATGCGGAAATTGATCTACCAAACTAATTTTTTTAATAACATAACCCGCTTCTCTTAATAACTCTGTGTCTCTTGCTTGTGTTGCCGGATTACAAGAAACATACACCATTCTGTCTGCATTTAGATTGATAATTTTTTTAAGCGTTTTTGGTGCAATACCAGCTCTTGCAGGATCTAAAATAATAGTTTTAATTTTATTTTGATATTCTGGATGTGCAATTAAAAACTTTCCAACATCTGCGGCATAAAATTGTAAACCTTCGATATTGTTTCTTTTGGCGTTTTTCTTTGCATCTTCTATGGCAGAAGCAACAATATCTACACCAACAATTTTAGCGTTTTCGCTTTTAGAAGCTACAATTTGTCCAATGGTTCCTGTACCACAAAATAAATCCATTACAACAGTGTTGTCTACTTTGTCTTTATCTTCTAAAACGTACTCTACAACTTTAGAATATAATTTTTCTGCACATTTTGGGTTTGTTTGAAAAAAGCTTTTCATGCTAATCTCGAAATTTAACCCTAATAATTCTTCTACAATTTTATCTTTACCATACACAAGATCTAATTTGCCTGCAGTTGCAATTGTTCTATCACCAGTTTCATCGTTAATTGTATGCAATAAACCAGCTAAACGATCTCCGAAAATATCTTTTAAAAAGTTTGCAAATTTATCTAAATCAAAATTTTCTAATTCTGGTGATGTAGTTACTAAATTACATAATAACTCGTCTGTTTTAAAAGACTTTCTTACTACAAAATATCTAAAAAAACCAGTTTTTCTAGGACCATGCCAAGGTTCTAAACCTGTTGCTTTACAATATTCTCTAATGTTTTTTAGATTGTCTTCTAATTGCTTGTCAAATAAACCAGAGTCTTTCTCTAAATTGTCTCCCATCCACCAAACACCGCGTCTTTTAAAACCAAGTGTAAATTCGTCTTTGTCTGTTTTATGAACTCTATCGTAACCAATTGCAGAAAAACCATATTCCATTTTATTTCTATAATGAAACACGTTTGGCGATTTTACAAATTCGTCGAATAAATCTTCTATATTTTCTACTTTACCAATTCTTTTAAATAGAGAAAGTGTACTTTCTTGTTTGTATTTATGCTGTAAATCTATAGGTAATTGAATGTAAGGTGCACCAGGAATATCTTGGTACGGAACAGCAACTTCATCTTCCGATGGTTCTAAAACGTCTATTAATTTTGCTTCTGCATATTTTTTACTAGACTTACTTATCTGTGCTTTTACCAACTGACCAGGTAAAGTATTAGGAACAAAAATCACGAAACTACCTTCTTCGGAATGGATTCTTGCAATTCCTTTTCCGCCAAAAGCATAATCTTCAATTTTTAATTCTAAAACCTGATTTTTCTTTACAAACTTGTTTCGTTCTCTACGTGGCATTTTAAAATATTTTGGTCTGCAAAATTAGTAAAAGATATTGATTAGTGTACTTGTTATTGCTACGAATTCTTTTAATTAATTATAAATTACAAAACTTTATAGGTTTGCAATACGCGTTAGCGATTGAAACGGTATCCTTTTTGTTTTTCACAAAAAGATTTAGTGGAAAGCGCGACCTTTAGGTAACGCCCAAAAATTTTGTATTTAAAAGGTTTATTTTACTACTTTTGTGAAACTTCGGGGATGATTTCTTTCCCACGCTGAATTTCTGATAATTTTTCAGAAGGATAAAGGTAGAATAGGAATGGTTATTTTATAAACTTAAAACAATAAAAATGGCTGTTTTAGACAAACTTACGTCGCAAGAAGCGATAGAATTAGAGAACAAACATGGTGCACACAATTATCATCCACTTCCGGTAGTATTAAGTAGAGGAGAAGGTGTTTATGTTTGGGATGTTGAAGGTAAAAAATATTACGATTTCTTGTCTGCATATTCTGCAGTTAACCAAGGGCATTGTCATCCAAAAATTGTAGATGCAATGACAAATCAAGCAAAAACATTAAGCTTAACTTCTAGAGCTTTTTATAATGACATGCTTGGTAGATACGAGAAATTTGCAACAGAATATTTTGGTTTTGATAAACTTTTACCAATGAATACTGGTGCAGAGGCTGTAGAAACTGCTTTAAAAATTGCCAGGAAATGGGCGTATGAAGTTAAAGGAATTGATGAAAATAAAGCAGAAATAATAGTTTGCGAGAACAATTTTCATGGTAGAACTACTACAATTATTTCTTTTTCTAACGATCCGGTTGCCAGAAAAAACTTTGGTCCTTATACAAAAGGTTTTCATAAAATAGAATATGATAATTTACAACAATTGCAAGAAACCTTAGAAAGTAGTAATAATATTGCCGCTTTTTTAGTTGAACCTATTCAAGGTGAAGCAGGTGTTTATGTGCCTTCTGATGGTTATTTAGCCGCAGCAAAAAAAATGTGTGCAGATCATAATGTATTATTTATTGCTGATGAAGTACAAACTGGTATTGCAAGAACAGGTAGATTATTAGCTACTTGTGGTAACTGTTCTTGTCCAGAGAAGAATTGTTCTGGCACACCAGAGGTGAAACCAGATGTTTTAATTTTAGGTAAAGCTTTAAGTGGTGGGGCTTATCCTGTTTCTGCTGTTTTAGCAAATGACAGCGTAATGAGTGTAATTAGACCAGGAAACCATGGATCTACTTTTGGTGGAAACCCTATTGCAGCAGCAGTTGCAATGGCAGCATTAGAGGTTGTTACTGATGAAAAATTAGCAATTAATGCTGATAAATTAGGAAAGATATTTAGAGCAGAGTTAACAGAGTTTTGTAAAAATAATCACTTAGTAGAATCTGTTAGAGGAAAAGGATTGTTAAATGCAATTTTAATTAACGATTCTGAAGATAGCTCTACTGCTTGGGATATTTGTATTAAATTAAGAGACAATGGTTTGTTGGCAAAACCAACACATGGTAATATTATTCGTTTTGCACCACCTTTAGTAATGACAGAAGAAGAATTAATGGATTGTATTTCGATTATTAAGAAAACAATTTCTGAGTTTTAAAACTTAGTTTACCAATACTATAAAAAGCCACAAATTTATTTTTGTGGCTTTCTTTTTTTATCAAATTATAATTTCATTATTTTTGATTCTTTCTAACTTAACACATACTTTAATATGCAAAATGCAATTACAGAATTAGAACAATTAACTTTAACAAATTCCGCTAGAAAGTTTCTAAAAGAAACAGCAAGTTGGTGTAAATTTTTATCTATTCTAGGTTTTATTTTAATTGGTTTAATGATTTTTGGAAGCTTTTTTATAGGCTCTATGTACAATAATTTTCCTGCTGCGCAACCTGCACCTGTAGACATGGGCTTAATTATAACAATAACTTATATTGTTTTTGCATTAATTTACATTATACCAGTTTATTATTTATATAACTTTTCTGTAAAAATGAAAAAAGCTTTAATTTCTAAAGATGATGAAGTTTTGGCAAAAGCCTTCGAAATGCTAAAGTCGCATTATAAATTTATTGGTGTTTTAACAATTATCTTGATATCTATATATTTCTTAGGAATTATAGTAGGTGTTCTAGGGATGACAAGTGCTTTATAATAATAAAAAAAACGGAAGTTATTAACTTCCGTTTTTTTTATTAATTATTTTTGGTAGTATCTTTTTTCTTATTAAAAAGTCCGCCTAAAACATTTTTAATTTTATCTTTTGTTTTATCTGTGGTTGCTGTTGAATCTTTTTTATCAGAACCAGATAATAAATCTTTTAATTTGTCTTTACCTTGATTAATTAAACTCTGCTTTTGTTTTTCTACCAAACTCTTCACTAAATTTTCTGTTGCACTTTTAATGTTTGATGAAAAATTAGGGCTAGAAAAACTACCCGTTAAAGTTGCGTTTACCGGAATGCTTTTAACTTCTGCTGCGTCTTTAGGTGTAAGCTTTGCAATAGCATTTGTTACCGAAGTTCCTAAATATTTTACAGGTACATCAAAAGTAATATTATAATTCATAGAATTGTCAAAACCATGAGAACCACCAACATTTATTGTAACATCTTTGTATTTAAGATTGAATGGTTTTACGCTAACTTCACCATTATTAAATGTAAATAAAGCGCTTACATCGTTTAAGTTTAATTTATTTACATCTAAAAAATCTACTTTAGAACCTAATAAACTTAATACTTTAGAGTTGCTAGCTTTTAGTTTTGTATTTAATAATTGTCCTAATAAATCACCAGAAATAGATTTTAATTGAGGCGTCATATCTTCACCTAAATTACCAGAAACTTTTATTTTAGAATTAATTTTACCTTCTACAGATTTTGCAATAGGTGCAATAGCTTTTAGCATTTCCAATTTGCTAAAAGAATCGGCAATATTTAATTCGTTTAAGTTTAAATCCATATTAAATTTAGAAGTTGTTCCTTTTGTAGAAACTTCTCCATCAAAACCAATATTTCCTCCAAAAACACTAGTTTTTAAGTTTTTTAAACTAACGGTTTCATCTTTAATTAAAATTTTACCAGAAACTTTTTCTAAATTAATATCATCGTAAATAACTGTATTTGCGTTTGCATTTAAAGTAATGTCTAAAAAAGCAGGTATTTTTAACTTATTACTAGTGCTGGTAGTTGTAGTTTCATCAGATTTTGTAAGAAAATCATCAACTTTAAACTTAGTTGAGTTTAGATTAAAACTTCCTTTTAGCTTTTGATCTTTAAACAAAAATCCGTAGAAATTCTCTAGATTTCCTTTTACCGCTAAATCAGAACTTCCAGTTTTTGCATTAAATTCTTCTAGTGTAATTGTATTAGTATTAAACTTAACAGAAGTTTTATTAATAATAAAAGGATTTGCAACATCTTCACCAGAATATTTAAAATTAGAAACAGAAACGTTTCCATTATTTCTTATGTTTTGGTAATTACCTTTTTCTATAGAATTCATATCAAAATTAGTAGTAACATCCGCAGTTAAAATACCTTCTAATTCATTTTCTAAAGCTACCGGATACACTTTACTAATATTATCTAAATTAATTGTTCCTTTCGCTTTTAGATTTACCGTTGGATTGTCTGTAATATTTGCAATTTTACCAGTTGCATTAAATACATCTTTATCTATTTTAAAAGAAGTGTTATTAATTGCAATGTAAGTGTCTTTTGTTAGACCTGTTTTATTAATAATATTGGCATCTAAATAAATATTGTCTACAGATTTAGGTAAATCTGCGTATTTAAACATTGCATTTTTAGATACAAATGATATGTCTAAAGTAGGAATTGTAGTGTCTGATAAGTTACCTTTAACAATACCTTTTAAATCAAAATTACCTTCAGTTTTAATGGTATTTAAATTGCCTGCATATTGTTTAGGCATTAATGCTAAAAGGTTTTTAAAAGAAGATGTAGGTGTTTTAAAAGTGATATCATATAATTGATTTTCTTCTACAAGTTGTATAAAACCATCGAACTCTAATGGTAATTGATTAATGTAACCTGTGTTTTCTTTAAAAGAATATTTTAAGTTTTTTAAATCGATGCCTAAAATAGCGTTTAGCTTTACATTTACTTTATTTAAATAATTTACATTATCCATTTCTAAAGAAACTTTAGCTGTAGTTTCTGTATCCAAATCTAAAATATCTTGGGCAAAATTACCTTTACCAGTATGATAAATACTGTCTACTGCCAATTTAATTTTAGTATTTTCATCAAAATAACTAAAATCTACATCTTGTAATTCATATTCTTTTATAGCTAAAGAAAGAGAGCTGCTATTGTTGTTTGCATTGTTTTCTGATTTTTTAGCGATGTCGTAATTACCAACGTTATCTTTGTTAAGTATAATATTTATTGCAGCGTTATTTGCAGAAATACTATTAATTTCTAATGTTTCTGATGCGCTTTTAAAAAGCTCTGTAATTTTTAAATTTAAGTTAAGCTCTTTGGCATTAAATAGAGTATCACCTAAAAATGGTGCTTTATTAGTAATATTGATATCGTTTACTTTTAAACTGGCTAAAGGAAAATTTCTTAAAAGACTTAAATTTGTATCTTGAAAACTTACAGTTGCATTTACGTTATTGTTAATGGTGTTAGAAACCATTTGTACAATTTTATCTTTAAATAAAAACGGAACAGATATTAAAGCAATTAATACAACTAGCATTGTAACTGCAACCCATTTTAATATTTTTTTACCAAGAGAAGTTTGGTTTTTATTTTTCATCATAATAAGTATTATTATAAATTAATACATACAAAAATACCTCTTTTAAAAGAGGTATTTTACTTTATATACTGTTAAAAGTAACTCAATTGAGTTAATTTTTTATTAATGAACGTATGTTGTTATTTAAACATATCCATACCTGGTATATTTGGCATATTAGTTTTTGCTGCAGCAGCCATTTCGTCTTCGTTAATTTTAGAAGCCTTTGCAATCGCTTTATTTAAAGTTAAGATTAAATAATCTTCTAATTCTTCGGCATCAGAGAGTAAAGAAGGATCTATTGTAATTGCTTTAATTTCTCTATTAGCTGTAAGTGTTACTTGAATTTTTTTGTCTGCCGTTACTTCATCAATTAAAACAGAATTTAATCTTGTTTTTGTTTTTTCTACTTCTTGTTGCGCTTCTTTTAGCTTATTCATCATTCCAGAAATATCTCCAAACATCTTTTTTTAATTTAAAATTAGGTTACAAATTTACGAATTCATAATAGAAAAATAGAGTCTAAAATTGAGAAAATATTTACGGTAAACTCGCTTTAATAATCTTATTTTTGCAACTGCTTTAAAAAAATGAAGTAATGAAAAATATAGATATAAAAGCACCCGTTGCAGATAAAGAAATAACAACCTTAGAAAAGCATGGCGATGTTAGAATAGATAATTATTTTTGGATGCGTTTGTCTGATGCTCAAAAACTATCTGAAGTTAGAGATAAGCATACTACCAAAGTTATAAATTACCTAGAGGAAGAAAATATTTATCACGATAAAGTTACAGCTTCTTCAAGAAATTTCGAAGAGAACTTGTTTGAAGAAATGAAAGGCAGAATTAAAGAAGATGATTCTTCTGTGCCTTATAAAAGTAATGGTTATTTTTATATAACCCGTTTTGAAAAAGGAATGCAATATCCTATTTTTAGTAGAAAAAAAGGTAATTTAGACGCAGAAGAGCAAATATTATTTAATGTAAATGAATTAGCTAAAGATTTTGACTATTTTCAATTAGGTGGTTTAAATGTTTCTTTGGATAATAAATTGGTAATTTTTGCTACAGATACCGTTAGTAGAAGACAGTATTTTTTGAGGATAAAAAACTTAGAAACGGGTGAAATTTATAAAGATATTATAGAAAACACCACAGGAGCTTCTGTTTGGGCAAATGATAATAAGACAATTTTTTATACCAAAAAGAATCCGCATACATTAAGAAGTGAAAAAATTTACAGACACGTATTAGGTACACCAACTTCTGAAGATGTAGAAGTTTACCATGAAAAAGACGAAACTTTTAATGCGTACGTTACAAAATCTAAATCAGACAAATATATTATAATTGGTTCTAGCAGCACAGTTTCTACAGAAGCACAATTTTTAGACGCAGATAATCCTACAGGTAAATTTACAATGCTACAGGCTAGAGAACGAGATTTAGAATACAGCGTTTCTCATTTTGAAGATCATTTTTATTTATTAACAAATAAGGATGATGCAACTAATTTTAAGTTGATGAAAACGCCTGTAACTAAAACAGAAAAAAAAAATTGGGTAGATGTAATTCCGCATAGAGAAGATACCCTGTTAGAAGATTTCTCTATTTTTAAAGAGTATTTAGTTTTAGAAGAACGCACAAATGGTTTAAATAGAATCAGAATTAAGCGTTGGGATAATGTAGAAGATTACTTTTTACCA
Source organism: Polaribacter sp. OB-PA-B3 (assembly GCF_054589375.1). Classification (NCBI taxonomy): domain Bacteria; kingdom Pseudomonadati; phylum Bacteroidota; class Flavobacteriia; order Flavobacteriales; family Flavobacteriaceae; genus Polaribacter; species Polaribacter sp. OB-PA-B3. Next base: position 159,299 of record NZ_BAAIIX010000002.1, read on the forward strand.
TTTACAGAAGAAACTTATTCGGTAGGTGTTTATGCAAATCCAGATTTTGATACAGATGTGATACGATATTCTTATACTTCGATGACAACACCTGCATCTATTATCGATTTTAACATGAAAAATAAATCGAAAGAAATAAAAAAGGAACAAGAAATATTAGGAGGGAAATTCAAAAAAGAAAATTATAAAAGTGAACGTGTTTGGGTTACTGCTAGAGATGGTAAAAAAGTAGCAGTTTCCTTAGTATATCATAAAGACACTGTTTTAAATAAAAACACACCATTGTTACAATATGCTTACGGGTCTTATGGTTATACAGTTTCAGACGGATTTTCTTCGACTAGATTAAGCCTGTTAGATAGAGGTTTTGTGTATGCATTGGCACATATTCGTGGTAGTGAATATTTGGGTAGAAACTGGTATGAAGATGGTAAAATGTTAAATAAAAAAAATACGTTTACAGATTTTATAGATTGTTCTAAATTTTTAATAGAAAATAATTACACTTCTGCAGCACATTTATATGCAATGGGTGGTTCTGCTGGCGGATTATTAATGGGTGCAATTGTAAATATGAATCCAGAATTATACAACGGAATCATAGCAGCAGTTCCTTTTGTAGATGTTATTTCTACAATGATGGATGAATCTATACCTTTAACAACAGGTGAATATGACGAGTGGGGAAATCCTAACGACAAAAAATATTACGATTATATAAAATCGTATTCACCATACGATCAAGTCAAAGCACAAGATTATCCAAATATTTTAGTAACTACTGGTTTTCATGATTCTCAAGTTCAATACTGGGAACCTGCAAAATGGGTTGCAAAATTAAGAGAATTAAAAACTGATAATAATATATTGTTGCTAAGAACAAATATGGAAGCAGGCCATGGAGGTGCATCTGGTCGTTTTGATTCTTTAAAGGAAACAGCAAAAGATTACTCGTTTTTGTTGGCGTTAGAAGATAAAATTAACATCGAATAATTTAATTTTAATTCAATTTTATATTTCAAATCGAAAATGTACTTTTGCAAACGGTAAAAGGACTATCAAACATCATTATTAAAATAATAATGATGTTTTATTTATGTATGTAGAATGGCAAAGAACAGCGCAATTAATAATAGTATTTTAGAATTAGTAGGAGAAACACCATTAATTAAACTTCGTAACATCACAAAGAATTTTAAAGGTAATTTTTTTGCTAAGGTAGAAGCTTTTAATCCTGGTCATTCTTCAAAAGACAGAATTGCATTACATATTATTAATGATGCGGAAAAGAAAGGTATTCTTAAAAAAGGAGCTACAATTGTAGAAACAACTTCGGGTAATACTGGGTTTAGTTTAGCAATGATTAGTATTGTAAAAGGATACAAATGTATTTTGGCAGTTAGTGATAAGTCTTCACAAGATAAGATTGATTTGTTAAAAACAATGGGAGCAGAGGTACATGTTTGTCCGGCAAATGTTGCTGCAGATGATCCTAGATCTTATTACGAAGTAGCCAAAACAATTCATAAAAAAACTAAAAATTCTGTATACATTAATCAATATTTTAACGAGTTAAATATTGAAGCACATTATAGATCTACAGGACCAGAAATTTGGAAACAAACAGAAGGTAGAATTACGCATCTTGTAGCCGCAAGCGGAACGGGTGGAACTATTTCTGGAACAGGTAAATATTTAAAAGAACAAAATCCGAATATAAAAATTCTTGGAGTAGATGCAATAGGTTCTGTTTTAAAAAAGTTTCATGAAACAGGTGAATTTGATGCAAATGAGATCAAACCATATAAAATAGAAGGATTAGGAAAAACGTTAATTCCTACAGCTACAGATTTTGATGTTATAGATGTCTACGAAAAGGTTTCAGACAAAGAAGCTGCATTTGCAGCAAGAGATATTGTAAAACAAGAGGGTTTGTTTTGTGGTTATACAAGTGGTGCTGTAATGCAGGCTACCAAGCAATATAATGCTATGAATTTTTTTGACAAAGATAGCTTTGTTGTAGTAATTTTTCCAGATCACGGCTCTAGATATTTAAATAAAATTTATAATGATTCTTGGATGCAAAATCAAGGATTTTTAGACTAAAAACTTTCTTTTTCTTCTCTTTTTAGCTTAATTGTATAAACTGTTAAAAATTGTTAACTTTGCAAACTTCAAAAAACAGAAGACAAAATGACGACAGATTTATTTGATAGAATTGTAAAAGATAAAGGCCCGCTAGGTAAATGGGCAGATAAAGCAGAAGGATATTATGTTTTTCCAAAGCTAGAAGGACCAATTTCTAATAGAATGTCTTTCAACGGAAAAAAAGTAGTTACTTGGAGTATTAATGATTATTTAGGTTTAGCAAATCACCCAGAAATATTAAAAGTTGATGGAGAAGCTGCATTAGAACATGGTATGGCTTACCCAATGGGTGCTAGAATGATGTCTGGTCACACGCCTTTACATGAGCAATTAGAAAGAGAATGTGCAGAGTTTGTTGATAAAGAAAAAGCATATTTATTAAATTTTGGTTACCAAGGTATTATGTCTGCAATAGACGCATTGGTTACTAAAAACGATATTATTGTTTATGATATGGATACGCACGCTTGTATTATCGATGGTGTACGTTTGCATTCTGGTAAACGTTTTGTGTATCGTCATAACGATATGGTAAGTTTCGAGAAAAACATTAAACGTGCCGCTAAAATGGCAGAAAAAACCGGAGGAGGAATTCTTGTAATTTCTGAAGGTGTTTTCGGAATGAGAGGAGAGCAAGGTCGTTTAAAAGAAATAGTTGCATTTAAAAAAGAATATAACTTTAGGCTTTTAGTTGATGATGCTCATGGTTTTGGTACCTTAGGTAAAGACGGTAGAGGTACTGGTTTTGAACAAGGTGTACAAGATGATATTGATGTTTACTTTGCAACTTTTGCAAAATCTATGGCAGGTATTGGCGCATTCTTAGCTGGTGATGCAGATGTAATACAATATTTACAGTACAATTTACGATCTCAAATGTTTGCAAAATCTTTACCAATGGCTATGGTTAAAGGTGCTTTAAAACGTTTAGATATGATTAGAACAATGCCAGAATTAAAAACTAAATTGTGGGAAAACACAAATGCGTTACAATCTGGTCTAAGAAATGCTGGTTTCGATTTAGGAACAACACAAACGTGTATTACGCCTGTATTCTTAAAAGGAGATATTCCTGAGGCGATGGCAATGGTAAACGATTTAAGAGAAAATCACGGAATTTTCTGTTCTATTGTTGTATATCCTGTTATACCAAAAGGTTTAATTATTTTAAGGTTAATACCAACTGCAACTCATACACAAGAAGATATCGACGAAACAATTACTGCTTTTTCTGCAATTAGAGAAAAATTAGAAAACGGTACTTACAAAAAAATAGCAGCCCAAATGGCATAATATTTTTTAGAAATATTTTAAAAATGCAGCATATTTTAGTGTTGCATTTTTTTTTTGCTTAAAATTTCAACAAAAATCTAAATTTTGATAAATATTCAACTTTAATTAAAATTTTACAGATATAGTTTGTTTAATTAAAAATAAATTTAGAATATTTGCATATATAAAAAAAGAACATGAATTTTATTCAATCACATCATCATCATTTTTACAATTGCAATCAAGCGATCTAAAAGTGTATTGAATAAAATCAAGATATTTATAAACCCGTTTGAGCAAATCAAGCGGGTTTTTTCATTTTAAAACCGTATTTGTTCAAACATCAAATAAAACAAAATGAGTAATTTAAGAATAGCAGTACAAAAATCAGGAAGATTAAACGAAGATTCAATGAGAATCTTAAAAGACATCGGTATTTCTATCGATAATGGTAAAGATCAATTAAAAGCAGCAGCTAGAGATTTTCCAGTAGAAGTGTTTTATTTAAGAAATGGCGATATTCCTCAATACCTAAAAGATGGTGTTGTAGATGCAGCTATTATTGGCGAAAACGTATTAATAGAAAAAGGAAGTGATATAGAATTTGTAGAGCGTTTAGGTTTTTCTAAATGTAAAGTTTCTATTGCTGTACCAAAAGATTCTAATGCAAACTCTTTAAAAGATTTAGCAGGTAAAAGAATAGCAACATCATATCCAGAAACAGTAAAAAAGTTTTTAAAAGCGCAAAATATCGATGCTCAATTACACCAAATTAATGGTTCTGTAGAAATTGCACCAAACATTGGTTTAGCAGACGGAATTTGTGATATCGTATCTAGTGGAAGTACATTGTTTAAAAACGGTTTAAAAGAAATTGAAGTACTTTTAAAATCTGAAGCAGTTTTAGCAGTTTCACCAAAAATTTCAGAAGAAAGAAAGGCAATTTTAAATAAAATTCAGTTTAGAATTCAATCTGTATTAAAAGGTAGAAATTCTAAATATGTATTGTTAAACGCACCTAATGATAAATTAGAAAATATTTTAAGTTTATTACCAGGTATGAGAAGTCCTACAGTATTACCTTTAGCAGAAAAAGGTTGGAGTTCTGTACACACAGTTATCAATAAAAATGAGTTTTGGGAAATTATAGACGAACTTAAGGCCAACGGTGCAGAAGGAATTTTAGTTTGTCCGATCGAAAAAATGGTGCTTTAAACTCGTTTCAGTATTTAAAAAATAAATAAAAATGTTTTTTTGGGCGTTTTAACGGGCTTTTCGCACTCGCTTTTTTTCAGAAAAAGAAAAAAGAGCTCAAACAATTGCTGCAATCCCTAACGCGATAGCAAATTTATAAGAGACAATAAATTATGAAAATCATTAATAATCCATCAAAAAAAGATTGGAATAAAATTTTAGAAAGACCAACAAAAACCGTTGATGATATTGAAGGCATTGTAAATGAAGTTTTTTTAGATGTACAAAAAAACGGAGATACAGCTGTTAATAAATACACAACTAAGTTTGATGGTGTTTCTTTAGATAAAACATTGGTTTCTTCGAGTGAAATAGAAGAAGCAATTACATTAGTTTCTTCAGACTTAAAAGAAGCAATACAATTAGCTAAGACAAATATTACAAATTTTCATAAAGCTCAAAAAACAGATAAAGTTACAGTAGAAACAGCAAACGGAGTTTCTTGTTGGCAAGAAAAAAGAGCCATTCAAAAAGTAGGTTTATACATTCCTGGAGGCACAGCACCATTATTTTCTACAGTGTTAATGTTAGCTATTCCGGCACAAATTGCCGGTTGTAAAGAAATAGTTTTATGTTCTCCGCCAAATAAAGAAGGTAAAATAAATCCGGCAATTTTATTTGCAGCAAATTTATGTGGAGTAACTAAAATTATAAAAGTTGGCGGAATTCAAGCAATTGCGGGCTTAACTTTTGGTACAGCAACAATACCGCAAGTTTATAAAATTTTCGGACCAGGAAATCAATTTGTTACAGTTGCAAAACAACTTTCTACAAAGTTTGGTGTTGCCATAGATATGCCAGCAGGACCAAGTGAATTGTTAGTAGTAGCAGATGATACAGCTAATGCAAGTTATGTGGCTTCAGATTTATTAAGTCAGGCAGAACATGGTGTAGATAGTCAGGTTATTTTAGTTTCCACATCAGAAAAATTAATAGCAGAGGTTTCTAAAGAAGTAGCAAGTCAATTAGAGCAATTACCAAGAAAAGAAATTGCATCGAAAGCCATTGCAAATTCGAAATCAATTTATGTTGAAAACGATAAAATTGCATTAGAATTAATTAATGAATACGGACCAGAGCATTTTATTGTTTGTACTAACGATAATGACTTTTATGTTGATAACATAGAAAATGCAGGTTCTGTTTTTATAGGAAATTATACACCAGAAAGTGCTGGCGATTATGCATCAGGTACAAATCATACATTGCCAACAAATGGCTTTTCTAAATCGTATTCTGGTGTAAATTTAGATAGTTTTACAAAAAGTATTACTTTTCAGAAAATTTCTAAAGAAGGAATAAAAACTATTGGTAATGCAATAGAATTAATGGCAGAAGCAGAAGGTTTACAAGCGCATAAAAATGCAGTTTCTATTCGTTTAAAAGATTTGTAAAATAAATAATGTTGCTCTTTTTTAGAGTTATTTTGGTATGAAAACAAGTAAAATTATTAGTGATTTAGTTAGAGATAACATCAAAGGAATTAAACCATACTCTTCTGCAAGAGATGAGTATAAAGATGTTGCTACAACAGAAATGATTTTTTTAGATGCAAATGAAAATCCTTTCGAAAATGGTGTAAATAGATATCCAGATCCTCAACAAAATTCAGTAAAAGATTTATTGGCTACTATTAAAGATGTCTCAAAAGAAAATATCTTGTTAGGAAATGGAAGTGATGAGGTTTTAGATTTAATTTTTAGAGCATTTTGCGAACCTAATAAAGACAATATCATAACATTACCACCAACATATGGTATGTATAATGTGTTAGCTAATATCAACGCTATAGAAAATAGAGAAGTTTTATTAGATGATAATTTTCAACCAAAAGTTTCACAAATATTAAAAACGGCAGATAAGAATAGTAAAATTTTATTTTTATGTTCACCAAATAATCCAACAGGTAACAGTTTTACAGTGCCTGCGGTTAAAGAATTATTACTAAAATTTAAAGGTTTAGTTGTTTTAGATGAAGCTTATATAGATTTCTCTGAAGATGAAAGCTGGTTGCAAAGTTTACAAAAGTATCCTAATTTAATAGTAACTCAAACACTTTCTAAAGCATATGGTTTAGCCGGAATTCGTTTAGGTATTTGTTATGCATCAACAGAAATCATTAACATTTTAAACACTATTAAACCTCCCTATAACGTAAACGAATTAACACAACAAAGAGCCATAAGTCGTTTGCAAAAAATGGATGAAATTAATAATGAAATATCCCAATTAAAAAGTGAGCGAGATCGTTTAAAGAAAGAATTAGAATGTTGTGTAGATTTTATTGAAAAAGTGTATCCTTCTGATGGTAATTTTTTATTGATAAAAGTAGATAATGCCACAAAAAGATACAATCAATTAATAGAATTAGGGGTAGTTATTAGAAATAGAACAACACAGCCACTATGCCAAAACTGTTTAAGAATTAGTGTTGGTGTTTGCGAAGAAAATCAAAAATTATTAAGAGCTTTAAAATCTCTTGTGTAAAGTAATTCTGAGTTTTAGAATTCGATAAAATATATTAAAATGAGTAAAAAAGTACTATTTATAGACCGAGACGGAACGTTAGTTTTAGAACCGCCAGTAGATTATCAATTAGATAGTTTAGAAAAGTTAGAATATTATCCTAAGGTTTTTAGATACATGGCAAGAATTGCCGAAGAATTAGATTTTGAGTTGGTTATGGTAACCAATCAAGATGGTTTGGGTACAGAATCTTTTCCTGAAGATACCTTTTGGCCCGCACAAAACAAGGTGATTTCTGCTTTCGAAAAAGAAGGCGTTGTTTTCTCTGAAGTTTGTATAGACAAAACCTTTCCGCATGAAAATGCAGAAACAAGAAAACCAAGAACAGGTTTGCTAACTAAATATTTTTCTGAAGATTATGACTTAGAAAATTCTTTTGTTTTAGGTGATAGAATCACAGATATGGAATTAGCAAAAAATCTTGGGGCAAAAGGAATCTTTTTATCTGAAAATCCAGAATTAGGTGCCGATGAAATTGAAACTTCAAAACAAGAAATTTTAGATTGTATTGCGTTAACTTCTACAGACTGGAAAGAGATTTATGAGTTCTTAAAATTAGAAGATCGAGTATCAGAAATTACTAGAAATACCAACGAAACTAAGATTTATATCAAACTAAATTTAGACGGTTCTGGTAAGAATAATATTGATACTGGTGTTAAGTTTTTTGATCATATGTTAGATCAGATTGGGCGTCACGGTGCTATGGATTTAACGGTGAAAGTAGATGGCGATTTAGAAGTAGATGAGCATCATACCATAGAAGATACAATGATTGCTTTAGGTGAATTATTTCATAAAGCCCTTGGAAATAAATTAGGCATAGAACGTTACGGATTCTGTTTACCAATGGATGATTGTTTAGCGCAAGCAGCTGTAGATTTTGGAGGAAGACCTTGGTTAGTTTGGGAAGCCGATTTTAAACGAGAAATGATTGGTGACATGCCAACAGAAATGTTTTTACATTTGTTTAAATCGTTTACAGATGGCGCAAAATGTAACTTAAATATAAAGGCAGAAGGAGATAATGAGCATCATAAAATAGAAGGAATTTTTAAAGCTTTTGCAAAAGCAATGAAAATGGCTGTAAAAAGAGATGCGAACAAAATGTTTTTACCATCAACAAAAGGAGTGTTGTAAAATTGCTTATAGCTGTTAGTATTTTGCTAATAGCCAAAAGCTAAAAGTTAAAAAATGAAAGTAGTAATTATAAATTACGGAGCAGGAAATATTAAAAGTATTCAGTTTGCTTTTAAGCGTTTAGGTGTAGATGCTATTTTATCTAATAATATTGATGAAATAAAAGCTGCTGATAAAGTTATTTTCCCGGGAGTAGGAGAAGCAAGTTCTGCAATGAAAATGTTAAAAGAAAGTGGTTTAGATAAAGTGATTCCTACTTTAAAACAACCTGTATTAGGAATTTGTTTAGGTATGCAATTAATGTGTAATTCATCTGAAGAAGGAAATACGCAAGGTTTAGGAATTTTTGATGTCGATGTTAAAAAGTTTTCTAATGTTGTAAAAGTCCCACAGATGGGATGGAATGTAATTTATAATCTAAATTCAGATTTATTTACAGGGATTAAAGAAAAAGAGTTTATGTATTTGGTACATAGTTTTTATGCAGAAAACTGTAAAGAAGCAATAGCAACTACAGATTACGAATTAGAATACGCATCAGCTTTACAAAAAGATAATTTTTACGGAGTACAGTTTCATCCAGAGAAGTCATCAAAAGCAGGTGAACAAATTTTAAAAAACTTTCTAAATTTATAAAATTATGCCTTTTGCTATTTGCATTTAGCAGTTCGCTAAAAGCCAAAAGCCAAAAGCCAAAAGTTAAAATAATGAGAATAATACCAGCCATAGATATTATAGACGGAAAATGTGTTCGTTTAACAAAAGGAGATTACGATACAAAGAAAATTTATAATGAAAATCCTTTAGAAGTTGCTAAAGAATTTGAAGCTGCAGGAATCGAATATTTACATGTTGTAGATTTAGATGGAGCAAAAGCGAGTGAAATTATCAATTATAAAGTATTAGAACATATTGCTTCTAAAACGAATTTAAAAATTGATTTCGGTGGTGGTTTAAAATCTGACAAAGATTTAGAAATTGCTTTTAATTCTGGCGCAAATCAAATTACAGGAGGAAGTATTGCTGTTAAAAATAAAGAAATTTTTGAAAGCTGGATTGCCAAATATGGATCAGAAAAAATAATTTTAGGTGCCGATTTTTATCCTGATAATTCAGGAGGAAAAATAGCTACAAATGGTTGGCAAGAAGAAAGTTCTTTAGAATTAATTCCGTTTATTTCTGATTATCAGCAAAAAGGAATTCAGTATGTAATTTGTACAGATATTTCTAAAGATGGAATGCTACAAGGACCAAGTTTTGAAATGTATGAGCAAATATTACATGATATAAACCCTTTAAAATTAATTGCATCTGGCGGAATTTCATCTTTTGATGAATTGCCAAAGTTGGCAGAAAATGGTTGTGAGGGTGTAATCATAGGAAAAGCGATTTACGAGAATAAAATAAGTTTAAAACAATTAGAGAATTTTATAATCAGTCAATAAAATGCTAACAAAAAGAATAGTGCCTTGTTTAGATATTAAAAACGGAAGAACTGTAAAAGGTGTTAATTTTGTAAATTTAATAGATGCAGGAGATCCTGTAGTTTTAGCAAAACAATATGCAGAATTAGGAGCAGATGAATTGGTGTTTTTAGATATTGCAGCTACTTTAGAGAATAGAGGAACCACATTAGATATGGTTTTAAAAGTAGCTGAACAAGTAAATATACCGTTTACAGTTGGTGGCGGAATTTCTTCTGTAGAGCATGTAGATAAATTATTAAAATGTGGTGCAGATAAAGTTTCTATAAACTCTTCTGCAGTAAAAAGACCAGATTTAATCAACGAATTAGCAGATAAATTTGGTAGTCAATGTGTAGTTGTGGCTATTGATGCAAAACAAATAGATGGCGAATGGTTTGTGCATTTGGCAGGCGGAACAATTCCTACCGATATCAAACTTTTTGATTGGGCAAAAGAAGTAGAAAAACGTGGTGCTGGTGAAATATTATTTACTTCTATGGACCATGATGGTACAAAAGCCGGTTTTGCAAACGAAGCTTTGGCATATTTATCAGAAACATTAAATATACCAATTATTGCATCTGGTGGTGCTGGTTCTATTCAGCATTTTGCAGATACTTTTACTAAAGGAAAATCAGATGCGGCTTTAGCAGCTAGTGTTTTTCATTTTGGTGAAATACCAATTATAGAGTTAAAAGAAGAGTTAAAAAAACAAAATATTTCGGTAAGACTTTAAGTATGAATATAGATTTCAATAAAAATAATGACGGATTAGTACCTGCTATCATTCAGGATGCAACAACAAAAAATGTGTTGATGTTGGGTTACATGAATGAAGAGGCTTTTAATAAAACACAAGAAACTAAGTTAGTCACTTTTTTTTCTAGAACTAAAAATCGTTTGTGGACTAAAGGAGAAGAGAGTGGAAATACTTTAAATCTAGTTGATATAAAGCTAGATTGTGATAATGATACACTTCTTATTCAAGTAAACCCAAACGGACCAACTTGTCATACAGGAACAGATACTTGTTGGAAAGAAGAAAATAACTCTAATTATGGTTTCTTTTCTACTTTAGAAAATGTGATTACAGAAAGAGTTGAAAATAAAGACACCAAAAAATCTTACGTTGCAAGTTTGTTTTCTAAAGGAATTAACAAAGTTGCACAAAAAGTAGGTGAGGAGGCAGTAGAAACCGTTATCGAGGCAATGGACAACAATGATGAGTTGTTTTTATATGAATCTGCAGATTTAATGTTTCATTACTTAATGTTATTACAAGCTAAAGGTTTTACTTTAAAAGATATTGAAGCAGAGTTAATAAAAAGACAGAAATAAACTTTACTTATTAACAGTAAAAATAATTGTTTTACCATAATTACTAGGATCATCACCTGATGCAAAAAGCATTCTTGTTTCTGATAATTCTTTTAATTCTAATATAAATAAACGGGTTTTAAAATTATTGTCTAAACTTTCTCCTCTAGAAACGTTTAGGAATATTTTACCCGTTTCTTGATAAAACTTTAAAGATAAAGTGGCATATTGTTCTGTAGGTTTTTTGAAAAAGCAAGATTTGCTACCTAAATTGGTTTCAGCCTGTTCTTTATTATGATAAAAAGTAAACGAATCATCTAAATAACAATCATTAAATTCACTTAGTATTTCATTTTCAAAGTTTAAATAAAACTTATCTACTATCCAGGTTTTCGAATCATCATTATTAATTTTTTTTAAATCTGATGTAGTATATTTAAAATCTATTTCTTCGTTCTCTTTACTGCAATTAAACAATAATAATGAGGTAAAAATAGAAAGGAATACATAAATGTTTTTCATAATTGTTGATTTTAAAGTGATTTTAACCAACTATTATGCCAAGAGTACATATGTAACATTTTATAAGGAAATAAGTTAATTATTTATCAAGTTTAAAGTAACAAAATAAATATTTTGTGTAGTCATTTTTGCTTTTAACCAAGCGTAAAAACTCATTAAGAAAATATCTTCATTTTTTCTATCTATCCAATTAAATGATTTTTCTACTCTATTGTAAAATTCTATAGTTGTAGCTATTTCTGGGTTTTTATAATAGATTTCAATTAACTTTAAATAAGAAATTACTCTTTCTTGGTTTATTGCCGATAAGTGCTTAGAATAATTTCTTTTAAAACTTATAAGTCTAGAATCTACCAAATCAATATTTCCTAAATCAATATGAAGCAAAATTTCTATAAGATTTTTTTTAATTGTCCAGACAATTCCTGCTTGATCTATATACCAATTATCTGTATGATATAAACTAGCCAGCAAATTTTTAGCTTTTTGTAAAGAGTCGCTTTGATAATAATAAACTATAAGAGAAAGTAAAATGTCTAATTGAGAAACAAGACTTATATTTTTCTTAGTAATATATGGTTCTAAAAGCTCTATAGCTTTTTCTTGTTGATTATTATAGTTATAATTTAAACTCAATAATAAATGATAATTTGGAGCAAAATCGGAATAATATTTTTGCTTTTTTTCATTCATATAAAAATACATTAACTTTAAATACTTCTTAGATTCTGTAAACTTTTTGCTTCTAAAAAGAACATTTGCAATAAGATATAACACTTCTATATGATAGTAAAGTTGTTTGTCTTTAGATTTGTGATGCTTAATGATAGAATAAGTATCTACCAGAAATTTTTCAATGTTCCAGTAATCAAATTTTTGCGCTGTAGAAATGCTAGTAATTTGAATTATTTGATATAAAGACTTGAATGATAAGGAATCTGAAATTATAATATTTTGTTCTTTCAAAATATTTTCAATCAGTGCTTTGATATCTTCTTTTGATTTTTGCTGTTGATATTTGGCTAATGAAATTCTAATTTTACCACAGGCAATATTAATATTGTCTTCTATAAATAACTGCTTTTGATTGTCATTAAAAGTTGAAATAAGATTATCAAAATTTAAAGTTTTATTTAAATGAGCATATTCAATTTTAGTGTGATAGATTTCGTTTAAAATTGTAAAAAGTTGATGTTCGTTAGCAATATTTTCAGTTTTGTCTAAAATTTGGTATCCAACTTTAATTTGCCCTTTTTTAAGGAAATTTCTTGCAGAAAGAATGTATTTAATCAATTGTATATCTATTGAATTTTCTTCTCTCATACTTAGATTTGCTGTAAAATCAATCAAAGACTTAAATAATCTTTTTCTTAAAGCATGTAATGCTACTTTATTTTGTTTACCATATAGTTTCAAAGAAATCTCTGTAGAAGAAAAGTTATCTGACAATAAAAGACGAACTAACTGAATGTTTTTTACACCTTTCCTTTTGTTCTTTTTCTCTAAATATAAAATAAATTCTTTCCGATTTTCTTTCGTAAAAGTTTCTAATATTTCTTTTAAATTTATCATTATATCGTCAGTTAAATATATGTAAATTTAATTATTTTATAATTATTTTGTCTTTTTTTTAATTTTTAATCGTCAGTAATATTTTAAAAATGAATTCTTGGAGGGTTAGAACTGTTGCAAATTTGGATTTATAATAATTAAACTAAAAAGTATGAATTATCAAACAACAGTTTCATCAAAAGAAGAAAATAAGAAAAAAAGACCAAAGAACAAATTAAGAAATGATTTAAACCAGAAACCAACATCTGCTTATGTTGGTGCAACTTGGGGTATTGTAATTATTGGGTTACTTTCATATTGTATTGGTTTATGGAATGCGACCATGCAGTTAAATGAAAAAGGATTTTATTTTGCCATTCTTTTAATGGGAATTTATGCTGTAATTTCTTTACAAAAAGCTGTAAGAGATAAAGCAGAAGATATAAAAGTAAGCGAAATGTATTATGCTATTAGTTGGGTTGTTGTAATTGCATCTTTATTGTTACTAATAATTGGATTGAGAAATGCTGATTTACTTTTAAGTGAAAAAGGATTTTATGCTATATCGTACTTATTAAGTTTATTTGGTGCAATTACTGTTCAAAAAAACACCCGAGATCTTGATTTTATCAAAACTATAACTGAAGAAGATAATAGTTAGTTTGATAATGATTCTTAAACCACAACCTCATAAGTTTAAGCTTATGAGGTTTAAAAAATAAACGCTCACGAAAATATTGTGAGCGTTTTTCAATTAAAAGTAAAAATAGAAAGTTTAATACTCATTCATTAGAATTACTTTAAGGTTAGGATAGTTTTTTATAAATTCTTTTTCTAGACCTATTACATGTGCTGCACCAACAATAATAATATTTTTTGTTTTTTTAGAAGCTAAAATTTGTTCTGCAATGTTTTTAGCCATTCTCATATTTCTTTCGTCAAAATACTTTCTTCCTTCTTTACAGCCTTCAGTGTCTTTAATAACATAAGAAAATGAAGCCATATCATGCAATTGTTGCAATGATTTTCTTTTATTTGTATGTTTTCCTAATTTTCTAAAAATAGCAGGTAAAATGGCGCTATTATAGCTCTTTTTATACAATTTAGAATTTGCTGTGTTATTTCCATTTTTAACACCTTCTTTACTACATTTATTCCAAGCTAAATGGTATTCTTTATTGGTTTGTTGATCATCCATATTAATCACTTTTTTATGGTTCATAGCTATTGCTAATTTATACGTCAAATCTCCATCTTCATGTCTTGTTGGTTTTTTAGATCCATTTACACCATATTTTTTTAAATAGGTGTATAATTCGTAGTTTCCATTATCTCTTTTGTAAATAAATGATTTAATAAGGTAATCTAAATCACGATCATTCATACTAGAAAAATCTTTTCGAATGGTAGCGTTAAATTTTTTGTCGTTATAATTAAAAGTCTTTTGTAATGAATCTGATAATTTATAAAATTTTTGATATCCTTTAGACCAACCATTTTTTAAATATTTCCAAGAAATAGAATCATTGGCCATTGGCGATTCTACAAAAATTGCTTCTGGTTTGTATTTTTTTGCAAATCGTAGCATAGGTTTGTAGCTATTTTTTACAATTTTAGGTACCGTGTGCATTGTGCCAACAATTAAAATTTCTTGTTGATATTCTTGACTAGATAAATTAAAAATTGATAAAATAAATACGATTATTATTGTAATTCTAGTTTTCATAATGATGTTTTAATTGATTAAACTTTCTGATACAAAACTAGAAACTAATTAATAAAAAACTCAATAATAACAAGTGTTTGGGGCGAAATGTAGCTATTCTGTGGTAGAATTTAAAGTGCTTTTTACACTATTTTGATACGTTTTAGAAACGGGAACTTTTATGTGGTGAAATAATAGAATAAATAGTTTACTTTTTTCTGTTTTCCATTGTAAAAAGTGATAAGGATTTATTAAAAAAGAACGATGAGTTCTTAATAATTCGGGAAACTCATTTGCAATCGCAGATAGTTTATTTCTAATTAAAGTCTTCTTTAAAATAGAACCGTTTAAATAAAAAACCTCTATATAGTTGTCTGATGATTGTATACAAATTACATCATTAAAAAGTAAACGCAAGCCTTCGTAATTCCCTTCGCCTTTGATTTCAATTTTTTTTGCTTCCGTTTTTTTATTTCTATATTTTCCAAACGCAAATCTTCCAAAAATAACAATTGGTAAAATTGTTAAAAAAGCAGGTATTAAAATTGCTCTTAAATGATAATCAAATGTATAAGGGTATGGTTCTCCGGGTACAACTGCATATAAATAAAATAACCTTGCAGCTATAATACTTACTATAACATAAATTAATAGAAATAATATTTCAGATATAACATACCAATTTTCTTTATATTTTTTTAAAAGAATCTTTTGTATTGGTATAAATACCAAATAACAAGTTCCTGTCAAAATTCCATATAAAGACATGTAAATTGGCATTTCATCATCTTTAAATTGATTAACATCAAAAGGTTCTGTGTAAAACAAGAATATAAACACCCAAACAGCCAAACCAAAAGCAACTATACAATGGTTTTTTATTGATGGATCAAAAGGATATTTTCTATAAAATAGTTTTTTCACTAATTAGTTTTTTTTTGTAAATCTTAACCAAGATAGCTTCTAATATAAAAATAAATAAGAATAAAAATCTAGCAAACATTGGAAGTAAAAAAGCAAATAATCCTGCCAAAACCCAAACAATAAATGCAATTAAAGACCTGTATTTAAAGTATTTAGCTAAAATTGGGGTTATGCCAGTTAAACCATTTTCTTTTTTAGGGATGTAAATGTTAAGCAAATAATTAAAAAAGCCAATTGCAGATAAGTTAAAACAGTAAAAAGCAAATGGGCCTTTTAACATAAAGCCCCTAACATAAAAGGCTGTCGAAAAAGGAAGAAGCACAATAAAAAATAAAAGGAAAGTATTGTATCTTAATATCCTTTTGTTTATTGTGGAAACATATTGCATAATTCTCATATGTGCTACCCAATATAAAGATATTACAATAAAACTAACTATTAGACCAATAAAACTTGGAATTCTATTTTCTAGAATTTGTAAAGTGTCACCTGCTTTTAACTCTTTATAAGTTGGTGCTACAATGTCTAGCACTAGAAGGGTGATTGCAATAGAGAAAACAGCATCACTAAAGCTTATTACACGTTGTTTATCAAAATTTTCCCCTTTCATTTACTTTAAATAAAAATGTAATTTCAAATATACTGTTTCTAAAACTTTGTTAAAAATATTTTTAGAATTAAGGTTTTATAAAATAAAAACTGATATGTTTTAGACTGTTTGTAAAAACTCACTAAAAATTACATAAAGTTTATTTTTAATAATAGTATTTTCGTTATCAAATTTAAATAGATGTTTTTAAAAAATTCTAAATTATTAATAGTTCTCTCTTTTTTTACAATTTATATTGTTTGGGGCTCTACTTATTTATTCAATAAAATTGCGGTAACAGCTATACCTGCTTTTTATATGGCTTCTGTAAGGTTTTTGATTTCTGCAATTTTAATACTTATAATTTCTAAAATTTTAAAGTTAAACTTAAAAATATCTAAAAAACAATTAATTAACTGTGCTGTTTCTGGCTTCTTTTTTTTGGTGTATGGTAACGGGGTGTTTGTTTGGGCTTTAAACTATGTTGATAGTGGTTTTGCAGCTTTATTAGCAGCAACACAACCCTTATTTGTATTAATTTTATTAAGATTGATTGATAGAAAACCTATGCAGAGACAATCTGTAATTGGTGTTGGTTTAGGTATTATAGGTATGTATTTGCTAGTTAGTCAGAAATCTATTACAACTTCAGAAGGAAGTTTACTGGGAATTTTTATGATTCTTACTTGTGTGTTAAGTTGGGCTTATGGTGGTGTTTTTGTTTCTAAAGCAGATTTACCCAAAAACTTTTTTGTAACAACAGGATACCAAATGCTATTTGCCGGTTTATTATTGTTATTAATGAGTTTTTCATTTAATGAAACAATGTCTTCACCTTTAAATTGGGCAATAGAAGTTCAGTTTTCTGTATTAATGTTGATTGTTTTTGGTAGTATTATTGCTTTTACAGCTTTTAATTATTTATTAAAAGTAGTTTCTACAGAAAAAGTAGCAACTTCTGCTTATGTAAATCCTATTGTAGCTTTAGTTTTAGGGTGGTATTTTTTAGACGAAGAACTTACTATACAATCTATAATTGCATCTGTAGTTTTATTATCTGGAGTTTATTTTATTACATCAAGAAAAAGAAAAGTAAAAAATGTTACAGATACATCTAAAACCTAAACAAAAGCATCGATAAAATTCCGAAAAACATAATAAATTTTAGTATTTTACTTATGCTACCGTAGTTTTTTTTAGTTCTTGCAAACCAAATTTTGTATAATAAATAGAGCAGTGGTAAGCAAATAAATAATAAAACATACCAAAAGAAAAAGGGGGTGTTTTTTGTTGATTGTAAGATGATTAACGTATAAAATAACATTATAGAGCTGATAAAAAAAGCAATTCTTGCAGTTCTTTTTCTTCCTATAAGAATAGGCAATGTACTTGCTTTTATCTTTAAATCTCCGTTTACATCTTCAATATCCTTTATAATCTCTCTTATAAATGTTATGGTTAAGGAAAAAACTAAATACATAGCAATTATAAAATCAGAAGAAATTTTTGAATTACTTTCTAAATTTGTGCCTATAAATTCGAATTCATAAACTAAAAAAATCACTAAAGCACATAAGCAACTTACAATAAGATTGCCGATTAAAGCGATTTTTTTAAAATATTTAGAATAGAAAAACAAGATTATTGAAGTTGCTATAAAATATATCGAATTTAAAGGTATTTCCATTACGAAGGAAACAAAAATACCAAGTATTAAACCAAAAATACTTAGTAGAATGTATAGAGACCAAGCTTTTTTAATTGAAAATTCTTTGTTTAAAAATGATTTATTTGGTTTATTTATTTTGTCAGTTTCAATATCAAAAATATCATTAATAATATATCCGCTTGCGGTAATTAATAGAACAGCAGTTGTTAAAATGATAAAATTAAAATGAGTTAATAAAGTATTTGTAAAATAAGATTCTAATAATGCATATTTAGTTAAAACCATTGTTAGTAAAACCATTAAGAGGTTTTTGTAACGAATTAGTTTTAAGAAAACAGGCATTTTTAATTAAAATTCTTTTTAATTCTGGCTAAGTCTCTTTTATTATCTCTGTCTTTAAGCGTATTTCTCTTATCGTGAATTTGTTTTCCTTTTGCCAGAGCAATTTCTAGTTTTGCAAAGCCTCTATCATTAATAAACAATCTTAAAGGCACAATTGTATTTCCTTTTGCTTCAACATCTTTTTTTAAACTTCTTAGTTCTCGTTTATTTAATAATAATCTACGTTCACTTTTTGGTTTATGGTTAAAATGATGTCCAAACATATATTCTTGTATGTACATATTTACAATAAACAATTCTCCACGATCATTAAACTCGCAAAAACTCTCTGTAATTCTTGCTTGACTTAGTCGTATAGATTTAATTTCTGTACCCGTTAATTGAATTCCGGCCACAAATTTATCTAAAATTTCAAATTCGAATCTCGCTTTTTTATTCTGTATGTTTATTTTTTTCTGTACAGCCATAGACTGATTTTTTGTTTATAAATTTTTAACAAAGATACATTTTTACATTCGGGAAAGAAACGTAATTTTGAATTCTATTCTAGAACTAATATCATCATAAAATGAAAAAAATAGTATTGCTTTTTTTACTAATTGTAATTTCTTGTAAACCTGCTAAAAAAGAGTTAAGTGTGCAAGATATTATAGATAAAACAATTGCTTTTTCTGGCGCAGATAAAGTTAAAAACTCTAAAATTGGCTTTAAATTTAGAGATAAGGAATATGCTGCAGTTCGCCAAAATGGAGATTTTAAATTATTTAGATTCAGCAATAATTCTGAGAATGAGACTATAGAAGATGTACTTTCTAATAATGGATTTAAGCGTTTTGTTAACGGTAAATTAGTTAAAACAAACGATTCTATAGCAAATGTTATTTCTAATGCAGTAAACTCGGTACATTATTTTTCTGTTTTACCATTTGGTTTAAATGACAAAGCAGTTAATAAAAAACTATTATCATCTGTTACTATTAAGGGAAAAGAGTATTATAAAGTTGAGATTACATTTTCTAAAGATGGAGGAGGAGAAGATTTCGAAGATGTATTTATTTATTGGGTTGGTAAAGAAGATTTTTTAATTTATTACTTAGCATATGCTTACCATACAAATGGTGGCGGTAAACGTTTTAGAGCCTTAAAAGAACAATGTAATAAAAATGGTATCCGTTTTGTAGATTTTGAAAACTACAAACCGCTAAATAAAGAAATTGCTCTTATAAATATTGATAGAGCTTTCGAAAAAAATGAGCTTATAAAAGTATCAGAAATTATTTTAGAAAACATTGAAGTTAAACTACTTAAATAGTTTTTAAAATAGAAAAAGATTTATGGTTAGGTAGCTATCTAATTATAAATCTTTCTCATGATGTTAGAAAATATACTTTTCTAATTTACTTTTATAACTTTACTTGTTTTGTTACTTCCTGCAATGGTAACAATAAATAAACTGGCATTGTCATTATCATTCATACTTTCATATTTTTTTTCACCTAAAATTTTGTTTGCAAATACAGGTGTTGTGTTGCTATGACCAACAATTAAAACTGATTTACCTATGGTATTGGCTTTAAATATAGAGTCGTACATTTTACCAGGATTGTAACTTATAATATTTAAATTTTTACTCTTAGCAGTTGGTTTTGCTGTTTGTTGTGTTCTATTATAATTTGTAGAATACACGGCATCTAAATCGATATTTTCAAAATATTCAGCCCATTTTTCAGCTCTTTTTAAACCATTTTCATTTAAATCTGGATTTTTATTAGTACTTTCTGTTCTGTCTTTTTCTGCATGACGAATTAAATAATACGTTGTAGTTTCTTTAGAGCTGCAAGAAGTTAATAAACTAAAAATTAAGCCAAATGCTAAAATATATTTTTTCATGATAGTAGATTTATTGCACGAATATAAATAAAAAAAAAGCGATACTAAATAAAGTACCGCTTTCTACTATTCAACTAATTAACCTAACAAAACTATAGTTCTTCAACCAAATCAGATTGATTTCTAAAAACTAATTTTTCATCAAAAGAATCTAAAAGTATAATACTGTCTGTTGTAATTTTTCCTGATAAGATTTCTTTAGAAAGTTGATTTAAAACTTCTTTCTGAATTACTCTTTTCACAGGTCTTGCACCAAATTCTGGCTGATATCCTTTTTTAGCCAAATAATTGATAGCTTCATCTGTAGCATCTAAAGTTATTTCTTGTTTTCCAATCATTTTCTTTAAACTTTCAATTTGAAGCTTAACAATCTCAAAAATATCCGATTGTTTAAGTGGTGTAAACATTATTACATCGTCAATTCTGTTAAGAAACTCTGGTCTAACAGATTGTTTTAGAAGACCTAAAACTTCAATTTTGGCCAATTCTGTAACAGCTTCTAAATCTGCTTTTGGGTCACTAAATTTCTCTTGAATTATATGACTACCCATATTAGAGGTCATTATAATTATTGTGTTTTTAAAATCTGCAACACGTCCTTTATTATCCGTTAATCTACCTTCATCTAAAACTTGTAATAAAATATTAAAAGTATCTGGATGCGCTTTTTCGATTTCATCTAAAAGTACAACAGAATAAGGTCTTCTTCTAACCGCTTCTGTTAATTGCCCACCTTCATCATAACCTACATAACCAGGAGGTGCACCAACCAATCTACTTACAGAATGTTTTTCTTGATACTCACTCATATCTATACGAGTCATTGCATTTTCATCGTCAAAAAGATACTCTGCTAATGCTTTTGCCAATTCTGTTTTACCAACACCTGTTGTTCCTAAAAATAAGAAGCTTCCAATTGGTTTATTAGGGTTTTGCAAACCTGCTCTAGATCTTCTAACAGCATCAGAAACGGCAATAATAGCTTCTTCTTGACCCACAACTCTTTTGTGTAATTGCTGTTCTAGTTTTAATAATTTTTCTCTTTCTGATTGAATCATTTTTGTAACCGGAACACCTGTCCATTTTGCTACAACTTCTGCAATATCATCTAAAGTAACTTCTTCTTTTATTAAAGAGTTTTCAGTTTGATTTTCTTGCAATGTTTTTTGTAAAACCTCTAAATTTTCTTGAGCTTGTTTAATTTTACCATAGCGTAACTCTGCAACTAAACCATAATTACCTTCTCGTTCTGCTTTTTCTGCCTCTAATTTAAAGTTTTCTATTTCTAATTTTGCGTTTTGAATATTATCTACAACCTCTTTTTCTGATTTCCATTTTGCATTAATTTCATTACGTTCTTCTTTTAGGTTTGCTAAATCAGAACGTAAAGATTTTAACTTAACTTCATCTTTTTCTCTTTTAATGGCTTCAATTTCAATTTCTAACTGCATTACTTTTCTATCTAAAACATCTAATTCTTCTGGTTTAGAATTGATTTCCATACGTAATTTAGACGCAGCTTCATCCATCAAATCGATTGCTTTGTCTGGTAAAAATCTATTGGTAATGTATCTTTGAGATAATTCTACAGCCCCAATAATAGCTTCGTCTTTAATGCGAACTTTATGGTGTGTTTCATACTTTTCTTTAATTCCTCGTAAAATAGAAATTGCACTTTCTGTATCTGGCTCGTTTACTTGAACTTTTTGAAAACGTCTTTCTAGTGCTTTATCCTTTTCAAAGTATTTTTGGTATTCATCTAACGTAGTTGCACCAATTGCACGCAGTTCGCCACGAGCCAAAGCAGGTTTTAAAATGTTAGCTGCATCCATAGCACCTTGTCCGCCACCTGCGCCAACTAGCGTATGAATTTCATCAATAAATAAAACAATATCTCCATCAGAAGTTGTAACTTCTTTGATAACGGCTTTTAGGCGTTCTTCAAATTCACCTTTATATTTTGCACCAGCAATCAATGCGCCCATATCTAAAGAAAAAATTAATTTATCTTTAAGATTTTCTGGTACATCTCCATCTACAATTCTATGTGCTAACCCTTCTGCAATAGCCGTTTTACCGGTTCCTGGTTCTCCGACTAGTATAGGGTTGTTTTTAGTTCTACGAGATAAAATTTGTAGTAAACGTCTAATTTCTTCATCTCTACCAATTACCGGATCTAATTTACCATCTTGGGCTAATTGATTTAAATTTTTAGCAAATTTATTCAAAGAATTATACGTTTCTTCTTGAGATTGAGATGTTACTCTTTCTCCTTTTCTTAACTCGTCTATTGCAGCTTTTAAATCTTTTTCGCTTACACCTTGGTCTTTTAAAACTTGTGCAATATTACTTTTCGATTTAAAGATTGCTAAAATTAAATGTTCAATAGAAACGTAATCATCTTTCATGTTTTTAGCAATAATAGACGCTTCGTTTAAACTTTTACTAGCTTCTCTAGAAAGCATTAATTCTGCACCAGAAACTTTAGGTAAGCTTTCTAACTGTTTATCTATTACTTGCTCTAAAATTGCTGTATTTATATTTAATTTTTTTAATAGAAAAGGTAAAACATTTTCATCTACTTGTGTTAATGCTTTAAAAATATGTTCGTTTTCTATTTGGTTATGACCAAAACCTTGCGCAATTTGCTGCGCCATTTGAATGGTCTCTTGCGATTTTGTTGTATAGTTATTAAAATTCATTTTCTATTTTTTTGTTTTTTTTGATTAGACTAAAGCAATTTTAATACCATTAGATTTTTTAACTGTAAACAAGTCAAAATGTCTGTAAATCACTTGTTTCAACTGACTTTTTGACTGGTGAAAGTTTCTTATATTTGTCTCGACAAAGTAAAAAAACAAGTAAATGGGTATATTTAACAACGTATTTGGAGGAAATAGTGATAAAAAATCAAAAAAAGAAAAAAAGTCATATTTAAATTGGATTCCTTTAAACACTTTAGATCAATTAGAAACCATAGAGAAAGAATCTAATACAGAGGCTGTTTTAATTTTTAAACACTCTACAAGGTGCGGTATTAGCAGCATGGTAATTAAACAATTTGAAAATCTTTTTTCTGAAGAACATCAGAATTTAAAAGTATACTATTTAGATTTATTAAGTTATAGAAATATATCTGATGAAGTAGGGTATAAGTTTCAAATTATGCACCAATCTCCACAATTAATAGTTGTAAGAAATGGCGTTTCTGTGCATAATGCATCACATTATGACATCACTCAAACAAACTTATCGAGATTTATATAGCTTAAATTTGGGAAAAACCTATTTTAAGTCTTACTTTTGTAGCTTAAAATTTTTAAACTTTTGGCAGAAATAAACACTTCACAAGTAAAGGTAGGTAAAGAATTATACGGTTATCAAAAAGATGCTTTAAAAGAGATTTTTAATCGATTTGAAACAGCACCTAAAGATTATCATTTGTTATATCAATTGCCTACGGGAGGTGGTAAAACTGTAATTTTTTCTGAAATTGTTAGACGTTACATAGAGAAATTTGAGAAGAAGGTATTAGTTTTAACACACAGAATAGAATTAAGTAAACAAACATCTAAAATGCTTAACGAGTTTGGTGTGGACAATAAAATTATTAATTCTACAGCCAAATTAGATGATCAAAATGATTTTAATTGTTTCGTTGCTATGGTCGAAACTCTTAAAAATAGACTTACAGATGATAAATTAGATATATCGGATATTGGTTTGGTAATTGTAGATGAGGCTCACTATAATTCATTTACAAAAATCTTTAAATTTTTTAATGATTCTTTTATATTGGGTGTTACAGCTACACCTTTAAGTTCTAATACAAAATTACCGATGTATGAGAATTATCAAGAATTATTTGTCGGAGAACCAATTCATCATTTAATAGAAAGCGGTTATTTAGCACAAGCAAATATGTATTCTTATAATGTTGGTTTAACTTCATTAGAAGTTGGTGCTAACGGAGATTATACTGTAAAATCTTCTGAAGATTTGTATATGAATACAGATATGCTAACTAAATTAGTAAGTGCTTACGAAGAAACAGCAAAAGGTAAAAAAACGCTTATTTTTAATAATGGTATTAATACTTCGATACAAGTATTTCATGCATTTAAAAAAGCGGGTTATCCTATTGCACATTTAGATAATACCAATACAAAAAAAGAAAGAGAACTAATTTTAAAATGGTTTCATAAAACACCTAATGCTATTATAACCTCTGTAAGTATTTTAACTACAGGTTTTGATGAGCCGAGTATAGAAGCTATTATTTTAAATAGAGCAACAAAATCTCTTACTTTATATTACCAAATGATAGGTCGTGGATCTCGTATATTAGGAGATAAAAAAACATTTGATGTTATAGACTTAGGTAATAATTTTCATAGATTTGGCCCTTGGGGTGCAGATTTAGATTGGCAAAAAATGTTTAGAGCACCAGACTACTATCTAGACTCTATACTTTCTGATGAAGAGATTGAAAGTACTTTTAAATACGAACTTCCGGCAGATATTAAAAAGGAATTTGCTAAATCTACAGATACTTATTTCGATATGAAAAAAGTATACATAGATACTATAAAAGCCGGCGAATCATCTAAAAGAGTTTTAGAAAAATCTATAGTACACCATGCTAAAATGTGTATAGAAAATAGTGAGGATGTTTTTGATGCTTTAATTTTAGCTAAAATGATTGGTGAAGAAATTGATGATAGAATAAATAGATATGCTAAGTGTATATCTAAAAGTACACACAATTTTGTAACCTGGCTAAAAGATGATTATAGAAAGAAACTAAATGCATATTTACGTGCTAATTTTGACGAAGATTACGAAAAAATACATGGCCATCCGCCAATTGAAGAATAAATTTAAAAACTCTGTTAATTCAGAGTTTTTTTTTGCCTTAGACTTTTTTTAGAGATTAAAATATAAATTTTTTAATTGTAAATAGCTTTTTTTATTAATATAGAAATTAAAAAATCCTTCATTTATAAGAAGAAAAACAGTGTTTTAAAAAAAAATATTTTTTTTTTCAATTTTGTTTTTTGTATTAAAAAAAAATATACTTTTGATTAACTTATTTAAGTAAAATGTTTAGTTTTTCTTATTTCGGAAATAATTTTCTAACGGAGAATGAAAATTATATCGCATTTTGGAAATGCAACGAAAAAATTAAGGTATCTCCATTTTCGATTCTTCAAGAATTGCAACTTTTTTCTAAGTTGCATGTAGTTTACTTGCAAATATTACAGTGATAAACCCTTTTTTAAAAGGTTATAATATCTATTCTAAAACTTAAAAAGGTTTTAGTTCAGAGAGGTTTATCGTATAATTAATTTAAAAACAAAAGTGAACACAAAATATAAAGATTTAATCGAGCAAACGTTCGATTTTCCACAAGAAGAATTTAAAACTGAAAACAATAAATTATTCTGGCACGGAATAAATTTAATGGAATTAACTGCTAAATACGGGGCTCCGTTAAAATTTACATATTTACCAAAAATTTCTGAAAACATAAATAAAGCGAAAGATTGGTTTAAAAATAGCATTGAAAAACATAATTATAAAGGTAAATATTTTTATAGTTATTGTACAAAAAGCTCTCATTTTAAACATATTTTAAACGAGGCTTTAAAAAATGATATTCATATTGAAACATCTTCTGCATTCGATATTGATATTGTAAACAATTTAAAAAAAGAGGGTAAAATAAAAGACAATACGTTTGTTATTTGTAATGGATTTAAAAGAGATCAATACATTAAGAATATTGCTGACTTAATTAATTCTGGACATAAAAATGTGATCCCTATTATAGATAATTTTGAAGAATTACCATTGTTACAAAAAGAGACAGAGAAACCTTTTAAAGTTGGTATTAGAATCGCATCAGAAGAAGAACCAAAATTTGAATTTTACACATCTAGATTAGGTATTGGCTATAAAAATATAGTTTCATTTTATGAAAGAGAAATAGCCAATAATACACAAGTAGATTTAAAAATGTTACATTTTTTTATCAATACAGGTATAAAAGATAATGCGTATTATTGGAATGAGTTGATGAAATGTTTAAACGTTTATATCAACCTAAAAAAAGTATGTCCTTCTTTAGATAGTTTAAATATTGGTGGTGGTTTTCCCATAAAAAACTCTTTGGCATTTGATTATGATTACGAGTATATGATAGATGAAATTATTAATCAAATTAAATTGGCTTGTGAAGAAGCTGGTGTAGATGTACCAAACATTTTTACAGAGTTTGGAAGTTTTACTGTGGGTGAATCTGGTGCTGCTATTTATGAAATTTTATATCAGAAGAAACAAAATGATAGAGAGCGTTGGAACATGATAAACTCTTCTTTTATAACAACTTTACCAGATTCTTGGGCTATTAATAAAAGATTTATTATGCTACCAATTAACAAATGGAATAAGCAATATGAACGTGTTTTATTAGGTGGTTTAACTTGTGATAGCGATGATTATTACAATTCTGAACAACATATAAACGGAATTTATTTACCAGTTTACGAGAAGAATAATCCGTTATACATTGGTTTTTTTAACACAGGTGCATATCAAGAATCTATAGGTGGTTTTGGTGGTTTGCAACACTGCTTAATTCCGCATCCAAAACATCTGTTAATCGATAGAGATGAAGAAGGTAATTTAACTTTCGAAATTTTTAAAGAACAACAGAAAAGTAGTGAACTACTTTCAATTTTAGGATATTAAAACAAAAAATTAAATAAAATATAGTGTTATTAAACACAACTTATAAAATGAATACAAATAAAACTTATGCAGGAATTCCACAAGAATTTGGAAACCTATCAACATCAAAAATTGTAATTATTCCTGTTCCTTATGACGGAACAAGTACATGGCAAAAAGGAGCAGATAAGGGCCCACAAGCCTTTTTAGATGCTTCTGAAAACATGGAGTTGTATGATATTGAAACAGATTCTGAAGTTTATAAAGAAGGTGTTTTTCTTGCAGAGGCTGTAACAGAAAATTCTTCGCCAGAAGCAATGGTAGAAGAAGTACATCAAATAACTAAAAAATACATTAATAGAAATAAGTTTGTTACTGTTTTTGGAGGTGAGCATTCTATATCTATCGGTACAATTAGAGCTTTTAACGAATGTTTTAACGATTTAACAGTATTACATATCGATGCGCATGCAGATTTGCGTAAAGAATATGAAGGTTCTACTTGCAACCACGCTTGTGCAGTTTATGAAGCAAATCAAAATACAAATTTGGTACAAGTTGGTATTAGAAGTATGGATATTTCTGAAAAAAGAAATATGAATTTAGATAAGGTTTTCTTTGCACATGATATGGCTGTAAATGAAGATTGGATGGACGATGTTATAGATCAATTAAGTACAAATGTGTTTATTACATTCGATTTAGATGCCTTAGATCCTTCAATTATGCCATCTACTGGTACGCCAGAACCTGGTGGTTTGTTTTACTATGAAACCTTAGAGTTTTTAAAATCTGTATTTGAACAAAAAAATGTTGTTGGTTTTGATATGGTAGAATTATGTCCTAATAAAGATGAAAAATCATCAGACTTTTTAGCGGCAAAATTATTCTACAAAATGTTAAGTTACAAGTTTGCATCTAATGAAGATACTTACGATAATGGTGAAGAAGATAGAAAAGAAAACTCTTTTAGTAAATTAGCTAAATTTAAAAATGATGAAGATGAATACTAATCAAAAACCAATTTCAGAATTTATAGAAAAATATTTTTTACATTTTAATGCAGCTTCTTTAGTAGATGCTGCAAAAGGGTATGAAGATCAGTTAAATAAAGGAAATAAGATGTTAGTTTCTTTAGCTGGAGCAATGAGTACAGCAGAATTGGGTAAGATTTTTGCAGAAATGATTCGTCAAGATAAAGTACATATTATTTCTTGTACCGGAGCCAATTTAGAAGAAGATGTAATGAATTTAGTTGCGCATTCGCATTATAAAAGAGTTCCTAATTACAGAGATTTAACACCACAAGACGAGTGGGATTTATTAGAAAAAGGTTTAAACAGAGTTACAGATACTTGTATACCAGAAGAAGAAGCTTTTAGAAGGATACAAGAACATATTGTAAAAATTTGGAAAGATGCCGAAGCGAATGGAGAACGTTTTTTACCACATGAATTTATGTATAAATTATTACTTTCTGGTGTATTAGAACAGTATTATGAAATTGATATTAAAGACTCTTGGATGTATGCAGCTGCGGAAAAAAACTTGCCAATTATTTGTCCTGGTTGGGAAGATTCTACTATGGGAAACATTTTTGCATCTTATGTAATGAAAGGAGAGTTGAAAGCGTCTACAGTAAAATCTGGAATAGAATATATGACATTTCTTGCTGATTGGTATACAGAAAATTCTAATAACGGAATTGGTTTCTTTCAAATAGGAGGAGGGATCGCAGGAGATTTTCCAATTTGTGTTGTGCCAATGTTATACCAAGATATGGAAAGAACTGATACACCGTTTTGGAGTTATTTCTGTCAGATTTCTGACTCTACAACAAGTTATGGTTCTTATTCTGGTGCTGTACCAAATGAAAAAATTACTTGGGGTAAATTAGATATAAATACACCAAAGTTTATCATAGAAAGTGACGCAACAATTGTTGCGCCTTTAATATTTGCTTATTTATTAGAAATGTAATTATTATGAACAGAGTAATTGTAGACTATGCAAAACTTACTACAGACATTTTAGATATGTTGGTAGAAAAATATCCTGATGGATATGATTATTCAGATATTATTTCCTTCAAAAATGCAAAAGGAGAAAATATAAAAGCTGTAGAAGTTAGAACAGAAACTACTATTTATTTAGTAAAAATAAGTTCTAAATTAGAGCAAACTATGGAAGACTATGCAGAAGATGAGGATTCTTTTGATGAAGATGAAGATCTAAATCTAGAAGATTTAGAAGGTGGAATATAATTAAAACAAAAAGAGCTCCTTAGTTAGGAGCTCTTTTAATTTATATACCTTTTGTTATTTCTTGCGCAACTCAAAAATATCTTTTCTTCTGTCTTTTAAGTTTCTAACAGAACCAAACTTATTCAAATCTTTTAATAAATCTAAATCAACATCAGCAATTAAAATCATTTCTGTATTTGTTGTTGCTTCTGCTTTTATTCCGTTTGCAGGAAAAGAAAAATCACAAGGTGTAAAAACCATAGATTGAGCGTATTGAATATCCATATTATTTACTTTTGGTAAATTACCAACACTCCCAGCAATAGCAACATAACATTCATTTTCTATAGCTCTTGCTTGTGCACAATGACGTACTCTAGAATATCCATTTTGTGTATCTGTTAAAAACGGAATAAATAAAATATCCATTCCTTCATCTGCCAATAATCTACTTAATTCTGGAAACTCAGAATCGTAACAAATTAAAATACCAATTTTACCACAATCTGTATCAAAAGTTTTTAACTCATTTCCGCCTTGCATTCCCCAAACTTTTGCTTCATCTGGCGTAACATGTAATTTTTCATAGCGGTCTGATGAGCCATCTCTTTTACAGATATAACCAACATTATACAACAAGCCATCTTTAATTTCTGGCATACTACCAGTAATAATATTAATGTTGTAGCTAATTGCTAATTCAGAAAATTTCTGAACAATTTGAGGCGTGAATTTTGCTAATTCTCTAATGGCTTGCGATTCTGGTAAGTGATTATTAGCCGCCATTAACGGTGCATTAAAAAATTCTGGAAACAGCGCAAAGTCAGATCGGTAGGCAGAAACGGCATCAACAAAATATTCTGCTTGTTGCATTAATTCTTCTAAATCTTTATACAAACGCATTTGCCATTGTATTAAACCCAAACGAACAACTTTTTTGTTACTTGCTGCTTTTTTTGATTTTTTCTCGTAATAAATATTGTCCCATTCTAAGAGTACTGCAAATTCACCAGAATTTTCATCACCTTCTAAATATCCTTTTAAAATTTTAGAAGGATGAAAATCATTAGAAATTTGAAAGTTTAATACTGGGTCATGAATTTCTTTACGTTTTACTTTCTCTATATATTCTTTGGGCGACAATTTGTTTGAAAACTTGTGATAATTAGGAATTCTTCCTCCAAAAGCAATACCTCTTAAGTTTAATTTTTCGGTTAATTCTTTTCTATAATCATACAATCTTCTGCCCAAACGCAAACCTCTATATTCAGATTTAATAAATACGTCGATACCGTATAAAACATCTCCGTTTTTGTTGTGCGTATTAAATGTAAATGCACCTGTAATTTCTTTATAAGTGTGTTGGTCATCAAAACTATCGTAATCTAAAATTATAGATAATGCACAACCGGCAAGTTCTCCGTTAATTTTAATTACTACTTGTCCTTCAGGAAATTTATCAATTAAGGCTTTAATTTGATCTTCTTTCCAATAAGAATCTGGCATACTTGCATATGCTTCTATCATTGCTTCTTTTAACTGTTTGTAGTCATTTAATGTTAAATAATGAAGCTCAATATTCTCTATATTTTGTATCATTTTTAATATAATGGTTTTTTAAAATAGACCATTTTCTGAAAACAAAATTAGATAAAAAAAGAATTTGTTTTAATAAATAATAAGAATTTATTTAACTGTTTTTTAGTAGGTTAATTAAGTGTCTAAAATTGTTTTTTTGTATTTGTCTGTAGCTTTTTTTAAACTATCAGAAAGAGATTTTAACCACACCATATGGTTAGAAATTAGATAGGCTTCTTGTAAAGCATGTAAAGTTTTTTCATCTATTTCTTTATTTCCTTTCTCAATACTTTCGTCTCTTAAATTAGATAATTTTTGATAGGCATTTAAAAGTTTATTTTCTGCTTTTTCTACAATTTCTTCTGCTATTTTAGATTTACTGGTTTTAGCTTGTAAATTGGTACAAGCTATTTGTAAAGAGCTGTTAATTTTATCAATTAAAATATCAAATTCTTTAGAGGCTGGTGTAGTTTTATGGTTAATTATAAAGTTACCAATAGAAGCAATTGCAGAAACCATAGTTTGGTTAATAGTTACTATTTCATAAACCAATTCAAATTCTTTTTGTTTCGATTTAGGGTCTTGAGTTAATCTTTGAAACGAAGCGTTTAAATTACTAATTGCTAAAAATGCCTCTTTTCTTGCCAAATTATAAGACAATTTGTTAATATTTGGGTCTTTATATAATTCTTGGGTTGCTAAAAGATAGTTTTTATTCATTTTAAGCGCATTTATTAAAATTTGTTTCTGATTATTGATTTCCCAAGTTGGAAGTATTAAATAATTAGAAACAATCGCAATTATTGCACCGATAATGGTGTCTAAAACTCTGTATTGTATTACTTCATATGCATTCGGATTCATTAACGAATACACAAATACAATACTTATAGTTACTAAAGCGGCAGCCGATTTATAGTTCTGTTGCAATAATGAAACAGCAAAAATTAATGAAGAGAATGCTAAAATACTATAGACTACAATGTTTTGAGTTAAAGAAACAATACTTAAAGCAATTGCGGCACCAATTAAGGTTCCTATAATTCTATCCTTTGTTCTTAAACGAGTTAAGCCGTAGCTTGGTCGCATAATCACAATAATTGTTAGTAAAATCCAATAAGTGTTTTGTATTTCTAAAAAATAACCGAATAGATAACCAAATACCAAGGCAAATGTTAATCTTACAGAATGTCTAAAAATTGTTGATTTTAAGCTTAAATTCTGCAATAATACATTAAAACGGTATTCTTGTAATGTTAAAAATTGACTAGAACTTTCTCTTTTTAATGAAATTTTTGAAGCATCGTGTACATTAGCCATTACACGTCTAATTATTCGAATTTCTTCTAAAAGTTGTTCTTGGTAATCGTATAAATTCTTTAAAACTAAAGCGCCTTCTCTGGCTTCTGGTAACTTTATGGTTTCTATATATGCTGTTATTGTTTCATTTGTTTTTGAAAGTGCTTTTAATAAAACATCTTTATTAGGTATTTTTTCGTTCTGAATTAGTAATTCTGATAAAACTATCAGATGGTTACCCATAATTTTGTTTAGTTTTTTAGATGCTTTTAAAAATGATTTATGTTCGCCAAAAATCGAATCAATCATTTTATAATCTAAATGTTTTGCTTCTATTAATTCAAAAATCTTAATAGATGAAACAAAAATAAGAAGTTGTTTCTCTTCATATCTAGATCTCCCAGAGCGTTTTCTTGCTGTTAGTAGTGCTTCTCTTAAAGTTTCGTGTTTTTCGTTAATTTGATTCTGAAGAACAAATGTTTTTTTAAGTAACTCGTCTCTTTTTGTTTTCTTTGTGAGAAGTTTTGCTCTTAATTTTAAATATTTTCCAATTAGTAATAAAGAATCAGATAATAATTGATTTTGATCTTTTTTAGGAACTAATTTTTGAAAAACATAAGAAACCACTAAATACCATAATCCGCCAAAAGACATTAAACCAAGATGCATCATTATTTCTTGTGCGGTTTCCTTTTGAATTGCGAATGCAATAACCATAGCTAACAAACCAGAAAAAGAAACTAATGAAGCTCTAAAACCATAAACAGATAGTAATGAAATTGTAAATGAAATAATTGTAATAACTAAAATTAAAACAACTAAAAACGGTTTAGCAAATAATATTGCTGCCGTTATTAACATTGATAATACAATACTTATTAAAATGGCATTAACTTTTCTTTTAATACTTCCAGGAATATCACTAGGTGAATTTAAAAATGTACCAACCGCAATTGCAGGAGCGTATTTGAAATAACCTAAAAAGTAGAGTAGAGCAAATGGTATTGCGATTGCAACACCAATTCTAATTCCTCTATTAAAATCAGAACTTTTTAAAAATAACTCTAATTGTTTTAATTTCTCTTTCAAGATTTATGATTGATTGTTATGTTTATAAGATAGTAAAATCTTCTAACTAAGCGCTTGTATTTAATATTGAAAAACAAACCTCATTTTTTAACTTAAAAATGAGGTTTTGTTTCTAAATATAAATGTTATTTATTTGGCGGGTAAAACCTTACCAATACATTCTCCAAAACCAATTCTTATGGTGTCATTTTTACAATGTGCACGCATAATAACTGTATCGTGATCGTTTATAAATTTACGTGTAGTACCATCTTTTAAAGTAATTGGGTTTTGTCCGCGCCATGTTAATTCTAACATAGAACCAAAACTATCTTTTGTTGGTCCAGAAATTGTACCAGATCCCATCATGTCGCCAGCTTCTACAGGACAACCATTAACAGTGTGATGTGCTAATTGCTGTGCCATTGTCCAGTACATATATTTAAAATTAGAATTTGCCACAATTGTTTCTTCACCATTTTCTGGCAGAATAGCAACTTGCAAATTAATATCATAACTTCCTTTTCCTTCTTGTTTTAAATAAGGTAAAGGCTCGTGAACTTGTTTTGGATTATCTGTTCTAAAAGGCTCTAAGGCATCTAATGTTACAATCCAAGGAGAAATTGTAGACGCAAAATTCTTTCCTAAGAAAGGTCCTAACGGTACATATTCCCAAGCTTGAATATCTCTTGCAGACCAATCATTAAATTGAACTAAACCAAAAATATATTCTTCTGCTTCTTCGATAGGAATTCTATCTCCAAGCACATTTGCATCCGTAGTAATAAATGCCATTTCTAATTCAAAATCTAATAACTTAGATGGCCCAAAACCAGGAGTTTTACTGCCTTCTGCAGGTCTTGTTTGCCCCAAAGGCCTTCTAATTGGTGTACCAGAAGGTACTATAGAAGAACTTCTACCATGGTAACCAATAGGAATGTGAAGCCAGTTTGGTAATAATGCATTTTCTGGATCTCTAAATAAAGAACCAACGTTTGTTGCGTGCTCTTTACTTGCGTAAAAATCTGTATAATCTCCTACAGAAACAGGTAAAAGCATTTCAACTTCATCCATCCTAAAGATAATTTTATCTTTATGGTTTGCATTATCTCTTAAATTTCCATTGGTTACATCAAAAATTTCTGCAATTTTATTTCTTACCAAACGCCAAGTTTTTCTACCATCTGCAATAAAATCATTTAAATTATCTTGTAAAAAGATATCATCGGTTAATGGTATTCCTTCAAAATATCCTAATTGGTGTAAAGCGCCTAGATCAATAGCAAAATCGCCAATTCTACTACCTATTGTAATAATATCATCTCTTGTAATAAAAACCCCAAATGGTATATTTTGTATCGGAAAATCTGAATCTTCTTCTACCTTTAACCATGATTTTCTATTCGGATTATTTGCTGTTATGATCATCTTATAAAAATCTTTATTTTGTTCAAATTTATGCAATTTTTTCTCATCTTTAAAATGAAATTTAACGAATAACTTATTTTTAACAATGCTTTTTTTTGAATTGTATAAATCTTGATAAGTTCTTTAAAAATATACGAAAAAGTTATTTAATAGGATTATGTTTTTTGTTACATTTGATACTTATTCAAAACAATTACAATGCAATTAGACAATCAAATTTTTGACCTTATTCAGGAAGAAAAAGAAAGACAATTAAATGGTTTGGAATTAATCGCTTCAGAAAACTTTGTAAGCGATCAAGTTATGCAAGCTCAAGGTTCTATTTTAACGAATAAATATGCTGAAGGATATCCTGGAAAGAGATATTATGGCGGTTGTGAAATAGTTGATATTGTAGAGCAAATAGCAATTGATAGAGCAAAAGAATTATTTGGTGCAGAATATGTAAATGTGCAGCCGCATTCTGGTTCTCAAGCAAACACAGCAGTTTTTGCTGCTTGTTTAAAACCTGGTGATACTATTTTAGGTTTCGATTTATCGCACGGTGGACATTTAACTCATGGTTCTTCTGTAAATTTCTCTGGTAAATTATACAACCCAACATTTTACGGGGTAGATGAAGAAACGGGAGTTTTAAATTATGATAAAATTCAAGAAGTAGCTACTAAAGAACAACCAAAACTTATAATTGCTGGTGCTTCTGCATATTCTAGAGATATCGATTTTAAACGTTTTAGAGAAATTGCAGATAGTGTTGGGGCAATTTTAATGGCAGATATTTCTCATCCGGCAGGTTTAATTGCTAAAGGAATTTTAAACGATCCATTACCACATTGTCATATTGTTACTACAACAACTCATAAAACTTTACGTGGACCACGAGGTGGAATGATAATGATTGGTAAAGATTTTGACAATCCTTTTGGTGAAACTTTAAAAAGTGGAAAACCTAAAAAAATGTCTACTTTATTAAACTCTGCTGTTTTTCCAGGTAATCAAGGTGGGCCTTTAGAGCATGTTATTGCTGCAAAAGCGGTTGCTTTTGGCGAGGCATTAACAGATGAGTTTTTAGAATATCAAATTCAAGTTAAAGAAAATGCTGCAGCAATGGCTAAAGAATTTGTAGCTAAAGGGTATAATATTATTTCTGGTGGTACAGATAACCATTGTATGTTAATAGATTTACGTAATAAAAATATTTCTGGTAAAGATGCAGAAATAGCTTTAGGTAAAGCAGATATAACAGTTAATAAGAACATGGTTCCTTTTGATGATAAATCTCCTTTTGTAACTTCTGGTATTAGAGTTGGTACACCAGCAATTACAACAAGAGGTTTAAAAGTAGAAGACATGAAAGCTGTTGTAGATTTTATAGATGAAGCTATAAATAATGCAGATAATGAAGAGGCTTTGCATGATATAGGTGAACGTGTTTCTGATATGATGAGCGCAAGAAGATTATTTGTAATGTAATTTTCTTTTAATATTTATAAAAAAAGCATCAAGAATAACTTCTTGATGCTTTTTTTATGTTTTCTATTTAAAAGGAGGTTTTACCAACTTTTAACTTCTTTTTCTATTTTTTCACGAGTTTCACCGTATTTTTCTTGAATTTGACCAACCAGTTTATCAAATTTACCTTCTGTTTCGGTAGATTTATCATTGGTAATATTACCAAATTCTTCTTTAAATTCACCTTTTATTTGTTTCAACTTACCTTCATTTGTATCTGTATTCATAATATCTGTTTTATATACTATTTCTAGTATTGGTTAATATTAGTACAAACTTAAAGAGTTTATATACAGTTTATTGCCGGTATCAATTAAAAGAATAACTCATATGAAATGTTAGTTGTCTTTTTCAGAATTTTGAATTTTATCAGCTACCTTATCATTGTCATCAGTAGCACTATGAACTTGATCTTTTAGTTTATCTTTATCTTCTCCTTTCAATCTATCTTTATTGCTATCAGTATCTTTATATCCTTTTTTTACAGTTCCTTTTAAAGGATGTAAACCTCTTTCATGAACATCTCCAGAGTTTCCTTTTGTTACATTTTCGGCACTTGGTCTTTCTTTATTTGACATACTATTTTTGTTTTAAGTTATAGTACCTCAAAATTAATTTTATTAGAACAGATACATTAACTAATAAAGATTAAATAGTAACTCAAAAGAAATAAAATTAGATTTCTTTAGAGCGTTCTAATAAATTCTTTGGAATAGATTTTTTGGCTTTAGCGCCCATTTCTTTTAATTTCTGTACACTTTTAATAAGGTTTCCTCTACCATCTACTAATTTGTTCATGGCATTAGAATATTCCTTTTTACTGTCATCAATTTTTTTACCAATGCCAATTAAATCATTTAATAGACCTTCAAATTTATCATATAAAGCTCCGGCTTGTCTCGCTATTTCAAGTGCATTTCGTTGTTGTTTTTCATTATTCCACATAGTATCTATTGTACGTAAAGTAGCTAAAAGGGTAGAAGGTGTAACAATAACAATATTTTTGTCGAAAGCTTTATTATATAAATGTGTGTCTTCATTTAAAGCTATTGCAAAAGCGGGTTCTATAGGAATAAAAAGCAATACAAAATCTGGAGATTCGATTTTATACAAGTCTTCGTATTTTTTATCACTTAATTGCGAAATGTGTCTTTTTAAAGAGTTTACATGTTCGTTTAAGAAAGTTTGTTTTAAATTTTCGTCTTCTTCATTTACGTGTTGTTCATAAGCTACTAAAGAAACTTTAGAGTCAATAATCATTTTTTTATTATTAGGTAAATGTATAACAACATCGGGTAAAACCCTTTTTCCATCATCATTGGTAAAGCTTTGCTGAACAAAATATTCTCGATCTTTTTCTAAGCCAGATTTTTCTAAAACTCGTTCTAAAACAAGCTCCCCCCAATTACCTTGAACTTTATTATCTCCTTTTAAGGCTTTTGTTAGGTTGATGGTTTCTTTACTCATTTGAAGGTTTAGCTCTTTTAAGCCTAGAATTTGCTGACGTAAAGCTGCATGATAATCAATGCTTTCTTTATGAGTTTTTTCAACCTTATCTTCAAATCCTTTAATTTTTTCTTGTAGAGGATTTAATATATTTTGAATATTCTCTTTATTCTGAACCGTAAATTTATTCGATTTTTCATCTAAAATTTTATTCGCTAAATTTTCAAATTCTTTTGTAAATTTCTGCTGTAAATTCTCAATTTCTCCTTTGTTTTCTGCTAATTTTTGTTGCAAATTATCAATTTCAGATTCTTGTTTTGACGTTATAGTGATAAGTCTTTCTTTTTCTTGTTGATTATTTTTTAATTCTTGCTGATTTTCTATAAAGTTATTTTCTAAAGTTTCTTTAGATTGAGATAACCTAATAGATCTTTCTTCTAACATAGCATTTTCTTTTTCTAATATAGATTTTTCTTTCTCAAAATTAATTTTTGAAATTAATTTTCCAATAAAAAAGCCAATAATTAAAAAAAACACTGCAATTATTAAGTATATGATTATTTCTGTCATCATGTCGAATTAAGTCCTTAAATTTATCATTTATAAAAAGAACAAAAAACCTTTACTTTAGGTTTTTGTAAACAATTAACTTATTAGAGCTATTTGAAAACATTATCTAAATTTATTTTACATACTATTTTGGGTTGGAAAATTGAAAATGGTTTTCCGAAAGAGCCAAAAAAATATATTGTAATTGCAGCACCACATACTAGCTGGGTAGATTTTCCTATAGCAATTTTAACAAGAATGAGTCAAGGAATGATGATTCATTTTATAGGGAAAAGCTCACTTTTTAAATGGCCGTTTGGTTATTTTTTTAGAATTCTAGGTGGTACTCCGGTAGATAGATCTAAAAGTAATAATATGGTTGATGCAGTCATTAAAATTTTTGATTCTAAAGAAGAATTTAGATTAGGAATTTCACCTGAAGGAACTCGTAAAAAAGTAGAAAAATGGAAAACAGGATTCTATTATATTGCAAAAGGAGCAAATGTACCGATAGTTATGGCAACGTTAGATTTTGAAAATAAGACAGTTAAAATTTCTGAACCTTATTACCCAACGGACCATTTAGAGAAGGATTTTGATAATTTTAAGAGTTTTTTTAAGAATATTAAGGGGAAAAACCCTGAATTATTTTAAAGAATGTAGTTTTAGTAAATAAAATTCACTAAGTTTGTATTAGTAAATAGTTTTTAATAGAGATTAGGGGCTTTATTATTAAAAATTTACTTTATAGCATATGCTATGATATAAGTCTCTAGGTAACTAGAGACTTTTTTTTATGTATTTTTTTCTACAACTTTTTCTGCTATTCCAATAATTACTTCAGTAGCTTTTACCATAGATTCTACAGGAATATATTCGTATCTTCCGTGAAAATTATGACCGCCAGCAAAAATATTTGGGCATGGTAATCCTTTGTATGATAATTGAGAGCCATCTGTACCACCTCTTATCGGTTTTATAATGGGTGTAATTTTTAGATCTTTCATTACCTCTTCAACCAAATCTACAATATGCATTACGGGTACAATTTTTTCTCGCATATTAAAATATTGATTTTCTATAGAAACTTCAATTAAATCTTGTCCCAATCTTTCATTAAAATCAAAAGCAATTTTTTGCATTAAATATTTCCTTTTTTCAAATAAATCTAAATCATGATCTCTAATAATATATTCTAAAACTGTTTTTTCAACATTACCAGACATGTCATGTAAATGAAAAAAACCTTCATAATCGGTTGTTTTTTCTGGTACTTCTTCTTGCGGAATAGCAGCCATAAAATCATTCGCAATTTTTAGCGAATTTATCATTTTTCCCTTTGCATAACCGGGATGAACAATTTTACCAGTAATAGTAACTTTTGCACTTGCAGCATTAAAATTTTCAAATTCTAGTTCTCCAATTTGACTTCCATCCATGGTGTAAGCCCATTCTGCGTCAAATTTATTTACATCAAATTTGTGTGCTCCTTTACCAACTTCTTCATCTGGGGTAAAGCAAATTCTAATTTTACCGTGCTTAATTTCTGGATGTTTAATTAGATATTCCATGGCAGTAACAATTTCTGTTACACCTGCTTTATCGTCGGCACCCAATAAAGTTGTACCGTCTGTAGTAATTATGGTTTGACCTTTATATTGTAGTAAATCTTCAAAATAATCTGGAGATAAAACGATTTTTTTTTCTTCATTTAAAAGAATATCATTTCCTTGGTAATTTTCTACTATTTGTGGTTTTACGTTTTTACCTGTAAAATCTGGACTTGTATCAATATGAGCTACAAAACCAATTGTAGGTACTCTATGTTCTATATTACTTGGTAAAGTTGCCATGATGTAGCAATTTTCATCTAAATCTACATCTTGCATTCCTATTTTTTTTAAATCTTCTACCAAAACCTTAGCTAAATCCCATTGTTTTTCTGTACTCGGAAAAGCTGGGTTATTTGGGTCAGATTCTGTATCTATAGTTACATACTTTATAAATCTATCTGTAATATGTTTTTTATCAATCATTTACTGTTCAATTTTAATTTTGTCTATTAAAGTTAAAGCTTTACATATTCTTTTTTCTACCAAAGAATCGCCATAAATTTCTGCTTTAATAGCCAAAGAACTACTTTTATTTAAAGGTACAAATACTTGTAAAGATTTGTATTTAAATTTTTGTTTTTTACCAATAGAAATTACGTAATAACTTTTTCTATTTAAAAAAATAATTTCTTTTTGTTTTTTTTGAATTAGTTTATTTGTAAGGTTTTCGTGCTCTATTTTTAGTTTAAAAATATCATCTATTTGTATGGAATTATTGATAAAATTTACATCTAAAAGCAAGCTCTTTGTAAGCTGTTTTGTTGTGTCTGCTGTATAAATAGAAGATTGATAATTGTCTGTAAAAGTGCTTGTTTTCCAGTTGTTAGGTAAACTTATTTTAAAGTTATTTTTAGCATCCGAAAATTCTTTTAAATTGTTAAAATAAATCTCATTACAACTAAGGTTTTGTTTTAAGTCTGATGTATTATTACAATTGAATAATAGGAGCGAAGTTCCTAAGATAAATATGCTTCTTAAAATTAATTTATAATTCAAGTTTTCCAATTTTATTAGCACCACCTAACCAAGCAGTATTTTTATTTATAAATTGAATGGTATAATAATTCTCATCAGACACTTTTTTCCAAGTCAATCCGCCATCTTTAGAGTAAGAAATTCCGGTTTTACCAACAGCAAAAACTTCTTTTCCGTTAGTATTTGGCACAAATTGAATGCAACTTTTATAATTAGGGTTTTTAGAATCTGCAATTAAAGTCCAAGTTTTACCACCATCTGAAGTAATTGCCTTGTTTGCCTTATTTTCTAATGGTTTTGAATAATCTCCTCCAATTGCAATTCCGTTATTATTATCATAAAAATCAATAGAATACATTCCTTGTGGTCCGTTACCTTGTATTATCGGTGTTTCAAATATTTGCCATGTTTTTCCGAAGTTATTAGACTTTAAAATTCTAGATTTTTTACCACCAGAAGCAATATAAACAGTGCTACCAACCGTTTTAATATTGGTGTTACTTGCCGCAAAAAAAGCTTCGCCTTCTTCTATTTCAGGTAAATTTTCACACGGAATTTTATGCCAAGTTTCTCCGCCATCATCAGTAATTAAAATGGAAGCACAATTTTCTGTAGGATCACCAACCGCGATACCGTGTTTATTATCATCAAAAAAAGCAATCGCATCATAAAAAACTTTAGTATCTTCTTCTACGTATTGTAAAGTTGCTTCCATATCAGAAATTTTATATAGCAATGCAGGATTGGCAATAGATAATGCAAAATAATCAGAACCATTAAAAGCTAAACTTCTAAAATTTGGAATTATAGAATCTTGATATTTTATATTTAGAATAGACCAATTTTCTCCGTTATCTATAGTGGTTCCTATGGTTCCGTTAGAGCCAGCATAAACAACTGTTGTAGAGTCTATAACTTGAATTGCTCTTATACTAGTATCATCAATTTTATATTCTTCTATAGAAATAGAGCTTAGATTTCTTGGCTGATACTCTTGCTTACAAGAGATTAAAAAAAGTAAAATTAAAATAATACCGAATATTCTTCTCATTTTTGATATTTTTATACGACTAAAGTAATCAAATCATAATTGATAATGAAAAAAGCATTGGTAATTTCTGGTGGAGGAAGTAAAGGAGCATTTGCAGGAGGTGTTGCGCAGTACTTAATGAAACATGAGAACAAAAAATACGATTTGTTTTTAGGTACCTCTACAGGAAGTTTAATGGTATCTCATTTAGCTATGGATATGTTAGATGAACTTAAAGAGTTGTATACCAATGTTAATCAAGAAACTATTTTTAGTAACAATCCTTTTAAAATTAGAAAAGTTGCAGGTGAAAAAGTAATTAGCATCAATCACTTAAATACATTTTGGAATTTTTTAAATGGTAGAAAAACCTTTGGA
This sequence comes from Polaribacter sp. OB-PA-B3, assembly GCF_054589375.1. NCBI lineage: Bacteria > Pseudomonadati > Bacteroidota > Flavobacteriia > Flavobacteriales > Flavobacteriaceae > Polaribacter > Polaribacter sp. OB-PA-B3. Next base: position 201,465 of record NZ_BAAIIX010000002.1, read on the forward strand.
GAAAGTAAAAATTTAAGGTCTTTAATTAAGAAAAATGTTACTAAAGAAATGTACGTTAAAATTAGAGCTGCAAATAAAGAAGTTGTTGTGACTGTTTCTAATTTAACCGCGAACCAAATAGAATATAAATCGATTAACGATTGTAGTTATGAAGATTTTTGCGATTGGATTTGGGGTTCTTGCAATTATGTTCCTTTTATGAGTTTATTAGAAAAAAATCATTGTCAGTACGCAGATGGTGGCTTTGGTTCTTTAATACCAATCAGAGAAGCAATTTTAAGAGGAGCCACAGAAATTGATGCTATTATTTTAGAAACAGAGGTTACTCAAATTAATAGATTGCCTGCAAAAAACCCGTTTTCTTTATTATTTGATGTTATGGATTTTATGCTGGTACACGTAGAAAGGCATAATATTACCATTGGTAAATTAGCTGCTTCAAATAAAGATATTAAACTTAACTTATATTATACCCCAACGGTTTTAACTACGAACTCTTTGGTTTTTGATAAAAAGTTAATGAAAAAATGGTGGAAATCTGGATTTAATTATGCTAAATCTAAAGAAGAAGAGAAGATGAGTGAATTTAGACCAGATATTCTTACAGACCAAGAAATGGAAGATTCTGCTGAAGAAGCAGAAAATTTAAATATTTAGCAAAAAAAATCCAGCAATTAAGCTGGATTTTTAATTTATTATTTTAATTCGGAATACATATTATTCTTTGCTGGTGTAGCCAATTTAGAATTAAATATTTCTTCGGTTTTAATAAAATCTTTTGTTTTTGCTGATGATTTAGCGCCTGTAGAAATATATTCTAAAGTTCTATCTAATAAAGGGTCTGATCTTTCACCTAAAACACCTAAGTTGCCAATATTTTCACTTAAATTAATACCTGTAAAATTTGTTCCAGGTATAATTCCGTTAGGATAGTTTTTACCATCTTTATTGGTAATTTCTAAAACTAATGGCTGCATTGCATATGTGTGATCTGTATTTAAATTGTCTCCACTTCTAAATAAATTATCAGAATCATATAAAGTAATAGAACCTACTTGTTTACCAACAGTTGTTGTACCAACAATTTTTACATCTATGTATGCATCTAAAGCATTTATAACTAATTCTGATGCAGATGCAGAACTACCAGAAACTATAAAATATACTCTAGATAGGTTTAAACTATTTATAGCCTCATCAACAACAATATTATCATTTGCATCTGTTTTTGTAATTTTTGTAGGGAAATTATTCGTAAAATTATCTGAAGAAAATGCGCTTAGAACTTTGTTATTCCATACTTCTTTAGAATATACTTCTCCTATAAATTGACCAGTTACCATGCTACCTAAATACCCTGCAGTGTTAGTAGATCCACCACCATTATATCTTAAATCTATAATTAAGTCATTAATAGCTTCTGCTTTAAAATTTGCAAACACTGCATTTAAATCTTGGTCGTAACTGCTAGCAAATTGATTGTACATTAAGTAACCAATTTTTTGATTTCCATCTGTAATTACTTTAGAAACTGCTATTGGGTTTTCTTGCACTTCTGTTTTTTCAAGAACAGCAGTACTGTTATTAGCTACAGGGCTACCTTCATTATAATCTGCAAAACCTAATGTTATCGATGCATCATCATTAAATAACAAATCTCTAAAATTGGAATCTGTTAATTGAATTCCGTTTACAGTACTAAAATAAGAACCTCTTGTTATACCAGCTGTTGCAGCACTAGAGTTTGGAATTACATATCTTACGTAGCCAAATATTTTTGTGGCACTGTTTACATCTCTTACTAAACCAAAATCTAGACCAGTACTTAAATTAATTCCCTGAAAAGAGTTTTCTAAAGCAACATAATCATCAACAATCCAAGAAAAACGATCTACAACTCCTGGATCACTTAATAAACTATTAAAAGTAGCTTCTGGAGAGTCATATTGTCTAAAATGAGTGTATAAACCTTCAAAATTATTGAATCTGTTATCAGCTAAATCAGGCACATCTTCTTGCCATAAATAATACAAGTTTAATCCTTTCCAAATAAAATAATTTATTTCATCATCTGTGGTAACAATAAATTGTTCAACTTCTTCTGGAATTTGATTGTTGACTTCTTCTTTGCTACACGATGCAGTTAAAACTAATAAGGATAGTAAACTTGTTAAAAAATATTTTTTCATATTAATATGTGTTAGGTAAATCTTGTTTAATAAATACACCATTATCAAATTCTCTTTGCAAATCTAATGAGTTAAATAAATACATAAAATTATTAGGATTACAGGTAACATTTGTACCAAGATTTCCTGTTGAAATATATTCTAATACTTTATCTAAAATAGGTTCTGATCTTTCACCTATAACACCTAGATTTAAAATATCTTCATTTGGACAAGTTGCAATTGTTGGTGTAAACCCCTCGTTATAGGTTTGGTCGTCTTTATTGTAAAAACTTAACACCACTGGTTGTAAAGCTACTGTATGGGTTTCGTTTTTTAGTTCGATATCATAGTCTTGAGAATTGTATAAAGTTATAGAACCTGTATTGTTACCACTTGTATTTGTGCCTATAATATGAACATTTATATATGGGTTTAGGCTGTTTATTAATAATTCTATTGCAGAAGAGCCAGAAAAGTTGTTTCCATTTAAAATTATATAAATATCTGTTAGGTTTAAACTATTAAAATCTGTTGTAGTATTAAGCTTAGCAGGGAATTTAGTAATTAAAGAATCTGGTTGATTTTCTAAAAACCAAGGTTGTGCTTTCGAATTCCATTCTTCTTTTATAAAAATTTCATCTGTAAATTGTCCGGTAATTATGGTTGCCAAATTTGTAATATTCTTAGCAAAACTACCACCAGAAATATTATATCTTAAATCTAAAACTAATTCGTTAATATTTTGATTTTTAAAACTTAAGAAAGTGTTATTTAAATTGTTAATTGATAATTTAGATAGGTTGTTGTTATACATTAAATAACCAATATTGTTTGAACCTATACTAAAAGTTTTCTCTAAAAATGTGGTATCGTAATCGTAATTCTCTTTTTCTAAAGCAACGGTTTTGGCATTTGGTGTAACAGTAGTTCCATCAAATTCTACCATATTTAAAGTATAAGATGTATCTCCATTTATTAATAAATCGAAATAATTATCTTCTGTTAATATAATGTTGTTTACAGCGTTAAAAAACTCACCTCTTTTTAAGTTTTTTGTTGCTGCGTTTGAATTTGGCAAAATATGCGTTATATAACCAATAACAGTATTTGTAGTAGTGTTTGGTTGTGCAATGATACCAAATTCCATTCCGTTTACAAATGCAGACCTAGGTATATCCATATCTAAATTTGTTAAATCTTCAACAAGTTTAGATTTTGTATCTGTATTTAATAGTAAACTAGAAAAAAGTGTGTTGTAATCTGTAAAACCACTTAAATAAGCATTTAATTGTTGGTCTGAGTTAAAGCGTCTGTCAGATAAATCAGCAATTTGATCTTGATGTAAGTAATATGCATTTAAACCTTTCCAAACAAAATCGTGTACAACTAAATTTTCGGGTAATTGATATTCTTTAGAACAATTGATAAATAATAAAGTAATTGTGCTAAAATAAAAGAGTTTTAAGAGGTTTTTCATTTATAAAAAAATAAGAATTGTTTTAATAATCTAACGCAATATAAATAGAAATAGTATTATTTTTAAATTCTTGTGTAACAAAATATATTGTTGCTCGTCGTAGTATTGTAAACCCAATAATAAAATAAGTTTAATTAAGTGGTTTACTACTAATCAACCAAATTAAAATGAACCAATCAGACTTTTTAAAAGTTGTTTTACCCTTTAAGGATAAGGTCTTTAGATTAGCCAAAAGATTATTGGTATCTACAGAAGAAGCCGAAGATGCTACACAAGAGCTTATTTTTAAGTTGTGGCGTAGTAAGGATAAAATAGCTGGTTATAAAAATGTAGAAGCATTTGCAATGACAATGACAAAAAATTATTGTTATGATAGACTAAAATCTAAACAAGCAAGTAATTTAACATTAGTACATAGTAATTATAAAGAGAAAGAAACGTCTTTAGATAAAAAACTAGAACATCAAGACAGTGTAAACCAAGTGCACCAATTGATAGAAAGGTTGCCAGAACAACAAAAAATTATTATTCAGTTAAGAGATATAGAACAATATGATTTTGATGAGATTTGTAAAATGGTAGATATGAAACCAACCGCTGTAAGAGTGGCATTATCTAGAGCAAGAAAAACAATTAGAGAACAATTAATTAAAAAACACAACTATGGAGTTAGCTAACATAGAAAAATTAATAGAAAAGTACGAAAACGCAGAAACTACTTTGCAAGAAGAGGCAACCTTAAGAAACTATTTTAAAGAAGGTGATGTAGCACAACATTTGCAAGAGTATGCTTATATGTTTACCTACTTTTCTGTGTCGAAAGATGAAACGTATACAAAAACCATTAAGTTAGAAACTAAAAAATCTAAAAAGAAAAACTTTAAATGGTTGTCTGTTGCAGCATCTGTAGTCTTATTATTTAGTGTATTTGTTGGTAAACAGCAATACAGTGAATATCAAGAAAGAAAAGAAGCCGAAAAAATTTATGCAGAAGTAAGTAAAGGACTAAAATTATTGTCTAAAAACTTAAAAAAAGGAGAACAAGCAGTTGCAACTTTACATACTTATGATAATTCAGTAAAAAAGATTTTAAGATAAACCAAGTAAATATTAGTAAAACCAAGTAAAACAAGAAATGATGAAAAAAATATTATTATTAATAGCATTTGTAGTAACACCTATGTTAAGCAATGCGCAGTCTTTATATGATTCTTTAGAAGATATAAAAGAAGTAGATATGGTAGTTGTTACCAAAGACGCATTTGAAATACTGTCTAAATTTAATTCAGAAAAATTTAAAGATAGCGATGAGATGAAAGTGTTTCAAATGATACAAGAATTAAAAGAATTTAAAATGTTTTCTACAGAAGACAAGGCTATTGCAAATAAAATGGAAAGTATGGTAAATGCTTCTATTAAAAAACAAAACTTAACACAGTTAATGCGAATAAAAGAAGACGATTCTAGAGTTAAGATTTATGTAAAAGCATCTAAAAACAAAGATTTTGTAAATGAAGTTTTAATGTTTATTAAAGGTATCGATAAAAAGACGAATGGCATGTCAGAAGCAGTTATTGTTTCTTTAACAGGTAACATAGATATTAATAAAATGTCTGATCTAGCAGATACTTTTGCAAACAAATAATATAAAATATGTACAATCTAGTTTGCTAAAAATTAGATTGTACCTTTTAAAACTAAAATCAATGAAAAAATTAACAACCATACTTTCCTTACTTTTTGTGCTAGTTTTTACAAGTTCATGTAAAAACGATAAATCATTACAAAGTTATTTAGTAGATACCAGCGGTAAAGAAGATTTTTATACGGGCGATTTACCAGTAAGTTCTTTATTAACTGCAAATTCTGATGTTTCTGATGATGTAAAAGAAACCATGAAAAGTATCAAAAAAATTAACATAGCTTTTTTACCTAAAACTGCAGATAATTCTGTTGCTTATGAAACTGAAAAAGGAAAATTAAAAAAGATATTTACTAATAACGATACTTACAAAAGCCTAATGTCTATGAAGGCAAAAGGAATGAATGTAAAAGTATACTATTCTGGTGATACAAATTCTATAGACGAAGTTATCGCTTTTGGATACGGTAAAGAAGCCGGAGTAGGTGTAGCAAGATTATTAGGAGAAAATATGAACCCTTCAAAGATAATTGATATGCTAAATAGCGTAAATGTAGACGGAGACAGCGCTTCTTTAAAACAGTTTTCTAAGATGTTTAACAAATAAATAGCATTTTAAACTTATAAAAAAACCTCAATTTCGAAAGAAATTGAGGTTTTTTTATGCAGCCTTTGGTACGTTTTTTGAATTTAACTGCTCATTAACACGTTCTATCTTCATATTTAGTATTTTTGAAGTTTAGAAGAATATATTATTTATGAAGATTAAAATTTGGATTTTATTTGCATTTCTTTCAATAAGCACCATAAGTTTCTCGCAAAATACTGCCATTTATAGGGCAGAAAGAGAAAAAACACACAATTTAATTCATACAAAACTAAAAGTTAATTTTAATTTTGATAAAAAAGAATTAAACGGAGAAGCTTGGGTTACTGCAAAACCTCATTTTTATGCCACAAATGTTTTTACACTTGATGCAAAAGCAATGTTGTTTGACGAAATTTCTCTTAACGGAACGCAATTAAATTACGATTATGATGATGCTCAAATTGTAATTAAACTTCCAAAAAAATATACGAAAGAAGAAAAATTTACGATTTATTTAAAATATATCGCAAGACCAGAAAAAGTTAAAGAAAAAGGTAGTGCGGCAATTACTAGTGCAAAAGGTTTGTATTTTATAAATGCTGATGGTGCTGATAAAAATAAGCCAACCCAAATTTGGACACAAGGTGAAACAGAAGGAAGCAGTTGTTGGTTTCCAACAATTGATGCTCCTAATCAAAAAACTACTCAAGAAATTTACATTACAGTTCCTAATAAATATGTTACTTTATCTAACGGAGCACTTGTAAGTCAAACAAATAATGGCAATTTAAGAACAGATTATTGGAAAATGGATCAAAAGCACGCGCCTTATTTGTTTTTTATGGGTGTTGGTGAGTTCGAAATAGTAAAAGATTCTTATAACAATATTCCGGTAAATTATTATGTAGAAAAAGAATATGCAAAATACGCCAAAGACATCTTTGGTAATACACCAGAAATGATGCAATTCTTTTCAGGAAAATTAGGCGTTGCTTATCCTTGGAATAAATATAGTCAAATGGTTGTAAGAGATTATGTTTCTGGTGCAATGGAAAACACAACAGCAGTAGTACATGGCGAACAAGCATATCAAACTCCTGGGCAATTAATCGACGAAAACACACACGAAAACACCATAGCTCATGAACTTTTTCATCACTGGTTTGGCGATTTAGTAACAACAGAAAGTTGGGCTAATTTAACGCTTAACGAGTCTTTTGCTAATTACAGTGAGTACTTGTGGCAAGAATACAAATACGGACAAGAAGCAGCAGAAATGTACATGCATTCTAATGTTAGTTTATATTTAGAAGGTCAGGAGTCTGATAAAGATTTGGTACGTTTTAATTATTTAGACAAAGAAGATATGTTCGATTTGGTAAGCTATAACAAAGGTGGCGCTATTTTGCACATGCTTAGAAATTATGTTGGAGACAAAGCGTTTTTCGAAAGCTTAAAAACGTATTTAAATGACTATAAATATAAGGCAGCAGAGGCACATCAATTGCGTTTAGTATTCGAGAAAGTAACGGGTAAAGATTTAAACTGGTTTTTTAATCAATGGTATTTTGGTGCAAATCATCCAAAAATAGATGTTTCTTATGATTATAATAAGTTAAGAAAAACTGTAACAGTAAACGTTTTACAATTGCAGTCAGAAAGCTTTCAGTTTCCTTTAACATTAGATATTTTTGAAGGTTCTAAACGCAGAAGAGAAACTGTTTTTGTAGAAAAAAATGAAGCATCATTTACATTTCCTTTTAACACAATGCCAGATTTAATTCAGATAAATTCTGATGGTGTTTTACTAGCAGAATTTAATGAAAATAAAGTTTTAAGTGATTATATTTTTCAGTTAAAAAATGCGACACATTTTATGCATCGAAGAGAAGCACTTTTAGAAGTTGCTAAAAAACAAGATGACAAGGTTGCGTTTAACGCTGTTGTTGCGGCATTAGATGATTCATCATATAAAATTAGAGTATTGGCTTTAGAGAATATCGATTTAATTAATAAATTCTCTAAGAAAGATGCCATTCGAAAAATTATGCAATTAGCAAATAATGATTCAAAAACATTGGTTAAAGCCGCAGCTATAGAAACTTTAGGGAAATTAACAGACCCAGAATTAAAATCTATTTTTACTAAAGGTTTGCAAAGTGAATCGTATGCAGTTTTGGGGAAATCTTTAGTTGCGATGTATTACATAGATAAAGATTTGGCTTTAAAAAAATCGAAAGAATTACCAGACGATGTTCGTAAAATATTGGCAACACCGTTAACCCAAATATTTATTGAGTCTAAAGATGAAACAGAATTGCCATTTATTGCAAAAAGTGTTGTCTCTGGTATGTTTTTATCTGGCCAAGGCCCAACAAAAGTTATGTATGAAAAAGCTTTTAAAATGATTTCTAAAAGTAACAATATGTTGGCAATTCAAAATTTAGTAGAAGACATGGTAGCCAAAGGGAATCAATATAAAAAGTTTAGTTTCGATAAAGTGGTAATCAACTTAATGAGATCAATAATACAAGAGCAAGAAAAATCTACAAATACAAATAAAGATAGAAATATTGCTATTGTAAAAGAGGCAATGACTGGACTCTTATAATATTTTTTATAAAAAATAGTTGAATGCTTTATATTATTGCAATCTCTTTATTACTCATACTTTTAATTTTTACTATAATAAGTAATAAAAAAAGAGTTATTAAATCCGAAGAAAAAGTATTTGTGCCCAATCATTGGCACAATATTTTAAGAGATAACGTTTTATTTTATCAAAAGCTAACAGAAAAAGAACAACAACTTTTTCGAGAAAAAATGTCACGCTTTTTAGCAACCGTTCATATTAGAGCTATCAAGTTTAAAATAGAAGAATTAGATACATTGTTAGTTGCTGCCAGTGCTGTAATTCCGGTATTTAGATTTTCTTCTTGGCATTATACAAATTTAACAACGGTATTAATTTATCCAGATTATTTTGATGATAATTTACAGTTTGACGCTAAGGTAACACACAGAAATATAGGTGGTTTAGTTGGTACAGGTAGGTTTGAAAATCAAATGATTTTATCAAGAAAAGCACTACATCATGGTTTTCATAATAAAACGGATAAAGGAAATACAGCAATTCATGAGTTTATTCATCTTATCGATAAATCGGATGGTGTTATTGATGGTATTCCAGAAGTTTTGCTAGATAAGCAATATACAATACCTTATTTACAGCTAATTCATAAAAAAATCGAAGAAATTAATAATGATGATTCTGATATTAGGAATTATGGAGGTACCTCTGAAATTGAATTTTTAGCCGTTGCCGGAGAGTATTTTTTTGAAAGACCTAAGCTAATGCAAAGAAAACACCCAGATTTATATAAGATGTTAGCGTCTTGTTTTTTTAAAGTTTAAAAAGAGCTAAAAAATATATTTAGTAAAATAAATTACTCTTGCTCGTAAATAATACTTCTTTGTGTTTCTTTTTTGTAACTATTTTTAGGAGTTATAATCTTACTAGCTTCCGGAAGATAATTTTTACTTTTTGGGTTTAATAAATAATCAAGTTGATGTGCAATCATTTTTTCAAAAGGAACTAGAAAATTAGAAGTGTCACAATCCTCAATTTCTGCTTTTTTAAGTAAATTTAAAACTGTAAAAACAGACTCTATAGTGCTAAGACAAAGTGATTCTGGCTGTTGTTTGATAATAAATTTAGACTTTATTTTGTTATCAAAACTTATTCTACTTAATTTCTGTAAGTTTTTACTAAGTTTAAGCATTTTTCTTGCACAAGGCCAAGTACCATCCAGAATAAAAATATGAGGATTTTTAAGTAAAAGACTTTCTATTTCTGTTTTTTTTCTGGTAGATAAATTAAAACTCTCTTTACCGGGGTATAACAGGAAAGAAGAATTTTCTTTATTGGCAATTATGTTATTAATTCGCTTATTGTTGGTAAAGTCTACACCAACAACTATTTCTGCATTATTTAATTGAAGTTTTGTCATAATTCCCGTTCCGTTTTTTTCTTTTTTATATTCTTTTGGATGCATTAAAATGACAAAACGAGTTTTTGTCTTAAAAGAGCGGATGTGTTTACAAATACAAGTGCTGTTTGGTCTCATGCATTTGTAACATTGTATTCTATAATTATGACTTTCTTCGTGCAAAATAAATTTTTGATTAAATGCTTTTGATATGTGAGTTCTAAAAATTTAGTTTGCAAAACTACTACTTTTTAATTCAGAAATATATCAGAGAAAAAAGGAGGCTATCATCCATAGAAAATTTCTCTTTTCAATTTTAAAATATAACGATACATTAAGAATTATTTATTATGAAACAAGTTAGTTTCATTTCTATGTCAGAGCTTAATGATATGCAAAAACGGCTTTTTTCTTGGTAACTTCAGGATCTGATAGTTTTAGGGTTTCATTTTTAATTTCTTGAAGGTTAGGGTTTCTCTTTAAAATTAAGTTGTTTTTATTTTGCACAGAATTCTAGTATAAATATCTGTTTTTGCTAGAAAACCAACCTTAAGAAAAAGCATTAAAAATTTAAACAGTAATTATAATCGAGGTAGTATCTTTGCACTTTAATAAATTAGATGTCTACGAACGCGCTTTTAATTACTCCGCCATTTACACAGTTAAATACTGCTTATCCTGCTACGGCATATATTAAAGGTTTTTTAGATTCTAAAGGTGTTAAAACAAAGCAACTAGATTTAAGTATCGAGTTATTTACAAGTGTTTTTACAAAAGAATTTATAGATGCAATTTTTAAACAAGCAGAAATGCTTGGTAATATGTCATTGCCTTTAGTTTGGCAACAAAGAGAAGCATATATAGATAAAGTAGATACTGTAATGAATTATTTACGTTTACAAGAAGTTACTGCAGCTTATCAAATTGTACACAAAGATTTTTTACCACATGGGCACAGGCGTATCAAACTAAATAAAGATTTATCTGTAGAATTTGGTAAACTAGGTATTTTAGACAAAGCAAAACACATTGCCACCTTATTTGTAGAAGAATTGGGCGATTTTATAAATACTAACGTAGACGAGTTTTTTTCATTTACCCGTTATGCAGAACAAATTGGTAGAGCAGCATCTAGTTTTAATACGCTAGAAGAATGTTTGCAATATGAAACCACTTTAATAGAAGACGAAATGTTGTATTTGTTAGAAGAACAATTGCAGCAAGATGCTTATAATTTGGTTTGTTTTACCATTCCGTTTCCGGGTAACTTATTTTCGGCACTAAGATGTGCGCAATTTATCAAAGAAAACTACCCAACAATTAAGGTTGCTTTTGGTGGCGGATATTGCAATACAGAGCTTAGGCGATTAACAGACACACGTATTTTTAATTACGTAGATTTCATAACTTTAGATGATGGTGAAGGGCCGTTATTAAGAATTACAGAGTATTTAGAAAATAAAATAGGAGAGGAGTCTTTAGAAAGAACCTTTATTTGTAGAGATAATAAAGTGATTTATGCAGATAAAATTCCGAATACAATTTTTCATCATAAAAATTTACCAGCACCAAGTTATGTTGGGTTACCAACAGCAAAATATCTGTCTTTTTTAGATGTTATGATTCCGATGCATAGAATGTGGTCTGATGGTAAATGGAATAAGTTAACTATTTCGCATGGTTGTTATTGGAAACAATGCTCATTTTGTGATGTTACTTTAGATTATATCGGTAATTATCAAAATACAACTGCAGACGATTTGGTAAACAAAATTGAAAAGATAATTACAGAAACAGGTATTACAGGTTTTCATTTTGTAGACGAAGCAGCACCACCAAAAATGTTAAGAGCACTGGCTAATAAGTTATTAGAACGAAAAGTATTTATAACTTGGTGGACAAATATTAGATTCGAAAAAACTTTTACGCCAGAACTGTGTGCTCTTTTATCAAAATCTGGTTGTATTGCAGTAACTGGTGGTTTAGAAGTTGCATCTGATAGGTTGTTAGCAAAAATGAAAAAAGGAGTAGACATTGGCCAAGTAGCCAGAGTAACTAAAGCGTTTTCCGATCAAAATATAATGGTTCATGCTTATTTGATGTTTGGTTTTCCTACAGAAACAGCACAAGAAACCATCGATTCTTTAGAAGTTGTAAGACAATTATTTTATAACAATTGTATCCAATCTGCTTTTTGGCATCAATTTGCATGTACCAGTCATAGTCCGGTAGGTAAAAATCCTGAAGAATTTAAAATTAAAATTACAGGACCAAAGTTTGAAGGCTTTGCAGAAAACGATTTATTTCACGAAGACCCAACAGGAGCAGAGCATCATCTTTATAGCGAAGGATTAAATATTGCATTAAATAATTATTTAAATCACAAAGGTTTCGAAATTCCGTTGTCAAAATATTTCAATTTTAAAGTCCCAGAAGTTACAGTCAAAAATAATTTAATAGCTGGCCATTTATAAACATTTTTTTAGAAGCTATTTCCTGCTTTTCGCACTCGCTTTTTTTCTGAAAAAGAAAAAAGAGCTCAAACAAACGCTACAATCAGGGCTAGACTTGTTTGTTAGTTAGGTTAAGAATCAAAAAATAGTTCTTAATTGTAAAAGTAAATGCGCTAACAGGTTTTAGTAAAAGTTTTGTACGGTAGTAGGTTATTTTTGATGCGGTTAAGACAAAAATATATTCTAGATTTTTTTATCAAAAATATTAGATAATTGTGAAGCTTAATCCTGATGCAAGTTGCTTTTGAAATTGAGGCATCGTTAAATCAATAATTATTTAAGCAGGGTTTTAAGCTGTTATAACTTACATTACAAATTTCTTAAAAATATCATTTAAAGAATCTTCTGGATTTTCACATAAACCAGGATGCGTTTTAGAGCTTTGTATAATGGTACTTCTACAAGCTGCAAGCCATCTAAATCTATCTGCAATTTCAAATTCACCAATTTTCCCTCCTGCTTTATTGCCTTCACAAATTTGCACCCAAGCTGCTAAATATTTGTTTAAAAAATCAATATCAATTTCAGGGGCAAGTGCTTTTAATTTGTTTGGATTGATGTGGTATTTAATTCCTAAAAACTTTTTTCTTTTAGAAAATAGAATTACACCCACGTTAAAAAACTCTTCGCGTTCTACTTTAGGTACAACTCGTATGATTGCGTATTCAAATGTAAATCTATCTTGCATCTTCTGCTTCTTTTACTAATGAATCTAACATATTTAATTTTGCGTTTAAAAAAGTAATATATGCATTTCTTATTTCGTTAGGTTTTAAAACTTCACCTTCATTTTTTAGCCAATCTTCCGGAATTGTAGAAACTATTTCCATTATTATAGATTCGTTTATTTCTTTTTTAATTTCTAGAGCAGCTTCTTTTAATTTTGTTGCTTTTGCTAAAAGTACATGGTCTTTAATTAACGGAAACGTTCTTGATAAATGATTTTGCCAAGTGCTCCAATTATGATGAAAGTAAAAACTAGCACCATTGTCAATTACCCAAAGTTCATTATTCCAATGTAGTAAGTTTGTGTTTTTTGTTGTTCTATCGATATTACTTATCAAACTATCTAATAATACAACTTTAGATGCCGTAAAAGCATCAACTGTAGAAACCAAAGGATCATAGGTAATTGCGCTAGACAAAAAATGAAGTCCTAAATTTAAACCCACACTAAATTTTAATAAATCTTGTATTTCTTCATCGGGTTCTGTTTTAGCAAAAGAATCATCCAAATTCATAAATACTAGTTCTGGCACTTTCAAGTTTAAAGCTCTAGCAAGCTCACCACCAATAAATTCAGAAATTAAAGCTTTGGTACCTTGTCCAGCTCCTCTAAATTTTAAAACGTATAAAAAACCATCATCTGCTTTTACAATTGCAGGTAAAGAACCACCTTCTCTTAAAGGTTGTAAATACTGAACAACATTTACTGTTCTTATATCAATTTTATTCATAAGTACTAAAATATACTATTTATATAATTTTGCTGTAAAAATTAGTTTTTTGTTTAAAACGAAAAGTAAACGTAAAATTATTTTTGATATTCTTCAAAAGTACCATCATCATAAAAAACAACAATTCGTTGAATATTTTTTCCGTTGTTATTTTTTTCTGAAGAAAATAAAGTAGGAGCAGAAGAAGAAGAAGAAGAAGAAGAAGAAGAAGAAGAAGAAGGCGTATGCTGTTTAATTTTATGAACTGCATTTTTAGGAAAAACACCTTCATCTTTTAAGAGCCAATTAATATCTACGTCGTTAAATTCTGATGTTACTTTTAATATAAAATCTAAACTAGGTTTATTCCTACCCGATAATATGTGAGAGATGCTAGAGCGTTGCACACCAACTTTATCCGCAAACGTAGATGCCGAAAGTTGATGATGTTCCATTACTTTTTTTAGTTTACTTGTAAAATTGGCAGTGTTTATCATTGTAACAACTTGTTGTTTTACAAATGTAAAGTATATTATTGTAACCACAAAGGTAAATTTATTTCTAGTTGTATTATGTGTTTTTATATGTGAAGTTTAACTTTAATTGAGTCTTGTAATTAACTCAAATTCAATTGTTTATTTTTTTAATATAAGAAATTATTATATTGATATTTAATCGAGTAGCTTTCTAAGTTAAAAAAGAAAAAGATTGTTTACAAAAGTAACTTTGTAAACAAATCATCAGGTTTACAATTGTAACATTTGGGTGATTTACAATTGTAACATTTTAGTTTGATTACAAATGTGATTGCTTTATTTTTACAAAGATTTTACAACCAATAATTATGAGCTTGTTAGCAATAGATTTTTTGAAAACCATTTTTAAAGAACAAAAAGAAACTTCTATTTCTGGAAAATGGATTCGTTTTAAAGACATAGAAAATTTGTTTCAGAAATATGAATCAAAATTTCTTGTGCAAGAAATAGGGACATCAGAAAAAGGAACGTCCATTTATCAATTAAAAATTGGTACTGGAAATAAGAAAATATTGCTATGGTCTCAAATGCACGGAAATGAAAGTACAGGTACCAAAGCTTTATTTGATTTATTTAATTGCTTCTTAAATACTAACAACACGCAATTACAAACGATTTTAGAAGCATGTACATTGGTTTTTATACCTATGTTAAATCCAGACGGTGCAGAAGTATATACAAGAGTAAATGGTAATAATATAGACCTTAATAGAGACGCAGTAGATCGAATTGCAAAAGAAAGTAAGCTCTTAAGAGCGGTTTTAGAAGATTTTAATCCGCAGTTTTGCTTTAATCTACACGACCAAAGAACTATTTTTAATGTAGAAGATACAAAGAATCCTGCAACAATATCATTTTTAGCACCTTCAGAAGAAGTAACAAGGGCGTTAACAGATGGTAGAAAAGAAACCATGAATGTAATTGTGGCTATGAATGCCGTTTTACAAAAAATGATTCCTGATTATATTGGTAGATATACAGATGAGTTTTATCCAACAGCTACCGGAGATAACTTTCAAAAGTTAGGTTACAATACTATATTGATAGAATCTGGGCATTATCCAGATGATTATGTAAGAGAAGTTTCTAGAGAATATACTTTTTATGCTATTTTACAAGGATTGTATCATATCGCCGTTACCACCGATTTTAGTGAATATAAAGACTACTTTAATATTCCAAACAATGCAAAAGACTTTTATGATGTAATTCATAGATTTTCTGATAAAAAGAAGGATATTGCCTATCAATATAAAGATCAAATTGTTGATGATGAGTTAGTTTCAACATTGGTAAAAATTGAAGAAAAAAGCTTAAAAGGCAAAATTGGACACCACGAAATCGTTTTCGAAAGCTAAAAATATTAGATATTTCTCATTTTTTTCATTGTTCTCTTAAATTAAATTTATAAATTTGCGATTATAATTGAATAATATACAAATTATGAAAAAATTTATTTTAGACGAAATAGATCATCAAATCTTAGACATTTTAATAGAAAATGCTAGAACACCATTTACAGATATTGCAAAACAATTATTAGTGTCTGCAGGAACCATTCACGTTCGTGTAAAAAAGATGGAGGATGAAGGTATTATTCAAGGTTCTACTTTAACACTTAACTACGAAAAAATGGGCTATTCTTTTATAGCGCATGTTGGTGTATATTTAGAGAAAACATCTATGACACAAAGCGTTATAGAAAATTTAAGAAACATACCTAATGTTACTGTTGCTTACGTTACAGCAGGTAAATATAATATTTTCTGTAAAGTTAGAGCAAAAGGAACAAATGATGCGAAAGACATTATATATCAAATAGACGATGTTCCTGGAGTTAATAGAACAGAAACTATGATTGCTTTAGAAGAAAGTATAAACGATAAAAAGAGAATGATGCACGCAATTTTTAAAGAATTGTAGTAGTATTTTACTTAACAATATTTAAAAATCCTTATCATTAAAATGATAAGGATTTTTTTGTGGATTTTACTTTTGATTGTTTATGTTTGTTAATGTTATGAAATATACAACGTATGGCAAGTAAAATTAAATTTATCGCAAATTCTATAGCGAAAGAACAACTTTTACATTTATATAAAGGAATGTTGTTACCTAGATTGATAGAAGAAAAAATGCTAATTCTTTTGCGTCAGGGTAAAATATCTAAATGGTTTTCTGGCATTGGGCAAGAGGCCATTGCAGTTGGTGTAGCTACTGCATTGTATGATGACGAATACATTTTACCAATGCACAGAAATTTAGGAGTGTTTACAACACGTAAAATTCCGTTATACAGACTTTTTTCGCAATGGCAAGGTAAATTAAATGGTTTTACTAAAGGTAGAGATAGAAGTTTTCATTTTGGGACACAAGAATTTAATATTGTTGGTATGATATCTCATCTTGGGCCACAATTAGGTGTTGCAGATGGTATTGCGCTGGCAAATAAAATAAAGCAAAACGGCAAAGTCTGTGCAGTTTTTACAGGAGAAGGCGGTACAAGTGAAGGAGATTTTCACGAGGCCTTAAATGTTGCTTCTGTATGGGATTTACCGGTTTTATTTTGTGTAGAAAATAATGGGTATGGTTTATCTACGCCAACATCAGAACAATTTAAATGTACTCATATTGCCGATAAAGGCATTGGTTATGGTATAGAAAGTTATATTATCGATGGCAATAACATATTAGAGGTGTATGCAAAAGTATCTGAAATAGCAGAAAGCATTCGAAAAAAACCAAGACCAGTATTGTTAGAGTTTAAAACCTTTAGAATGCGTGGGCACGAAGAAGCTAGCGGAACCAAATATGTGCCACAAAATTTATTAGATACATGGGCAAATAAAGATCCGTTAGAAAACTATAAAGAGTTTTTATTAGCTGAAGGTGTTCTTACAGAAGTGTTAGATGCATCTTTTCGTGCGGAAATTACATCAGAAATAAAAACAAACTTAGATAAAGCGTTTAATGAGAAAGAAATTGTACCAAATTTAGAAGACGAGTTAAAAGATGTATATAAAGACTATAGTTATAAGGAAATAGTACCGTCTATCGATAAGAAAAAAATAAGATTTATTGATGCAATCTCTGAAGGACTGGAGCAGTCTATGGAAAAAAATGATAATTTGATTATCATGGGACAAGATGTTGCAGATTATGGCGGTGTTTTTAAAATTACCGATGGATTTTTAGAGAAATTTGGTAAAGAACGTGTAAGAAATACACCTATTTGCGAGTCTGCAATTGTTTCTGCTGCTTACGGTTTATCTGTTAACGGATTTAAAGCTGTTATGGAAATGCAATTTGCAGATTTTGTATCATCAGGATTTAATCCTATAGTAAATTTATTAGCAAAATCACATTATCGATGGCAACAAAAAGCAGATATTGTAGTTAGAATGCCTTGTGGTGCAGGTGTTAATGCAGGACCATTTCATAGCCAAACAAACGAGGCTTGGTTTACCAAAACACCTGGTTTAATAGTTGTTTATCCGGCTTTTCCTTCAGATGCAAAAGGGTTATTGGCCTCGGCAATAGAGAATCCAAATCCTGTAATGTTTTTCGAGCACAAAGCTTTGTATAGATCTGTTTATCAAGAAGTATCAACAAATAGTTATACCACAGAAATTGGTAAAGCAGCTTTAATTAAACAAGGTGAAGCATTAACAATTATTAGCTATGGTGCTGCAATACATTGGGTTTTAGAGTCTTTAGAAAAGCAACAAATAGAAAATATAGATGTAATCGATTTAAGAACCTTACAGCCTTTAGATGTTGACACAATTTATAGTTCTGTAAAAAAAACAGGTAAAGCAATTATTGTACAAGAAGATTCTATGTTTGGTGGTTTGGCAAGTGATATTTCTGCATTAATAAGCGAAAACTGTTTCGAATATTTAGACGCACCGGTTGCTAGAATTGCAAGTTTAGAAACTCCAATACCATTTCAAGCCGAATTAGAAAATCAGTATTTAGGAAAAAGTAGATTAGATAAAGCCATCGAAGTGCTTTTAAATTATTAAAAATTAGTATTTTTAAAGTTAAAAATTAGTATTCATGATTAACAAACAAGTTATACTTAAAAATAGACCAAAAGGTTATCCAGATGAAAATACTTGGCAATTAGAAAAGAATGAAATTCCGGAATTACAAGACGGAGAAATTTTAATAGAACATCATTATATATCATTAGACCCAGCAATGCGTGGTTGGATGAATGATTCTAAATCATACATTCCGCCCGTAGCTCTAGATCACGTTATGCGTGCAGGTGCTATTGGTAAAGTTATTAAAACAAATAACAACGCAAAATTTGAGGTTGGAGATTGTGTAACAAGTTGGGGTGGCGTGCAACAATATTCTATTACAAACGGAGATGGTTGGTTTAAATTAGACGAAAGTTTGGCTTCTATGCCAATGTATTTGGGTACTTTAGGTATGCCCGGAATGACAGCATACTTTGGTATTTTAGAAGTAGGAAAAGTAAAACAAGGAGATATCGTTTTGGTATCTGGTGCTGCAGGAGCAGTTGGTGCCATTGTTGGGCAAATAGCTAAAATAAAAGGTTGTACAGTAATTGGTATTGCCGGTGGAAAAGAAAAATGCGACTATATTGTTAACGAGTTGGGTTTTGATGATGCTATAGATTACAAAAACGAGAATATTTACTCTGCTTTAAAAAAGAAATGTCCTAAAGGTATCGATGTCTTTTTCGATAACGTTGGTGGCGTAATTTTAGATGCAGCTTTAAGTAAATTAAGAATGCACGCAAAAGTTGTTATTTGTGGGGCTATTTCTCAGTACAACAACAAAAGTAAAGTACAAGGTCCTAGTAATTATCTATCATTATTAGTAACACGTTCTACAATGCAAGGCCTTATGGTAATGGATTATACCAAAGATTTTGGTAAAGCTGTAAAAGAAATGAGTGGCTGGTTGCAAGAAGGAAAATTAAAATCTAAAGAAGATATTTACAACGGAATCGAAAACTTTCAAGAAACCTATAATCGACTTTTTACAGGTAATAAAAACGGAAAATTAGTTTTAAAAGTTAAAGAGTAGTGGAGCAAGAGCATTTTTTTCAATGCCCATATTGTTGGGAAGAAGTATCGATGATTTTAGATGCAAGTGTACATCAGCAAACCTACATAGAAGATTGTGAGGTTTGTTGTAATCCTATAGAAGTTACACCAATTTTTGAGGCAGGAGAATTAATAGCATTTAATGCACAAAATATAGAACAATAATTTTTAGAAGCTATTTCCTGCTTTCGCTACTCGCTTTTTTTCGCTTCGCTAGATTGTTTTCATAAAAATATCCTTTTATGAAAACAATCTAAAAAGAGCTCAAACAAACCGCTCTATCAGGGCTAAGAAATTTTAGAAACAATATTTCTATAGCTTATGAAGTGCCTAATTTGTTAACGGATTTTTCCATGAAAACTTTTCAAAAGCACTTGTCCAATCTTCAGGAAATACTGCTTTCAAACTTAAAAATTCTTCAGAAAAAGGATGCTTAAATTCTAATTTACCAGCGTGTAAAAACATTTTGCACCAACCAAAGTTGTTTTCAAACATTATATTGTGGTTTTTATCGCCATATTTTGGGTCGCCAATTAACGGATTGCTAATTTTATTGGTATGAATTCTTAATTGATGCATTCTACCTGTTTTAGGTTTCATTTCAATTAAACTATAACGAGAAGAATCGTAAGGTTTTACAGGAATTTCTAGTGTTACCTTTTCTAAGGTTTTTAAAATTGTTAATGCATCTTTGTGTACATTGGCATCACGCCCTTTTACTGGCGAATCTATTATTTTTTCTTCGGGTGCAAAACCTCTAACCAAACCGTAATATGTTTTTTCAATTTGATTATTAGTAAACAATTCTTGAAACTTAGAAACGTATTGCTTTTCTTTTGCTAATAAAATAATACCAGATGTTTTTCTGTCTAAACGATGTATAGGGTACGTTTTTATTCCTTTTAACGCTTCAATTAATTGCAATAGAGAATCTTCATCTGCAACATTTCTAGAATGATGCGCATGATGAACTACAACATTGTTAGGTTTACTAACGCATAAGATGTATGCATCTTCAAAAATAATATGTACACTCATTTCTCTTATTTAAATTTCAAAAATACCACTTAATTTGTGATATCTTTAAACGAATTTAAATTCCTTTTTTGTAAATTTAGATACCTAATAATCAATAAAATATTTAATTATGAGAGTAGTATTGGTAAGTTTATTGGTTTTTTGCTTTGGTTGTTCTGGTTTGAAAAGTACAGCTACACAAGCAGAAATTAATAATTTAAAAGAAATAATAGCTAGTAAAAATATAGAAGCAATTTTTGATTGGGCGCAACCAATGGGATTAAATAATAATGTAAGAGGATTAGAAAATTTATTACCACCTGGAAGTTCTACCAATAATATTAATTTATCTGGAAATGCTAATTTTTTCAGAATTAAAAATGATGGTGTTCATGTAGATTTGCCTTTTTACGGTCAGCAACAATTGTCTAGAGGTTATAATGCAGATGCTGGAATTAAATTTGATGGCAAGCCACAGGCAGAAAAAAAATATTTCGATAATAAGAAAGGTGCTTATATTTTAAAATACACTTTAAATGCAAAAGATGAAGGTTACAATGCTACACTAACTTTATACCCAAATGGTAATTGCAGTTTAAATGTAAATAGCAGTCATAGATCTACAATTTATTACAATGGTAATTGGAAAGTACTTACCGAAAACAATAATGAGTAATGTTTAATCTACTTTTTTATTAGCAACATTTAAGTACTGTATTAAGCAAAGAGCAATTAATCCGCAGATAAAAAAACCTATAAATAAAGGTAAAGCAGTTTTATCTAAAAAGCCACCAATATATGTGGCAATAGGAACTGCCATTATGGTAGAGAAAAAACCGTTGATTGCTGCACCAATACCAGCAATATGACCAATAGGTTCCATAGCTAAAGCACGCGTGTTTCCGAATAAAAAGCCAATTGCAAAAAATTGTATCGCAAAAAACGTTATCAATACATAAATACTTGGGTTGCTTTCACCATAAAATAGCAACATGTAGATAATTGGTATAATTGTAAATAATACTGTAAAAATTTTAACCAATTTAAACATACCTAACCTTACAACTAAAGTTCCGTTTAAGAATGTTGCAATACCAATACTAATTGCCAAACCTGCAAAAATAAAAGGAAACTCTTCTTTTAAATGGTATTGTTTTTCGAATATTTGCTGACTTGCACTTAAATAAACCATAAAAGAGCCAGTAATAAAACCAGAGAATAAGGTAAAAATTACAGCGTTTTTATGTTTTATAAATTCTTTTGTACCCGAAACAAATAAAGATAATTTAAATTTTTTTCTGTTTGCTACCTTTAAAGTTTCCGGTTGCCTTTTCCAAAGCCATAGCATCACAAATAAACCAAAAAATAATTGGCTGTAGAAAATAGATTTCCATCCGTAAGAATCTAGCATTATTTTACCAATAGCAGGCGCAACCACCGGAACTAAAATAAATATAACCACAACAAAAGACATTACTTTAGCCATATAATTACCGCTAAAACGATCTCTAACCATTGCTATACTTATAGTTCTAGGAGCAGAAAGACCAATACCTTGTAGAATTCTTCCTAAGATCATCATTTCTAAATTTTCAGAAAAAATACACACCAAGCTTGCAAAAGCAAACACAATAAAACCTACATAAATTACAGGTTTTCTACCAAAACTATCCGATAACGGGCCCGAAATTAACTGTCCAAAACCTAAACCTAAAAAAATCATGGTAATTAATAACTGATTGTTTTGAGAATCTGTCACATTAATAGATAAACCAATATCTGTTATTGCAGGTAATAATGCGTCTATAGCTAATGCCACCAAAGACATTAAAGAAGCCATTACAATAATAAATTCTATTTCAGATTTTTGTCTAATTTCCATTGGGCAAAAGTAGTTTATTCACTTTTATATTTTTGTAAATATTCGTTTTATAAATAAAAAAAAAGGACTGCAGAATAGCAGTCCTTTTTTTATTTAAAATTAAAAGAAATTATTCATTTCCAATAAAATCTATTTCATTACTATTTCCTAAACCTTTTGGGTTTGGTCCCCATTTATTTTCACCATTTTCACTATCAGTACAAGCTAAATACAAGTTGTAAAAAGGAATCAATAAAAACCAACCACTTTTACCAGCATCGTGCATCCTTCTAACACCAACAGCTAAAGAAGGTAAAAATACTGCAACAGAATATATGGTTTCAATAAGCGATGTTTCAGGTGAAACTAATGTGCCTTGCATTATAAATTTAATTGTAAATGATATTATTGCATTTATTAATACAAACATCCAATACTCTTTTCTTCTTGCTCTTCCTTTAAAATCTGCATACTGCTTTAAAACTTTTAAATACCAATTCATTTTTTTTATTTTTAATTAAACTTATTCTCTTCCTATAAAATCTATTTCTCTGTTATTATTTATTCCTTTCGGGTTTTCTCCGTATTTGTTCACTTTATTTTCGCCTTCCATACAAGTTAATATCAAAAACCAAAAACCACCAATGTATGGTATTAAATTGATAAAAAACCATGCACCACTTTTACCTAAATCGTGCATTCTTCTTGAACTTACAGCTAGTGAAGGAATAAAAGTGGCTATTGCATAAACCACCAATATTTGAAGAAAAATAAAGTTTGTTTCTTTATCTGAGTACTGTTCGTCAATTATAGACAAACTATTATTAGAATATATAAATAGAAACAGTAAAAGTCCTAAAAACAAATAATGAAATAAAAAGAACATCCAATATTCTTTTCTTCTTGCTCTGCCAGAAAATTTAAAATAATCTTTTAATACTTTTAAATACCAATCCATAGTTTATTTATTTTTATTCTTTTCCTATATTTTCTAATTCAGATGTATCCATTTTCTTCGGATTCATTCCGTATTTATTTTGTCCTTCCCAACTATTTTCTAAGAATAAGATTAAGAGCCAAATAGGTCCTATTAACGGAATAAATCGAACAAACCAATAAGTGCCAGATTTGTTTATATCATGTAATCTTCTAACCGCACAAGCTAAATGTGGCGTTATAATAAATAAGCCATAAATACCTATTAATAAAAAACCTTCGTTAGTTAAAGTGTATGTATTAATAAGTTCTGCAATAAACCCAAGTATTGTAAATATAATAAGGTTGCAAAGAAGAAAAATCCAATATTCTTTTCTTCTAGCACGACCAGAAAAATTCGCATAATTTCTTATGCAGTAGGTATAGTAATTCATTGCTTTTTTTTTTGCGAAAATAGTTTTTTTAAAACAATCCTCTAGATTTTAATTCAAGATATTTATTAATAACATCTCCGGTTAAGTTTTCGGGTGATGTTAAGACAGATTGAATTCCGTATTTCTTTAACTCATTTACAATTCTAATCTTTTCGTACATAAACTTTTCTGCAATAATACTGTCGTAAACATCTTGTATATTATCTGTGTCTGTATTGATTAAAGATTGTAATTCGGTGTTTTTAAAGAATATAATTAATACCAAATGATTTTTAGCTAAAGCACGCAAATAGGGAAGTTGTCTGTTTAAACCATCCATAGTTTCGAAATTTGTATAGATAATTAATAAACTTCTGTGCGTAATTTTTCTTTTTATAACTGCGTATAATGTACTGAAATCAGATTCAGAAAAATCAGTTTTAAGATTGTATAGAGACTCAGAAATCAAATTCATTTGAGAATTTCTCTTTTCAGCAACAATCCAATCTTCTAGTTTCTTAGAAAAAGATAACATTCCGGCTTTGTCTTGTTTTCTTAAAACGATATTGCTAATTGCAAGTGTAGCGTTTATAGCGTAATCTAATAAGGAAAGCTGATTGAATTGCATTTGCATTGCACGACCTTTATCGATTATTGCATATACGGGTTGCGATTTTTCTTCTACATACTGATTGACCATCAATTGGTTGCTTTTTGCTGTAGCTTTCCAATTTAAAGTTCTTATGTCGTCTCCAGAAACGTATTCTTTAATTTGTTCAAATTCTAAAGAATGACCAATTCTTCTCACTTTTTTTGTGCCGTAGGATAAACTATTGTTTGTGAAAGCTTTAAAATCAAATTCTTTCAATTTCAAGAAAGAAGGATAACATTTTAGTATTTTTTCTTCTCCTAAAACATATTTTCTGGTTACTAATTGTAACGGAGTATTTGTATAAACATTTGTTTTTCCGAAGTTATAAACTCCTCTTTGATTTGGTTTTAAATCATAAAGAAGAACTTTATCCTTATCTGAATCAATCTTTAAATTAAAATTGGCATCTCTTTTTTGAAACTGATATGGTAATTCTTCTATAATATTCAGAATTACTTTAAAACCATAAGTATTGGTAAAGTTCAAACGAATTGTATTTACATCTCCGTTAGATAACCTTTCTGGTAAATTTCTTGAAAATTCGATACCCTTTTTTAACTTATACAAAAGTATTATATCGATTAAAGAAACCATAAAAAGTATAAATAAAAGTACTTTAGAAATTTCGAAAAATATTGGTACAAAAAAACCAACAACAAAAAGTGCTGCAATTATACCTAATAAATAGAATAATCTATTGTTTAAAAAGAGTGAATTGTAAAAGTTTTTCAAGGTTTGATTTTCTCTTTAAATTATCTTGGTATTTCTACTGCTTCTATAATTTGCGCAATAATTTGCTTGCTGCCTAAACCTTCCATTTCTCTTTCTGGTGTTACAATAACTCTGTGCTGTAATACTGGTATTGTAGCTTTTTTAATGTCTTCTGGGGTAACAAAATCTCTACCATCAATAGCTGCAAAGGCTTTAGACGCGTTTAAAATTGCAATACTTGCTCTTGGCGAAGCGCCTAAATATAAAAAAGAATTAGATCTGGTGTTTACAACAATATTAGCAATGTATTTTAATAAATTTTCTTCTATTGCAATTTGGTTTACCAAATTTCTAAATTCTTTAATTTTAGAAGCAGAAATAACAGTTTCTATTTTACTAGATTTTGTGGTATTATTTAAAGCTTGTTCTTTTAATATGATCTCAAATTCTTCTTCAGCATTTGGATATGCTACATTTATTTTGAATAAAAAACGGTCTAATTGAGCTTCGGGTAATCTATACGTACCTTCTTGTTCTATAGGGTTTTGCGTTGCTAAAACCATAAAAGGTTCTTCCATTTTATAGGTTGTACCATCAATAGTTACTTGTTTTTCTTCCATAACTTCAAATAAAGCAGCTTGTGTTTTTGCAGGCGCTCTATTAATTTCATCAATAAGAATCATGTTCGAAAAAATAGGTCCTTTTTTAAATTCAAATTCCGAAGTTTGAAGATTGTATACTGATGTTCCTAAAATATCCGAAGGCATTAAATCTGGCGTAAACTGAATTCTACTAAAATCTGCAGCAATAGTTTTAGATAAAAGTTTGGCAGTTATGGTTTTTGCAACACCAGGAACGCCTTCAATTAATACGTGTCCGTCGGATAATAATGCAACAATTAACAATTCTAACATGTCTTTTTGACCCACAATTACTTTTTGTAATTGCTCTTTAATTTTGAAAACGTTTTCTTGTAATTCGCTTACATCTAACCTGTTTTTAAACTCGATTTTATTCGTTTCTTCAGGGATGTTATTTGGCTCTGTATTTAAAGAATTCATAGTTATTTTTTTAAGAAATTTTCTATCATTTTATGCAATACAATTAATTGTTCTTTAGAACATTCTGTCTTTTTATTTAAAGTGATAATTGTATGTATTAAATATTTTGTTTTTTGATGTTCGTTACCCGATTTTGCTGCTAATTTCTTAATAAAATCAGCATTTAAATTTGCGGTATCTATTAAGTATTTAGAACGGACTTTTTCTAAGAAAAAAGTAATTTTTTTATCAACTAAATTCTTATGATCTTCCTCACTTAAATACAAATTAGAAATTGTTTGTGTAAAAGCTACAGTTGTATTTTTTATAGGTTTTATTACGGGTACTGCTCTTTGTTTTCTTCGTGCATTGAATAGCATAAAAAGGAGCAAACCAATTATTGATATATATAAAAACCAGGTAAGCGTTGGATGTTTTAAAAAATAATTAAAAATGGATGGTTTATCGTCTGGATTTTGAGAATATTCGCTCGATTTAATATGTTCGTCCCATAAAACCGGATTATTTGGTAAATAGGAGAGAAGGTTGGCAACATAAGTTGTTTTGCCTTTTAATAAGTAATAATTTGTAAATACAATTGGATTTGTGTGTAAGTAAAAAGCACCTTTACCATGATAGATTTTAATAAAATTTGGTACTTCTTCGCCATCTATCTTTGTTGTGCCTAAAACCATTGTTTTACCTTCGTTGTATTGTAAAAAATAATTTCTTTTAATATTTCTAGAATACAGATATGGTTTTTTACCAAAATCTGGGTGTTTTAGGTAAAATTCTCCTTTTAATTTTTTTAAGTTTTCATTTCCAAAAGTATTTTTGTCTAAATTATTAATGCTAAATTCTAAGGCTTCTTTAAAATCAGCATTAAAATAATGTAAAGAAATAAATGCAGAATTTCCCTTAGAAACAAACTCTAACAAAGATTTTGTGCCTTCTTTGGTTTGTTTAAAAGCGGCATTTTTTATTAAAACATAATTTTTTTTATTGATTGTATCTCCATCAAAAGAAAAAATTGATGCGTCGTAAAAATTTTCTTTAAGAATCGTCACATCCGTATCTGGAAATAAATTAGGTGCTTCTTTTGAAATTATATAATTTCCAAACGGACTTTTTTCTTTTTCTCTATAATTTTCATCCCAATTGGTTTTTGTACAACCTGTAATTATAATTAAGGTAACAAGTAAGAAAATTCTAAATATGTTTTTAAGGTTTATCATTTAAGAAATGTTATTTATAAATGATTCATACTTAGTTTGCAATGTATAAAACTCTTCTTTTGATACAGCAAAATCGCCATACCAAACGTAGCTATAAACATAGGTTAAATAAGAAAATTGATTTCTAACTGCACCTTTTTTAAGTTCAAATTTGTATTCTGAATTTGTTTTGTCTTTATGATAATTAATTAGCTTTTTGGTAGAAAGTACTTTTAAGGTTTTCAAAAAATAGAAACGAATAGCCAATTTGTAATTTTCAGATTGTATGGCTTCTTCTAATAGGGTATTTAAATCTAGCTCATTAATATCTTCTTCTTCATAAATTAGTTTCTCAGCAGTTTTTTTCGGGGCTTTCTTAAAATTGAAAAAACCAATTTTAGAACCAAGAGCCACTTTTAAGATGATAAAAATTACAATTCCGCCCAACAAAAAAGGAAAAATTACTTTTAAAAAAGAGGCAATACTAGTTAAAAAACTTAAATCTGCATTTGATTTTTTCTTTTCCTTTTCTTCTGTATACGTAAAATCTTTACCATTATATTTTGTGTTTAAACTATCAGAAAAAGTCCTTAAAGTACTGTATTCAATACTTTTACTATATTTAGTTGTGTCTTTGTATTTTACAATACTATCAAGCTTTTCTTGTTGGGCTTTTACAATAAAGCTTGTAAAAATCATCACTAATAAAATAACTTTTTTCATTATCTTAATTGATGTTTTCTAGCCACTTTAAAAGGCAAAATTAAATAGTAGTAACTAATTGTCGCTAAACAAAATAGAATAATTGCAAAGCAGAATAATGTTGGCATTATATTAGAATACCTTGTAACGTATCCTTCTAAAAAAGCCGCCATAACTGTAAATGGTATGGTACTTAAAAAGATGTAAAAAGCATTTCTTACGCCTATTTTAAAAGATTCGAACCTTTTTAAAGTTCCCGGAAACAAGATACTTGCGCCAATAATGTAACCTGTTGCGGCTTCGATAATCATACCGAAGATTTCATAAGTTCCATGAATCCAGATTCCTTTAATACTATCAAAAAAACTATTTTGTTGGTAAAAGAATGCCTGAAATACAGCAACCATAATTCCGTTCATCACAACATAATAACCGGTTCCAATTCCAAGAAATAATCCAGAAAGAAACATATTTAGGCCAACTCTTTGGTTATTATTATAAATACCTATAAATGTACCCCAATTGCTACCTCCTTTATAAATAGCCATGGCATCGCCACTTTCTATATTTTCTAGCGTTTGATCTATATATTCATCACTTAATACTTGTCTAGCAAAACTATCATCATTAAAAGTTGAAAGTAAACCGATAAAAAAGCAGATAAAGAAAAAAGCAAATGATAAATAAATGAATTTTCTGTATTGATAGGAGAGAAGTGGTACTTTATCAAAAAAGAAATATAAAAATATATTCTGATCTCTCCTTTTAGAATGGTAAACTTTGTCGAAGCTACTTTTTGCTAATTTATTAAGATAAGTGGTAACCTTGCTTTTTGGGTAATACGTTTGCGCATATACCAAATCATTCATGATTTTTATATGCAAGTTGGCAATGTCATCTGGACTTTTTTTCGTTTTATTTGAAATAACTTGTTCAAATTCGAGCCATTTTTCTTTATTTTGCTTTATAAAAGCGACCTCTCTCATTAAGAGCGAATTTAACCATTGCATGAAAACACTCCAAATAAAAACCGCACAAAATATAAATATAGATTTTACGGTAGCCAACGTTGGGCAACGTTTATTGGCATTTTTATTTGACAATATACTTAAGTTTGCATACATCTATTTTGTGTATTATGTATTTGATTTTCAAGCTGTAGAAGAAACTTTTTCTGGTGATACTTGGACGGTGCAAGCTGTCGGAATTTTAGTGCTAATTCCGGTAACTTTTTACACATTATATTCAGAAATTTTAATGGACGGACAAACACTAGGTAAGAAGCTATTACATGTTAAAGTAATAAATGTAGATGGTTTTAAACCTTCGGTTTCCGATTATATAATGCGTTGGTTTTTACGAATTATTGATTTTAATTTGTTTATACTTTTAGCCGTATACATACAATCTATTACTATAGATGATGCTGATTATCTTTTAGGATTGACATTTTTAGTGGGTAAATTAGTTGGATTGTTATTGATACTATTTACGCCTAAAAATCAACGATTTGGAGATATTATTGCAAATACCGTTGTAATTTATTTAAAGGATGAAGTTAAATTTTCTGAAACCATTTTAGAAGAATTAGCTGATACATATGTGCCAACATATCCGAACGTTATTAAATTGTCTGATAATGATGCTCGAATCATTAAAAATACTTTTAGAACTGCCATAAAATTTAATGACTATAAAACGTTGATAAAACTTCGAAGTAAAATTATTGAAGTTACTCAGATTAAATCTATACACAAAAGTGATAGTGAATTTATATCCGTTGTTTTAAAAGATTACAATTTCTACACACAAAATATGTAAAACAGCTTTTATAATTACAATAGAAGTATGGTTCAAAATATTCTATTTAACATAATATAAATTATATAACATATATATAGTAATTCATGAATATCCATTATTTAGGCTATTTACGTATAAATATCTATATATTGTTTTTATGCTTTTACAATGTTTATTGGCAATAATTTTGATCCGCTTTATGTAACACAACCTTAGCTGAATCGTCTCAAAATAAACAACCGATGAAAAATATTATTTATTTCCTACTTTTTACAACAATCATTTTAAGTTGTCAATCAAATAAAAATAAATTTACGAAACAAAAAGATTATAGCTTTCTTACAGATAGTCTAAATATTGATAAACAATTAGAAAGCCATAAACTTGCAGGATTTAGTCTTGTTGTATTTGAAAATTATGAGATCGTTTATTCGAACCAATTCGGACTTAAATCAACAAATTCTGATGAAAAAATAGACCGAAATACAGCGTTTTCTACGGCATCTATTTCAAAACCAATAACAGCGCTTTTATGTTTTATTTTAGATGAAAAAGGGTTAATTGATTTAGATGAACCCATAGACAACTATCTTAAACGTTGGCATTTACCTAAAAGTGAATTTA
Source organism: Polaribacter sp. OB-PA-B3 (assembly GCF_054589375.1). Lineage (NCBI taxonomy): Bacteria > Pseudomonadati > Bacteroidota > Flavobacteriia > Flavobacteriales > Flavobacteriaceae > Polaribacter > Polaribacter sp. OB-PA-B3. The sequence goes on from NZ_BAAIIX010000002.1 coordinate 231,875, forward strand.
CTAAAATCAAAAATCCGACTTGGAAACAATTGTTAAATCACACAGCTGGAACAAGCCAACACGGTTTTGCAGACTTTTACGAAGGTGATACAATTCCAACAATAAAACAAAGTCTTTTGGGTGAATTACCACGATATGACAAAGAAATCGAGTTTTTATTTACACCAGGAACAAGTTGGTCTTATAGCGGTGGCGGTTATGTTATTGTTCAAATGGCATTAGAAGACACTTTAAAAAAGTCTATTGCAGAACTTGCAGATGAATACATCTTCTCACCTCTCAACTTAAAAAACACAACAATGATTCAGCCCAACCAAAAAGGATTTTTAACCAATGTAGCTCTTGTTCACGATAAGAACAATAAGGTTATAAAAACAGGTTTGCCAATAACACCTCAAGTTGCACCCTCAGGATGTTGGTCAACACCAACAGATTTAGCTAAACTAACCATAGAAATACAAAATGCCTTACGAAATAGAGATAACAAAGTAATTTCGCATAAGGTGGCCAAAAATGTAATTGAAGTTACAGCCTTAAAAAATGCCGTTGGAGGTTGGAGTTATGGATGGCAAAGGTCTTGTGGTTTTGATAACTACGATTGGTTTATGTGCAATGGTTCTAATACCGGAGTTGGTGGTGATATTTTTGCAACAACAACAGATGGTAATGGTTTTGTTTATCTTGCAAATGGAGAAAAACCAAATCGTTTTCCGGTTATTGACGAAACTCGAAAAAATCTCTTAACTCTTTTAAACTGGAAGAAGGTATTACCAAATGTAGAAACGCAAGAAATTCCAAAAGAATTAAAAGAAAATCTGAAAGGAAATTACGAAGACTTTCTTTACGGATTAGGTGTGCCTACCAAAATTGTAGAAAGGAATAACCGACTTTATGTAGAATCTCGTTTATTTGAATATTTTAAAGGACAAAAAGATAGTGAAATGATTTACTTAAAAAATGGCATGTTTAAAATCATAGATTATCCAAATTTCTTAACATTCAACATAAAAAATGATAAACCAAACGCTGTAATTTTAACTAGAGACAATATGAATGTAGAGATTCAGATAAACAATAACAATCAATAGCAATGTCAACATGGTACAAAGTTAATTACTCGCTTCTACTCTACTTTTAAAAATTATTGCAGACTTTATTAGTCAGTAATTTTTTATTAAATTAGGTGTTTAAATTAACAAAATGTACTACAACGCTGTTTGTAATTAGCACACAAACCAAAAAGTATCCAACATTTGAAAATTTGTATAAGAAATTAAGACTAGCACTACCCGACCTTTGTCTTATAATTTCATTCTTAAAAATAGAAAAAATGAATACAAATCAATTTGGTAAAAAAGGTTGGACACCAGACAGAATTGAAAACTTAAATGGTAAAACATACGTTATAACAGGAACTACAAGCGGAACAGGATTTGAAGCAGCAAAAATATTGCTATCAAAAGAAGCAAAAGTTGTAATTCTTAATAGGAATCTTAAAAAAGCAGAAGACACCATTGGTTTATTGAAACAAGAATTGGGTAACGATATTGATGTAATTAACATTCAAATGGACTTATCCAAACAAAACTCTGTAAAAAAAGCTACTGAAAAGGTTATCAAAGCAGTTTCTCAAATCGATGCACTTATTTGCAATGCCGCAATTGCTCAAGTTCCTAAACAGACACTAACAACAGATGGTTGGGAAAGTCAAATGGGAACAAATTATTATGGGAATTTTACACTTCAAGCACTATTGTTCCCGCTTATTGAAAAATCTAAAGGTCGAATTGTAACTGTAGGTAGTATGGGATATGATATGGGAATTAAAACCATCAAATTTGATGATTTGAATTGGGACAAAGATTACACACCTAACAATGCATACAGCCAAAGTAAACTAGCGCAGATCATGTCTATTTACGAATTACAAGATCGATTAAAAGAAGCTGGGAAAACAGCTGTTAAAGCTTACGCTTGTCATCCTGGTTCTTCAAGAACCAACTTAATAAATTCAAGTGGTAGTTTTATGATGAAATTTATCTTTAATCTCATGAAATTATCACCATTAACACAATCAGCTGAAAAAGGCGCTTACCCGCAATTGATGTGTGCCACAGAACTTAATTTAGATCAAAGTAGTTTTTATGGTCCAACAGGAAGAAATAATTGGATTGGTCCTGTTGGAGCACACCCATTAGAATCACACGCCAAAAATAAAGTTGTAGCTAAAAAATTATGGGAACTTTCAGAAAAAGAAACAGGTGTACAATGGAATATATAAATTTGTATGATGGAGCACTTTAAAACATTATCGACTTATCTCGATTATTTAGAACTACCAAGACCTGAACACCCTATGTTGAGTGTTTTTAACTCAAAAGGCGATGGCCATTTACCTTGTCCAAGAGAAAGTTCGCCACCAATTACAAACGATTGCTATTCTATTAGCTTAAAGAAATTTGTAAAAGGCGACTTAAACTACGGACGAACAAAATATGATTTTACCAATGGCGCTTTAATTTTTATTGCACCAAGGCAAATTTTACAATGGGATAGTAGCGTGGTTTTTGAACGAAAAGGCTTTTCTATAAACTTTCACGAAGATTTTTTAAAAGGAACAGAACTAGCACAACAAATAAAAAAATATGGTTTCTTTTCCTATTCAGTAAATGAAGCATTACATCTTTCGCCAAAAGAAGAAAAGCAAATAGAATCGATAGTAGAAAATATTGAAATAGAATACCAGAACAACCAAGATGAATTTAGCAAAGAAATTATCATTTCTCAATTAAGTACGCTTCTTAAGTATGCCAATCGATTTTATGAAAGACAGTTTTTGAATAGAAAAGAAATATCAAATAACTTATTAGAGCGATTTAATCTACAATTGTCTGAATATTTTGAATTAGGCCTACTACAAGAAAAAGGGATTCCAAACATAGAAGAAATAGCTAATAAAATGTCTGTTTCTCAACGCTATTTAAGTGATACACTTAAAAAAGAAACAGGAAAAACAACTACCGAGCATTTGCACTTGCGTTTAATCGATGAAGCAAAGAATACTTTATTAAAACCGAACAAGAGTATTTCGGAAGTAGCTTATGAGTTGGGGTTCGAATACCCACAATATTTTTCAAGATTATTTAAAAAGAAAGAAGGTATAAGTCCAACGGAATACAGAGATAAATATAAATTGAATTAAAATTATGGATATATTAAAAACAGCAACAGATTGGGCAAAAGCCGAACTATTTTCTACCCCATTTTTCATTCTTTTTGGCCTTGTGTTTATGGCAGCAAGTTTAGGTTTTTGGCAGTTAGGAAAAACGGAAATGGCGCGAGCGTACATAATTCCTACTTTGGTAGCAGGTGTTCTTCTGTTAACCATAGGACTTGGATTGTTTTTTACCAATAAAACAAGGATTACACAATTTGAAACTGCTTATAATAAAGATGCTAAGGTATTTGTAGAATCAGAGATTTTAAGAGCTGAAAGCACTTTAAAAGAATATAAAACAATCGTATTTAAGGCTATTCCTATTATAATCATTGTAGCTGCTTTGTCTATTATGTTTATAAATACACCCACTTGGCGTGCAATTAGCATCACAACGATGGCTATGCTAATAGTTATTTTATTAGTTGACGGAACTGCCTATGCAAGAATTGATGCCTACCATAAAGAGTTGAAATTAGTGAATATTGAAAATGAAGTTAAAAAATAACTACACACAACACCGTTTATAATTTATTGCTAAGTCCTCACCTATTTTCGAAAATTTGTGAGGACTTTTTATTTTCTAAATAAGAAGTTTAAACTACTTAACAAACCTTATGTTAACAGGTTGACAAAAATTTGAAAGAATGAATATTCTTGAAATTGGTTGACTCAATAAATTTTAATTTTACCTTTTTGATAACAAGTAACTTATATAATATTTAAGTTAGAATGAGGAAACCCGTAATACTATCTAATTAAAAATTATCTCATTTGTATAGTAATAAATTATACTAAAAAGTCGGAATTAAACTGAACAAAGACTATAAATAGAAGTAGGTAAATTTAATTAGATATTAAAATAATGAAAAAAAAATTATCAATTATTGCAATGGCAATGACAATAATGCTAACTACAAGTTGCGCATCAATTTTTACTGGTTCAAAAAGAAAAGTAATGTTTGAAACTGATCCTCCAGGAGCAAAAATTTTTGTTAATGGATTTGAAAAGGGACAAACACCAATTCAATTGAAAGTTAAAGCGGAAGATAGAATTGATTTTAAATTAGACAATTATAAAGAAAAAGTAGTTGTTATGGACAGTAAATTTAATCTTGTTAGTATTCTAAATGGTTTTAGTATTATTGGCTGGGGAGTTGATGCATTAACAGGTTCTTTAAAAAGAGTTGATACAAAATATGTGAAAGTTACTTTAGAAAACTCTAAAAAAACGGCTTTTATGAATTATATGAAAAATGGAAATATTACAAAAGTTAACGTTGACGAAAAAAATAAGGTTATTGAGACAATAATCGTTTTAAAAGAATAAAAACTAACCATAACATCTTATATAATTTATTGCTAAGTCCTCACCTATTTCGAAGATTTGTGAGGACTTTTTATTTACTAAACAAGAAGTTTAAACTATTTAATAAGCTGTAGGTTAATACGTTGAGTGTAGTTTGAAATAAGAACAGAATACAAGCCAAACGTAAATAAACGATAAGAGAAATACTTGGCTTGAGAATTTAGTTATTTTTAGACGCTAGTACTAAAGTAGATGGCTGTTTCTATTTGAGAGCTCTACTATTATGTTAATTATTAAATAATAAAAAAGTTTTGTTATACCAGTAAATAAAATCAAAATACAATATATTTGATTGTATATAACTAGTTGTGGTGCATTTAAGAGCCGAAATCAAAAAAAACACAATCGACCTGAAAAATAAAAGATGAATTATTCAAAACATTGTAATTTATGTGAGAATGAAATCACAAATCTTGAAAATGGATTGACTTGTAGATTAACAAGTAAAAAACCTGAATTTAAGAATATTTGTCCAAAAATTAACTTGAATAACAAGTTTCAGGAAAAATTAGAAAGAACCAATCTTGAATTAGAGAGAATAAGAAAAAAGAAAAAATCAGTTCATTTGAGTTTTTACTTTATTATAATAATTGGTTTTTTTTTAATAATTGGAGGAAATTTCTTTGTTCGAGAAAACTTTCATAGTGTTTATACTCTATACTATTCATATGGAATTATAAGTACAGGAGTTACATTTTTAGCAGTAGGTTATAATAAACTTAATAAATTCAGAACGGAATTATATAATTCAGAATATGAGAAAAATGAAATAGATGAATTCTATGAAAAATATGGAATTGTTTATAAAACAGAATTCAATTTTAAAGAAAAAATACACGGAATTCAAGAAGTTATCGTGAAAATGGAATTTAAAAATTGGAGAAAAAAGCGAACTACAACAACTTATAAAATTAATTGTTAACGAATAATATTTAGGAAATAAAAAAACGACACCACAACACCGTATAAACTTAATTGCTGGTTTTGGCTCACTTGGGAAATTCCTTCGGAATTTCGCCGTTCGTGATTAATTTAGTAAATTCAGTGCTTAAAACACGCAACTAAGCTTATACAAACACGTTGTGCGTAATCTAACAACGCCGCAAACTTAATTATAAAAATAATGAAATACTTTTCTCTAATCCTCACTTTTTTAATTGCTTTGAGTTGTAATAATCAAAAAGATAAAATTGACATTACTACATTTGATTTATCTGAAATACCAGAGTCATTATATGGATGTTCTTGTCTTTTCTCTAACTCTAAAAAGGAATATGATTCGGAAAAATATATATACTTTGATGACTTTGAAGACAACTGTTTAATTTCAATTGATAGCAAAATTGTTTTTCTCAAACCAGAAGAAGACAAATACAAGAATGAGAACTATACTGCTTACATTCAAAATAAAATTCAGATTGATGAAGGTTATGAGAGTACAACATATAATGCGGAATTAGTTCTAGTTGATAAAAAAGGAAATAAACAGATTTATAAAGTTTATGGACTATGTGGTTGTTGATTATTTGTTCTAAAAAGAAAATTAAAAACTACATACAACAGCGTGTATATTTTATTGCTAGTACTCGCCTACTTACATAAATCCTCGCGTACTTTCTCGGTAGGTAATTATTTACTAAATTAGTTGTTGAAACCAAGCAACAAACCATATACTCTAACGTTAGTCGCAATTGTGACCCGTCCTGAAATAAGGCTACATAATTTTAAACATTATGTATAGAAATGACAAAGTAATTAGACGTTACAGTGAACCTTTTAAATTAAAAATTTTAGCCGAACTTACAATCGGGAAACACACAAAGAGCGAACTTTGTAAACTCTACTCAATTGCACCTACAACAGTAAATGTGTGGATTAAAAAGTATAATCGTAAAGACTTAATGAACACCAGAGTAAAAGTGGAAACAAAAGACGAAATATCGAGAATTAAAGCACTTCAAAAAGAGATTGAACAGCTTAAAAAACTACTGCTTAAAAAGGATTTAGATGCTATGGTACAAGATTCTTATCTAGAAGTAGCTGCAGAAGATCTAGGCTACAAGTCAGTTAATGAGCTAAAAAAAAAGCTAAGTATAAAGCCTTAATAAAAGCTAAAGAAAAAGCTAAGGGATTTGCTTCTTTAACGACTATAACTCATTGTTTTGGACTTAAGCGTAATGCGTATTACAAATACAAATCTAGAGCTGATAAACGTTTAAAACTAGAACAACAAATTATAAATATCGTTAGAAAAAGACGCAAATCCCTTCCTAGAGAAGGCGTCCGTAAACTTATTAAATCCTTAGATATAGATTTTACTAAAGCCAATATTAAAGTTGGTAGAGATACTCTTTTTAATATTCTTAGAAAACACCAAATGCTAACACTTAGAAAGAAAACTAGTGCGAGAACAACTAACTCATATCATCGTTTTTATAAATATAAGAACATTATTAAAGACTTAGAAGTGAATAGAACTAACCAAGTATGGGTTAGTGACATAACTTATATTAGAACCGTAAAAGGCTTCTGTTACCTGGCTTTAATAACTGATATGCATTCTAGAAAAATAGTTGGGTATGATCTTAGTGACAGCTTAGAACTAAAAGGATGTGTCAGAGCACTTAATAAGGCAATTTATCAAGCTAAAAAAATTAAACAACTTATTCATCATTCAGACAGAGGAATACAATATTGCAGTAATGTATATACTCAAATATTAAAAAGAAAGAAAATAGATATTAGTATGACCGAAGAAAATCATTGTTACGAAAACGCAATGGCTGAACGTGTAAATGGGATCTTAAAAGATGAATTTTATCTCGACCAAACCTTTAATAACGTGGCTCACGCTAAGAGAGCCGCAAAAAATGCAATTAATTTATACAACGAAATAAGATTACACTTATCTTTAGACTATAAAACACCAAATATGGTATATAAATTATCAGCTTAATTCAATTTTAACCTGTAGCCATATTTCAGGACTAGACATTGAAAAAATGAGATACGAAATTAAAATACCAAAACCTTGTAATGAAAAATGGAGTGAAATGACTCCAACAGAAAAAGGTGCATTTTGTTCAAACTGCAAAAAGGAAATTTTTGATTTTACAAACACGTCTAATTATAATCTTGCAAAAATTTTAGATAGTAATAAAAAGCTTTGTGGAAAATTTAAGCCAGAACAATTAGATCAAGATATTTTATCATTGCAAAACACTAAATATTCAAAAGCAGGAATTCTTTTAGGAGTTTCGACTTTTTTGTCATTATCTACACCTACATTTAGTCAAAATAAAATATCCGAAATTAATAAGTTTGAAAGTTCTATATTGAAAAATAAGGAACTTAAAAAAAACGAGAAACAAACAGATTCAATACAAATAAAAGGAAATATATCTGATAAAAATGAAGGTTTACCTGGTGTATCTATTCATTTTAAAAAACTTCTATATAAAACAGAAACTGATTATGATGGGAATTTTTCGATTAATATTCACAAGAAAGATTTTAAAAAAGAACCAATAATGCTAGCGTCCTATCTTGGATTTGAAAGAGAAGAAATTAAAATAAATGAAAAAACAGAATTTATTAAAGTGAAAATGATAGAAGATGAAGTTTTACTTGGAGAAGTAGTAATCATCAAAAAACAAAATATTTTTAGACGAATTGGCAACTTATTTAGAAAAAAGGAAAAGAAAAACTACCACTAACACTGGGTACAATTAATTACTGTTCTTAGCTCACTTGGAAAATCCTTCGGATTTTCACCGTTTGTGTTTTATTTACTAAATTCACTGCTTAAAACTCGCAACAAACCATATACAACAACGTTGCGTGTAATGTAAAAACAAACTAAATGAATAGAAAAATTAAACTTTATGCCTTTATAATTTTGACTGTTTTGTCGACAAATATTTTGAAAGCACAAACAACGCCAGAAGAAATCACAACGGAATTTTTTAAAACATATGAAAAGTCACCTCTAAAAGCTGTAGATTTTGCTTTCAGAACTAACAAATGGATGTTGGACCGAAATAAAGACGGAATTGAAAATCTGAAAACTCAATTAACCAGTTTTCTTGGATTAGTTGGGGATTATTATGGCTACGAAAAGATTATAGAAAAAAGCGTTGGAGAAAGTTATAAACTAGTGAGTTATATGATTAAATATGACAGACAACCTGTTAGATTTACATTTGTGTTTTACAAGCCAAAAGATAAATGGCAAGTTCAAAATTTCCAATATGACGATAATTTAGATGATGAATTAGAGGAATCTGGAAAAGTATATCGCTTGAAAGAAAATTGGGATTAAAAACTACCTGCAGCACCCTGTATAATTAATGGCTAGTACTCACCTACTTGCATAAATCCTTACGGATTCTCTATTCGGTTTGTATTTGCTAAATTAGTAGTTTAAACACGCAACGTAATCATAAGCAAACACGTTGTGCACTATTAAAACCTTGTACTATGAAAAAAACTATTATACTATTAACAATACTAATTACAACTTCTTGCGGAATCCAAAAAATCCCTTCAACTGAACTACATACATTAGAACCAGCAAAACTGTATGAAACAACTGAAGATTATATCTCAAACAAAAGTGTTGAAGCTGGTATTTTAATTAAAGAAAGAAGTAACCAGCATATTAAAATTAAAGGTGTATTTGATTTAAATACTGGTATAAAAATAAAGAGAGGAATGTCAGCTTGGATAATAGAATATAATGGAAATAAATATTTCAATTTAGGATACTCTGGAGATGTCAATCATTGGAACTATTTTGGAAAACTTGACATCGAAGGGAAATATTGTGCTATAATTATTGACAAAAACTCTCCTAACATTTTAAAATCATCAAGCAATAACTATGGTGGAGGTTTAGCTGGAGTTTTAATAGGAGAATCTAGTAAATGGAACAAAAATTGGAAGGATGAAAATGGGGAGAAGAAAAAGATTTTGTTTATAGATACAGAAAATATTAGACAAAAAAATGCGAATAGAAATATTGGGAGTTTAGGAGATTATTTGACTAGAAAACAACTGCAAGAGATTACAAATGAAATTGGTTTAAACTTATCAGATACAGAAATTAAAAATATTATGTTTGAAAAAATAATTCAAATCCTAAAAACTGAGAATAATAAATAAACAGTGCACAATACCGTGTATATTTCATTGCTAGTACTCGCCTACTTACATAAATCCTTGTAGATTCTCTATTTGGTTTGTATTTGCTAAATTAGTTGCTTAACCATGCAACTAATATTTAAACTCGTTTGCTTGAATTTAATAACTTAAGATGGTGAATTTTAATTAAAATTTAATATGGATCATAATAAAGTGGAGTCCTTAAAGCAAAAGCGTATTTTACTTCAAAAAGAAATCCGTTTAAAAAAGGTACGTGATAGAATCAACTCTGAACTGAATTATCTTCAAAAGCATAATTTTCAATTCAACGTATTTTATGATTATAGGTATAGCAATTGGATACATGAAAACATACAAGTTCGAAACAAAGATGGCTATCACGGAAGTCACGGTGATTTTCAAATTGATGTAAATGATATAGAAGCTATTTGTACAGAAAAAGGAAAAAAAGATGATTTTTTAAAGATAACATCCATAAAAGAATTTTTTGATAACATTTCGGATGATAAAATGCTTATTGTATGCTCCCTAACGGGCAATCCTGAATATGAAATTTCAAAAAACACCTTTCTCTCTAAACCATCTATATTCTTATCTAGTCCAGAAAATTGGGTGTTAACTGCAGATAAAAAGTATATCATTGAAAGCATTTGGGATCAAGGCGCTATCAGATTTATTGACATCACACAAGCAACACCTGTTTTACAAATTAAATTAGTAATAAGTCCATCATAAAATCGAAATGTTAACTCGTTGGCTATAATTTGAAAGAAAAACCGAATACAAGCCAAACGTAATTAAACGATAAGAGAAATACTTGGCAAAGACTTTAATTATTTTTAGACTATAGTACCAAAGTAGATGGCTGTTTCTATTTATAAGCTCTACTATTATGTTAATTATTAAATAATAAAAAAGTGCTGTTATACCAGTAAATAAAATCAAAATACAATATATTTGATTTCATATAACTAGTGGGTAGCCATATATGAAAACCGACTAAAAAACATTACTTTTGAACTGTGTTAAGTCGAATAAGAAATAGCGTATTTACGAAAATCCTTTGTGGACTAATGGGTTTATATCTTCTCAACATAAGTGTTGATTCTGCAGACCCAAACCCTGAACATATTCCTGAAGATTTATCATTCAATGACCAAGAAAGTATTATTGAATTAATTCTTGAAAAAGTACTGGGTTATGAAGATGCTATTAAAGAATACGATGACCACGACACCGAAGACCACAACAAGCAGAAAAATATTAAAATAGACTTTTTAGTGCACGTTATTCAGGCAGATAAATTCGAACAAAGCCTAATTGACGAAAGAAAAAAACTTTATCCTGATTTTGCAGCTCGATTATCAAAAGGCTTCAATAAAATAGACAGTCCACCACCCAAGATTTGATTTGTTTTACAATTTTACTAATTCTCACCTATTTAATAGTAGTGGGAATATTTCTTAATGCTTAAAAAACAAATCAAAATGAATTTAAAAAAATTATTAGTGCTAATAATACTATTGGCATCTTCAACATATTCAATTGCACAAATTACAAAGACTGAAAAGGACAGTATTTATATCCAACAAGTAGAAGACCATAAAGAACCTGACAAAGTTCTACACGCTGAACCACTCTATATTGACTTAATTCGAGATTTAGGGGCAAGAAAAGGAGAAAAAGAGTGGAACGTTGGTTTAGGCTTAACAGATAACTTAAAATTTGATGCTTATGAAGCTCTAATTGAATATGAATGGGCACCTATCAACAGATTAGGATTTGAAGTTGAACTACCATTCACTTTTTATTCCCCACAAAGTGGTGTAAGTCGAGATTCAATACCTTCAAATAGATTAAATAGCATTAAAATAGCTACTCAATGGTCTTTTTTTGTTAGTGAGCCAATGGCAACATCAATGGCAATTGGATATATCAACGAGTTTGAATTGTCGGATTTCAGAAACTTTGGAAGTCCTTTCATTAAAGGAAATATCTATAATCCGTTTTTTGTTGTTGCAAAACGTTGGGGTAACAATTTTCATTCATTGATATATACAGGTCCAATGATTGAACAGAATTTCATTACCAATGAATTTCATACGACTTATGATATCAACACAAGTTTTCATTATATGATTACAGGCACAAGAAATTTTATAGGTATTGAATTTAACAAAACTATTGACAATAGCGACTTTGATATGACAATACGACCACAAATGCGTTTAGGAATAGCCGACAACTTATTGGTTGGAATTGTAGCAGGAATTCCTGTAAGTAGAGAAAATGAAAGGTTTAGTTCTTTCGTAAGACTCATTTGGGAGCCGAAACATAAGCATAAATAAAAATACGGATACCAACAATGTATATAAAAAATAGCGGTTTAGGTACAAACCTGAACCGCTATTACCTTTAATTTAAGTATATTGCTTTTCCGAAAAGCTAGTGTTTAAAACCCGCTACTTTTCATATACTAACCGTTGGGTTTAATACAAATGAAACAGACTAACTACATTTTAATATTTCTATTTTTAGTTGGTTGCTCATCAACAAAAAAACTGAAAGAAAACAATTCTAAACCTACAAAGTTTGTTTTCAAAAAATCTATGGTTTCTTCCCAAAGTGGAATATCGAATTTGGAATCAAAAACGAATTCTCTAAATGATGCAACTTACAAACCTAATGGAGAAGATTCTTTGATGAATAAAAACTCAAAGAAATGAAAATGACTGATTTTCTACCTCAAACATCTGAAACGGAAATTTATGTGGAAATTCAAAATGACTCTATTTGGCGTTATACCAAACAAAAAGGTAAAATAATTGGCGATTACTTTATGATTCAAAAAAATAGTGGAATTTTAAGTTATTACGACAAATCAAAATCTGTGAATTACAAAAAATATGACTTATTTGATAATAACCACGAATACGAAATAATTAAAAATAGAAAAGATAGAAAAGAAATAAAAGGATTCGAGTGTTACAAATTGACTCTGATTAAAAAAGACACAGAAAGCGATTTAGGTAATACTATTTATAAAATGTATGTGACTGACCGAATTGAATTACCTATCCATTCTGTAATTAATTTGACCAAACTTCTACAAAACACTTTTCCTATGGAAATAAAAATATCAGAAGAAAAACTTTCTGGAATGGCTGAATTATATGAATTAATCGGAATTGAATATAGTACTAAACCCAACAGCACATATAATTAATGGCTAGTTCTAGCCTATTTACGAAAATCCTTGCGGATTTTTTATTCAGTTTTTATTTGCTAAATTTACGCTAAACCACGCAACGTATCATATACAAAACCGATGGCAGTAATGTGTAAAAACACCTGAATTTATAAGTACATAGAAATGGATAGAGAATCGATTTTACTGACACACACAATTACAGGAATAATAATTTTTATCTCTGGGCTATTACAAATATTTCTAAAGAAAGGTGGAAAAATTCATAAAATTCTAGGGAATGTATATTTATATTCTTGGTTAGTTGTTCTTATATCTGGGGCTTATCTAGGTGGGGTTTTAATTACAATTGTCGGAATCTTTGGGTTTTATTTTGCATTGACCGGTTCAAGAATAGGAAAACTGAAAAACAGCGGAATTACAATTTTTGAAAAATCTACATTTATATTCGGAGGACTTTTAGCGATAGTAATGCTTGGTTATGCAATTAATCTATTTATAAAAGGGTCCGAATCGTATTGGATTATTTTCTCAGTATTTGGAGGTATATTTACTTTTGTCACAGTTCAAGATATTTTTAAGTATGTTTTGCTCAAACCATTAAAAAAACAGATTTACGGACAATTAGACTGGTATTTTGAACATTTTACAAGAATGTTTATTTCGTTTATAGCAGCTACAACAGCTTTTGTATCTATCCAAGATTTATTTGGAAATACAACTCTAAATTTTATTATGCCTACAATAATTGGAACTATATTGATATTTTTTTCAACCAAATTTTATAAGAAGAAGCTGAATATCGAAAAATGAACTTAATTCAATTAAAAACACTACTGCCAACAATGGTTATGAGTAATTGCTTGTTCTCGCCTACTATGGAAATTCCTATGTAATTTCCAACTTGGAGTGTACCTGTAAAGTTAATCGCTAAACCACGCAACTACTCATAGCCGAGACCGTTTAGCAATATAAAACAACATTCTACAGATTTACTTTTTGTTGACTTTATATATTTATTTTTTCAAACCACATACACCATTCGGCTGTATAAAATACTACAAGTAAGTTGCTAAAGATGCTAGTAAATTCGATTTCATAAAAGTGCCTTACCAAGCGTCTAGCATCTTAATATAATAGGTGCACTTAGTATATGTAAACAAAATGTTGGCACCATTACCCCACTCTGCAAGCAGTTTTCTCTTTAAAAAGTCCATTTTTTAAAAATAGCCACTACCCGCTCCCGAACAAACCCCGAAGCAAACTCGAATAAAACACTATAAAAATAGCATATATGTGTCAGTAGGTGTCAAACTGTATCATAGGGTGTCTATGCAAGTTAAATGGGGTCATTAAGAATCAAAAGCGTTTACAAACGGTCAGTTTGTGTCAATACGTGTCAGTAGTGGTCAAGTGCTTGTAGTTATGTGTTTTAGCCTGTATGTTTGGCATCTATTAATCATAAAAAAAAAGTATTATGGCAACATTTGAAAAAGGCATCTTAGGCGGATTTTCTGGAAAAGTAGGTAACGTAGTAGGCTCTAGATGGAGGGGTAAAAACGTAATGCGTAGTTTACCACAACGTGGTAATTATACAGCAACAGAAAAACAAGTAGAACAACGCCAAAAGTTTAAAACTGTAATTGGGTTTTTAAGTCCGATTGTAGAAATTTTGAATAGTTATTTTGGCAGTGCCCAAGGTGATAGATCGCGCGCTAATTTGGCAACCTCTTACCATCTTAAAAACGCAGTGATAAATACACCACGAGGTGCCGTAATGGATTATCCAAAAGTATTGATAAGCAAAGGAGATTTAAGAGGGATAGATGGTGGTGCAGTGGCAGCAGCAGCAGACCAAACCTTAAACTTTAGTTGGCAAGACAATAGCGGACAAGGTAAAGCTACTGCAACCGATACCTTAATGGTTGTGGTATATGCACCCGATTTAAATTTGTTTTATACCAATACAACTGTAGCTGATAGAAGCGCTACCACAGCCATTGTAACACTACCCAATTTTATGGCAACTTTTAATGTAGAAATTTGGGCTTCTTTTAGCAAACCTGCAACCAACTATGCGGCTATAAGTACTTACATGGGATCAGTTACGGTACTCTAACAACATTATATGAGGTAATATTTAAAACATGTTTACAAGGTGTTTGCATGCAACTAGCTATTAGTTTTGTGTAAACACCTGTTTTATGTGGCTAAAAGTCAGGTTTTTTTTTAACAACCGATTTAAAATCTATAAAATCAATTTATATTTTTACATTGCCCAATGCCTTGGTAATAAACAATTTATTTAATAAATGTTTCGGATACATGGGACTATGGCCTAATTTAAAACTAGGTATGTTGTGCTGTTTGCGTAAACGATACATGGTGCTTCGGCTTACATTTAAATGCGCCATGGCTTGCTCTGTAGTTAACCATACTTCATTTTCTAGTAACTGTGCATCGTACTGTAAATGCTTGTTTAATGCAGTAGGTTTTTGCTTTTTTTCTTTTTTCATAATTACTTTTTCTTAATTACATACTCTTTTGGAATTGAGTAAGTTAGCCTAAATATAATTAATTTTTTGATAAGTATTGTTTTTCAGGTATAAATACGGGGTTGCGTATGGTTATTAAAAGTTAGTTAAATTGCTTGTAAACGATACCCAAGTACAAGACCATATAAAATACTGATTTTAAAAGAAATAATTTTTAGGACAATGCTATTATACCACGTATTATGCTTCCCTTCTAGGTTATTGCAAAAAAAATGTTGTATTAAAATTGTAGTATAATTTTTTTTAAGAAACTGTTGAAACTATGTTTGCTTTTAATCAAAAACTAAAGTTAGATAATGCAGAATATGATGATACAATTATATTGTTTAACATTTCAACTGGTTTGTATAAAACGAATTGATTTGTATAAAGTAATATGACTTCAAACAAAGAGCTTAATTTTTATAAGATTTAAGTGCTTTTTTAGTTTCAAGTGGTCTGTCAGTTGCAAAAATATCAATTCCTAGGGTTGCCCATTCTCTATATAGATGATCGCCTTTTGCCGCGGCGCTCTTATCTAAGTTCCCCAAAGTACCCAGCATGCATTGCACTCCTTTAGAATGCAATTTGTTATACAATTTAGTATCTGAAAGTCTTGTGCCTGTAAAAGCAACCATATTAGCCCAAGTGATACCAGAATTGGCTGCTCTATTAAATTCCTCCATATTTCTAATGCTTACAGATAGCATCACATTCGGATTTAATTTATAGAGCTTTTGAGCCGTTTTTAAAGAATAGGTAATGATAACCGATTGGTTTAAAGCGTTGTTTTTTTCTATAAAATGTAGCACCTCTACTGGGTCTACACTTCGCTTAATATCTACAGTAAGTATCGCATTTTCTCTTTTTGCCCAATCCAATACTTCCTTAAACAAAGGAATTTTAAAATCAACAATGGTATTAGAATCATCTTTAAGTTGCAATGGTGCCATTGCCTCCCAATTGTTTTGATCTACCCTACCAAAACCCGTTGATGTTCGTTCTAGCGAATTATCATGCATTAATAGTAATACCCCATCTTTACTTTTAGCTACATCAATTTCAAATAAGGCATTAGGAATATGTTTTTTAATATATTGCATAGTTTCTAAGCAATTTTCAGGATAACCAGCATATCCTTTTCCTCCGCGATGTGCACTAATTAATATCTCACTATCTTTTGCATATTTAAAATGTGTTTGTAAAGTATTTTCTAGGTTAATTTTTTCTTTACAACCAATAAAAAGAAATGTGATTAGTAAAATAGGAATTATTAGTTTTTTCATCTTATAATAATTTGCAGCGGCTTACAAAATAATAACCTTAAGTCTTTATTTAAAGCAACGTATAATATGTATGCGTTTTTGTATTGTTACAAGTCAAATATACTGTTTTGATTTTATCTTAATTGAACTGTTTATTAAATTTAAATTAATTCTTATAGGTTAAATTAGGATGAAATTGGTGTTCATTTTTTACCTAAGATATCTATTTTTTATTTGTGAATCTAAAATTTAAAAAATAGCCTTATATGTCTAAAAGGTACTATTTTATAGACTTTACAGTGGGTAAAAAATCTTATAAAAAATGCTAAAATCTTAGATTACTATCAAAGCAAAGAGCGTTTGGTAATCGTAAAATATTAGTTAAAAGTTGTATTGATTTTAAAGTGTTTAGAAGAAAAAACAAGTTGTGGGGAGAGCAGGATTCGAACCTGCGAAGACATAGTCAACGGAGTTACAGTCCGTCCTCGTTGGCCGCTTGAGTATCTCCCCTTTTGTTCAATTTTATGACCCAGTAAGGCTATTTTAATAGTAGCCATTATGGTAAAAAAAGAACCTTGTTTTGTTAAGGTGTGCGAATATACAAAGTTTTTATAAACGACCTAAAATTTTTATAATTTTTTCAAGTTAATTTTTCATTTATAAATAAGTACAACAGTTTAAGATGTATTACACCAATATTGTGATGTCTATAATTGTGCATTATACTAAACGCTTTTTTTATGGCTGGTTGTTATTGATTTATAATTACGATACTGTAAAAAAAGTGTCTTTTTAAATCAACACACCACAAAATTAAAACAATCTATCGGGATGAAAAGGATTTAAATTTAAAGAAGTTTTTTTATGTGAAATTATTTCAGAAACCAATTTTCCTGTTACGGGTCCTAAGCTCCACCCCATCATTGCATGCCCAGTTGCAATTGTTAAATTGGTACATTTAGAAGATTTACCTATGTAGGGTAAACCGTCTGGAGAGCAAGGTCTTAAACCACAATCTGCTGCTTTTTGTTCAGCATCTGTAATCTTTAAGTTGCCATAATACTTTGCTGCGGCATTGGCAATGGTTTGCACTCTAAGAGGGTTTATTTGATGATTGATTCCTGCAATTTCCATAGTACCCGCAAAGCGCGTAAACCCTTGCATGGGAGTTACTGCTACTTTGGCTTCGCATAATATGGCAGGTATGGTAATACCCGTTTCTCTGCTTACATTAATTCTGTATCCTTTACCAGCTTGAATGGGTATTTTTAACCCTATTTTTTTTGTTAATAAAGGGCTCCAACTTCCGGCAGCTAACACCACCTCATCTGCTTTTAATACTTGTTTGTCTGTTTTTATTTTAGAAATCGTACCGTTGCTAACTTCAATATCTTTTACCGTTTCATTGGCATAAAATATTACGCCCTTGGTTTTTAAATAGGCAATCATTTCTGGCATAAAATCTGTAGGTGTCATGTGTGCATCCGAATCAAAATAAACAGCACCTTTAATATCTAAATTTGCATTGGGTTCTAATACAGCTACTTCTTTTTTAGTTAAATTTTTTACATGCAAGCCCTCTTCAATACCGCGTTTGCCTACCTCCCATTCTGCTTCACCTACTTTGTCTGATTGATAGCACATTAACAATCCTTTACGTTCATAATGAAAGTTAAAAGCATTAGATGCTTTTATACTTTCGTACAAATCTCTACTTAAAATATTAATGTCTTTAAGTACCGGAATTGCTTTTTCTACTTTAGCTTTCGTAGCAGATTTTTTAAATGCCCAAGTCCATTTTAAAAAAGCAGCATCTAATCGAGGTTTTATGTAAAAAGGACTAGTTGGATTCAGCATCCACTTTACCCCTTTTTGAATCATACCCGGTGCAGCTAACGGAATAAAATGGCTAGGGGTTATATAGCCAGCATTTACATAAGAGGCACCACTAGAAAAGTTAGATTTATCTATAATAGTTACATGATGACCTTCTTCTAAAAGATAATAAGCCGTACTTAAGCCTATTATGCCTCCGCCAATTATTAATACATTTTTATTCATTCTTGTGCTCTTAAATTTATTTTTAAGACTTTAATATTGTTTGTTTTTTTTTAAGTAAACGTTCTATTCTAAAGAAAAAAGGGGGCTTTTTCAAATTAAATAACCTGAAAACCATGTGCATAAGGATCATCTTGATCATCTATGGTAATGGTATTTTTACCAAAAACTTTTGCCCACCCTTGTATGCTTGGTATTATAGCCATTTTACCATCTAAAAGTGTTTCTTTTTCTACACGACCTATAAACTTGCTACCAATAAAACTTTCGTGTACAAATGCTTCTCCTATGTTTAATTTTCCTTTGGCATACAATTGTGCTAAACGTGCAGAAGTACCGGTTCCGCAAGGACTTCTGTCAATGGCTTTGTCACCATAAAACACTGCATTTCTTCCGTTAGAGGTACTATCTAAAGGCGTACCAGTCCATAACAAATGCGATACATTTTTTATATTTTCATTTTCTGGATGCACAAATAAATTTGCATATTTTTTGTGAATGCGATCACGCATTATTTGAGAATATTGAATAATCTTATTTGCGGTAAAATTATGGACCCCAGAAAAGTTTTTTTGCGGATCTATAATGGCATAATAATTTCCGCCATAAGCAACATCAAAAGTAAGCACTCCTAATTCTGGACAATCAATGGTTAAATCTTCTGCCGCTAAATAGCTTTTTACATTGGTTAGTTTTACCCATGCTACTTTATTATTGGTTTGCTTGTATTCAATTTCTACCAAGCCAGCAGGAGCCTCCATTTTAATTTTTCCTGGAATTTTAGGTTGTATCAAACCTTCTTCTATAGCAATTGTAATGGTACCAATTGTACCATGTCCACACATGGGTAGGCAACCAGAGGTTTCTATAAATAAAATAGCAAAGTCATTTTCTGGATCGTGAGGAGGGTATAAAATACTACCACTCATCATGTCATGTCCACGGGGCTCAAACATCAAGCCTTTTCTAATCCAATCATATTCTTTTAAGAAATGAAGTCTTTTTTCGCTCATGGTCTTTCCAACTAATTCCGGACCCCCGCTTTTTATAACTCGAACAGGGTTGCCGCAAGTATGCGCATCTATACAAACAAACGTATGCTTACTCATTTTTTAATTTTTAGTTCTTACCCCATCCACCACTCTAAAAATATTAGAAGGATTCTCATTTTTTAATTCATTTGGCAACATATTATTTGGCCAATCTTGATAACTAAATGGACGAACCCAACGTTTAATAGAGCCAATACCCACAGCAGTAAATCTACTATCAGTAGATGCAGGATAAGGACCACCATGAACCATAGATTCGCAAACCTCTACCCCTGTTGGGACACCGTTAAAAATAATACGACCTACTCTGTTTTGCAGTGCTGCTATTACTGCTGGGTAGTTGGCCACTTCCTTTTCATCAGAAATTACAGTTCCTGTTAATTGCCCTTCTAAACTACTGATAACTGTTTCTAGTTCTTTTGCATTGTCACATTGTACAATCATAGAAAAAGGCCCAAAAACTTCTAAATGTAAGGTTGGGTTTTCTAAAAATGTTTTTCCAGTTACTGTAGCAATAGCTTGTGCTGCATAATTATTTTGAACATCTAATGTATAGTTTGCAGTAATAGTAACGTTGTCTTGTGATACTACTTTTTCTTTGCTGGTATTGTAGCCTTTTTTAATATTTGGATGAAGCATACAAGACGGAGATATTTTTAATACCTCTTCTGATACATTCTTTATAAAACTTGTAAAAGCATCACTTTTAATACCTAATAATAACCCAGGATTTGTACAAAACTGGCCCGTACCTAAAGTAATAGAACCTGCATAAGTTTTAGCAATGTCTGCTTGTCTATTTTCTAATGCATTTGGTAAAATTATAACCGGATTTATACTACCCATTTCAGCAAAAACAGGAATAGGTTCTGCTCTTTTAGAAGCCAAATCTAATAAGGCTCTACCTCCTTTAATACTTCCTGTAAAAGCAACAGCTTTTACTTTGGGGTGTGCCACTAATTGTTGCCCAACTTCTATGCCGCTAGCATTTAAATTAGAAAACACACCATTTGGCATTCCTGTTTTTTCAGCAGCTTTAATAATTGCAGATGCTACTAATGTTCCTGTACCTGTGTGCATTGGGTGCGCTTTTACAATAACCGGACAACCAGAAGCTAAAGCTGCAGCCGTGTCTCCACCGGCAGTAGAAAAAGCCAAAGGAAAATTACTGGCACCAAAAACAACAACAGGCCCTAAAGGAATTAACATTTTTCTGATATCAGATTTTGGCATAGGCGCTCTATTAGGTTGTGCAGTATCTATAGTTGCTTCAACCCAAGAACCTTCTGCAACTAAATTAGCAAAACTTTGCAATTGCCCTATTGTTCTGCCTCTTTCTCCTTTTGCTCTGGCTTCTGGCAAACCTGTTTCTAGGCAATACGTTTTTATCAATTGATCATCTAAGGCTAAAATTTCGTCTGCAATTGCATTTAAAAACTCCGCTTTTTTAATTCCAGAAACGGTTCTATATTCTTTAAAGGCTTTTGTGGCTAAATTTACTGCGTCATCAATTTCTTTTGTTGTGGCTTCTGTAAAAACAGTGCTATTTTCTGCGTTTAATTCCGGATTAAAGGTTTTGTATGTTTTGGTTCCGTTGGCAGATAATTGGTTGCCTATATAGTTTTTTCCTGATATCATTTTTACTTATTTTTTGAATTTTTTTGTCATTTTTATAACTCTCTGGTTCCCTTATTTTTGCACTAGCTTTGATTAAAATACTACCTTAAGATGAACAACCTTTTCTCATTAAAACTCTATAATTATCATGTACGTTTTATAAGGTTTGCATGTTGTTTACTATAAAGATGAAGCTCTCTCTTTTTTTTAATTTTAAAAGGAATCACCTAATAAACCTAAAACATCTAGTCTTTCTTTTGCTAATAAATATCTTGCACGCACATCATTAATTTGCTGTTGGGTTAATTTCTTACCATAAGTTCGAAGTCCTCCATCTACATCATTATGATGAATTCCCATGGCAAGCTTAAGATATTCCATAAGCAGTGGCTGAGCATCTAGATAGGATAAAGAATTTAAAGCCTGCGAAATTTTAATTGCCTCTGCCCACTCTCCGTTTACAACATATTCTTGCATCGTAATACTTGCTTTTGGAAAAATAGTACCCACACCAGTAATACCACCACTGGCTCCTGCAAGTCCTGCGTATACAGTAACGGTGTCTACACCCGCCAATATTTTTAAGTCTTTGTTTTCTAACAACAACGTTTCAATGATTGAAACATCTATTGTTGATATTTTAAGAGCAGCAACTTTAGGAAGCACAGATAGTCTTCTTAAGAGATCTGTTGAGAGCGCATGATAACCTGCTGCATCAGGATTGTTGTACGGCATAATTGTTACGCCTACCTCTTTTGCTGTTGTTTCAGAAAGGGCATAATACTCATACATTTCTTTTTCAGAAGGAACCGCCTTTGTTGTTGGTGGCATAACCATAACGGTATCAACGCCCACTATAGCAAGTCCTTCTACAATTTTAGCAAGTTCTTCTTTAGTTGCTGCTGCGGCTCCACTAATCAACGGAACATTGAATTCTTTAGCAACCATAGAAAGGGATTTAAGTAAAGAAAAACGTTGCTTTGTACTTAAGTAGCTGTTTTCACCTAAGGTACCAGAACCAACAAGTCCGCTCATTCTGCTTCCGTTTTTTCCTTGCGCTTTTAAAATACTTGCAGCCCGTTTTTGTGTGGCATCAAAGTCTATTTCAAAAGCACCAGACTTTGTTTCTTTCAACCATGTAAACACAGCTGGCATTACTCCATTCCATTGTATACTCATAATTTTATTTTTATTGTATGTAAAATTAAAGAGTTCACAAACACTTAAATAAGATTAAATTACTCACTTTAGATACTATATTATCCTTAATAAGGTATAATTTTGTATTATTGAATAATTTTAGATTAGAATACAACTATTGAAAATGAAAGTTTTACCCTTTAAAATTCCGAAACCAGAAAACAATGCGCTAATTTACCAAGAGGATATAGAGGTTGTATTTTATGACAAATTACATCAACATGACGAAATTCAAATTAGTTATATTAAAAAAGGGAAAGGCACTTTATTAGTTGGAGATAAAGTTTCTAGCTATTCTGAAAATGATATTTTTATTATTGGAAGTAATTTACCACATGCATTTAAAAGTGATAAAAATACAAATGAGACCTCTAAAATGTTGAGTTTATTTTTTACAGAAGCATCTTTTGGAGATGCTTTTTTTAAATTGAATGAATTAACAGAAATAAAACATTTTTTATCTAAAACTTTACCAGGTTTAGAGATTAAAACCAATAAAAAAAATATTATAAAAAACTTTCTAAAACTAAAAGATGCCTCTAAATTAGAACGATTTATTTTGTTTTTAAAAATACTAAAGGTTTTTTCTAAAGCAAAATCAACACCTCTTTCAACGTTTGTTTATCATAAAAAATATTCTGATATTGAAGGGAAAAGGATGCGGGATGTATTTGATTTTACATTAGAAAATGCTTATCAAAAAATAACTTTAGACGATGTTGCAAGTGTTGCTAACATGACAAAAAATGCTTTTTGTAAATATTTTAAAAAACGAACCAATAAAACTTTTGGTAGTTTTTTGATAGAGTTACGGATAGAAAATGCTTGTAAATTATTAAATACGGATAAAGATTTATCTATTAACGAAATTGCTTTTAAATCTGGGTTTAATAATATCTCTAATTTTAACAGGCAATTTAAAATGTTAAAGCATATGTCTCCCAATACATTTAGAAAGACAACACTATAAATATTAAAGATATAAAAGTTACAAATACTAAAAGCAATTTTTTAGGTACTATACCAAAATTGTGGTGCCGTTAGCAGATTTATTTTTGTTTTCGTCAAAATAGAAATCTATTCGGCCAAGATTAATACCATAAGCACCAACCTGATTTACTAATATGTTTTTATCATCTAAATTTTTAACTATTGTTGGTTTTGGTAAAAAGGTATGTGTATGTCCGCCAATAATTAAATCGATGTCTTTGGTTGCTTTTGCTAAGTTTAAATCAGAAATTTTATTCGGATTATTTTTATAATAGTATCCTAAATGAGATAAACAGATAATCAAATCGCAGTTTTCTTCGTTTTTAAGCCTTTTAGTAATGTCTTGTGTAATTTCTATAGGATCTAAATAGCCAGTTTCTTTGTACATTTTTTTGCCTACCAATCCTTCAAGCTCAATACCTAAACCAAAGATTCCTATTTTAATATCATCTTTTACAATAACTTTATAAGGTTTTACATGCGTATCTAAAACGGTATTTTTAAAATCGTAATTTGCAGACACAAAATCGAATTTAGCATTGGGCAATTGTTTGTATAAACCTTCTATAGAATTGTCAAAATCATGATTTCCAATGGTTGCCACATCATATTTTAACATACTCATAAGCTTAAACTCTAGCTCGCCACCAAAATAATTAAAATAGGGTGTACCTTGAAAAATATCACCTGCATCTAAAAGCAACGTGTTTTTATTTTCTTGTCTAATTTTTTCTATAATGGTTGCTCTTCTTGCCACTCCTCCTCTATTTGGGTTTCTGCTGTGATCAGCATCAAAAGGCTCTATATGGCTATGTGTATCGTTGGTGTGTAAAATAGTTATTTGTCTTTGTGTATTACCAGATATTAAAGGAATCGCCAAACTATCTACCATGGATAATGCAGCTGCACCGCCTAATTGTTTTATAAAGTTTCTTCTTTTCATAATTATAAAGTTACACGGTTATCTATAGTGGCTTTTATGGTATCTGTTTGTTGAAAATAATGGATAATTGCATCTCTAACCTTATAATCAATTTTAGTAAGTTGAATAGGGTTTTTAAAGAAGTTCATACGATCTCCACCACCTTGTAAATAATCTGATGTTAAAACATTATAGGTTTTATTTTTATCAAAATTTTGCCCTTTAATTTGTAAGCTATAAGCATCTTTTTTGATGTGTAATGCAACTTCTTTAGATAAAGGATGTGCACTTTTAGAATCTATAAAATACGTTACTAATTCTTCAATTTTAGCACCAGATAGTTGTACTACAACCAATTCGTTTTCGAAAGGCATTAAATTAAAAGCATCTTCTTGTGTTACATTTCCTTTAGAAATTATAGCACGTAAACCGCCGTTGTTAAACATTGAAAAATCAATTTCTGAGCCTGTTTTATCTTTAAAAATAGCGTTTGCCATCTCATAGCACATATCTGCCATTAAATTACCTAGATTGCTTTGTCTGTTTTCGCTTTTTTTAGTAAAATTATAAGGAGCATAACTCAATACTTTTTCCATTTCACCAATCATTTTTCTAGAATATGGTGCTATAATACTATCAATTTTTGCTGATGATGCTATGGTACTATCAATCGCAATATTTTTAGCAGTAATTTTTGTAAGGTTATTTTCTGTCTTTTTACAAGCTGTAAGCAACAGAAATAAACATATTAAATTGATAAATTTCATTTGAGTAGTGTTGGTTATTTTAAAAATCTAAAATTATACTATTTAATTAATATTTAAAATACAATTATCAAAATGTTTATGTTAAAAAAAATAGAAATAATAAACACTTAAATCACTTATTGAAATTCTCTATTTGATGAAGTCGATTCATTTTTTCAATTAGATCTCCTTTTATAGCAACAACGGTTGGTTTTGGTATATTGTCTTTGTCAAAAGGCCATTTACTAGTTGGATTTTTTAAGTCTTTTGTTTGTTCTCCGGGATGTTGAACACTTAAAAACAAGGTTTTTCCGTCGGGAGAAAACCAAGGTCCTGTTAGTTCTGCATCTGTTGGTGCCGATGCTACTCTAATTACTTTGCCTGCATCTTTACCAAGTCTTGGTATTACAAAAAGACTATTATTTTTAAAAGAAAGATATGGTTTACCCGCTTTGTTCATTGAACTACCAGACATATCAGAGGTAATCCATAAATTACCAGACATATCAAAAGCTAAATTGTCTGGGCAAGAAAAACCGTTTTCTTCTCCTCCTACCAAATACGTAGATGCTTTGAAGTTTAAGGCATCAAAAGCATTGTTTTTTTCTTCTATTTTTAATATGGAACCATGGTAATCACCTTTAGGTTTATTATTGGTTAACGTAATAAAAATATTACCAGAAATAGGGTCTATTTCTATATCTTCTGGTCTATTTAAAGGGGTAGCTCCTAAAATTTTTGAAGCTTCTCTTGCTCTAATTAATACTTCTGTTTGATCTTTAAATTTACTTTTTAACAAAGGTTGATTATCCCAATCTAATGCTAACCATTCTCCTTTTATAGTATTGGCTACATATAAAGTACCTTCTTTTAAAGAACCGGGTTTCGAAGATATAAATTTATACAAATGCTCATCATTTCTATCATCTGCAGTATATGCTACCACACGTTTGTCTTCTAATTCAAATAAAGTACAACATTCATGGGCAAATCTACCAAGTGCTATATGTTTTTGAGCTGAACCATCTTTTGGATTTACTTCTACAACCCAACCATAATGTTCTGGCGGATAATCATAATGGTTTTCCCATTGGTTATAACTTGGTACGTGAGATGGTTTATTAAACTCATCATATTTGGTTTCCCCCCAGAAACCATCATAATTTTCTTCGCAAGTTATAAAGGTTTTCCACGGAGTTATTCCGCCAGAACAATTACTATTGGTTCCTATTACGCTTGTTTTTCCTTTAATGGGAAAATCCCAATTTAATGCTATAGGTGTTTTTGCGGTAATACGTCTATTATATGCATCATTTTGTACTACATTCCAGATGCCGTTTTCTTCTTTAATTCTAACAATAGTACCGCCAACGTTGTACATTTCTTTGTCAACTTGCGCTTTGGTTTTAGCAATAGTGTTATATTTATTATAATTTGATACAAATAAAGGGTTTACATATTCGTGATTTACCCACAGCAAGCCATCTTTAGGATTGTTGTCGTCTAGAGGTATAAAACAAGTAAAGTCATTATTAAATCCGAAGGTATCTTTAGCATTAATTTTGTCTCCCCATTTTATTACAGAATGATAATTTAGTCCTTTGGCTAATAATAAATCGTCTTTTTTAGAAGGGTTAATTCCTTTTAAAGTTAATTTACTTAATTCTTTTAATCGTTTTTTAGAAATGTCTTTAAAATTTTTTGTAGGTGTTGTAAGATTACCGCAACTAGTTAAGAATTGTGGTGCTATAACAGCACCTATACTTAGTTTTCCTACAAATGAAATAAATTTTCTTCTGTTATAATGCATATTATTATGTATAAAACTTTTTAACCAATGTTTTAATTAAAATTATATTTTTTTAAGCAGATTAAATCCGGATAAATATTTTTAAATTTATGTTCTAAATTATGATAAATTTTACCATTAATTTTTACTGATTTAACGCCAATTTTTTCTAGTTTTGTTTTTAATTCTTTTATTTTTAAATTTAAATAATAAGATAAAAGCAAACTTTGATTTATA
The DNA here is from genome assembly GCF_054589375.1 of Polaribacter sp. OB-PA-B3. Taxonomy (NCBI): domain Bacteria; kingdom Pseudomonadati; phylum Bacteroidota; class Flavobacteriia; order Flavobacteriales; family Flavobacteriaceae; genus Polaribacter; species Polaribacter sp. OB-PA-B3. Next base: position 259,242 of record NZ_BAAIIX010000002.1, read on the forward strand.
CCTCTAAAAGAACACATTTTAGAATTGTTCTTTTGTTTTTTTATTTCTGAATATAATGTGTTTAAACCTCTTGTAGTAATAAAGTTTTGCTTTTCTATAGCATCAGAAATAATATTGTTTTCATTAGATAAAACAAAAAATATTTTTTTCAATTTATTTTTTAGTACTAACTTTTTAATAGCTTCTAGGTTTTCTTTATTAAATCGAACAGAGTTGCCTAAAGATGTATAAAAATAATGGTTGTTGTTATACGTTTTATTAATTACACGCTCTAGACAATCTGTAGGACATACAAGAAAAAGACATTTTTGCATTATGTTACTGCATTCATTTTATAAGGAAAAGAAGAATGATGTACATCAATTTTTAATTTACCATCAATTAACTTGTAACCAAAAGTATATTCTACTTTAGCTTCATCACCATTTAAATCAGTAAAAAAATAATTACCCATTGCAATGGCACGCTTTTCTTCTAAAATTAAGTTTGTATTTTCAAAACGAACATTTGTTCATGGTTGTATTGCAAAACCATTATCTTCTTCACAAGCACGGTTTTCGCCAGCAATAAAATAAGAAAGAGCTTTTTCTTTTGTTGGTCTAAATTGTTCTATTTTGCATTTTGTAGGTTTAAATAAAACGGGTCCGTTTTTAAAAGAATATAAATCGTTTAAAAAACTATTAGTAAAGGCTTCACATTCTGTTCTATCATTTTTTAAAGATCCAATTTTTACAACTCCACTACCCCAATTATCTTGAGCTTTTAATACTTCTTTTTTTGATATCATCATTATAATTTTTGTTGAGTAATTATTTTTAAAAATTCATTTCGCGTTTCAGAATTGGCAAATTTTCCGCCATATTCTAAAGTAGTTGTATAACTATTTTGATCTTTTATGCCTCTAGATGATACACATAAATGTTTGGCTGTTACAGACACAATTACATCTTCTGTGTCTAAAATTTCTTGTAAATCGTTTAGAATTTGTAATACTAACCTTTCTTGAACTTGTGGCCTTCTTGCGTAATAATCTACCAATCGATTTATTTTAGATAAACCAATTACTTTGCTTTTTGGTATGTAAGCAACATTAGCATAACCTATAATTGGTAAAAAATGATGCTCGCATGCAGAATCTATAGTAATGTTTTGCTCTACAAGCATTTTTTTATACGCGTATTTATTATCGAAGGTTGATATTTTAGGTTTGTTGGCAGGATTTAATCCGTAAAAGAGTTCTTTAACGTACATTTTTGCAACACGATAAGGAGTTCCAGATAAACTATCATCCATTAAATCTAAACCAATTTCTTCCATTATTTTTTTAAAATGATATGAAATGTTTTCTATCTTTTCTTCATCGGTTTTTACAAAAGCATCTTCGCGTAATGGTGTTTTTATGTTTGAAGAGAAATGGTTATTTCCTATAATCTCAATTTGATTTTTATTATTCATTAATACAGCATTTATCTGTTTTACATTTACAATGTTTTCTATTATAAAGGTGTAGAAATACCAAAACCAAAGTTGGAAAATAAATTACAAATTCTGGTATTGGCATTAATTCTAATTTTTCATTAATTATTACAGTAAATAAACCCAACCAACTCATCCATAACAATGGCTTAATTTTCTGCAAATCTGTTGATTTAGCTGTCCAATAAACAGCTAAAAAAGAAATAGTTAAAAATAGATAATCTAAAGATTTCCAAAGTGAAGAAAAATTATCAGGATATTTAAATATTTTAGTTTGACCGATAAAAAGCAACGGTGTTGCGATACAGTGAACTAGGCATAATGAACTAGCATATGTGCCTAATAGGTCAGATTGTTTTTTTAATAATATCATTTCATTTCTTTGTTAATACAACTCAGTTGCAAATGTAGAAATATTATTTGTTATTGCAACTAAGTTGCGTTATATTTGTTTTATGGGAATAATTAGAAAAACTAAAACTGTAGAAATTTTATTAAATGAATTTAATAAAAATGAAGTGGCAATTTCTGCAAAAAAGCTAATAGATGGTTTAGGTAATACTATAAATAAAACAACTATTTACAGAGTGTTAGATAAGTTAGAAGATGACGGAGTTTTACATTCTTTTTTAGGGAAAGATGGTTTAAAATGGTATGCAAAATGTAATGGTTGTTCTTCATCTAAACATACAGACATGCATCCTCATTTTCAATGTTTAAGTTGCGGAAAAGTAGATTGTATTTCTACAAATGTTGTTTTACCAAACATACCGAATAGACAAATTGAATTTTCTCAATTATTAATTCAAGGTAAATGTGAGGTTTGCTGTGCTTAGATTTTAGAAATTTTAAATATTTAAAATGTAAACAAAATGTTTGTTGTATTTTGCAAGCTTAACAAACATTTTACATTTGAAGTTAGTAAGCTTTATTTTTATATTTTTAAGTACGTTTATAAATCTTTATGGTTTTCAAAAAGTAAATAATAACATTGAATTTGTTAAAGATTCTAGTATTTTAAAATCAAATGATAAAATTGTTTTAGAAACGGATTGGAACTTTTATTGGAATCAACTTTTAACACCAGAAAGTATAAAATCTGCTGATGCTTACAAGCAAATATCTTTACAGAATTGGACAAGTTTTTCTCTAAATAATCAAGAAAACTTACCTTCTTTAGGTTTTGCAACTTATAAGAAAACGGTTACAATTGCTAATAATAAAACTACTTTATCTTTATACATTCCTAAAATTTACGCTGCTTCTAAACTTTGGATTAATGGAGAATTAATTTCAGAAATTGGAATTGTTGGTGTTTCTAGAGATAAAACGTTACATCGAAGATTTTCGCAAATAGTACCTTTAAATACAAACGAAACTACATTTGAAATAATTATACAAGTAGCAAATTTTTATCATAGTAAAGGCGGTATTACAGAACCTTTAATTATTGCACCAAGTAAACAATTAATAGACAAAAAAATAAAACGGGTAGTTGCCGATATGATTTTTATTGGTTGCCTTGGGTTTATTGGAATATTTTTCTTGTTTTTTTACATATGGTATTGGAACAAAGATCAAGCTGTTCTACATTTTGCAATTATGTGTATTGCGTTGTCATATATGGCATTAAGTGATCGTTATGCACCATTTACACATCTTTTTAAAACGGTTAATTGGTTGCTTTTAACAAGAATAGAATATATTTCTTTATTTATTGGTGGTTCGGCAGCAAGTTTATTTTTTAATGATATTTTTAAAAAATTTAGACATTCAATTTATGCAAAAGTTATAAAAATTAGTTTTTGGACGCTTACAAGTTTAGCAATTATTTTACCTGCACCCTATTTTACAAATCTGTTGATGCCATTTTTAGTTTTAATGATTTTAAATTTAATCTATGTAGCATTTGTAATTATAAATGTAATATTTATTAGAAAGTCAGAGTCTATTTTGTTGTTAATTAGTATGTTATTAGGGTCTGTTATTTTTATAATTCATATATTTTTCTTTATTGATGAAAATGAATTTGCCATTATTTTTGTAAATTTTGGTTATATCGTAGCGTTTTTACTATTATCTATGCTTTTAATGAATCGTTTTTCGATTTCATTTAAACAATTAGAAGTAGCTAAAGAGTTGGCTGTAAGTCAGAAAAAAGAAATTTCTTTACAATCAGAAAAATTATCTGAAGCAAATTTACAATTAGAAGAAAATTTAAAGTTGTTAGAAAATTACAATACAGAGTTAGATGATTTTAATCATATTGTTTCCCATGATTTAAAATCGCCATTAGTTTCTGTTTATTCTTTGGCTTCTTTTATCGAAGAAGATTTAAAAGACAATTTAGATGATAATACCAAGTATCATTTAAAACTGTTAAAGGATGTTGTTAGCAAAATGGAATCATTAATTAATGGTTTATTAGCGTATTCTAAAGCTGCTAAAGGTAATAAGGTTAAAGCTTCTTTTAGTTTACATAAATTATTAGCAAAGGTTTCTAGCGTTGTAGATTATCAAAATAAAAGTAGTATTCTTTTTCCTGATAAAGATTTAGAAATCTATGCAAATGAAACCGAATTAAGTCATGTTTTTCAAAATTTAATTAGTAATGCAATTAAACATAACGATAAAGAAAAAGCCATTATAAAAATTAATGTCGAAAAGATTACTGAAGGATATTTGTTTAGCATTACAGATAATGGACCCGGTATTGAAGAAAAATACCACGATAAAATTTTTAAAATCTTTAGTCAATTAAAAATTAATGAAGATGTAGAAAGTACAGGTATTGGTTTGGCAATTGTTAAAAAAATTATCAACCAAAATAACGGAGAAATAACTTTAAACTCTAATAAAGGAAAAGGTTTAACAATCGGTTTTACTTGGAAAGTTTAACAAATGAAATTATAGCTAACTAACACATTTAATTGTTAAGCGACATTAATTAAATTGTATATTTGCCCTTACTTTATATAACTGTATTTAAATAGTATTTTAAATGGAAAAGCCTTTTAAAAAATTACACAATCACTTAAAAGAGAAATTAACTTCTTTCGAAATTTCGGTTCCAACAGAGTTTCAAAAAGTGGCAATTCCTGCAATTAAAAGTGGTGCAAATTTATATTGTACAGCTTCAGAAAATAGTGGTAAAACAACAACTTTAATACTTACAACTTTACATAAATTAAAGTGTGAAGAAGATGGGGATGCACCAAGGGCAATCGTTTTAGTAGAAAACAACGAAAAAGCATTAGAATTATACAATGCCTTTTTATTATACACAAGACATACAACTTTAAGAGTTTATTTTGGTGATGAAAAAGAACATATAGACCTTTTAAAATCTGAAATTTTTGAAGGAATAGACATTCTTATTTCAACACCTAAAATTGTAAATAAATTATTGTTACTAGAAGGATTAAATACAACACAAGTAAAAATTTTAAGTATTGATGATGCTTCTTTTTTGTCTCAAAAATCACCATACACAGATGTAATTTCTATTACGCAAAGCATTCATAAATGCCAATTTGTTATTTATGCAGAAAAATTAGATGCTACGTTAAAACGTTTTGAAGCTAATTTTATGGAGTATTCTAGAACAATTGCTGTTTAAACCAATTGTTGTTTCTTTTTAGTTAATGCAATATCTGGTGATGATAATTGTCCCCAGGTAGTTTCCATTTGCTTAATTTTATCATGTGCGCCAGCTTGTTTCAAAATGTTTAAAACTGCGTTGTAAGCAGAATCTAAAGCACCAACAATCCAACCATGATGCACAGAACAACATTCTCCTGCAAAATGCAATGAACCCTTAAATTCTGGTGTTAATAAGGTTGGATATAAGCTTTTAAATTGGCCAGGTTTAAAAAGGGCAAAAGCGCCTCCGTTGGCATGATTATCCCAAAACCAAGTTTTTGTAGTTTCCTCTGGTTTATAACCTGCAAAATGTTCGTAAATATCTACTTCTGGATACAAGTACTGTATTCCTTTTAAACATTCGTTTACTCTTTCTTCATCAGAAAGAGCGCCTATTCTTTCGGCATCTTGCGCCCAACAATAAATTTGTAAAACACCACCTTCTGCATCATATCCATAAGAAGGATATACAATTTGTCTGTTAGATTTGTCTGACACTGCAACACCTAAACCTTTATCTTGCCTTTCACCTAAAGTTGCCCAAAATTGTTTTTTAAAAGTAATAAAAGCTTTAAAAGACGGCATATAATTACATTCTCTAATAGCTCTTGCTTTAGAAAAAGATAAATTATCAAAGAAATTTTCTTTCAAATCTCCGTTTAAATAGGCTCCGTTTGGTAAAGTTGTAATTACATACGGATACTTTTTTTCGATATTTTTACCTTGATTGCGAACTGTCATTTTAATTCCGCCATGACCTTCATATAAATTTTCATCATAATTTATATGTGTAACTCTATGTTCTAAATGAACTCTTTCTTTCTTTTTAGATGTTGATCCTTTTGTTGGTTTAGAGGCATTTGCAGCCGGAACAGTTTTTGGTGGTTTTGCAGCTTTTGTTAAATTTTCTGGAGAATACCCTTTCTTACCATTTAAACCAGGTTTCATACCAATTAGTTCTTGTGCTCTACTTCCGTCTTCTGGTAAAATACCTTTATCTAAATTTAACACTGTTTTACAGGCGTCAGGAAAATGTTGCATCCCTTTATCCATGGTAATCATATAAATATTTTGGTCGGTTGCATCGTACGAATTTTTACTACCATCCCAATCGTAACTAGCCAATATAATTTCTACAAAAGATACCGAATACATACCTGTACCAACATTTAAGGTTTCTAAATAGCTGGCAATATTATAAGGTAAATGCTCTGTTTTTGCACCCATTTCTGGGTTGTAATATTCTCCTAAATCGCCAAGTGTAAATACATTAGTAAGATAAGCCCACATAGAAAAGTTATCAAATTTCATTAACTTTTTAAACCCTTTCGAAAAAGATTGGTTTATAGCAGTAATAAAGGGCTCATTCACTTTATCTAAAATTTTATTAATTGGTAAAAAAGTTTCGGAATCTAGAGTTGTTTCTGTTACCCAAACCATTGGAATATCTCCACCTTTATCTACACCAAAATTTAAAGCATTTAAATTTGAGTCTTCTGCTAAAATAGGTTTCTGCATGTTGTTGTAACGCAATCTTTGTACTGGTGAATTGTAATAGAATTTTCTCCAAATTAAAATGCTGTCTTCTAAGTTGTTTCTTTTTAGAACTGCATTTACAGATAAAGCAAGTTGCTGTACTGGTAACATGTCGTTAGAAAACTGCGGAATTCTCATACCTCCTACTTCACCATACAAACCAGCTTGGTTTTTGTCTTTTGCATTATATTTTGTAGAATACCAAGTATCTATTCTACCGCCAACTCTTTCAGAACTTTCAAATATTTCGAATTCGATATTTAAAGATTGAAGAATTAATCCGGAGTATAAACCTGCAAAACCGCCACCAATAATGCCAACAATAGGTGTATCTTCCTTATCTGAATTTATATGTTCTTTAAAATAATCTGCTCTTTCTCTATCTCTGTGTTTTTGGATAGTGTTTAGATAATCATCTCCATAATTTTCTATTAAAAACTCTGAAAAAGCATTTCTAACAGAAGTTTCTTTAGTATTATCTATTTCTACTGGGTTTGCATTTGGTCTAAAAGGTAAATAACTCATAATTGTATATTAAAGTTTAGTTGTACAAACTTATTTATTATCCAAATTTACTTTAAGCGTATAAATACCTGATTATTAAATTGGTTGTTAAGGTTTAGTATTCAGTTGATTAAAAAATTTTGTTAAGTTTTGTTAAAAAAAAGAATGAACATTCATTTTTTTATTATATTTGCATCATAATTAGAAAACAATGGTAAAACTTCAAAAAAGCATAGACAAAAGAAATGCCTTAATTAAAGCAACTATAGAGTTGGTTAATAATAATGGTTTTCATGCAACACCTATGAGTAAAATAGCTAAAATGGCTAAAGTTTCTCCTGCAACGATCTACTTATATTTTGAGAATAAACAAGATTTGGTTAACAAAACTTATATAGAAGTAAAAGCAAAATACACGGCTTATGCTTTCGAAAATTATAATGCAGATATGTCTGTGGAAGAAGGATTTAAACTGATATGGCACAAAATCGCAGAATTTAAATTAAAAGAATGTGAGAATGCAATGTTCTTAGCGCAATGTGATAATACACCAATGATTGATGAACCAAGTAGAATTGAAGGTATTAAACACTTACAACCTCTACTCGACTTATGGGAAAAAGGAAAAAAACAAAATATCATAAAACCAATGTCAGATTATTTGTTGTATGCGTATGCTATTAATCCGTTGTCATTTTTAATGATTTCTCAAAAAAGAGGTTCATTTACTTTAAATGAAACGCATTTAGATGAAGCCTACGAATCTGCATGGAACAGTATAAAAGTGATCAAATAAATAAATACATATAAATTAGAATAAAATGGAATTATTAGATAAATTAAATTGGAGATACGCTGCTAAAGCAATGAACGGTGAAAAAGTATCAGAAGATAAAATAGAACGAATTTTAGAAGCTTCTAGATTAGCTGCAACATCAAGTGGTTTACAACCTTTTGAAATTATTGTTGTAAAAAATCAAGAAATTAAAGAAAAAATTAGACCTATTGCTTGGAATCAATCTGTAATTACAGACTGTTCTCACCTTTTAATTTTTGCTGCATGGGATACTTACACAGAAGAAAGAATTAACTATATGTTCGATTTAACCAACGAGATTCGTGGTTTTAAAAACGAAGGTTGGGAAAATTACAGACAAATGTTATTAAGTTCTTATCCGCAAAAAGATGCAGACGAAAACTTTAATCATGCTGCAAAACAGGCGTACATTGCTTTTGCACACGCAATTATTGCTGCTGCTTATGAAGGTGTAGATGCAACACCATTAGAAGGATTTGACCCTGCTGCAGTAGATGAAATTTTAAACTTAAAAGAAAAAGGTTTAAAAAGTGCCGTTTTATTGCCTTTAGGTTATAGAAAAGAAGATGAAGATTGGTTGGTGAACTTAGTTAAAGTTAGAAAACCTATGGAAGATTTAGTAACTGTGATAGAGTAATTCTGTCATCAGTACTAATTATTAACACTATAAAAGAAAACAATGAACAATTTTGATTTTAAAAATCCTACTAAAATTATTTTTGGAAAGGATACAATAAAGAATATTAAAGAAGAAATTCCTGCAGACGCTAAAGTATTATTACTTTATGGTGGCGGAAGTATTAAGAAAAACGGAATCTATGAGCAAGTAAAAACTGCTTTAGCTAATGTTGATGTAATCGAATTTGGGGGAATTCCTGCAAATCCAGAATATGCAACATTAATGGATGCTTTAAAAGTTATTAAAGACGAGAAAATCACCTATTTATTAGCTGTTGGTGGCGGTTCTGTAATAGATGGTACTAAATTTTTATCTGCAGCAGCGGTTTATGATGGCGATACACCTTGGGATATTTTAACTAAAAATATTAGAACAGAAAAGGGAATGCCTTTTGGTACTGTTTTAACACTACCGGCAACGGGTTCTGAAATGAATTCTGGAGCCGTAATTACGAGAGAAGAAACAAAAGAAAAATTAGCTATGGGTGGTCCTGGCTTATTTCCTGTTTTTTCAATATTAGATCCTCAAGTAATCACATCGATTCCTCAACGTCAATTAGCTAATGGTTTAACCGATGCTTTTACACACGTTTTAGAGCAGTATATGACATATTCTGTTGGAGCATTGTTACAAGATAGATTCGCAGAAAGTATCTTACAAACATTAGTTGAAGTTGCACCAAAGGTTTTAAAAGATCCTACAGACTACCAAGCTGCATCTAATTTTATGTGGAGTTGTACAATGGCACTAAACGGTTTGATACAAAAAGGAGTTCCTGGAGATTGGGCAATTCATATGATGGGCCATGAATTAACAGCATTATTTGGTATTGATCACGCAAGAACTTTAGCAGTAATAACACCAAGTCATTACAAATATAATTTTGAAGCTAAAAAAGAAAAATTAGCGCAATATGGTGAACGTGTTTGGAATATTACTGAAGGAAGTATTGATGATAAAGCATATGAAGCAATAGCAAAAACAGAAGCCTTTTTTCAAGAATTAGGAATCGATACAAAACTATCTGATTATACAGATAATTTTGAAGGAACTGCCGAAGAAGTAGAAAAACGTTTTACAGAGCGTGGTTGGAAATTAGGAGAACGTCAAGCTTTATTGCCAGAAGACGCGAAGAAAATTGTAAGAATGGCTTATTAAATAGATAATGAAATTTATAAAAACGATTGCTTTAACGCTAACAATTGTTACAACTTTAGGTTGTAAAAATGATAAAAAGAAGTCTTTAGAAGAAAATTCTGAGGCAAAAATAGAAACTAAAATAAATAAAAATATGAACGTATTATTTGTATTAACATCTCATGATAAATTAGGAGATACAGGAAAAAAAACAGGATTTTGGGTAGAGGAATTTGCAAACCCATATTACACATTATTAGATAAAGGAGCTACAATTACAATTGCAACACCAAATGGAGGCGCTGCACCTATAGATCCAAGTAGTGATGCACCAGATGCAGCAACAGAAGATACAGATAGATTTAACAAAGATGAAGAAGCAAAAGCTAAAATAGCAAACACTAAAAAGTTGTCTGATATGAATGCAGATGATTTTGATGCTGTATTTTATCCTGGTGGTCACGGACCATTGTGGGATTTAGCAAATGATACAACTTCAATTGCTTTAATTGAAAAGTTTAATGTACAAAATAAACCAGTAGCTTTTGTATGTCACGCTCCTGCTGCTTTAAAAAGCGTAAAAGGAACTGATGGAGAGCCACTAGTAAAAGGTAAAAAAGTAACTGGTTTTACAAATACAGAAGAAGATGCTGTTGGGTTAACTGCAGTTGTACCATTTTTAGTTGAAGATATGTTAAGTGCAAATGGCGGTATCTACTCTAAGAAAGAAGATTGGGCTGCTTATGCAATTCAAGACGGTAATTTAATTACGGGTCAAAATCCTGCTTCTTCTGAGTTAGTAGCAGAAAAATTATTAGAAAGTTTAAAATAATTTAAACTAAAATAAAAAATGAAGGTTGTCGTTTATCGGCAACCTTTTTTTATGCAATTATTTTCAATAAAATAGTTCAAAAAACTATCTTCGCGCCATGTGGATGTATTTAGGTTTATTGGCTGCACTTTTTTTAGGATTACATAATTTATGTAAAAAACATGCAGTACAAGGTAATGAGGTTTTTCCGGTTCTATTTGGTACAATAGCTTCTGGTTTTTTAGTGCTTTTACCATTTTATATTATGTCAATCTTTTATCCAGATTACACAAAAGAAATTGGTTTTTATATCACTTCAATTCCTTTAAAAACTCATGGTTTTATTTTTATAAAATCAATGATTATGGCCGCTTCATGGGTATTGGCATATCAAGCATTAAAATTTTTACCAATAACAATTGTTGCACCTATTAGATCTGCTGGACCTTTTTTTACGTTTATAGGCGCCATTTTAATTTACAATGAACAACCTACTTTTTTACAGTGGATTGGCTTTTTCTTAATCATATTTTCTGTAATTCTTTATTCTAGAGTTGGTAAAAAAGAAGGAATTATTTTTAAAAAGAACAAATGGATATTTGCTATTATTGGTGCTACTTTCTTAGGCGCTTCGAGTGGTTTGTATGATAAGTTTTTAATTCAGAGTTTGATGTTAAATCCGCAGACATTACAATTCTGGTTTTGTTTTTATACGGTACTTATCTTATTATTAATTTTAACAATAACTTGGTTTCCATATTCAGAAAAAAGAAAAGCGTTTAAATTTAGATATACAATTATTGGTGTTGGTATTTTACTACAAGCCGCAGATTATTTTTATTTTAAAGCATTGCAAGATCCAGAAGCTTTAATTATGCTTTTATCTGCAATTAAAAGAAGTCAGTTAATTATTGCGGTAGTTATTGGAGGTATTATATTTAAAGAAAAAAATAAACGTAAAAAATTAGTGCCTTTAGCAGGTATTATGATTGGTGTTTTCTTGATATTGTATACTACCGGATTTTAAAATTTATAACACCTACTCTACTCTTTTTAAGAGGAAGAACCCTATATTTGTAAAGAATTTTAAGGGTTTTTAAAAGTGGATCAAATAAAAGAATATATCAATCAAATCGCAGACATTTCTGAGAAGGATTGGAACTTCTTTACATCTAAATTACAGCGAAGAGTAATTCCGAAAAAAACCACTTTTTTAAAAATCAACGAAATAGAAAATCATATTTCTTTTATAGAATCTGGTGTTGTCAGATTATTTATTCCTAAAGAAAATCCAGAGAAAGAAATTACATTTGGTTTTAGTTTCGAAAACCAGTTTATAAGCGCTTATGATTCTTTTTTAACACAAAGACCTTCGTTATATCAATTACAAACGCTTACAAAAACTACAATTTTAAGCATTACGTATAAAGATTTGCAAGAAGTTTATAAAACTACACAAATTGGTAATTTAATAGGACGATTAACAGCGGAAAGACTTTTTTTAATAAAATCTAAAAGAGAACAAAATTTGCTAAACTTAACAGCAGAAGAACGTTATTTACAACTATTTAAAGAAAGACCAGAATTGTTAAAAGTTATACCATTAAAGTATATTAGTTCTTATATTGGTGTTACTGCGCAAGCACTAAGTAGAATAAGAAAAAGAGTATAAAATTTTTATTGATTTGGGTTCATTGTTTTGCTTTTGATATCAATTTATCTTTGCAAAAAAACATAAATGATTATAGTTTTATTTGTAATAATTCTTTGGTACGGAGGCTTATTTTTTCAATCTTTCTTTTTACATCGTTATGCTGCACATCAGGTTTTTACAATGTCTAAAACCATGGAGCGTGTTACGTTTATTTTAACTTGGTTTTTTCAAGGTTCTAGTTATTTAAGTGCGTATGGGTATGGTATTATGCATCGTATGCATCATGCGTATACAGATACAGAAAAAGATCCACACTCGCCTTCTTACGATTCTAATTTATTTGCAATGATGTGGAAAACAAAAACAATTTATCAGCAAATAAATCAACAAAAAATACCAGTAGATAGTAAGTTTACTAAGAACGTACCACAATGGAAAAGCTTTGATAGCTTTGCAAGTTCTCGTTTTTCTAGATTACTTTGGATTGCTTTTTACATTTTATTTTTTGCTTATTTTACAACTGCTTTATGGCAATGGTTTTTATTACCAATTGCACTTTTAATGGCACCAATTCACGGAGTTATTATCAACTGGTTTGGTCATATTTATGGGTATGTAAATTACAAAATGACTAATACGAGTAAAAATCTATTTCCTTTTGATTTTTTAATGATGGGAGAAGGATATCACAACAATCATCATAAACACGCAAGTAGTGCAAATTTTGGGGTAAAATGGCACGAAATTGATGTAACCTATCAAATTATTAAAGTTTTAGACTTTTTTGGTTTTATAAAGCTAAAACCTGTTTCAATAAAAAAATAAACCTTCTTCAACATAATAACAGAATTTCTGTTTTTTAGTAGAATTACCACTTTTTAGCTTAGAAATGTTAAAATCTGTTAAACAATCCTTAATATTTTGGTCTAAAGGACATTAAAGAATGCATTATATATAGAAAACAATATATTTAAACATAATTATTTAAATTAACCAAACTTAACAATTATGTTTAATAAAAAACGAGCATCTCTCTTTTTTATAGGGATGACAATTTGTTTTACTACGTTACAAATTTCGGCACAATCCGATTATAGTAATTACAGTAAACTTACTCAAAAAATCAAATCACTTCAAAAATCGAATGCTACTAATGCTAAATTAGAAGAACTAACAACTACAATTGGTGGTCATAAGATTTGGGCATTAACTTTATCTAAAGGAAAAGCAGAAAATAAACCTGCAATTGCAATTGTAAGTGGTGTAGATGGTTCTCATATTTTAGGCCCAGAAATGGCTATAAATATTGCTGATAATATTCTAAAAAATCATGCAAATATTTTAGAGAAAACTACTTTTTACATTTTTCCTAACATGAGCCCTAATGCTACAGAAAACTATTTTTCTTCTTTAAAACATTATAAAAATGGTAATGCTAAAAAGACAGATGATGATAGAGATGGTGCTGTTAATGAAGATTCTTTTGATGATTTAAATAATGATGGTTTGATAACCATGATGCGTGTAGAAGATATTACTGGTGATTACACAAAATTAAAAGATGATGAGAGAATTCTAGTAAAAGCAGATATTAATAAAGGCGAAAAGGGAACTTATAAATTGTTTAGTGAGGGAATTGACAATGATAAAGATGGTCTTTTTAATGAAGATGGTAAAGGCGGAATTTTATTTAACAAAAATTTTAGCTACAATTACCAATACTTTACGCCTGGTGCTGGAGAACATCCAGTTTCTGAAAAAGAAAATAGAGATTTACTTTCTTTTCTTTACGATCGATGGAATATTTTTGCCATTGTTACCTTAGGCCCAGAAAACAATTTATCAACGCCTTTAAAATATAATGCATCTGGTGCAAAAAAACGAGTTGTAACTAGTGTTTTAAAACAAGATGCAGCGTTAAATAAATTCTTGTCTGATAAGTATAACAAAATTATTAAAGCTAAAGATGCACCAATCTCTAAAGGAAAAGGTGGCGATTTTTTTCAGTGGTCTTACTTTCATTTTGGTAAACTAGCATTATCAACACCTGGTTGGTGGGTACCTCAAGTAAAAGATTCTGCTAAAAAAGCATCAAAAAATAAAGTTGTTAATTATTTAAGATGGGCAGAAAAAGAAAATATTAAAAATGCCTTTGTAGATTGGACAATGGTTTCTCACCCAGATTTTCCTAATAAAAAAGTAGAAGTTGGTGGCATTGCTCCTTATAAAATGTTAAATCCGCCATACAAAATGGTGGCAGATATTAGTAAAAAGCACACAGATTTTATTATAGAATTGGCAAAAATGCAACCTAATATTAGACTTCAAAATTTAACATCAGAAGCTGTAGGAAACGGTATTACAAGAATTTCTGTAGACGTACACAATACCGGTTTGTTACCAACACATACAGAAATGGGAAAAAGATCTAGATGGTTAAGAAAAATTAAAGTTGCCATAGGTTTAAACAAGAATCAAGAAATTATTAGCGGAAAAGAAATTACATTATTAAATAGTATTGATGGTGACAGTTCTGTAAAATTTTCTTGGTTAATAAAAGGAAATGGTAGCGTAACATTAGAAGCAGGAACGTCGCATACAGGTGTAGATTCTGCAACAATAAAATTGAAATAAATAAAAATTAGAAAAGATGAAATTCAATAGAAATATATTAAAATCATTGTTGCTATTATTTTTATTTCCATTAGCAATTGGTGCACAAAATAGTTCAGAAGTTTTTAGAGCAGCAGGATCGCCTCATAATCCAAAAGTTCAAATTTCTTTTAATAGATATTATACATCAGAAGGTTTAGCTGCTTTAAGTAAAAAAATTGCTGATGCACATCCTAATTTAGTAAAAAGACAATCAATTGGTAAGTCTGCTTTGGGCAAAGATATTTGGATGTTAGCAATTACAAACTATAAACAAGGAAAAGCAGATAGAAAACCTGGTTTTTATTTAGACGGAAACATTCATTCAAATGAAATTCAAGGAGGAGAAATAAGTATATACACTGCTTGGTACCTAACAGAAAATTTTAACGAAAACGAGTATATAACCAATATGCTAAATGATCGTATTTTTTACATAGTACCAACTATAAATCCTGATGCAAGAAACGATTTTATGAAAGAAGCAAATACCGGAAGTAGTCCAAGATCTGGTATGATTCCTTTAGATGATGATAGAGACGGTAAGTTTGATGAAGATGGATATGATGATATTGATGGTGATGGATCTATTACCAGAATGAGAAGAAAAAGTGATGATGGCAATTATATTGTAGATCCTTTAGACCCAAGAAAAATGATTGCAATTGGACCAGATGATGTTGTAACAACACAACGTTACGAATATTTAGGTAACGAAGGTATTGATAATGATGGTGACGGAAGAATAAATGAAGATACACATGGTTATTACGATCCAAACAGAGATTGGGGTTGGAAATGGCAACCAGATTATATTCAGCGTGGTGCATACAAACATCCTTTTTCGTTACCAGAAACTAGAGCTGTTGCAGATTTTGTTTTAGCGCATCCTAATATAGCAGGCGCGCAAAGTTTTCATAATTCTGGCGGAATGATTTTAAGAGGTCCTGGTGCACAAGAAGATTTGGCAACATATAATAGACAAGACATCAGAATTTATGATGCTATTGGAAAAAAAGGAGAAAAAATGTTACCTGGTTATCGATATTTAACTGTATATAAAGATCTTTATTCTGTATTTGGTGGCGAATTAGATTGGTTTTATGGTAGTAGAGGAATTTACACATTTACAAATGAAATTTTCACCTCTTTTGCCTATTATAAAAAACAAGGAAGAGACAGAAATCAAACTTATGATTTTGATAAAGAGTTATTAATGGGAGACGCTTTTACGCCATGGAAAGAGTTTGATCATCCAACATACGGAAAAATAGAAGTAGGTGGTTTTAAAAAGAATTTTGGAAGAGCAACACCAGGTTTTATGTTAGAAGAAGAAGCACACAGAAATATGGCATTTACGTTTTACCATGCACAACATATGCCTAATTTATCTATTTCTAATATTTCTGAAAAGAAAATGAGTGGTGGTTTAAAAGAAATAACCGCTACAATTAAAAATGATAGATTGATGCCAACGCATGCTAGTCAAGATTTAAAATACAATATCACTAGACCAGATTATATATCTATTTCTGGTGTTAATGTTATTGCAGGTATGTTGGTTACTAATGAAGATTTTAATGTAACCGAAGAGCAAAAAGTAAATCCGGCTAAATTAAGGGTAAGAAATATTCCTGGTAACGGTGTTGTTAAAGTTCGATGGATAGTTAAAGGCAATTCTAAATTTACAATTACGGTAGACAGTGCAAAAGGAGGTTTACTAAGTAAATCAAATAAGTAAAGTTTATTTTTATAAATTTAAAAAGCCCATCTTTTAAGATGGGCTTTTTTTATGTTTGGAGTTTAAATTATTACCAATCGATTGGGAAATAATCTTTTAAAAATTTACCACACCAATGTTTACCGGTATTTATTCCGTCAATTAAGGGATCCATAACTCTTGCAGCACCATCTACAATGTCTAAAGGTGGTTGAAAATCGTGAATTTCTGTTTTCTTTTTTGATAATTCTGCCGGATCTTCATCTGTAACCCAACCTGTATCTACCGCGTTCATGTAAATACCGGATTTTGCAAATGTAGATGCAGAAGTGTGTGTTAGCATGTTTAATGCGGCTTTAGCCATATTTGTATGCGGATGTCTATCTTCTTTTTTAAATCGATGGAACTTCCCTTCCATTGCCGTAACATTAATAATATGTTTTTTACCCGTATTTTCTTTCATCATTAAAGATGATAAACGGTTACATAAAACAAAAGGAGCTACAGCATTTACCAACTGTACTTCTACCATTTCGGTTGTTTCAATCTCACCCAATCTTAAACGCCAACTATTGGTTTTTCTTAAATCTACTTGTTGTAAATCTGCATCTAATTTACCTTCAGGAAAAACTTCTGCTGCTTGTAAAGAATTATCAAAACTATACGGAATTTGAGATAATTCGGCAGAATTTCTTAAACCAATTCCTGGTTCTGGACCATGCCAAGTAACTGGTAATACATTATTTTTACTTGTTTTAGAAGTTGAAACACTTAAACTAGACAATTCTGCTAAACAAGCCTCATGGTCTTTTAGCAATGTTTGTGCTAATTTTGGTAATTGATTTACAGGCTTTTTTTCATTTTCCATTAAATGAAAATAAAAACCAGAAGGTCTTCTTACGGTTTGAGCCGCATTATTAATTAAAATATCTAAACGATCGTATTTCTGTTCTATGTAGTTGCAAAAAATTTCTACACTCGGTATGTGTCTCAAATCTAAGCCATGAATATGTAAACGATGGCTCCAATCTTTATAATCTTCTTCTTTAGAAAAACGAATTGCAGAATCTGCAGGAAAACGTGTTGTAGCCACAACTGTTGCACCAGAACGTAAACACATTAAAGTAATATGATATCCAATTTTTAAACGAGAACCTGTAATAACGGCAACTTGCCCTTTTAAATCTGTAGTTTGAAAACGTTTAGCATAATTTAAATCGCCACATTCGGTGCACATTGTGTCGTAAAAATGGTGCAATTTGGTATACACTGTTTTACATACATAACAGTTTCTTGGTGACTCTAATTCTGGTGTGTCTTTTTCTATTTGAGCTGCACCCAATAGTTTAGGTGCAACAAATAATGCTGCTTCTCTAGCAGATCTTATTCCGGTAGATTTTCTAGCATGTTTATCACTTTCTATTTTTTTACGTTTTGCAGCTTTTTTGGCATCTTTTCTTCTACGCTGAAATTCGTCTCTATTTGGTCTAGACAATTCACCAGCAACCTTAAAAAGAGCAATTCTTTGTGCTTCTGGTAATTCGAAAAGTTGATTTGTGTCTTTTAATAAATTCTGAATAGTTTCTATACAAACAGCAACTTCTTTATTCTCTTTAATTTCTTTGCTCATAAAATACTAAAACTATTATTTTCTCTTATTTTTTACGGTTTCTGATGCACTGTTTTTTGTATTGGCTAAATAGTTTGCTAAAATTTTATCAACCAATTCATCTTTAGTTAAGTGGTGAAAGATGGTTTTAATTTGAGCTTTAAAATCTTCATCTACAGAACGATTAGGTTTTGTTTTAAAAATTTTATTAGCCCAAACTAAAGCATTATTTTCTTCGATACTTTTAGCATCTGCTTTTTTCAAAGTTTCGAATCTAATATCTAATTCTCTTTCAAAATCTGTAATATCTTCTTCTTCTTCTTTTTGAATGATCGATAACGATAATCCGCTTGCTCCTGCCCTAGCCGTTCTACCACTTCTGTGTACATAAGCATCATAAGTATCTGGTAAATGATAATTTACAACATATGCTAAATCTTTAACATCTATACCACGGGCAGCTAAATCTGTAGCAATTAATGTATCAATATAGCCTTCTCTAAATTGATCCATTATTCGATCTCTAATCCCTTGCGTTAAACTACCGTGTAATGCACCAGAAGAAAATTTATTTATTGCTAATTTTTTAGCTAATTTGTTTACTGCTGCTTTCGTTTTACAAAAAATTATACCTCTTTTACCTGATTTAGAATTTAAAAAATGAAGTAAAACTTCTAATTTTTCAATCGGTTCTACAACTACATACTTATGATTAATTCCTTGATGCCCAATTGTAGCCATATTCGCTTCAATTTGTACAACATTTTTAGACATGTAATTATTTACCATTTGTCTTATAGAACCTGGCATTGTAGCTGTAAAAAGAAAAGTTCTCCTTTTTTTAGGAATTTCTTTAATAATATGGTCTAAACCTTCTTTTAAAGCACTAACCATTTCATCTGCTTCATCTAAAATGAAGTACGAAATGTTTTTTATGTTAATAGCTTCTCTTTTAACAAGATCTGCAAGTCTACCAGGAGTTGCAACTACAATTTGAGTTGTTTTTTTTAAACGTTCTATCTGTGGTTTTATGGGTATTCCTCCACAAATAGTAGCTATAGAAATTTCTGGACAAAATTTTGCGTAAGATTCTAAATTAGAAGCAATTTGCTGGCCTAATTCTCTTGTAGGTGCTAATATTACTGCTTGTATGTTTGAGTTATCAGTATCTATTAATTGTAATAAAGGCAAACCAAAAGCAGCTGTTTTACCAGTTCCTGTTTTTGCTAAAGCAACAATGTCTTCATTATTATTTAAAGCAATAGGAATCACTTTTTCTTGAATTTCTGTAGGCTTAGAGATTTCTAAATCTATTAAACCTTTTTGTAATTCACTATTAATTCCTAAATCGGAAAACTGTTTTAACATAAAAAAATATTTTATGCAAATGTACTACTGTTTTTAGTTTATATAATTGCTGTTGTTAGGTTTCTTTACTTTTAATTTTGATACAATTAATATCAATTTAGAAATTAGATAAGATTATACTTCGTAAATTCTAACTTTCTTCTTTTTTAAACGAGAATTGTTTAATTTTTCTACTAAACTAGTAGCTAAACTAGCTGGTACAGCTACAAAAGCACAATCTTGTTTTAGTTCTATAACACCAAGTTGGTCTTTAGATAATTTACCTTGTTTAATAAATAAACCAGCAATATCACCTTTAGAAATTTTATCCTTTCTTCCTCCAGAAATAAATAGAGTTTCCCAAAACACAGCTTTTCTTTCTGCTTGTTTAGATATGTTTGCTATTTCAATATTTTTAATAAAATCTGGTACTCTTTCTTCTTTCCATTTTAAAACGTAAGCGGTACCTTTTGCAGAAACCCTAGCTGTTCTACCATTTCTGTGTGTAAATTCTTCAACAGCATTTGGTAATTCGTAATGAATGATAAATTTCATTTCAGGTACATCAATTCCTCTAGCCGCCAAATCTGTAGCAATTAGTAATTGATTGGTACCATTTCTAAATTTTATTAAAGATCTTTCTCTATCTTTTTGTTCCATACCACCGCTAAAACAACCATGTTTAATATTTTTGCTTTCTAGAAAATTACTAACACTATTAATGCTGTCTTTTAGATTACAGAAAATTATTCCTTGCTGATTGCCTAAATGATTTAATAAGTGCAAAAGAGTATTTTGCTTATTTTTTGCAGGAGAAACTACTGTTTTAATTTGAAGTTTAGAAGTTGTGGCCTTAAGATAATTTACCGTATTTGGTTTATCCATTCTTACAAAATCAGGAATTTCAACACCTTGTGTTGCAGAAGTTAAGATTCTTTTATTTAAAGCTGTTAATTGATTAATAACGCCTCTCATTTCATATTCGAAACCTACTTCTAAAGACTTATCAAATTCATCTAAAACTAAAGTTTTAATATATGATTTTGAAAAACGTTCGTTTGCAAAATGGTCGGAAATTCTACCTGGAGTTCCTATTAAGATTGATGGTAAATGCTTTAATTCAATTTTATCTTTAGACATTGGTCTTCCGCCATAAACTGCATTTACTTTATATCCAGATCCCATAGAACGAATAACTTGTTCTATTTGTATTGCCAATTCTCTTGAAGGAACTAATACTAATGCTTGAATTTCTTCTATTTCTGGATCTAATAAATTTAGTAGTGGTAATGCAAACGCTAAGGTTTTACCGGTTCCTGTAGGAGATAATAAGATGGTATTTGTATTTTTTTTGATTGTAGCAATAGCTTCCTCTTGCATCGGATTTAACTGATTGATGTTCAGTTTTTGTAAAATTTCCTCTTGATCTTTAATATGATTTGCCATTACTGCTGTTTTCTTAATTTAAATAGGCAACAAAGATAGTTAGACTTCTTACGTAAAATGTATAATTCTGCAAATAATCTTATTTACAAATATGAAGTTTATTTTATAAAATAAGTATCTGAGTAAACTTTGGTGAAATGCGCACCAAAAAAAAGAATTAAACTAGAATATGATACCCAAAGCATAATTAAAATAACAGAACCAGCAGCACCGTAGGTTGAACCAGGTTCCATTTCATTAAAATACCAAGCCATTAAGAATTTACCAATTACAAAAAGTATTGCCGTTGCTGCAGCACCAACTTTAACAGCTCGCCATTTTACATTAATAGTTGGTAAATATTTAAACATTGCTGCAAAAAGTGCGTAGATAAAAATAACCGAGATTATAAAATCTATTATGTAGACATGTTCGAATAAACTTTCTGGTAAAAATTTTTCAATTCTTTTATTAAAAGTGCTAATTAAAGCCGTCAGCACAAAACTTATCAGTAATAAAAAACCAATGATTAATATGAAACCAAAACTTTTAATTCGGCTAAAAATCATTTTTATAAAACCGTTTTCTTTTTTGTTTTCAGGAGTTTTCCAGATTTTATCGAATGCAGATTGCAATTGATAAAAAACACCAGTTGCACCATAAAATAATGTTCCAAAACCAATAATGGTTGTAAAAATAGAAACACTTTCGTCTCCTCTATCAAGCATCATTAACCTTATAGATTCTGCAGTTTGTACTCCAACAGCTTTGGTGATTTCATCTAATAATTCTCCTTGTACAATTTCTTTACCCCAAACATTACCAACTAAATTTAAAATTATCACTAATAAAGCAGGTAATGATAATATTGCATAATAAGCAACTATGGCACTTAGCTCAAAGGGTTCACTTTCAAGCCAATTATTGCCTGTTTTTTTTAACAGACTCGGTAAATCTTTAAGAAGTCTTTTTAAATGCACATTAATCTTATTTACTGCAATATAAAAACTTCCAATATCATTTTATAGATATTGGAAGTTTTAAATATAATTAATCTTCTCCTCTAGCAGGATATCCTTCTTTTAGAATATAATCAATTCCGCCTAAAACATCTTTTAAATTAGGTCTTCCAAACGGCATCGATTGTATAGATTGCCAATACATTTTATGTTCTTTATCAATTAAAAATAAACCTGGTTCTATAAACTGCCTCGGTTCTTTATCGCTAATTCCGTTAGAAATAAATAATCCCCATTTTCTAGCTTCTTCAATAGAAAAATCATATCCAATCGGTAAATTTTCTATTTCCCATTCTTTATACGTCTCTTTTGCAACTTCTTCTGTATTCGCACTAATTGCAATTAAATTAACGCCTCGTTCTTTAAAGTCGTCTATTTTTTTCTCTACTTGTTCTAATTGTTTTTTACATACAGGACAATGTTTTCCTCTATACACAAATATTAAAGTAAAGTTTTCTGGTTTCTGATCTTGTAAATTCCATTTTGTATCGTTAACTAAATTGATAGTTAAATTTGGTACTACTTCTCTTGGTTTAATCATCTTTTTAAAATTTATTTTTTAATTCCACTTACATCTACAGTAGCTTTTTCATAATCTATATATCCCTCTTTACCAGTTGTGTAAAAAGTATCTTTGTCCCAATCTGCTAAATCTACATCTTGTTCAAAACGTTCAACCAAATCTGGATTAGAAATAAATAGTTTACCAAAAGCTACTAAATCGGCATAACCATCTTCTATTATTTTATTTCCTGATTTTTCATCAAAACCGGCATTAATCATTAAAGTTCCATTATAAATTGGTCTAAAATGTTTTGCTATGTTTGTAACTGCATGTGGTACATCAGAAACATCTGTAAAAGGTTCTGATAAATGAACATATGCCAAATTATAATCGTTTAATTCTGATAAAAGGTATTCGAAAGTAGGAATCGAGTTCTCTGTAACTTTCATTCCGAAAATTCCGTGTAAAGACGGATTAAATCGTACTCCAATCCTACTCTCAGGTACAACTTCTTTAACTGCATCTAAAACTTCAAAGAAAAACCGAGTTCTGTTTTCAACGTTTCCACCGTATTCATCTGTTCTAATATTAGATTCCTCATTAAAAAACTGATGAAATAAATAACCGTTAGAAGAATGTATTTCTACACCATCAAAACCAGCAGACATTGCATTTTTAGCTGCATTTTTAAAGTCTAAAATAGTTTGATTGATATCTTCTAAAGACATTTCTTTAGGTGTTACGGTGTCTTTTTCTCCTTCCGGAGTAAAAACTTGCACGTTTGCGTTTACTGCAGAAGGTGCCAATGGTAATGCTCCGTTATGAAAATCTGGATGAGAAATTCTACCAACATGCCATAACTGAATAAATATTTTACCGCCTTCTTTGTGCACTTCTTCTGTTACTTTTTTCCAACCTTCTGTCTGTGCTTCACTATACATTCCAGGAGTATTTATATAACCTACAGCTTGCTTAGAAACTTGTGATCCTTCTGTAATTATTAAACCTGCGGATGCTCTTTGTTTATAGTACAAACCTTGTAAATCTTTAGTTGCAACATTTTGGTCGTTATCTGCTCTACTTCTGGTCATAGGCGCCATTACAACTCTGTTGTTTAAAGGTAAATCTGTAATATTATTAAAGTTTTGTAATAAATATGATTTTTTCATAATTCTAATATTTTTGAAATTTTTAATGGGTCTTTTAATAAGTAGCCATTTTACCTTTCTTTTTAGTTAATTGTTTGTCTAGTTCTTTAATAGACTCTGATATAGAATTCATAAAATTACTGTTAGTGGCTTCTGCAAATAACCTTGGACCAGGTACACTTAAACGAATGTTGCATATCATACCAGTTTCATCAGAACTAGTGTTTTCTGTTTTAAAGAACACATCTGCTCTAACAATCATATTAAATTTTTTGTATAAGTGTGCTAACTTTTCCGTAGTAAATTCTTCTAGTCTTTCACTTGCTTCTACATCGTGGTATTCAAAATTTATAGTCATAATCTCTTACATTTTTTAATTATTAATTAAATTTTCTGATGTAAAATTAACAATACTCAAAACGCAAAAGTTGTCTTTAAGATTCTAATTTGAACTCATATCAAAAAACTGTTTACATATTATCAAAATGTATAAATAGTATTAAATTTGTTTTAAATTAAGCACATGATTCAACAAAAATTATCAAAATACAATGTTATACTTGCTTCTGGTTCACCTAGAAGACAACAGTTCTTTAAAGACTTAGAAATAGATTTTTCTGTGAAATTAAAGTCTGTTGAAGAGATTTATCCGAAGGAATTAGTAGCAGAAGAAATAACCGACTATTTAGCAGACTTAAAGTCTAAAGCTTTTCATAATTTAAATAATAACGATTTATTAGTTACCTCAGATACCATTGTTTGGTTAGAAAATACAGCGTTAGGTAAGCCAAAGGATAAAGATGACGCATTTAAAATGTTAAGTAATTTGTCTGGGAAAGAACATAAAGTCATAACGTCGGTTTCTTTAAAAACAAATAGTTTTCAAAAGATTTTTAATGATATTACTAAAGTTACTTTTAAGAATTTAACTTCTGATGAAATAAATTATTACATCAAAAATTACAAACCGTTTGACAAAGCTGGTAGTTATGGCATACAAGAATGGATTGGTTTTATAGGTATTGAAAAAATTGAAGGTAGCTATTTTAATGTGGTTGGTTTGCCAGTACAAAAACTATATAGTGAGTTAATGAAGCTTTAATTTTTATGCTGAATTTACACAATTTAGAGTTTTAAGTGAATTATGTTAAAAAGAACGAATTCTAATCTTCGTTTTCTTTTCTTAAAGACAAATAAAAGTTTATTTTTACCAAAATTTACAACACAACAATTTTTACAACTTAATAATGAAAAAATACACGTACACAGAAAAAAAAGATACACGTTCAGGTTTTGGTGACGGATTAACAGAGTTAGGAAGAACAAACCCAAATGTGGTTGCTTTATGTGCAGATTTAATTGGTTCTTTAAAAATGGATCAATTTATAAAAGAAAACCCAGAAAGGTTTTTTCAAATAGGTATAGCAGAAGCAAATATGATTGGAATTGCTGCTGGTTTAACTATTGGAGGTAAAATACCTTTTACAGGTACATTTGCAAACTTTTCTACAGGTAGAGTTTATGATCAAATTCGTCAGTCTGTTGCATATTCTGGTAAAAATGTAAAAATTTGTGCATCTCATGCAGGTGTTACTTTAGGTGAAGATGGTGCTACACACCAAATTTTAGAAGATATTGGTTTGATGAAAATGTTACCAGGCATGACAGTTATAAATACTTGTGACTATAATCAAACAAAAGCTGCAACAATTGCAATTGCAGATTTGGACGGGCCAGTTTATTTACGTTTTGGTAGACCAAAAGTACCTGTGTTTATGCCAACAGATCAAAAATTTGAAATTGGTAAAGGAGTTCAATTAACTGAAGGTACAGATGTAACAATTGTTGCAACTGGGCATTTAGTTTGGGAATCTTTGCAAGCAGCAGAACAATTAGAAGCACAAGGTATCTCTGCAGAAGTTATAAATATTCATACAATTAAGCCTTTAGATGAAGATATTATTTTAAAATCTGTTGCTAAAACTGGTTGTATTGTTACTGCAGAAGAACATAATAAATTAGGTGGTTTAGGTGAAAGTGTTTCTAGAACTTTAGCCTTAAATGCTCCTACTCCGCAAGAATTTGTTGCTACGGATGATACATTCGGAGAATCTGGAACACCAGAACAATTAATGGCAAAATATGGTTTAGATGCTACTGCAGTTGTAAAAGCTGTTAAAAAAGTAATTTCTAGAAAATAATTTCGTTTAACATTAACAAACTATAAATCTAAAAAACATGAAAAAAGTAATTTTAATGATGTGTTTGGCTTTTGCTTTTAGTCAAACTTCAAATGCACAAATCGATTTCGGTTTAAAAGGAGGTATAAACTATAATAATAACGGTGATGCAACTTTCTCATCAACAGGAAACGATGTTATTAGAGGTGGCGAATCTAGATCTGGTTATCATGCAGGTTTATGGTTTCGTGGTAAATTACCTTTAATTGGTTTATACATAAGACCAGAACTAGTGTTTACACAAGTAAAAAACGAATACACAGATACTAATGACGCTACTTCAGAATATGAATACAAGAAATTAGACGTTCCTGTTTTATTAGGAAAGAAATTTTTAGGTGTTGCCAATGTTTTTATTGGTCCTTCTTTTCAATATATAATAGAAGATGATTTTAGCTTTTCTGGATTAACTACAGATGAGTTTGATAAGTTTTCTGTTGGTTTGCAAATGGGAGCTGGTATAGAGTTAGGTAGAATTGGTATTGATGTGCGTTGGGAAAGAGGTTTATCTAAAACAGAAGCTAATTTTGCTAACGTAACTGTAGATAATAGAACAGATCAAATTATTTTTGGTTTATCTTTAAAACTATAATATATTTCAATCAATATTAAAAAGTCCTTGTATTTACAAGGACTTTTTTTTGGTTAGAACTATTTTGAAAATAGTTGGTTGTATTGTGTTTTTATAGAGCTTTATAAATTCAAAATTAAGATTACTCTATCTTTACTCTAAACTAATTTATAACTATTAAAATTCAGTTTAAATTGTACAAAAAAAGCTCTTGAGAAATCAAGAGCTTTTTTAAATATTGTAAAAAATCTAACTATACATTAGGATTTAAATAATCTGGTAAAGCAGGATTGCTATTATCGCTAAAATCGTTTGTAGGATCTCCATCACCATCTGCATCTTCATCAATAGAAGGTATACCATCATTGTCATGATCTGTATCTTCTACGATATCTAATAACTCAATGTAAAACATCAAATTTGTGTCTACTAAACTACTTGTATAATTATTAGTGTCAATTGAAGAATAAGCTAATCCAGAAGGAATAAATAAAATTCCTTTACCTGTATTTAAATATGTAATTGGCCCGTTAAATGTACCGCCATTAGTATCTTTTTTTAGCTCACCTCCTAAAAAATTAGTGAAACCATATTTCCAACCATCAATAACAGCATTTAAAGTTAACCATGCTCCAGAGTCATTTCTATCAAAATTAGAAGTTAATAATTCTGTATTTGCAAAAGCCTGACCAGAATATTTTACATAAACAGAATCCATTACAGTAGGATTACTTTTTACTGGTGAAGGTTGACCTTGTTCTATTGTATAAACATATAAAGTATGTTCGATATCATTTTCTGTAATCTTAAAAGACTTTAATTTATCTGTATCTTCAAATAAAGAAGTTTTACCACTTACTAGTGTTTTTACAGAATCTAAATCATTGTCATAATAATTATTCTTTAAAAATTTCACTATAGAATCGTTATCTTTTATTGCTAATTCTTCGTAATTAATGTCTGCAAACGGATTAAAAAATCCATTATTATCATCATCACAAGAATACATTACAACTACTCCTAATAAAAGAATTAAGAAAATATTTTTTATTTTATTCATTTAACTTAAAAATTTAAGCCTGCAATTTACCATTTTTATACCTTTGTAAAAAGACAAAAATTATATTTTAACTTATTTTATGAGAATTGATAAATATTTGTGGTGTATTCGAGTTTTTAAAACAAGAAGTATTGCTACAACAGCATGTAAAAAAGGGCAAGTTAAGATAGATGGTAAAAGTATAAAACCTTCTAAAGAAGTTTTTGGTAATGAATTAATTGTAGTTCGTAAAAATCAGATAAATTATCAAATAAAAGTTTTAAATTTACCAGAAAGTAGAGTTGGCGCAAAATTGGTAGATCAATATAGAAAGGATGTTACACCAAAAGAGGAATTTGAAAAAACAGAACTTTTAAAATTTGCCAAAGACTATTACAGAAAAAAAGGTATTGGTAGACCAACCAAAAAAGACAGAAGAGATTTAGATAATTATCAAGATTATACAATAGAAGATTAATGATTGCAGAAAACAGTATTATTTTAGACAACACTCAGATTAATCAAAAAATTAGAAGAATTGCTTATCAGATTTATGAAAGCAATAGTTCTGAAAATGAAGTTATTATTGCCGGAATAATAGGAAACGGATTTGTTTTTTCAAAAAAAATAGCCTCTATTTTAGAAGAAATTTCTTCATTAAAAGTGATTCTTTGCGAAGTAAATATAAATAAAAAGAAACCCTTATTACCGGTAACAACATCTATTTCTATAGAAGAATACAAAAACAAACCCTTGGTTTTAGTTGATGATGTTTTAAACTCTGGTACTACTTTAATTTATGGTATTAAACATTTTTTAGAAGTTCCACTAAAAAGGTTTAAAACAGCTGTATTAGTTAACAGAAACCATAAAAAATATCCAGTAAAAGCAGATTTCAAAGGAATTTCTTTATCAACCTCTATTAAAGAGCATGTACAGGTAGAGTTTAATGATAATGGTGCTGTAGCTTATTTAGTCTAAAAATTTTTCAATTTCTGTAACAACTTCTTTGCTTGTTAAGTTATCAGTGTTAATAGTTTTACTAGCTTGCTCATAAAAATAACGTCTTTCAAATAGATGTTTTGCTACGTATTCAGATAATTTATCATCATTTAATTCCGCTACAAGAGGTCTTGTGTTTTTTTCATTTTTAAGACGCTCTACCAAAGTTTTAATACTTGCTTTTATGTAAATAGATTTTGCAGTACTTGCTTTTATTAAATCCATATTACCGGCATAACAAGGTGTTCCTCCTCCTAAAGAAAGTATAAAATCTTCATCAGAATTTAAAATTTCTTTTAAATATTTGTTTTCTTTTAATCTAAAATAGATTTCTCCTTTATTTTTAAAGATTTCTGAAATCGTCATTTTTTCTCTGTTAGATATATAATCATCCAAATCTATAAAATTAGTATTCAGCTTTTTAGAAGCCTCTTTACCAATAGTTGATTTTCCAGAAGCCATGTATCCTAACAGTATAATTTTCATTATTTTTATTTTTTTACAAATATCGATAAAAAAAAATCATTTTTATGCTAATAATTCCAATGATTGATAGTATATTTGCAACCGATTTAAGAAAAAGACCTGGTAGCTCAGTTGGTAGAGCATCTCCCTTTTAAGGAGAGGGTCCTGGGTTCGAGCCCCAGCCCGGTCACAAAAAAAGTTAAGCGCAAGCTTAACTTTTTTATTTTATATTAATTTGCGCACGTGGCGAAATTGGTAGACGCGCAACCTTGAGGGGGTTGTTTTCGTAAGAAAGTGGAAGTTCGAATCTTCTCGTGCGCACAATTTGATATAAATTAACTTCTTTCACAAATAATTAACCAAAGTATAACGGATTATCATTAATTTTGTTCTTATGCAAAAACTGATTATAATCTTGTGCTTTTTAGCCTCTTTAAGCACATTCTCTCAAGCAGATACTTTACGTACTAAAGTTTTAAAAGGGCAAATTATACATGCCGAAAATAAAAAGGTTTTAAGTGCCGCCCATGTTTTAAATCTTAATACCGTTAATGGTACCATTACAAATGATAAAGGTTTTTTCGAATTACCAACAAAGGTTAATGATACTATTTTAGTTTCTTATTTGGGGTATACATCTATAAAATTAAAAGTTACAAACGATTTACTAAAAGGAAACGAGTTAGAAATTGCACTTTATGAAAAAGCAGAAAATGTAAAAGAAGTTGTAATTCGTTCAACAAAATTAATTGGCGTTTTAGAAATTGATGTAAAGCAAGTGCCAAAAGATAGATTTACAAGAATACATATTAATGGTTTACAGCAAACCTATGAAGTAGGTAAACCACAAGCTAAAAATTTCTCATCTCCTGTTGCGGCATTGTTTCAACCAGTAGATTTTCTATATAATTTATTCGGAAAAAAACCAAAACAGCTTCGAAAGCTTCAGAAATTGAAAAAAGAAGACGATTTACGTAAAATGTTGGCTGGTAAGTTTGATAGAGAAGTTATGATGGAATATTTAGATATGGATAGACAAGAATTATCCGAATTATTAACCGATTGTAATTATTCTGAGTATTTTATTAAAAAAGCATCCGATTTGCAAATGATTGAAGCCGTTTTAGATTGTTATGAAAACTATAAGGCTTTAAAAAAGGGAAAAATAGAGCGTAATAAAATCCCTGATAAAAAGAATTAGTTTTAAATGAAAAAGGCCAGAAACCAATGATTTCTGACCTTAATCAACTATTAAAAACTAATTACAAACTAAGCTTTTATGGCTTAGTTATTTTTTAAAATCTATTATTACGATTAAATTTATAGTTACCCGAAAACTTTAAACCTAATCTATATTATTAAGACGCCGTATTTTAATATTTGTTACATTTTTAATTTCCTTTAACAGTATTTTAATAGTAACAAGAAATATATAAGCAAAAAAAATCCAGCATTTAGCTGGATTTTTTTTCACTTTTTTTGAAATATTATTATTGATTACCTAATATAATTGGCATTCCAGATTTTCCTGCACCAATCAATACAACTTTACTATTGCTAGATTTAGATAATTCTAAAGTTGCTTCAATTCCTTTTTCTTGAAGAATTTTATCTGTTAAAGAAGCACTTAAAATTTTATTAGCAACTGCTTTACCCTCTGCATCAATTTTTTGTCTTTCTGCCTCTTTTTTAGCTTTTGCTAATCTAAATTCGTATTCTAAAGATTCTTGTTCTTGTTTTAATTTTGTTTCAATTGCAGTTCTAATCGTTGTAGGTAATTTTACATCTTCAACTAAAACTCTTTTTACAATTAAATATTGGTCTTTTAAAACGTTTTTAACTTCATCTAAAATTTCTTGTTCTATTACGTCTCTTTTACTAGAATATAATTGCTCTGGCGTATATCTTCCTACAACACTTCTCGCAGCAGCATTAATTGCTGGGTCTAATAATTCTCTTTCGTAATCTTCTCCTTTTGTTTTAATTAGATTACCTAAATTAGAAAATTCTGGCTCATACCAAATAGTTCCGTTTACTTTAACTTCTAGTCCGTTTACAGAAAGTACATTCATTTCATCAGAAATAGATTGCTGACGCACTTTTCTAACAATCATTTTGTTCCAAGGCGCCACAATATGAAATCCTTCACCGTAAGTTTTTTCAGTATTAATACCGTCTCCTAAAGTTTCAAAAATTACACCTCCTTCACCAGGACCAATTGTAACTGTAGATTTTGAAAATAAAATTAATGCAGCAACTGCAAGAATTACGAAAAATACTCCACCTTTTGGAAACTTTATGTCCATTTGATTATTTGCCATTTGTTTTATTGATTAAATTTAAAGTCAAATTTACAATATAACTTTAGGAAACACAATCTATAAGATAGAATTAAATTTTACCGAAATATTTTCTAATAAACCATTCTGATGTAAATAAAATTGCAACTAAGAAAAGAATCCATTTCCAATTGATTAAATTTTGTTCTTTTACAATAGATTTTTGAGTTGTGAAGTAAGAAGAGTCATTTAACAAGTCATTTATTAACTGTTGATGGTTATTTTTATGATATAGCTTCCCTCCTGTTTTATTAGCTAGCTTTTGTAATTTTTCTACGTTTGCACGAGTAAATTGTTCTTCAACCTCAAAATCAGTTATTTTAAAACTACCATATTTGGTAACCTTTTGTCCTAACACAGAAACTACGTAAGTATAATCACCAGATTCAAGATCTTCAAAAGAAACTTGATATGAGTTATTGATTAAAGAGAAAGGTAATTTTGTTGTTTTCTTGGTATTTTTATTAGTTATTATAATTTCTAAAGCTGCTCTAGCATCAAATTTATAATTTTTATCTGTATAAAATGCTGTTATATTAACTAATGAATTTGATGGGTATAAGTTCTCTGAATTTACAGCTAAACGCGCTCTTTTCTTTTGAGATGATAAGTATTGTACAATGTTTCCTATAAATTGATCGAATTCTGTAAACGAATTATTTAGTAGATAATTAGATGCTCTCCATTTCCATAAACCTTCTCCAAAAATTACTCCAATTTTTTGATTATTCTCTTCCAAAAATGAAATTAGTGGTTGTTCTGTATTTAATCCGTTAATATTTTGAAATAATAAACTTTGATAATCTTTAGAAAAAGTAATTTCGCCAAACTTATCAACTAGAGGTGGCATTTCATTAAAACCAATATCTTTTTGCAGAAAAGTTAAAAAAGAATTATTTAAAACTGGTGCGTAATTTTCAGTTTGATTAATTGCTTTTTTAGAAAACCCAAATTGTTGATTGTTGATAAAATTCCAATCAGAATTTAAACCATTAATCAATAAAAAATTGAAATTATTAGCTTTTATCTTAGAAATAGTGTTTTTAAACTGATTATTTAAGTTGTATAATATAATTAATTGAAAGTCATTAAATTGAATTTTTTTATTAATATTATATTCTAGCGTTACACTTCTTTGTTTATTACTTTCAATGGCTTTTTTTAATACACCAATATCTGGATGTTTTATAGAGGATAAAATAAGTACTTTAGATTGTTCGTCTATAACTTCAACCGAAAAGTTTTTTCTATTATTTCTAATGTTTTTTTCGTTTTCAATTTTATCTAGAGATGCAGTATAATAATTGATTCCTTCTTTTATAGAAGTTAAATTTGTAGTAATAATTTTTGAATTATTGTTTTTGGTGAATTTTATTTTCTTTGAGAATAGAATTTTACCATTGCTATAAATTTTAAATATTGAGTTGACATTTTCTTGCCCATCATAATTTAAAATTACTTCTACAGGAAATTTGTTTTTTATATAACTATATTTATTTACATTAACCTGACTAATTTTTAAATCTCTATACTTAGTTGTATCCCCAAATACTACCGGATAAATTTTTTGTTTAGAGTTGATAAACTCATAATCATTACCAATTGTTTGGTTTCCGTCTGATAATACAATTATTGGTGCATTTTCTTTTTTAGTTAATTGGTTTATTGATTTTAAAGACTGGTAAATATTTGTTTCATTACCTTTAAAATTTAAAGAATCAGATACTTTTAGTCTTTTATCAAATAGAAAGGTTTCAATTTTAAATTTACTTTGTAGTTTTTCATCAGATTTCAACTTACTTAAAATACTTTTCAAATTGTTATTATCCTTAAAATAAAGTATTGATTTAGAGTTATCGACTAAAATTGAAAGTTTTGGATTTTCATTTTTATATGTTTTAGTATTTATCTTAGGATTTATTAATAGTAGTAATAAAATAAAAATTGAAATACTTTTTAATGAAAAAAGAAGAATATTTACTTTGGGCTTGCTTTTATTATTGTAAAAATATTGAAAATATGAAATAACAATACTTACTAATAGAGCTAAAATGATGTAAATTATGGTTGTTGTTTGCAATTAAAACTATTTTAGTGAAAGATATAAATAACTATTTTAAAAAAGAAAACCTGTAACGTTAAAATTGTTACAGGTTTAATTTATTTTATATAATATAAATTATGTTAGCATTCCGCCATCTACAGATAATGTTTGTCCTGTAATATAAGTACTCATATCAGAAGCTAAAAATACACATGCATTTGCGATATCTATTGGTTGACCTCCTCTTTTTAAAGGAATTCCGTCTCGCCAAGATTGAACCGTTGCTTCATCTAATTTAGCGGTCATTTCTGTTTCTATAAAACCAGGTGCAATTACATTACTTCTAATGTTTCTAGAACCTAATTCTAAGGCTACAGACTTAGAGAAACCTACTATACCAGCTTTAGAAGCTGCATAATTAGCTTGACCAGCATTTCCTTTTAAACCAACAACAGAACTCATATTTATAATAGAACCAGATCTTTGTTTCATCATTGGTCTAATAACTGCCTTAGTTAAATTAAAAACAGATTTTAAATTAACTTCAATTACTTTGTCAAAATCATCTTCAGAAATTCGCATCAACAAATTATCTTTTGTTATCCCCGCGTTGTTTACCAAAATATCAATAGCACCAAATTCTTTATGAACTTCTTTGGCTAATTCTTGTGCTGCATCAAAATTTGCGGCATTCGATTGGTATCCTTTTGCAGATACGCCATAAGATTTTAGTTCTTCTTCTAATGCATTTGCTGCATCTATAGAAGAGCTATAAGTAAAAGCTACATTTGCGCCTTGTTTTGCGAATTCTATTGCAATACCACGACCAATTCCTCTCGTTGCGCCAGTAATTATTGCTGATTTATTTTCTAATAATTTCATGATTTTCAATTTATCTTTTTAAACTTATCATTATCAAAGTTTTTGAACTATAAAAAAGAAATTCCCGTAAAAACGGGAATTTTTATATTGATTAATTTTAAAACTAGTTTAAAACTTTTGCAACCATTTCTCCTATTTTAGCAGGTGAACTCACAACGTGAACTCCATTTTCTGCTAAAATTTTCATTTTTGCTTGTGCAGTATCATCAGCACCACCAACTATAGCACCTGCGTGCCCCATTGTTCTTCCTGCTGGTGCAGTTTGTCCTGCAATAAATCCAACAACTGGCTTTCTGTTACCATCAGCTTTAATCCATTGCGCAGCTTCTGCTTCTAAATTACCACCAATTTCTCCAATCATTACAATTGCTTCTGTTTCATCATCGTTCATTAATAACTCAACAGCTTCTTTTGTTGTCGTTCCAATAATTGGATCTCCACCAATACCAATTGCAGTAGTAATACCAAATCCTTGCTTTACAACTTGGTCAGCAGCTTCATAGGTTAAAGTACCTGATTTAGATACAATACCTACTCTACCTTTTTTAAAGATAAAACCTGGCATAATACCAACTTTAGCTTCATCTGGCGTAATTACACCAGGACAATTAGGACCAACTAATGTACAGTCTTTATTGTCTATATAAGCTTTAACTTTTACCATGTCTGCTGTAGGAATTCCTTCTGTAATACAAATTATTACTTTAATTCCTGCGTCAGCAGATTCCATAATTGCATCAGCAGCAAAAGCTGGTGGTACAAAAATAATAGATGTATCAGCTCCTACTTTTTCTACAGATTCTACAACTGTATTAAATACGGGTTTTCCTAAGTGTTCTTGACCTCCTTTACCTGGAGTTACACCTCCAACAACATTGGTTCCATAATCAATCATTTGACCAGCGTGAAAAGTACCTTCACTACCTGTAAAACCTTGAACAATAATTTTTGAATTTTTATTTACTAAAACACTCATTGGTTTGCTATTTAATTTTTGTTACGCAAAAATAACTTTTTGAAACTTTAAAAAAAAGAAAATTAAGAATTCTTTCTATCTTTTAAAAATCGTTTAATTTCTGCTAATTCTTTTAGTTTTTCTCTTGACTCAGATATTGGTGTACCAAAATAACTTTTTCCACCTGGGACAGATTTTGTTACTCCAGTTTGTCCTAGTATTACTGCACCTTTACCTATAGTGATACCACTATTTGTTCCAACTTGTCCCCAAATAGTTACTTCATCTTCAATAATAACACAACCTGCAATACCAGTTTGTGATGCTATTAAACACTTTTTGCCAATTAAAGTATCATGGCCAACATGAACTTGATTGTCTATTTTTGTTCCTTCACCAATCGTTGTATTACCAGTAACTCCTTTATCTATGGTACAAGAAGCACCGAGATCTACATTATCTTTAATTACAACTTTTCCACCAGAAATCAATTTATCAAATCCTTCTGGTCTATTCTTATAATAAAAAGCATCTGCACCTAAAACTGTATTAGCGTGAATAGTAACATTATTTCCAATAACCGTATTATCGTAAATGGTAACATTTGGATGAATTACACAATTCTTACCTATTTTAACAAGATTTCCAATAAATACATTTGGTTGAATAATAGTGTCAGATCCTATTGTTGCAGTTTCAGAAATACTAACTTTAGAAGCTATAAATGGATTAAATTTTTTAGTTATTTTATTAAAATCTCTAAAAGGATCGTCAGAAATAAGTAAGGCTTTACCTTCAGGACACGCTACTTCTTTATTAATTAAAATGGTAGTAGCTGCAGAATTTAATGCTTTATCGTAATACTTTGGATGATCTACAAAAACGATATCTCCTTGTTCTACAACATGAATTTCATTGATACCTAGTATTTCAAAATTTTTATCTCCAACAAATTTTGCATCTATTAAAGATGCAATTTGTTGGAGTGTTTGAGATTTTTTGAATTTCAAGGCTATTCTTTAATTCGTTCTTGGTAAGTTCCTTTAGTAGTTTCTACTTTAATTTTGTCTCCTTCATTTATAAACAAAGGTACATTTACTGTAGCACCACTTTCTACAGTTGCAGGTTTCGTTGCATTTGTAGCTGTATTTCCTTTAACACCTGGCTCTGTATGAGTAACTTCTAAAATAACACTTGCAGGCATATCTACAGATAATGGCATATCATCTTCAGAATTGATAATAATTGTAACAATCTCTCCCTCTTTCATTAAATCGGGACTGTCTAATGCAGATTTTTGAAGTTGAATTTGAGAATAATCTTGTTCATTCATAAAGTGATATGTTTCACCTTCATTATATAAATACTGAAATTTGTGCGTTTCTACACGTACATCATCAATCTTTCTTCCTGCAGGGAATGTATTATCTACAACTTTACCGTTAGTAACACTTTTTAATTTAGTTCTTACAAAAGCAGGACCTTTCCCTGGTTTTACATGTAAAAATTCTATAATTTTATAAATGTCGTTGTTATACTTAATGCATAAACCGTTTCTAATATCTGATGTTGTTGCCATTATTTCGTTTTTATTTTATATTTTTTATCATTAATATCAATTCTTAACTTTTTAGTTAGAATTGAAGTATCCTTTCATAATTCCTCTGTGAGAATCTTTTATAAATTGAATTATTTCATCTCTTTCTGGAGTAGCTTCCATTTCTGCTTCAATTATATCTATAGCTTGTGTATAATTATAATTTTTTTGAAATAAGATTCTATAAATATTCTGAATTTCTCTAATTTTTTCAGTTGTATATCCTCGTCTTCTTAAACCAACTGAATTTATTCCTACATATGATAGAGGCTCTCTTGCCGCTTTTACATAAGGAGGTACATCTTTTCTAACTAAAGATCCACCAGTTACAAACGCATGATTACCCACAGATGCAAATTGATGTACTGCAACCATACCTGCTAAAACTACATTATCACCGATGGTTACATGACCTGCAAGTGTAGAATTATTAGAAAAAATACAGTTATTACCAACAAAAGAATCATGAGCAATATGACAATAAGCCATAATTAAACAATTATCTCCAATTTTAGTTTTCATTCTATCGGATGTTCCTCTGTTAATAGTAACGCATTCTCTAATTGTTACATTATCACCTATTTCTACAGTAGTTTCTTCGTCATCAAATTTAAGATCTTGAGGAATTGCAGAAATTACTGCGCCAGGAAAAATTCTACAGTTTTTACCGATAATAGCACCTTCCATAATAGTTACGTTAGAACCAATCCATGTACCAGAACCTATTGTAACGTTATTATGTATTGTTGTAAATGGTTCTATTACCACATTTCTAGCAATTTTTGCCTGTGGATGAACGTATGCTAATGGTTGATTCATATTACTTAATTTTTGAAATTTGCGCCATCAATTCTGCTTCAGCAACTAATTTTCCGTTTGCATAAGCGTACGCTTGCATATGGCAAATTCCTCTTCTAATAGGCGTAATTAATTCGCATTTAAAGATTACTGTATCTCCAGGTAATACTTTTTGTTTGAACTTTACCTTATCCATCTTCATAAAATAGGTTAAGTAATTTTCTGGATCTGGTACTGTATTTAAAACTAAAACCCCACCACATTGTGCCATTGCTTCTACTTGTAAAACTCCTGGCATTACTGGTGCTCCTGGAAAATGCCCAACAAAGAAGTTTTCATTCATTGTAACATTTTTCATACCAACAACATGCGTATCTGTTAATTCTAAAATTCTATCAATTAACAAAAATGGTGGTCTATGAGGTAAAATATCCATTATTTGATGAATATCTAATAACGGTGGTAAGTTTAAATCAAAAGAAGGAACATTGTTTCTTTTTTCTGCTTTAATAATTTTAGCTAATTTTTTGGCAAACAAAGTATTGATTAAATGACCAGGCTTATTTGCTATAACTTTACCTTTAATTCTTGTACCAACTAAAGCTAAATCTCCAATAACATCTAATAATTTATGTCTAGCGGCTTCATTTGCCCAGTGAAGCGTTAAATTATCTAAAATTCCGTTAGATTTAACAGCAATGTCTTCTTTATTAAATGCCTTTTTTAATTTTTGCATTGTACTTTCTGATAATTCTTTATCAACATATACAATAGCATTATTAAGATCGCCACCTTTAATTAAATCATTTTCAAGTAACATTTCAATTTCGTGTAAGAAACTAAAGGTTCTTGCATCTGCAATTTCTTCTTTAAAGTCTGCAATTTTATCTAAAGTAGCATTTTGAGTTCCTAAAATTTTAGTTCCAAAATCTACCATTGTAGTTACTTGGTACTCATCCGAAGGCATTAAAATAATTTCACTTCCAGTAGCTTCATCTTTGTAAGAAATGATCTCTTTAACAACATACTCTTCTATGTCTGCATCTTGTTCTTGTATACCAGCTTTTTCTAAAGCTTCTATAAAGAATTTTGAAGAACCATCCATAATAGGAGGCTCAGAAGCATCTATTTCTATTAATAAGTTATCAATATCTAAACCAACTGCTGCAGCTAAAACGTGTTCTGATGTTTGAATTTGAACACCATTTTTTTCTAAATTAGTACCTCTTTGCGTGTTTATAACATATTCTGCTTTTGCCGCAATAATAGGCTCACCCTCTAAATCTACTCTCTTAAAAGCAAAACCATGATTAGTTGGTGCAGGTTTCATTGTCATTGTAACCGTATTACCTGTGTGTAAACCTACACCAGATAAACTAATTTCTTTTTGTATTGTTTTTTGTTTCTTACTCATTATTTTTTTGTTTGAGTCTTCAATTCTTCTTCTAATTGATTGATGTTTGCTACTATTTTTGGTAAATTTTTAAAATGAACATAACTTTTATTATAATCATTAAATTTAAATGCTGGTGTTCCATTTACAAATGCATTGTCTTTTAAACTTTTGGTTACCCCGGCTTGTGCTAACACCTTTACATTATTACCAATTTTAATATGACCAGCAACACCCACTTGTCCTCCAATCATACAAGATTCACCTATTTTGGTTGAGCCTGCAATACCTGTTTGCGAGGCAATCACTGTGTTTTTACCAATTTCTACGTTGTGTGCAACTTGTATTTGATTGTCTAATTTAACTCCTTTTCTAATAATTGTAGAACCTAATGTTGCTCTATCTATTGTTGTAGCAGCACCAATGTCTACATTATCTTCAATAATTACGTTACCTATTTGTGGTATAGCATTATATTCTCCTTTTTCATCAGGAGCAAAACCAAAACCATCTGCAGCTATTATTGCTCCAGAATGAATTTTACAATTATTACCAATAACTGTATCAGAGTAAATTTTAACTCCTGCAAATATTGTTGAATTATTTCCGATAACTGTATTGTCTCCTATATAAGAATTCGGATAAATCTTAACATTGTTACCAATTTTTACATTTTCACCAATGTATGCAAAAGCTCCGATATATTCATTTTCTCCTATTGAAGAAGATTCTGAAATAAAGTGAGGTTGTTCTCTCCCTAATTTATTATTTTTTACTTCATTGTAAAATTCTAATAATTTAGAAAACGATTTGTATGCATCATCCACCTTTATTAAGGTAGTAGTAATTTCTTTTTCTGGTATAAAACTTTTATTAACTATAGCTACAGAAGCATTAGTAGTATATATAAATGAATTATATTTAGGATTTGATAAAAAAGTTAAAGAACCTTTTTCACCTTCTTCAATCTTAGATAATTTAGAAACTTCTTCATCAGGATTACCTACGACATCACCTTCTAATATATCTGCTATTTGTTGTGCTTTAAATTTCATCAAACGCAAAAATATAAAAATTATACCGTTTACTCTAATCTATGTTTATTTTGGATAACAAATAAAATGTTTTACTACCGGTAATGTTAAAGCTTGTAGGTTTAATTGATCTGATGCTTTTGCAATATCTTTTAGTTTTCCTTTTTTATTTAAAATATAAATTGGTGTTTTAAGATTGTATGCTTGATTACTTATTTCTTGATGAAATACGAAATAATTAACTTCATCTTCTGTAATACCTAATTTTTTAATAGCCTTTTCCTTTTTCTTTTTTAGGTACGATTCATTAAAAATTCCTTGTTGAATTTCTACTCGCAATAACTTTCTATTTACAATCATTTTAGCTAAGAGAGATAAAACTTTATCATCATGGTTTACCCATTCTTTAATAGCAGACAATACATCGTAATCATCTAATTTAGAAAACATCTCTAAGGTTTCTAAAGTAAAGTTGTCTGATGATATTGGGTTGTATAAAAAGTATTTTAAAGAAGAACTTGCATATAATTCTACTCCTTTTTCTGCCAGTTCTTTAGCTCTTTTTAAAATATTAACCAAAATATTTTCGGCAACTAAACCTGTTTTATGTAAATAAACTTGCCAATACATTAATCTTCTGGCAATTAAAAATTTTTCTACAGAATAAATACCTTTATGTTCTATAACTAATTCATCATTTTTAACATTCATCATGGCAATTAGTCTGTCTGAAGATATATTACCTTCTGTAACTCCTGTGTAAAAACTATCTCTTTTTAAATAATCTAATCGATCTATATCTAACTGACTAGAAATTAGTTGGCATAAAAATTTACGTGAATTTTTACCTTCAAAAATTTCAATTGCTAAAGATAATTTCCCTTTAAACTCTTCGTTTAATTTCTTCATGAATTTTAAAGAAATTTCTTCGTGACTAATGCCACTTACTATACTGTGTTCTAAAGCATGAGAAAATGCTCCGTGACCAATATCA
Source organism: Polaribacter sp. OB-PA-B3 (assembly GCF_054589375.1). Taxonomy (NCBI): domain Bacteria; kingdom Pseudomonadati; phylum Bacteroidota; class Flavobacteriia; order Flavobacteriales; family Flavobacteriaceae; genus Polaribacter; species Polaribacter sp. OB-PA-B3. The sequence continues at coordinate 300,276 of NZ_BAAIIX010000002.1, forward strand.
TGCAATAAAATAGCAATACAAAGTGCCGTTTCTTCATCCTTAGAAATTTCTACTTGTTTAAAACGAAGAACTCTAATAGCTTTTTGCATTAAATGCATACAACCCACAGCATGGTGAAAACGTGTGTGATTTGCACCAGGATATACCAAGTTAGAAAATCCCATTTGGGTAATTCTTCTTAATCTTTGAAAATAAGGATGTTCTATAATATCAAAAATTAAAGAATTAGGAATTTGTATAAATCCGTAAATAGGATCGTTTAATATTTTAAGTTTATTTGGTTTTTTTTTCTTCAAAAGGACTAAAATTTTCTATCAATTAATGCAAAATACAATATTTCTGATGAGATAATTACGAAAAAAACTATATTTCTTTTAGTTGAAATTACAATTTGTCTATTTATTTTAAAATTGGCAATATTTTATCATTTAACATGCATTATAGAAGTAACATTTACTTAAATTTATCGTTAAAGAATAAAAAGAAATATATGAGCATACAAATTCTATGGGTAGATGATGAAATTGAATTATTAAAACCACATATTTTATTTTTAGAACGTAAAGAATATAAAGTTTCTACTTGCACAAATGGTGCAGATGCTATCAATTTAGTTGATGAAGAGAATTTTGATATTGTTTTTTTAGATGAAAATATGCCAGGTTTAACAGGTTTAGAAACGCTTGCAGAAATTAAACAAAAAAAGGCAAATTTACCTGTGGTTATGATTACCAAGAGTGAAGAGGAATATATAATGGAAGAAGCCATTGGATCTAAAATTGCCGATTATTTAATTAAACCCGTAAATCCGAATCAGATATTATTAAGTTTAAAGAAAAACTTAGATCATTCTAGATTAATTAGCGAGAAAACTACATCTAACTATCAACAAGAGTTTAGAAAAATATCTATGGATTTGGCCATGGTAAACTCTTACGAGGAATGGATTGAATTGTATAAAAAATTAATTCATTGGGAGTTAGAGCTAGAAAATATAAGCGACCCAGGAATGCTTGGTATTTTAGAAAGCCAGAAACAAGAAGCTAATTCACAGTTTTTTAAATTTATTAAAAAAAATTATGAAGATTTTTTAACAGGAAATGATAAGCCAACTTTTTCGCACACGTTGTTTAAAGATTATGTAGTGCCAGAACTTAAAAAAGAACAAAGCGTACTTTGGGTTGTAATTGATAATTTGCGTTACGATCAATACAGAATTCTAGAGCCTTTAATTAACAATCATTATAAAAAAGACGAAGAATATAGTTACTTTTCTATTTTACCTACAGCTACTCAATACGCTAGAAATGCAATTTTTTCTGGTTTAATGCCTTCAGAAATGGAGAAAAGGCATCCAGAATTTTGGAAAAACGATACAGATGAAGGTGGAATGAATTTATTTGAAAATGAGTTTTTATCAGCACAAATTAAGCGTTTGAGTTTAAATATTAAGCATGAATATTATAAAATTTCTACCTTAAAAAGTGGTAAAGAGTTAGCCGACAATTATAATGGTACAAAGCAAAACGACTTAACTGCAGTGGTTTATAATTTTGTTGATATTCTATCGCATTCTAAAACAGAAATGGAAGTTATTAAAGAATTGGCTGGTGATGATAAAGCTTACAGATCATTAACCTTAAGTTGGTTTAAAAATTCTCCGTTATTCGAAATTATACAAAAAGCACAAGCCTTAGGACAAAAATTAATAATTACTACAGATCATGGTACAATAAATTGTAAACATCCAACAAAAGTTGTTGGCGATAAAAATATAAGTTCTAACTTAAGGTACAAAACTGGTAGAAGTCTTACTTACGAGGATAAAGACGTGTATGCAGTAAGAAACCCTAAAGATATCTTTTTACCCACTGTAGCTATGAATGCTCCTTTTATATTTGCTAAAGAAGATTTATTTTTTGCTTACCCAAACAACTTTAATCACTTTGTAAAATACTTTAAAAACACATACCAACACGGTGGTGTTTCTTTAGAAGAAGTTATTATTCCATGTGCAGTTTATAGCCCTAAATAATATAAATTTAAATAATAGAATTAAAATAAACTGATAGACTTTAAAAACCTATCAGTTTTATTATTTTTGTGAAATGAATAAAGATTATTCCTTAGATAATTTATCTGAAATTGCAACCGAATTGATAAAAGTTGCAGCTCATAAAACCTTGTTGTTTTACGGGGAAATGGGCGCAGGAAAAACAACACTTATCAAACAAATTTGTAAAGTATTATCTGTAGAAGATAATATCTCCTCTCCTACTTTTTCGTTGGTTAATGAATATCAAACGTCAAAAGGAGAAAAAGTTTTTCACTTTGATTTTTATAGAATTACAGATGAAGAAGAGGCACTAGATATGGGTATTGAAGATTACTTATACAACAATACTTGGTGTCTTATAGAATGGCCACAGAATGTCGAAAATTTATTACCTTTAGATGCCGTTGAAATTCATTTATCAATTTTAGAAAATGGGCAACGCAACATTCAACTAAAATAACCAACTATGAGTTCATTTTCTCCGTTTAGTAAAGAAGAATTAATTCCTCAAGAAGAAAAATTAGAAATTAAAAAACAAAAAGGAGAACTTTTTATAGGTTTGCCAAAAGAAGCCTATTTAAGCGAAAAACGAGTTTGTTTAACGCCAGACGCTGTTGGCGCTTTAACAGCAAACGGACATAGAATTGTTATTGAAACCGGTGCTGGCGACGGCGCAAATTTTACAGACAAAGAATATTCTGATGCTGGTGCTAAAATTTCTTACAACGTAGAAGAAGCATTTAAATGTAATATTATTTTAAAAGTTGCACCACCAACAGAAAATGAAATCGCATACATCAATCCACAAGCTATTTTAATTTCTTCACTTCAATTAAAAACACAGTCAAAAAAATATTTTGAATGTTTAGCAAAAAAGAAAATTACAGCCATTGCTTTCGATTATATAAAGGATGAGCATGATTCTTATCCTATTGTAAAATCGTTAAGTGAAATTGCAGGTACAGCTTCAATTTTAATTGCTGGTGAATTAATGAGTGGTGTTAATAAAGGTAACGGTTTGTTATTTGGTAATATTGGTGGTGTACCACCAACAAGTGTTGTTATTTTTGGTGCAGGAACTGTAGGAGAATACGCTGCAAGAACTGCAATTGGTTTGGGTGCTAGAGTTAAAGTTTTTGATAACTCTATTAGTAAATTAAGAAAGTTACAAGATTGTTTAAATTCTCCTATTTATACATCAACGCTACAACCAAAATCTGTTTCTAAAGCTTTAATGCGATGCGATGTTGCAATTGGTGCAATTCGAGGCAAAAGCAGATCACCAATTTGTGCCACAGAAGATATGGTAGAAAAAATGAAAGAAGGCTCCGTGATTGTAGACGTAAGTATTGATAGAGGTGGTTGTTTTGAAACTTCTAATGTTACAACGCATCAAACACCAACATTTGTAAGACATGGCGTTATACACTATTGTGTACCAAATATTCCTGCAAGATATGCAAGAACAGCTTCTGTGTCTATCAGTAATATCTTTACGCCTTATTTATTAAATATTGCAGAAGAAGGAGGTTTTGAAAATACAGCTAGGTTTGATAAAAGCTTAAGAAATGGCATGTATTTTTATCACGGAATTTTAACTAACAAAACAGTTGCAGATTGGTTTGATTTACCTTTTAGAGACATCAACCTTTTAATAATGTAATCTTTTTAATGACATTTTATTCTCTTAAAATAAAGTGCATCAATTTGAATAAATACATACAAAAAAACTAAATTTGCATTTCAAAAATTTTAGCATGTTAGCAAAAAGAATTTTTTATTATTTAGTTGGATTAACTTTAGGTTCTATTGGTGTATATTTTTTCTGGCAAAAGAAAAATGCTAGTTTCGATTATGGTATGGATGCTAGAACATTAAAAACAATCAGAATTAAAAAGCGTCTTTTTTCTGATGAAGCTAAAAATGCGATGCTAAAATTTGATATTGATACACTTAAAATTTCTACAATTTTAGAAAATGGCGATGTAGATTTTGGTAAAGGTAAACCAAGACAAAAACCATGTGCTGAATACTATGTTACTGGTAAAAATGAATTAGAAAAAGTTAGCTTATTAGTTAAAAGATGTGATTCTACTTCAACTATACAAAAGGTTGTAATTAACTAAATCTTATTTTTTATATTTTTCGTGTAAACCTTTTCCGGTTAAAATTAACGGAATAATTTTGTCTAATCTACTTTGTTTAGTGGCCTCTTTTTTTGCTGATGAAATATGTTCGCAAAATTCTCTTCTCTTAGCGATAGTAAAATTATTGAATTTTTCTTTTAATTCTTTATCTTCAGATAATACCGAAATTAATATTTCTGGCACTATTAAAGGCTTTGCATTTCTTTTAGGCTTAATTTCTTTACCAGCTTCTGAATTTGCTATTGCTTCTAAAACATAATTTTCTATTATTTTTGGTTGAATTTCCTCTAAATTGTAAAACCTCATTTGTCGCATTGCTTTTGTTTTGTTTTCCTGAGCATTTATCAGTAATTTTTTTTCATCTTTTAAAAACACACCATTATGAAACCAAATTCCGCAATAGTTTTTAAAAGCAGCAAACCCTAAGATGTTTTTACCTTTATAAATGTAAGCCGGAATACCCCACTTTATCTCTTCATTTAAAGGTAGTTTTAAAAGAATTATTCTTATTATTTCTAATTCTTTTTTCCAATTTGTTTTATCGTTTATATAAGAAGTAACATTTGCGTTCATTATTTAACATTTAAGTTATAATGTTCTTCTATTTTATCTACATTTTTAATGGTTTTCTTTACCCAATCGAAATAAATTTTATGTTTCTCTTCTTCACTCAACTTCCAATCTAAATTAGAATTTCTAAGTTTGGTAGTAACATCTTGTAAAATAATTGCCGCGGCTACAGATATATTTAAACTTTCTGTAAAACCAACCATGGGTATTTTTAAAAAACCATCAGCAGTATCCATAACATAATCAGAAACACCTTCAGCCTCTACTCCAAAAACAAATGCAGATTTTTTTGTAATGTCAAAATCATGCAATAAACAAGAATCGTTGTGTGGAGTTGTAGCAATAATTTGATATCCTTCTTCTTTTAAGTTGTTTAGACAAGTTTTTGTGTTATCTCCATCGTTTCTATATCTATACTGATTTAACCATTTTTGAGAACCTTTAGCAACATGCCTAGAAACACTATTGTTATATTTATTTTCTATAGTATGAATATCTTGAATTCCAAAAATATCACAAGTTCTCACAACTGCACTGGCATTATGAGGCTGATAAATATCTTCTAAAACAACGGTAAAATGGCGAGTTCTTTCTTCCAAAACTTTTTTAAATAATAACTTTCTTTTTTCAGTTAAAAAAGTTTCGAAATATTGTAATAATTTATCGTCAATCATAATTACAAACTTAAAATTATTATTTTTAGGTTTCAATAACTATTGTTAAAAATTATAAAATTCTATACTATTGAAAAATTTGGTTGTATTAACGGGTGCTGGTATTTCTGCAGAAAGTGGTATTAAAACATTTAGAGATGCTAATGGTTTATGGGAAGGTCATAACATAATGGAGGTTGCCTCACCTAAAGGATTTAATGAAAACCCTGAATTAGTTTTAGATTTCTATAATAAAAGAAGAAGACAATTATTAGAAGTTTTACCCAACAAAGCACACCTTAATTTAGTGAAATTAGAACAATATTTTAATGTAAATATTGTAACACAAAACGTAGATGATTTACATGAAAGAGCTGGTAGTTCTGATGTTTTACATCTTCATGGCGAATTGTTAAAAGTAAGAAGTTCTTTAAACGAAAATGATGTTATTAAATGGAAAAAAGATTTAAATCTTGGTGATTTATGTTCTAAAAAAAGTCAATTAAGGCCTCATATTGTTTGGTTCGGAGAAATGGTACCATTGTTAGAAACTGCTATTAAAATTGTAGAAAAAGCAGATATTTTAGTAATTATCGGCACTTCTATGCAAGTTTATCCAGCTGCTAGTTTGATAGATTTTGTAAGATTAGATACACCAATCTATTTTATAGATCCTAAACCAACTGTATCAAACAAAAACTTTAAAAATTTAGAAATTATTGAAGATGTTGCCAGTTCTGGAACCGATAAATTATTGAGTTTATTAAAATAGTTTAGTTAACCTCTGGAACACTTGCTTTATAAATCTCAATATTACTATTTGTTTCAATTTTATAATTTGTGTTTGCATTTATTAAAACGCACTCTCCTTTATTTAATGCTAAGCTAAAAGAATTATCTTTTATTGTAGCACTTCCTTCTAAAGCAATTAAAATTTCTATTGAAGTTGAAGTTTTATTATAAGTAATAGTATCGTTTAAAGAAATTTTACTTAATTCGAAATCTATAGCCTTTGTTTTAAATACTGTTTCGCCGTTTTCTAAATTTAAATTTCCTTTTAGTATTTCTGGAATGGTTTCTTCAAATTTTGTATTCTTAATAAGTTCATTAACATCGATATGTTTAGATGTTAAACCTGCTCTTAATACATTATCTGAATTCGCCATTAGCTCAATATTCTTTCCTTCTAAATATGCGTGTGGCACACCTGCATCTTGAAAAACTGCTTCACCTTTAGAAACATTTAAAATATTAAAAAAGTAGATAGAAAAAATACCTTTATCTATATCTTTATTAGTTTTACCATCAATAGATTTTGCTGCCCAATAAGCAGGAGAAGCTTTTTCTAATTCATTATTTGCATATTTTGGTAGAATTCTATCAACTAAAGGTTGTAAAATATTATTTACCTCTTTTTGAGAGTAATTCATTACTTCTTTATATAAACCAACGTAACCTTTATCTAAGAATATTTCTTTTAAGAATTTTAGTTCTTTAGTTTGTTCTAAATTTTTTATAAGTTTTTTTCTTTCTAGAAAACCGTGTAATAACCAAAAATCACTTAGAGCAACCATTATTTCTGGTTTATGGTTTTTGTCTTTGTAATTTCTATTTTTGGCAGTTAATGGAATTCCTTTACTTTCTTCTAAATTAAAACCTTTAATAGCGGCTTCTACTGAAGGATGAACCTGAATTGAAAGCATATTGTTTACATCTAATACTTTAAAAAGAAATGGTAATTTTCCGAATTTAGAGGTTACATTCGCACCTAAAGTATCAATTAAATTTTTTTCAATAAATTTATCTAATAAGATATTTTCTTTCTCTCTTATAACTTCTGATGGAGCCTTTACATGAGCTCCCATCCAGTATTCTGCATAAGTATTATTTTCTTTGATATCTTCTGAAACTAAATTAGGAATATAACTTTTACCTCCCCAATCATAGTTTTGAATTTTACCTTTTAATTTGAAAATTTTTCTCATTTTTAATATCAAATATTTACTGTTATTAACAGTTTACAACTTGTTGTAAATCATAAATTTTTCTAAACAAAACCCTTTTGTCTGTTTCATTTTTTAGAAAATCTTTAATCTTCAATTTTGAAATCTTTTTAAAGATTTTTTGTTTTAAAAAAGAAATATTTTTAGAATATAAAATTAAACCTAACTCTTCATCATTGGATAAATACCTAGCACCAGCTTTTATAGCAAGTATTTCTTTTTTTTGCTTTTTTAAATCTAATATAGAAATATCACAATCAGATTGTTCTTTAAAATTATAAAGCAAATCTAATATATTTTGCACATTTCCATTCTTAACAAGGCAAATTTTTATTTTTTTATTAAAACAAGGTTTTTGTAGAACCTCTTTATCAATTTTTGATTTTTCATCAAAAACGATAACTAAACCATTTCTCATAATTAATTAAAATTTAATTTTTTATGAGAAAGTCCCTACTCTTTCTCTACTTAATTTGTACTATTTATTTTCTATAATGCCATTTTATTTGCGCTAATTGCCCAACTATTTTAACAGAATCTTTCATAGAAAGTTTAGACCCATCAGCATGAATCCATCTTTTTAAAGGTTGTTCACAAAGAATTTCTTTCGCTTTATCTAATCCAAAGTGTAATGTTATTCTTCTAAAAATTTCTACATCAAAAATCCATTGAGTCACAAACTTTTCGCCAAAAGAAATGTCTATAACATCTTTATGAAATATTTTGGCACCACATTGTGTGTCTTTAAAATCCATTTTTAGAATATTTCTAATTATGTAGTTAATAGTTAAACTAATAATTTTTCTTGCAGATTCTTTCGTAATGTTTGCCCCCATTCTACTAATTCTAGATCCGCTAACTATTTTGTAATTCGAGTTTTCTATAGTTTTCACTAAATCATCAAAATCAGATAAATCTGTTGATAAATCAGCATCTAAAAAACCAATATAATCTAAATCTTCTTGTTTGGCCATATATAACATACCTTGTCTTACAGCCTCTGCTTTACCTCCGTTTTTTTCACAGTCATAAACGGTTATAAAGTCTTCTCTACCTTTTCTAAGTTCATTTAAAACTTCTAAAGTTTTGTCTGTACTACCATCATTTACAAAACATAAATGATACCCAGAATGCTTTTTAATATAATCTGTAAATTCGGTACTAAAAAGTCTTTTTTCTTCATTATAGCAAGGAATTACAACTCCAACGCATCTTTCTTGAATAATTGTATTTTTAAACGTTTTCTTAGGATTGTTGTTTTCTGGTACTCCTATTAAATTCTTAGCTCTTAAACAAACTTCTGTTAAACTTAGCGGCTTTTTCATATAATCATTAACACCAAGCTCAAAACCTTCTGTAATCATTTCATCATCTGTATTACCAGAAAGAATCATGATTGCTGTTTTAGGTTTATTAGAATTTCTAATATGTTTTACTATTTCTAAACCAGAAATTGTTGGCATGTTAATATCTACAATAACCAAGTCTGGCTGAAAAGAATTAAATATCTCAATTCCTTTATGACCATCAGTTTCTGTAATTACTTCATATCCTATTTCTTTTAATCTATTTTCTAAAGGAATTAGAACTAATTTCTGATCATCAATAGCAAGTATTTTCATAGTTAAGTTTTTTTAAATCGGTTACACAAATGTACTTTTGATATCTTTTATTTTTTTTAATTTGACACTAAAGGTAAATTACTTTAGATGAATGGTTTGTTAGTAAAGTTAAATAAAAAAAAACTAACCTTAAAAATTTTTATATTTACATTGTTATAGATTATAAATAGTTAATGAAAGAGAAATCGAATAAATATTTAATTACCGCAATATTACTTGCCATTGTTTTTCATGGCTCTTCTATTTTCTTTACTCTAGAGACCACTTATGATGCTTTAATTCACTTGTTTTTTGCTGACCATTATGCAAATGGTTGGTTCGAACCATGGAATTATAAATGGTATACTGGTTTTACGGTGCAAAGTTATCCGCCATTAGTACATCAAACCATTGGCGCTTTGTCTTTAATTGGTGGCTTAAAGTTTGGTTTATTTACTGTAGCAATAATTGCAATTATTTTATTTGTAACTGGTTCTTACAGGTATTCTTTATTAATAACATCTAATAGAACTGTTGCAGGGTATGCTTCTATTTTAGCTGTATTCTCATCATCATTTGTAGAGACATTGCATATTTTTGGCCAATTACCAAGTATAGTTGGGGTTTCTATATTAATGCATGCGTTACCAGAAATTTATTTGTGGTTAAAAACAGGTAAATATAAATTCTTTTTTACATCACTTTCTTTAATTTCTGTAACAGTAACCTCACATCACGTTACTCCAATTTTCGGAATGTTGTTTTTTATTTTTCCTTTAATTGGAACTGTAATTATGGATGTAGCCCGAGAGGAAGTAGATTCTTACAAAGAGGTTAAGTTTTCCTTGTTTATTAAAACCTTTTTTAAGCAGTTAAAAAAAAATATGGCTTTTGGGTTGTCTGCATTATTTTTAATTGTTTTCTGTATTTTTCCTTATTGGTTAAACTCTAAGAAAAATCCAATTACTCAAGTGCCTATTCCGCATGGTTCTAGAGATAGTTTTATAGATGTTACTTCTTCTGGTTTGGTGTTTTTTACAATTCCGTGGGGATTATTACTATTTATTTTACCTTACATTTTTTACAGATATTATAGTAAAAGGTATTTGTTTTTTGGTTTGTCTTTTACAATGTTAGTTATACTAGGAACTGGTGGTACTACTCCTATACCTAAAATGATTTTAGGCGAGACAGCCTTTAATATTTTAACATTAGATAGGTTTACACTTTGGGGTTCTATAATGTCAATTCCTATTTTTGGAGAGTTTATATATCGCTTTGTAGAAGGCGATTTAAAAGAATTAATACAGCGAAAGTTTGGCGCTGTTTACCATCGTTTAATTGGTGGTATTTTAGCATCTATGTATGTTGCTATTGTAATTTTTACAATGAGTTTAGGATATTTTAGGCCTTCTCAACCACAGAAAATTAAAATGCTGCCTATTGTAAATTTTTTGAGTCAAGATTCTCATGATCATTGGCGTTATTTAACTTTAGGGTTTGGCGATCAAATGGCTTGGTTAGCAGCGCAAACAAATGCAATGAGTGTAGACGGAAACTATCATTCTGCAAGACGTTTACCAGAGCTAACAACAAGACCAATAGAGCGTTTAGAAAATTCGAAATTTAAAGGTGTTGCCGGTATTGGTTCTTTGCAACAATTTTTAACAACCCCAGAAAAATACAATTTAAAGTATATTTTTTCTAATGATAAATTTTATGATCCGGTTTTATTTTTCTGCGGATGGCAACGTTTATCTCAGTTAGAAAACGGAATTATGGTTTGGGAAAAGTTAAATGTACCGCCAGTTTCATCAATTTTGCCAAAAGAAGATGTACCCGCTTGGGTAAAAATTATTTGGGGTACAATACCTTTTTTAACTGTGCTCATTGCATTTATGTTTAATGTACAATCTTTATTTGTAAATAGTTTAAAAACAAGGATAAAACCAAAACCAGCTTATTTTAAATTTCAGAATAATTATACCAAATTCTCTAGTTTGGTTTTAAAATCGTTGCATATTTGGGCTATAATTTTAATTATTGTTATTTCATATGCATGTTACATGTTTTACATTAAAAATGATACACAAAGATCTCCAGAAAATGTTGTAAAAGCATATTATGATGCAATTGACTTTAAAGAATTAAATAAAAGTTATGGGTATATAGATCCTAAGGGAGATATGTCTAGAGCGCAATATCTTCTAGAAATTTCTGTAACAGATGGTTTGTTAAGTTCGTATGCAAAATTAGATGCAATTACTGCTGATGTTATAAAAGAAACTGACAGTTTAGCCACATTAAAAGTTGAAACCAAATGGATTACGCCATTAGAAAAATTATCAAAATTAGAATACAGAACAGCTGTCAAGAGAAAAGGAAAATGGTATATAAAAGCAACTAAAAAGTCGATAGATTTACCTCCAGATCAATTGTATTCTAAAAATGTAACGGGTTATTTTAATCAAGGGCGAAGAAGAATAACTACAGAACAAACACATCATGAAGATGTTTTAAAACAACCTGTTTTAGAAATTGTTTCTGCAAAATTAATTAAGTTTAATAAACGATATTCTATAATTGGCGAGGTACAAAATATAGATAATGTGCCTGCAGATGTAGTTTTAAAAGGAACTTTATATAACGACGATAATAAAGAGCTTGCAACCTATAACGCTAAACACATTTTAAAGCATAAATTAATGCCAAAAGAAATAAGTGCTTTCAGAATAAATTTTGAAGGAATTGCGTGGTCTAAAACAAAAGATTCTATACCTAAAACATTTAATCCTGATGAATTTACACCAATTGAATTAAGTGAACAACCAACAAAATTTAATTTACAAGCGGCTGGAAACACTTCAAATTCTGATTTGTTTAAAGATATTGTATTGAGTGATGTAGAAATAACTAGAAATAATATTAGCGGAACCTTATTTAATAGCGGAATTCAAGAAATTACAATTCCGCAGTTAATAATTACATTTTATAATGAAGATAAAGAAATGATTTGGGTTGATAATTTATTTTTAAAAGAAGGAATAAGACAAGAAAGAAAATTGCCATTTAATTATCAAATACCCGAAAATCCAACCATAAAAACGATAAGTGATAATATGAGTTTTTGTTTTGTAAATGGTTTACCAAATGAAGATATTGCTTTTAAAATAATACCTAAAAGAATTGAAAATCATACATTTGAAAAACTACAAAAAGTAGAACATTCTTTGTTTAGTTATGTTAGAATAGAATTAAATATGTATATCGGTAATCCTAAATAATGCAGAAAAAACAACAGATAACATTACTAATTATTTATTTTTTAATTCTTTGCACACAAGCACAAGAAACTAATTTCGTTGGCAATATTTCTTTGTTAACAACACAGAAAGAATTTAGTGTTTCTGAAGATATTCGGTTAGAGTTTATTGTAAAATCAGATGTTCGTTTTAATATTTATTGTTCTAATAGTTATGGTTCTTCAATAATTTATCCAGAGATAAATGAAGATAAAGTAACTTTTAAAATTCCTAAATTTTTATCAAAAAAAAGAGGTCTTTTAACATGGAAAACTACTGGTTTAAAAACAAATATTTCTGGTAGTTTATTTGTAAATCCTTTGCAACAGCCCAAAACCATAGAAACGTATTTAGGCCCGCCAAGTATAGACGCAGGCGCAATAGATTACACAATGTTAGTTGTAATACCAACAGATATTTTAGACAATCCTATAAAAGATAATAGTAAAGTTGACGTAAAAAGTCAGTTCTTAAAATCAGAAAGAAGTACTCCTGTTTTTACAGATAAATTAATAGGGTACAAAAATATTTATTCTCCTTTAAAAAGTGGTAGAATGATTATTTCATCGGAATCTTACGGTTTAAATTCAAAGGAATTTGATGTAAATATTATGCCTGCAATTGCTACAAATTTTAAAATTTATGTAAAAAGGAATCATGATTATGCTGACGGAAATCAAATAACAACATTTTATACATCAGTTATAAAAGATCGTCTTAATAATGTAATTATAGATGGTAGTTTTATAGAATTTTACATTACAAATAAAAAAGGAAACATTTTAAAAACTACAGGTACCACTATAAATGGTGTTGCGCATGCAAAAATTATTCATCCAGATTTTGAAGAAAATTGGAGCGTGAAAGCATATGCTATCGGAATTTCTGAAAGCAACGTTTTAAATCTTAAATTTAAGAAAGTAATAGATGATTATACTGTAGACTTTAATGATAACAATAGAACTATAAAAATAGGTCCTTTAGAGAGTTTTATGGGGCAAATTATACCAGACGGTTTAATTGTAAAACTGTTTATTTATAAAGATAAAAAATTGATAGAAACTATATTTAAAGAATCTAAAGCTGGTTTTGTAGAATATAATTTAAACCCCAATATTTTTGAGGATGGAGTTTATGATTTTATGATAAAAACTGCTGGTATAGAAAAAGAATTTAACAGCTTAAAAGTATGGTAAAAACTAATAGAAAAATTATTAGAGGCGTTTTAATGCTTACATACGTAATTATAATTGGTGTACTATTATTTCTAGTAAGTTCTTTATATAGCTTCTTAAATACTGGTGCCGATAGAAGTAAAATGTTACATACAGAGGTAAAAAAAATAGATCAATATTTACCAAAAGTTACTTGGAAGGATGATGGAAACGAAGGTAGAAAAATAAGTGATCAAAAAGTAAAATCTGTAGAAAACGACTATTTAGATGCTTGGTACGTAAAACATATTGCATACAAAACAAATACAAGAGTTGGTATAGAAGATTATTTTACAGAAAGTGCAAGAACAAATATATATAGTATTTTAGATTACAATAAGAAAAATAATATTACAGTAGAGTCTACAACATTAAAGCACAATTTAGATATCGAATTTTTTAGTGAAGATGGGCAGTTATTAGTTTTAACAGATACAGATGCATTAGAATATAAAAAAGTTTTTAAAGACAATCTGTTAATTTTAGAAACTACAGAAGTTAATACTTATAGATATATTTTATTATTAGAAGACGGTTTTTGGCGAATTAGACATATGGTTAAGGAAAATTCTAAACCATATAAACCACAAACATTAAAAGCAACATTAGCTTACAATAATATAAAAGGAATCAACTATTATCCTCAAGCAACACCTTGGGATATGTTTGGTGAAGATTATGATATTTCTATTATTGATAATGATTTTAAGATTATTAATAATGCTGGTTTAAATACGATAAGGATATTTGTTCAGTATGAAGATTTTGGGAAAGCAAATGTAGATTATAATAAAATTCTAAAATTAAAAGAGGTATTAGATACTGCTAAAAAAAATAATTTAAAAGCAGTTGTTACTTTGTTTGATTTTTACGGTAATTATGACGTTTTAGATTGGACTTTAAATCATAGGCATGCAGAAAAAATTGTATCAGCAATAAAAGATCATGAAGCGCTATTAGCTTGGGATATAAAAAATGAACCAAATTTAGATTTTGATTCTAGAGGAAAAGATAATGTAATTGGTTGGTTAAATTTTATGATAGATTTAATTAAAGATATCGATAAAGCTCATCCTGTAACAGTTGGTTGGTCTAACACAGAAAGTGCTACAATATTAAAGGATAAATTAGATATTATTTCATTTCATTATTATGAAGATAAGGAGAAATTTGAAAGTGATTTTATCGATTTAAAGCATAAAATACCAAACAAACCTATCGTCTTGCAAGAATTTGGATTATCTTCTTATAGTGGAATTTGGAGACCTTTTGCTAGTTCTGAAGAAAAACAGGCAAATTATTACGCAGAAATGCAAAAAGTCCTGACAAAGAATAATATTTCTTTTATGTCATGGACTTTATATGATTTTGACAATGTACCTAAAGAGGTTTTAGGTAGATTACCTTGGCGAACGAATCCGCAGAAAAAATTTGGTTTTATAAATAGTTTAGGCGAAAAGAAACTTTCGTACAAACATATTGCTAATTAAAACTATTTTTTTGCATCAATAATTTTTTTAAATTCTTCTAAATAAATATCCGTAATTCTTTCCATCGGAAAAGCGGTTGCTGCTTCATAATTTGTTTCACCTAATTCTTTTCTATGCTCATCGTTAGTAACAATTGCTTTGATAGCTTTTACTAAACTTGGTACACTATCTGGTTCAAAAAACTCGCCTCTGTAACCTTCATCTATAATTAGGGTTGCTAAATCACCTAAATTAGGCATTACCACTGCTCTACCGTAACTTCCGGCTTGGTGTAAAACACCAGAGCTACCCGTTGTAGATGTATACGGAAAAACAACTACTGCACTTTCTAAAAATAAAGGAGCTACTTCTACTTCTTCTACATAGCCTGTAAAAGTAAGTTGTGGCACATTTTGATATTTCTTTTTTACGCTATCTAAGTAACCTGGTACGTTAGGGTTGTCTGTTCCTGCAATAACAATTTCTAAATCTAAACCTGTTTGACTTCTTACAATTTCTACTGCCTCAATCATAGATTCTACTTTTTTATAAGTTCCAAACTTACCAAAAGTCATTATTTTCATTGGTCCTTCGGGTAATTCTTGTGAAGGGTTTTCTGGAATTTCAAAAGTTCCATGAGGAATCATTTTAACAGAATCTTTCTTGTATTTATTTTTAAGAGTAACTACATATTTATCCATAGTTACAGCTACTAAATCTGCTTTTAAGATTAATTTTGTTAAAGAAGTTCCAATAAAATTATAAACTTTTTGCGCAATTTTATTTGAAGTGAATCCTGCACTTTCTAAATCTACTTGCTCTAGAATATTATGAAGTAGAACAATAGTTGGTATTTTTTTTATTTTACAAACCCAAGGTAAAGTTAACCCAAGCGCAGCTGCAACTTTTTTATCACCAAACTTCATAAATTGTAAATTATATAAAATAGCATCTGGTTTTGTTTGGTTAATTGCTTTTGTTACATTTATTACATTAGTATAACTATTAAATTTCCAACATTCTTTTACTGTTATTTTACAACCTTCTTCATCAAAATCTAAATCCTTTTCATCATGAGTAACATCTGTTAAAAGAATTAATTCTGTAATTTCTTCTTTAAGTCTAAAACTTTTAACTAAATGATATGCATACTCGTTTAAAGTTACTTTACTTGGCGGATAAGCGGTTACAATTGCTAATTTCATATTCTTTCTTTTTAATAGTACAAATTTCTTTCTTTTTCTTGTAATTTTTTAATAACTACGTTGAAATACAGTTATCTGTAGATAATTGTAAAATTAACTTAGATATTATTATTTTGTTATTTCTTTGTTTTTGTTAGACTTAACCGAATCTTTAAAAAAGAAAAAGCTTAATTGAACAAATAGTAATAAGACCATTGCTATGATTTGAACATGCACAACTTGCTCTAAAGATTCATGAAAAAGTATAACTAAAACAATTTGTAACATTCCGAAAATACCAGACAACACTACCGGAACATACTTGTCTAAAGATAAATAATAATATGCAAAGATGTTAGAAATTGCAAAAATACCTGTGGCAGATGCATATTTCCATAATAGATTCGAAATTGAAAGATATTCGCTACCAAATAATATTTTTATAATTTCTTCGGGAAAGAAAAAGCAACTTACAACAATTGTTGAAGCGATTACAGCAATGTATACAACGTATTTTAAAAGAATTGGCAAAGTATCTTTACCTTCTTTCTTTAATTGTACAACAGTTGGTAAAAGCAACATTACAAACATCCACGCAATAAAGTATACTACTCTACCAATTAAAGCCAAAGAAGCGTATAAACCAGCTTCATAAGACTCAAAATAATGTTTTACTAATAATATGTCACTATTATTTATAATAATCTGCGTAAGCTCATAAAATGCAGTTATGATAAAAAAGTTTTTAACTAATTTTTTATTGGCAGTATCTAAAACAAACTTTTTAGATAAAGAAAAATTACTTGTTCTAAAAGGTAAAAGTCCGAAAATGAAAGAGAAAAATATACCAATAGCAATTATTAGAGAAGAATCAATATCTAACAAATACAATAACGTAAATGTTAATAACAGTCTACTTATCATTTCAGATTGATATGTAATAGACAAAGATTTTAATTCTTGTTTTCCTTGAAAAACACCTCTATTTACACTCATCAAAAAATAAAACGGAACGCCGATACCAAAAATAACAAACATTGTAGAAGATGTAGTTCTAAAAAAACCTTGTAATTGTATAGATAATACAACTATTAAAATTGCTAGAAAAACACCTGTAAATAGTGCATTTTTATAAATTTTAGAGATAAAACCACTAAAAACTGAATCTTTAAATAATACCGAAAACTTTGCTGTTACTAATTGAAAGGTCATGGCAACAAAAGACAATACAAGAAGAAAGGTAATTAAGATTGCTGCATCTGCAAATTTTTCTGGTCCTAAAACCCTACCTAACACCAAATTGTATAAGTAATTGCCACCGTTTACCAGTAAAACACTTAACATAAATATCTGTTCTGGTTTTATACCTTTTTTTACAAATCGAATTAATGCTTGCATAGTTTGGTTTTCTTTTAAGCGATTTTCATTTCCTGAAAATAGTCATAAATTTCTTTACAACCATAACCTTCAACCGAAAATAACATATTGTTTATATGAGACTTATCTATAAAGTTATAAATTGTAGTTAAACCTACTTTATCAATTTCTTTAATATCATTAATATTAATAACAACTTCGCTAGAAGTTACAGCATTAAAATACGAAATCAAAAAAGGAACAGTTTCAGAATTAATTTTTCCGTTTAAATAAAATTTATTGTCTTTTTTTGAAATTTCTAATGGCATAATCTTTATTTTTATGTTAATAATGATGTAAATATCCTTTAGTTCTATTAAATTGAGTAGATTTAATCGTTGAATTACAACTTTATACCGTTAAAAAGAATATTCTTATTCTTTAAATTACAAATGAAATAAGATTAATATGAAATACATTTTTACTACGCTTTTTTGTCTATTATTTTTTAGCTTTGGTAGCTTTGGCCAAAATATGAAAGAAGGTTTCACCTATTTAGAAACCGGGAAATATAAAGAAGCAGAAGTGTTTTTTAAAGAAGTTTTAAAAGATTACCCAACAAATAAAACAGCAAGATTGTGTTATGGACGCGCTGTTGGTTTAAATGGAAATTCAGCTAAAGCAGTTAGTATTTTTACTGATTTATTAAAAAATTATCCTACAGATTTTGAAGTTAAATTAAATTATGCAGAATCTTTATTATGGAGCAAAAATTACAACGATGCAAAGGTGTATTATCAAAAATTATTACAAGAAAACGATAAGAGTTTTGCTGCTTTATTGGGCTATGCAAACACGTTATCTAACTTAAAAGAATATGAGAACGCATTAATTAATGTTGATAAAGCTTTAACTGTTTCTCCGGGTAATAATAATGCGTTGGTTTCAAAAAAATATATGAGATTAGGTTTATCTAGTTCTAAAGTAAAAACACAAGAATATAAAAAAGCAGAAGCTTTATTAAAAGAAAACCTAATTGCTTTTAAAAATGACAAAGAAACTTTGTTAAATCTTGCGAACTTATATTTGATTTCTAACCAAACTGATAAAGCTAAAGAAACTTATAAAATTATTGGAGAAAATCCGGCAGATGAATTAACTTCTTTAAATGGTATTGCATTATCATATCATTTAGCAGAAGATGATAAAACTGCGTTAAAAATTAGTCAGAAATCGTTAAAAAGTATCAAAGATAATACATCAAAAACATTAAAAAATCAAACAATAGAAAGATATATTCAGGCATTAATTTGGAATAAAAAATATGCTGCTGCAGAAAATGAAATTCAAAAATTATTAGAAAACAATCCTACTCCAGAGAATTGGATTTTATCACTTAGAGCAACTTTAAATATTTACAAAAGTGATTTTAAGAAAAGTATAGCCGATTATAATTCAATTTTACAAAAAGATAGCGCTTCTTTTGATGGAAATCTAGGTAAGGCTAATGCCTTAAAAGCTTCTGGCTACTATAAAAAAGCATATAAAAGTGCAGAAAATACGCTAAGTTTTTATGACAATCAAAAAGATGCTAAAAACTTTATAAAGCAATTAGATTTGAGTTTTACACCACATTTAGAAACTAAATATTCCTACTCTTACGATAATGGAAATAATAATGCGAATGCATTTGATTTTAAAACTGAAATCCCTTTTTCTACTAAATTTAAGTTATTAGCAAACTATAATTACAGAACAACAAAAAATAAAATAACAGCTATAGAAGCAACTACTAATAATTTATTATTTGGAGCTTCTTATCAAATTTTAAATAACTTAACTTTAAAAGCTAATTTTGGTGCTACAAAATCAGAATCAGAACAAGAAAGTTACACGCAATTACTAACTGATATTTCTTTAAATATAAAACCTTTTAAACTACAAAATTTAGAGGTAGGTTATAAAAGAGACATTCAGAATTTTAATGCAGCTTTATTAAATGATCAAATTGTACAGAATAATATTATTGTAAATTATAGTTTAAACACCAATTTTAACTTAGGTTGGTTTACTCAATATTATTACACTTGGCAAAGCGACGAAAATTCGAGAAATTTGTTATTTACATCTTTGTATTATAATATTTTTTCAAAACCTTCTGTAAAAGCTGGTGTTAATTATCAAAATATTTCTTTCAAAGAAAAAAGAGGCAACTATTTTAGTCCAAGTAAATTTAATGCTGTAGAATTATTTATAAACTTGATAAAAGATGAAACTGCAGCTAAGAAGAAAGAATGGTTTTATGGTTTAACAGCAGCAACTGGTTTGCAATATATTGAAGATGATGATAGTTTAAGTACCTATAGAATCGACACGAAATTAGGATACAAGTTTTCTGACCGTGCTTTGATAAATATCTATGGTTTACAAAGTAATATTGCTTCTGCTGTAGCAACAGCAGGTTCAACAGGTTTTACTTATACAGAATTTGGCTTAAGATTTAAATGGATTTTTCTAAAAAAACCGATTTATAAAAAGTAAAGGCAAAAGAATTAACTTTTACCTTTACTATTTCCCCACGATGTGCTTTTAATTTCAATTTATTAAAAAATTACCAGAAAAGGTTTTACCTTTTTCATCCTTTAATAAATATTTATAAACACCATTTCTTAAATTTGGCGCTCTATATGTTGCTTTTAAATGTGTATAATCTGTATCTATTTTTTTAGCATCTACTACTCTACCTAAAGAATCATAAACTTGTAAATTTATAAAAGAAGAGCTAGAAGCTAATTTTATGGTTGTACTACTAGAAAACGGATTTGGGTAATTATATATTTTAACATCTAAATTAGAAACATAATTTTTTGTATTTAAAACTGTTTCTGAAGTAAAAGACAAGTTATTGACTTCTAAATTAAAAGGCACAAAGTTTGTGTAATCTCCTATTATAGAAAATACAATGGTTTTAATATTAGATATTTCAGCAGAATTACCATAAGCGTCTTTAAATTTATAAAATGGTATATTAAAAGTTCTTAATTCTGATGTTGCTGGTATTGTATAACGTAACCTGTTTTCCCAAGACCTTTCATCTGCCTGCATTATTACAAGTTCTATAGGTTTATTATTTTTTGATTTGAAATTTAAAATATTATAATTTTTTGCGTCTAGAGTTTTATTTCCGGGTAAAAGATGCCTAAATAGATTTACATTTCCTTTAACTTCTCCGATGGCTGATGTATTTCTTTCAACTTCATAAGCTTCATCAGAATTTCCTTTTTCTACAGCATTAATTTTGAAGCTATTAATAGTTGCATATTCATTTAAATAATCCAAACCCCAAGGTCCGTCAGCTAAGTATAAAACATCTTTTTGTATAGAATTATTAGTTTTTAAAGAAAAACCAATATCAAATATAGCACCTGTTTCTATATATATTACTTCATTATAATTACCAGATAAAGCAAATTTGTAAGACATGTTTTTATGCTTAGAAACTTCTGTTGCAGCAAGATTACCATCAAAAATTACAGATGATTCTTTGGTCTTGTTTATAATATTTAATTTTAATAATCCGTTTTCATAAGAACCAGATTTAACAAATACATTAGGTAATGTATTTTCTTTTTTTACACATTTCAACCCTTTTAACATAGTGTGTTTATCTATTATAAAATTGGCAATAGATACTACTTGTAAATAAGAATTTCCCCATATTTGAAAATTTTGATAATTACCTTTCGGGTATTGGTCTATACTCCAAAAACTAAATAATTCGTTTTCAAGAGTATTTTCTTTTATAGAAAAACTCAAATTATATTTAAGTTCACCGTTAGCTCTCTTTATTTTAGAACTAATAATTTTATGATTTCCAATTTCTATAAATCTAATATTTTCTAAAGTTGTATTATTTAATCTATCAATAATAACTTTCGAATGATCGTATATACTTCCTTCTGTTTTTGTTGCTAAAACTGCAGAAACTTTCTTGTTATTTTGATAGTATTCTGCTGCAAATATTTCACTTGCATTTTTGATTATTAATGTATCTTTAAGATTAGAAACTTTTACGGTTTCTGTTTTAAGAGCACCTGTTTTTGGCAAAAAATCTACTAACGAAATTGTTTGTGAAAGTAATTGTGCTTCTTTAGATGTAATATTTACTATACTCTTATTATTTTGTGCACTAAAAGATGTTATTGCTGTAGAAATTAAAATTAGCGCTATTTTTTTCATGACATAGAATTTTACATCATAAAAATAAGTATAAGAAGAATTTCGACAGAAATTATTCGATATTTACATCTTAACTATAGACGAAATGTGAAGTTAATTTAGTTAAAAGATTATAGTAAATCTAACCTTTTCATTAATTCTGGTCTTTTAGATCTACTAACAGGAACCACATCTTTCTTAATTAGAACACTGTTATCTTCTATATCAATAATTTTTTTAATATTAATAATATAAGATCTATGAATTTTAAGAAATAAAGAATCGGGTAGCTTCTCTTCTATCTTTTTTAAGGTAGAATGTACAGTATAATCTTTATTTTCTGTTTTAATTTTAATATAATCTCCTTTAGCCTCAATTAAATAAACACTAGGTAAGTCTATTTTTATCAATCTTCTATCAATGTTTACATAAAAATCATTTACAGTATCTTTGTTAGAAGATTCTGGTTGATTATTTGAAGTGATTACTGAAGTTGTTAAAGCCTTTATTCTTGCTTTATCTATCGATTTTTTAAATCGTTCTAACTCTAGAGGTTTTAGCAAATAATCGACAATAAAATCATATTCAAAAGCCTCTATAGCAAACTGAGGATCTGAAGTTGTAAGTATTATTTTAGGCGGATTTTTAATACTTTTAATGAAATCTAAACCATTAAAATCTGGCATATGAATATCTAAGAAAATTAAATCAACAGAATTTTCATTTAAATATTTAATAGCATGTATAGCACTCGGAAAATCTTCTAGAACATTTATTTCTTTAACTTCATTACATAAAGTTTTTAAAATGGTTCTAGCCATTTTTTCATCATCAATAATAATACAATTCATAAAACTTACAGAGTTTCTATATATTCTGAAATTGCTTTAAGTATTTTTTCGAAGTCTTCTTGACCATTATTGTTTAATTCTCGAAGATTGTGTTCGAATTTATTAGCAGTTTCGTAACTTTTCTCAAGTCCCAAAATACTAATTTTATGTTTAATACGATGTACGTTTTCTTCTATTTTTTTAAATTCTCCAATTTTTAAACTATCATGGTAGTCTTTTAGCTCATCAGGAAACTCAGACTTAATTACATCTATTAGTTCTTTTTTTATAGATTCGTCTCCTCTAGCTAATTGATTTATATAATCTAAATTTGGTTTTTCCATATTTATTTTTTTATTGTAAAATAAAATGTAGTTTCTTTATTTTCTATGGATTCTATCCATATTTTTCCGTTGTAAATATCAATAATTTTTTTAACAATTGGTAATCCTAATCCAGTAGAATTATTTTCATTGTCTAATTTTTGAAAAGTTTCAAAAACCTTTTCAAAATAACGTTCTTTTATTCCTATTCCGTTATCTGTTATAAAGAAATTCCAGTGGTTTTCATCTTCCTTAAAACCTATTTCTATTATTTTTACTTCCTTATTATTGTATTTTATAGCATTATCTAATAAATGATAAAATAATTTTTCTAATCTAAACTTATCACCATTAATAGTAGGCAAAGTGTTTTTAATAGAAATTTTAATATTTTCTGTTGATGAAAAATTGTTTTTTAATTTATCTACAATATCATTTAGATTTACAAGGTAAAATTCTTCTTCAATTCTTCTAATAGTAGAATATTCTAAAATACCACTAACTAAGTTATCCATTTTAAGGACATTATTTCTAATTAGTTGTAAATTTTCAATTCCGTAAGGTTCTAAAGCTGTTTTATAATCTTCTTGCAGCCAAGTTGCAAGAGTTTCTATACTTTGTAATGGAGATTTTAAATCGTGTGAAACCATTTGTGCATAATCGTTTAGCTCTTGATTTTGTAATTCTAAATCTTTTAAAAGAGCTTCTCTTTGATTATTTATCTTAATAATTTCTTTTGTTTGATTATCAATAAAATCTACAAGCGTTAAAGAGTCTGTATTTTCTTCTGGCCTATCACCTAATAAATTATACGATTGTAATTGATCTATTACACCTTCTAATTTTTCAATTACCTTTTTTTGAGAATTTGTTTCTTCTTTTAATCTACTATTAACATCAAACAACTCTTCAGAACTTATAGTTGTTGCTCTTTGTAACATACCAAATTGTTCTTCGGATGTATTGTATGATTTATTTATAGCGTCTAAAAATAAATCCAAACTTTCATTAGATTGAAATTCTTTAGGTAGATATTTTCTTATTTGTCTTTTTAAAAGAGAATTCATTATTCGCTTATTAAAGTTACCGTCATTGTTTGATTATGTAACTGGCAACTATTCTCACCTACAAAGGGAGCAATTTCTCCGTAAGAATATAAACCTGTAACAGTTGTACCATCTCCCACAACTTCTATAACTTCTTCTACTTCCTCTTCTACTCTTTGGTCTAAAACTAACTTTCTACCAATACAGCTTACCAATATAGCTAACTCTGCTTTGTTTTTTCTAAATTCGGATGCATTTATGGCAGCTTTTTCTGCTGCGTTCACAATATTATCAACATTTGTCATCATTAGCTGTACTTTTGAATTTTCAAAAATATCGCCAGCTAAAATCATCGAATTGTCTTCTTCATTAATATTTAAAATTGTTCTAACAATAGAATTTTTCTCTTTTTCTGATTTTACATTTAAAGGATATAACAATGCCGCACTTGGTAATTCTTTAGATTTTTCACCTAAATATTTTTTATATAAATCCAATGCTGGCAAGTTATCTAACTCATATAATATATTTCCTTTAGATTTTGTTACAGTTCTTTCTGGTCCAAAAGGTGTCCAACCACCATTAATAGAAAAAGTTACTTCTAAAGATTCTCCGTATAAACCAATGGCTACAAATTCACCTACTTTAGGATTTTCGTTGTAAGAAGCTATTGTTTTTTGAAATCTTGCGTCATCACCACACAAAGCACCTGTAATTAAAAGATTATCGTCTGTAGCGGCGTTCATACCAGTTGCAAATTGACTTCCGTTAGTAAAACTACCTTCAGAAACCACAAATACATGTTTTAAACCGTTTGTATTAAATTTACTAATAAGTTCTTTTCCAGCGGTAAAACTATCATATTGTTTACCAACTCTATTTTGTGATGTATTTGAAGTTTTTATAACAAAAGAGCTTTTTTCAAACTCAATTGCTGTAATTGTTATACTATCCTCATCTATAGAATCAGAAGAAATATCACCACAAGAAGAGCCGAAAACAATATGTCCGTCATTAAAAATACCTTTAATTTCTTCGTAAATATTATCATCTTCTAATAAAAAACGATTACCGAAAACAAGTACTAATGGTTCTTTTAAAATAATCTTTTCTGATAAGTATTTCCAATCAGAATTTTTTCTTTTTTTTAATTGTACCGTTTTCATTTTAGTTCTTTTTTAGTGTGAAGAAAAAAGTTGTACCCACATTTGGTTCACTCTCTAACCAAATGTCACCTTCATGTAAATCGATTATTTTCTTTACAATTGATAAACCTATTCCTGTAGAATCTTTTCTTTTGTTTAATGAATGAAATACTTGAAAAATTTTCTCATGATATTTCTTCTCAATACCAATACCATTATCTTTAATAGAAAACTGGTGAAAAGTATTTTTATCTTGATATTCAATCTCAATCAAACCAACTTCTTTATCACAGAATTTAATAGCATTACTAATAAAATTTTGGAATAATTGTTGAAATTTAGTTTTATCTCCTTTTATAATTGGTAAAGTATTAAGAACGTTAATAGATATGTTTTCTGGAACATATAAAAAGCTCTTTAAATCAGAAATAGTAGTATTTAAATCTACATCATCAAGAGAAGTTGTATTAGATCCTGCACTAGAATACTCTAAAACATTAGAAATTAATTTTTCCATTGTTTCTAGTGTAGTATTAATTAGATTAAAATTTTCGAGAGTCATTTCATCAAATTTCCCTTCATTATCTGCTTTAATCCAAGAAACCAAAGCGTCTATACTTCTTAGCGGAGATTTTAAATCATGGGAAACAATATGTGCATATTCATGCAACTCTTCATTTCTTTTTTCTAACTCTTTTAATATTTTTTCTTTTTGAAGTTCTAATTTTTTAAATTCTGTAATGTCTAAATTGATTCCTATAGAACCTACAATTTCACCAGAAAGATTGTAATTTGGCGCGCCACTTACTAACCAATGTCTAATTTCACCAGATTTAGTTTTAACCTTTAATTCATAAGAATCAGACTCTCCTTTAAGTCTTTTATTTCTTTGAATCTTTAATCTTTCTGCGTCTAAATCTGTTAATGGAAAATATTCATTTCCTTTTTTTCCAATTAATTCTTCTTTAGAATAACCAGACATTTCAATAAAACTTTGATTTACCATCAAAATCTCATTTTTAGTATTTATTTCTATTAAGCCAAGATTCATGTTAGCAATAATATTGCTATACTTTGCTTTTTGAGCTTCTAGACTTAAACTATAGTTTTTCTCTAAAGTTATATCTCTAAATGTCCATAAAAACCCATTTAGATTTCCAGAAACTATAATTGGCATATAATTTCTTTCTAAAACAGTTCCATCTTTCAATTCTAAATGGTCTCCAAAAACAGCAGTTTTGTTAGTAACTATTTCAATGATTCGACTTTCAAATTCATCGGGTTTTTTAAATAGTGTTTTTATTTCTTCTAAAGCCCAATCACTATTTCTACCATATAAATCTTCTGGACTCTCTTCTAGCTTAAAAAGTTGGCAAAATTTATTATTTGTTAGAGAGATTTTTCTGTTTTCATCTTCTAAAATTATACCACTGTTTAAATTTAATACCAAAGCAGACAGTCTATTTTTAGACTCTAACAACTTCTCATCTGCAGCTCTTTTTTCTGTAATATCTCTTACAATACCTTGGGCACCAATAGGCTGTTTTTCTTTATTATAAATGATACTAGCATTAATCTGCACCCATTTTATTTCCTTAGACTTTGTATAAATTCTAGATTGGTAATTTTTAAAAAAACCTTTGGTTAATAAATCAAAAAAAGAAGATATTGCATATTCCATATCTTCTTTATAAACTAAATCTTTAACGTTTAAGGTTTCATTATTAATGTCATAACCAAAAAGATGTATTGCAGGTTCATTAAACTTAACGACTTTTCCACTGAGATCCATTACAACAAATGCATCTACAATATTTTCGAAAACACCTTCTAATTGTGTAGATTTTTCATCTAATAATGTTTCTAATTTTGTGTTGGTATCCTTTAACTTTTCAGATACAAAATATAAATCTCTAGATTTATCTTCCAGGATTTTTTCTGCAGCTTTTCTTGCAGATTTCTCTCTTTTGAGAGCTCTTTCTAATATGTCAATTTTTTCTTGGCTCATTAATTTTTATTAATAAGAAATTTAACCACCGTGCCATCTTCCTTTATTTTTTCTAAAACAATAGTTGCTGTAGAATTAAAGTGTTCGAATGTCTTATTCATTAAACCAAGACCAAAATGATGCATAGCTCTACTAGATTTATAAATTAAAACTAAAGAATCTTCAGTTTTCTCTTCTACAATAAAAGTAGGGAGCTCTGCATCTGGGTAAATTTTTCTAACTTCTATATGAATATGATCTTCTATTGAAGAAATCATTTCTATGGGATCTTTATAGGTTGCCAATAAACCTGGGTAACTATTTTCTATAACACTAAAAAAGTGTTCTGCGTAAACTAATAATAAATTATCAATAGATATATTAGTGTTTTCACTCAAGTGTTTTAGTAGTTGTAACATCTCAGAAAAACTATACGTACCAATAGACGTATAAATACCTTCTGATTCTAATGTTGATTGCGAAATAATTTTATCAACCATTTCAATACCAAACTTTTCTTCAACTAAATCTAAGAATTCAGTAAAAACAATACCTTTCATAACTAATATTTTTTTAATTCATTAATGCTCCAATAATTTAGTACAGTTTCAATTTTTTTAACATAATCGTCATATTTTAAAGGTTTTAGCATGTATCCAGAAACACCTATACTATAACATTCTTCTAAATCTTTTTGATTATCTGAAGTAGTTAAAATTACTGTCGGAATATGTTTAATTTCATCATTACCTTTCAATATTGTAAGAAATTCTATCCCACTTAATTTTGGCATGTTTAAATCTAATAAAATTAAATCAGGAAATTTACTTTTATCTTCTAAAATTTCTAATGCCTCTTCTCCGTTTTTTGCAACTGTAATATTGTGAGTTAATTCTAATAATGAAATGGTTCTTTTCATTTTCATTATTTCGATTAAATTATCCTCTATTAACAGTATATTAATTTGTTTACCCATGATTAATTTACCTTGTTTTAAACAAAAATAGTTTAATAAAGAGTTGTTAACTTATATTGTAGGTTAAACAAATTTAACTGTAGACAAGATACAAAAAAGTATAGATGAATGGTAATAAAAATTTTCTATGCGATAATTTGCTCAAAATAATTAAAAATCTCTCCTTTAGATATGGTTGCTCCTTTTTCAATAAGGTCAAATATTTCTGTATTTCTCTCAGAGTTATATGCTTTATTTCCCGTAAAAATATCTATAGAATTGTCTAAAGGGTTTTTCATTAACCACTCAAATCCTTCTTGCTCTAATAAATTAATATCCCAATTTATTTTTATTGCAATTCTTTTTATTTCTTTTTCATTACATTTAAAAAGGTTTACAGAAGTTTTAGAACAGTGCTCTACAAATTTTGTTTTTGTTAAAACATCATCCCATACAATATCAGAAAAAATGTTCATTTCTTCTTCTGCAACTTTTGGTTTTTCTTTTTTAATTTGATTCCATTCTTTAACATCTATACTTTGCGAAGCTAAAAATCGAGCAAATTCTTCATGTAAACTTTCAAACTGTTCTTTTGTAAGTTGTCTATATTTCATAACATTATATATAAAAAAACCGCCCATAATTGGGCGGTTCAAATATCTTAATTCTAAATTGATTTAGAAAATATAACGCAAACCAATTTGAGCCTGCCATCTTGATAATAATGAAGACGAGTAACCAAAAGTAGTTTGTTGGTTTTCATCAAAAGTGTAAACTGGGTTACCAGCGTTATCAAAACTAACACCAATTGGCTGTACACTGTTTGGTTGCTGAATTAAACCCCATTTAGAGTTTAGTAAATTACCAAAGTTTAAAATATCTACACTAAATTGAACAGTATTTGTTTTACCGTTACCAACATTTATATTTAAATCTTGCAATAATTTGATATCCCATTTTCCTCTCCATGGTGCCAATGCTCCGTATCTTTCTGCATATGCTCCTCTTCTACCGTTTAAATAATCATCTTGTTGAATATAGTTTTCAAAAGCAGTAGCTTGTCCTGCTCCAGAGAATTGCATTTGTGCAACTTCATTAGTTGTAGGAATATAAATTAAATCGTTTCCGGCTGCACCATCTCCGTTAATATCTCCACCATAAGTATAGTTAAATCTTCCACCTTGAGCATATTCGAAAAATGCAGATAAAGTAGTAGACCATTTGTCATTTCCGTACGTCCATTTTTTACTAGCTACACCAACAATACGATGCGTATCACCGTATTTAGAATAACTTAATTGTTCGTCATTTACATTATTTAATGCTGGATTAAATGCAAATGCATCACCTGTAATTTCTGCTTCAATAGAGTTTACATCTTTTGCATTTAAATAATTATACGCAATTGTTGTATATAAACCGTTATCAAAAGTTTTTTGAGCTTTAAAAGAAGCATTCCAAATTCTACCTTTGTTTGAGTTAGTTAACGTGTATGCGTTTGCATTTCCTAAGAAAGAAGTTGCATGATCTCCTGCTAAATAAACAGGTCTATTATCTACACCACTTAAAGTGCCTGAAGGTGTTTTTAATCCCCAGTTCTGTACATGAACCCCGTTAATATCTTTCGTGTAAGAAATATCCGTAGTTAACACAACTCCGTTTTCTAAACGTTTATCAATACCAATATTTGTTCTCCAAACTTGCGGAAATTTAAAATCTGGGTCTACAACCTGATAAAAGAATACATCAGAACCACTTACCTGGTTTCCGATCCACACAAATGGTAAACGGCCAGTAAATAAACCAGTTCCTCCTCTAATTTGTAAACTAGAATCTCCTTTAGCATCCCAATTAAAACCAACTCTTGGCGAAATTAACCATTGGTTAGACGGCATTTCTGTAGAATCAAATACATAAGGATTTCCTGTCTCTGGATCTGTATATTCAATTCCTGGTACAAACCATTCAGAATTTTCTGTATCAATAAATTTTTGAGCTAATTCTGATGTGTTAAAAAATAATGGTTTATCGAATCTTATACCGTATGTAAGTTTAAAATTGTTATTCACTTCCCATTCATCTTGAACATAAAAAGCTAATTGACCAAAGTTCATTTCAGCTAAATTCCATCCACCATCTACTCCTTCTCCTAAATTATTTTTAGTATTAAAAGTAGTTTGAGCATTTGCTAATGCGTTGGCATAATTATTTGCATCAAAATTATCAATATCAACATTTCCAAATACATCAAAACCATAACCTTTTAAGTTAAACGAGTTTTTAAACATAAATTTTTCAAAAGAAAAACCAACTGTATAGGTATGGTCTCCTTGAAAAAAGTTCATGTTATTAGTTAATTGAAATACTTTTTGATCTAATCTATTGTTAATAGAAAAAGGTTCATGACCAGCTATAATATATGGCGAACCATTTTTATAAATATTGATTACTGGTGCCGGAGCAGAAAAAGGATCTCTTGAATCTTCAAAATGAGAATATCCTAATTGTAACTTATTTGTAGTATTTTCTGCTAAATTAGAATTCAATTCAAATTGAAAAGAATTTAATTTATTATTGATTCTATAACCTGAGTTTTGAAACTGTAAAGTGTTAAAATCTGGTCCACGTCTATTAATTGCAGTTGGATGCGCAGGTTTATCTTTAGAGGCATTTAAGAAATTATAAATAAAAGCAACTCTATTGTTTTCATTTACGTTCCAATCTAATTTAAAAATTCCTTTAGTAGACTCTGTGTCGTGTGTAAAACCTTCATAACTACCAGTATCGTAACCAATACCAGCAAGAGCATTTTTAACATTGATTAAATCTTGTTCTAAAACTCTAGATTCATTTATTAAACCAGAACCTCTGTTTGGCAACCAGTTCTGGCCTAAATCAACACGTTCATCTTTTTCAAAATTTGCAAAAAAGAATAATTTATTTTTCACTATTGGTCCACCAATACTAACACCATATTGATTCTGAGTTAATTCTGGCACAAAAATATCTTGACCATTAACTTTACTACCTGTTAAATCTTCATTTCTATAAAAACCATACACAGTACCTGTAAATTCATTAGTACCACTTTTTGTTACTGCATTTACAGAAGCTCCTGTAAAACCAGATAAAGTTACATCATAAGGCGCTGTAGATACAGAAACCTGATCTATTGCATCTAAAGAAATTGGTTGTGCACCTGTTTGTCCTCCTGGGGTTGGTGCATCTAAACCGAATGGATTGTTAAAAATTGCTCCGTCTAAAGAGAAGTTATTAAATTGATCATTTCTACCTCCAAAAGAATTTCCACTAGCCGAAGGCTCTAAACGTGTAAAATCTGCTGTAGATCTAGAAATTGTTGGTAATGTTTTTAATTGCATTGCAGAAACACTTGTTTGTGCACCTGTTCTATCGCTATTAAAAGTTTTGTTTTTTGATGAAGAAATAACTATTTCATCTAATGATTGCCCTTCTTCTGCTAACTTACCATCAATGTTAGTAGTTTTTCCTAATAGTAAATAAACGTCATTAACTTCTTGAGATTTAAATCCTAAATAACTAAATGTTATTTTGTAAGGACCACCTACTCTTAAGTTTAATACGGTATACCTACCATTGTCTTGAGCTGTTGTGCCAGTTAAAGTTCCTGTTGGCACGTGTAATACCGATATGGATGCGCCAAATAATGGTTCTCCTGTAACATCTGTTACAATTCCCTTAATTTTTGATGAAGTAACTTGAGCGTTTACGCTAATTACAGCAAATAAAAATAAAGAAAGCACTAAAATAAATTTTTGCTTCATTTTGTATAATTTGAGTTTACCTCTCAAAAATAAAACAAATAAAAAGCATCTACTTAAAAAGTAGATGCTTTTTTTTAACAATGTGTTAACATTTAAGTTACTCTGCTACTACTTCAAAAGTAATATCAGCAACAACTGCTCTATGTAATCTTACAGCAGCTTCGTATTTCCCTAATCTTTTAACATTACCACCAGTAACTTTGATAAATTTCTTATCAATATCTGTACCAGCTTTTGCTATAGCTGCAGCTAAATCTATGTTGTTTACAGATCCAAATAACTTGTCTCCAGAACCAACTTTAGATGCAATTTTAATTTCATATCCTTTAATTGTTTCTGCAATTGCATTTGCATCTTCAACTAATTTAGCTTCTTTAAAAGCTCTTTGTTTTAAATTCTCTGCTAAAACTTTCTTTGCAGATGAAGTAGCTAAAACTGCTTGTCCTGTAGGGATTAAAAAGTTTCTACCGTAACCGTTCTTTACAGATACAATATCGTCTTTAAATCCTAAATTTTCTACGTCTTGTCTTAATATCAATTCCATGTCTCTACTTCTTTATTATTTTAACAAATCTCCAACGTAAGGCATTAACGCTAAATGACGCGCTCTTTTAATTGCTTGTGCAACTTTACGTTGATACTTTAATGAAGTTCCTGTTAAACGTCTTGGTAAAATTTTACCTTGTTCGTTTACTAAATACATTAAGAAATCTGCATCTTTATAATCGATATACTTGATACCTTTCTTTTTAAATCTACAGTATTTTGCTTCTTTTTTAGTATCTATATCTAATGGCGTTAAATATCTAACGTCAGCAGATTTACCACCTTTTGCTTGTTGTTCTATTGATGCCATTTCTTATTTTTTACTAGATTTAACACGTTCAGTTCTAACTTTAGCCCAAGCCGCAGCATGTTTGTCTAATTTAACAGAAAGGTAACGCATAACGCTATCATCTCTTCTAAATTCTAACTCAAATGCAGCAATTTCTTCTCCAGCTACTTTGTACTCGAATAAGTGATAAAAACCACTTTTCTTTTTTTGGATTGGATACGCTAATTTTTTTAAGCCCCAATCTTCTTTAGAAATCATTTCGGCACCTCTAGAAACCAAATAGTCATTAAACTTTTGTACTGTTTCCTTTATCTGAGTATCAGATAAAACGGGATTCAAAATGAAAACAGTTTCGTAATGATTCATAAATTAAATATTTATTGTTTATTTTTAAGGGTGCAAATATAGTAACTTTTTAATTATTAACAGTAATAAAATTAAAATGTTTATTAGCAAGCTTTTTTAGTTTAAATTTTAAGGTTAAATGCTTCGTTTATTTCTTTGTAAACGACTTCACCCTTAATAATATTTAAACCTTTAGATAAGTTTTTGTCTTCTGCGCAAGCTTTTTCCCAACCTTTATTGGCTAGGTTTAAAACAAATGGTAAAGTTACATTTGTTAATGCCATTGTAGATGTATATGGCACAGCACCTGGCATATTTGCTACACAATAATGTACAACATCATCAATAATATATGTAGGATCTTCATGCGTTGTGGCTTTTGTAGTTTCAAAACAACCGCCTTGATCTACAGCAACATCTACAATAACTGTACCTGGTCTCATTTCTTTTAACATGTCTTTTGTAATTAATTTAGGTGCTTTTCCTCCTTTAACTAAGACACCACCAACTATTAGATCATGAGTTTTAATTAATTGTCTAATGCTATATTCGCTAGAAAAAGCGGTGGTTACATGATTTGGTAAAACATCATTTACATAACGTAATCTTTTCATGTTAATATCCATAATAGTAACATGTGCTCCTAAACCTGCTGCCATTTTTGCAGCTTGCACACCAACAACGCCTGCACCTAAAATTAAAACCTTACCAGGTTTAACTCCCGGAACTCCGCCTAATAAAATACCACGTCCTTTAATTGGCTTTTCTAAATATTTAGCACCTTGTTGTATTGCCATTCTTCCGGCAACTTCAGACATTGGTGTTAAAAGTGGTAATGTACCATCATTATCTTCTACTGTTTCATAAGCAATACAAATAGCTTTGCTTTTAATCATAGCCAACGTTAAAGGTTCGCTAGAGGCAAAATGAAAATAAGTAAAGACAATTTGGTTCTCTTTAATTAAAGGATATTCTGATGGAATAGGTTCTTTAACCTTTACAATCATTTCACTTTTACTGTAAACTTCTTCTATAGTTTCTAGAACTGTAGCACCAACTTCTAGATAATCTTTATCAAAAAAACCACTTCCTTCTCCTGCTGTAGATTGCACAAAAACTGAATGATTTCTTTTTGTAAGTTCAAAAACACCAGCAGGTGTCATACCTACTCTACTTTCGTTGTTCTTAATTTCTTTAGGAATTCCAACTATCATTTTGCTTAATTTAGATATTTTAAGCGAGTAAATTTAGTTTGATTTTTTTTATGATTTAAACTAAAAATTAACATTACATAATTTTTGTAATATTAATATTTTAATCGCTTTTTTTAATTATTTTTAATAATATATGATTAATTAATCAGTAAATTGATAAAAAAAGCCAACACAAGTGTGTTGACTTTTTAATTTTTAATTCTAATTTTAGTATTGCTTAGTTTAAATCTAAACGAAGACCCATCGAAATATTTCTTGTCTCAGTATTTTTAAATAAAGGATTTAAATCATATTTTACATATAAACTTGTAGATCTATATCCAATAAAAGCACTTAAACCATAGTTTATTGTGTTCATGTTATAATTGTTAAACTGAATTTCTTGCACTTTAACATTTCTATCATCTTCATATTCTAAGTATTGTCTTGTACCTAATTTAACACCTACAAAACCACCTAAACCTGCTCTTAAACCTCTATTTGTTCTATCATAAACAAAACCATCTTTGTATTTTTTGTTCTTAGAAAAATCCCATTCAAAATGCATAGGAATATTCATTTGAACATGGCGTAATCTACTTTCAATTAAATTATTAGAAAATACTTCGATATCTGTTCTATCTCCGTTTTTAACGTGAGATTGATTGTTGTCTAACCTTAAATTATTCCAAAGAAAAGAAAGACCATATTTAAAGTAAACTTGCGAAGCTTCTTTTGTTAATCTAGTTTTCCATGTAAAACCTATTTCATAAAAGTGAGATTGCCAAAACTTGTATTCAGAATCGCTTAAAGAACCAAATTTATGATCTTCTAAAACATTATTTACACCTAAAGCAAATACAAATTGACTTGTTGTTCTTCTATTATTCTTTCCGTCTCTTCTCCATCTCTTCTCTTTTCTTTCTCGGTCTAAATCATTTTCGTCATTAACGTCTTTGCTATTAACTGTAAAACGAAAAGTTTTGTTACCTACTTTAAAAGTATTTACATCATCATCTCTAAAATCTTTATCATCTGTACTAATAATTTTTCCATTCGTTTTTTCTTGAACAAGTACCTGTAATAATTGTTCTTGCTTACTAACCTGCTCTTCAATTTGTTTAGCATGATACTTAGCTGCTTCTTTCTTTAAATTATCAGCTATCTCCTTTGTAATTTCTCCTTTTTCTAACTTTTTATCAATAACAAGAACTTTTGCTTTTAAAGAATCTTTTTGATTTTTTGTAATTTGTTCTATTTTTTTTGAGATTTTTCTTACTTCTTTTTCAAAAGTTCTTTTTTCTTGACCAAATGTTGTTATCGACAACATTAAGAGTAATATGATTGTAATTTTTTTCATTATAAATTGTTTTATCAGGTTTGTCTTTTTTTATTTAATTGTTTCGACTAGCAATCGCAGTAGCAATGTTAGATATTTTTTTCTTTAAAGATTTTAAGAAATTATTTTCAAAAACATCATTATTAATACTACGTTCTACTTCTGCCAATATAGTTTCTGGATTCACTTTTAAATCAGATTTTATGAGCTCAGATTTAATCGCTTTTAAAAGTTCTTCTTCACTAATATTATTATTTGCGTAATACGATTCTACTTTACTGCTTTTATTGGTTACTGAATTTAACAAGTCATCTGCATTTACTGTAATACTAAATTTTTCTTTATTAAAGTTAGAACCAGGGTTTACTTCATTTTTAGCAATTACATTTGGTACTGTTCTTGTTGTTTTATTTACTAATGATGGTTCTGTCTTTTTATTATTTTTAATAGTTGACTGAACAATTTTAGTACTATTATTTTTTTTGATAGGAATGTTATTATCACCCTTTTTTATTTTTTCTTCTATTGACTGTTCGTTTTTTACGATTGCTTTTTCTACCGGAACTTCATTAAAATGATTTTCAATATTTTTAATAATATTTACAGTATCTAACACTTCTTCTACTATAATTGATTCGTTTTTAATGATGATTTCATCTTTAGAAAAAATGAAAAATCCCATAGAAATAATTACTAAAATACTTGCAGCATAGCCTATATAAAAAAACCAACCTTTCTTTTTTTGCTTTGGTTGTTCATCTAATTTTATAGACAAACGTTCCCAAGCAGAAACCGATGGCTCAAGAGTTCTATTTGCGAACTTCTCTTTTATGTTGTTGTCTAACTTATTTGTTTTCATGAATTGTTTTATTCATTTTATAATAATTTTCTTGCAATAATTTACGTGCTTTAAACAATTGCGATTTTGATGTATTTTCTGATATATCTAATTTTTTAGCAATTTCAGAATGTTTGTAACCTTCTATAGCAAATAGATTAAATACCATTTTATAACCGTCTGGTAATTTGTCTATTAATTTTTGAATATCTTCTACAGAAGTGTTTTCTAAACTTTCTGTGGCTGCATCGTTAAACACAAAATCTTCATCAGATAAATCTACCAGGTTCTTTTTTCTGAGATAAGAGATGCACGTATTCACCATTATTCTCCGAATCCAACCTTCAAAACTACCTTCATGCTTAAACTTTTCTAAGTTTGTAAAAACCTTTAAAAAACCTTGTAACATTAAATCCTCTGCATGATGCAAATCTTTTACATATTGCCTACAAACTCCCAACATTTTAGGCGAATGCTGCTCAAACAATTTTTGTTGCGCTTCTCTGTTGTTATCAATCGCTTTTTTAATTAACGATTTTTGTTTGTTATGCAATGTTATAATTTTCAAGCCTCTCTTTGTGTTTTTAACTGCCTTACAAATATATAGACTACAGATGTTTTAAAAAGGTTGTCTCTAAATTAAAAAAAGTCTTCAAAAAAATTATGAAGACTTTGTTTGATAGTAAAAAACCCTTTAAAGATTTAAAGATAATTTACTATTTTTAAGTTCTTTAAAAAATAATTCTTCAGTAATTTCTGAATTATAAAATGGAACAATATTTTTTAATTTTTCTTTACTTTCTTCGGATTCTATTAATTCAGGAAAAGCTTTTTTAATAACTTCTAACATAATTGATGTTGCCGTTGAAGCTCCAGGAGAAGCGCCTAATAAACATGTAATACTTCCATCTTTACTAGAAATCACTTCTGTACCAAATTGTAATTTACCACCTTTAAATTCATCTTTTTTAATAATTTGAACTCTTTGGCCTGCTTTTACAACTTCCCAATCTTCATCTTTTGCATCTTTTACAAACTTTCGTAAAGAATCCATTCTATCCTCTTTACTCATTAACACTTGCTCTATTAAATATTGAGTTAATGGTAAATTATGCCAAAAAGCACCAAACATAGAAGGTATATTATCAAACTGAATAGATTTAAATAAATCTAAATTAGAACCTTCTTTTAAAAATTTAGGACTAAAACCAGCAAAAGGACCAAACATTAATTGACGTTTTCCATCAATATAACGTGTATCTAAATGTGGTGTAGACATTGGCGGGTCTCCGATACCAGCTTTACTATAAACTTTTGCGTTATGCTGTTTAATGATTTCTTCATTATTACAAACCAACCATTCACCACTTACAGGAAAACCACCATAACCTTCTTTTTCGTCAATTTCTACTTTTTGTAATAATAATAAACTTCCTCCTCCTGCTCCAATAAAAACATGTTCAGCTTCTAATTGATGTACTTTTTTTGTCTTTAAATTTTTTATTTCAACAGTCCAATCTAAATCTGTATCAGGGTCAATATCTAATACTTCCATATTACAATGAACTGGTGTATCAAATTCTTTTTCTAAAATCGAAAATAGTTTTTCAGTTAAAACTCCGTAATTCATTTCTGTACCTCTGTCAATTCTAGAGGCTGCCATTATTTCATTTTTATTTCTACTTTTAGCAATTAAAGGAAACCATTCCTCCATTTTTACTTTTTCTCTTGTAAATTCAATAGAATTGAACATAAAATGTTCTTTAAAAGCCTTGAATCTTTTTTCTAAATAATTGGCATTTTCTTTTCCTAAAACCCAACTATGATGTTTAACTGATGCAATAAAGTCTTCAGGGTTTTTTAAGTATCCTTCCTTAATTAAATACGACCAAAATTGTTTGGAAGTTTCGTATTGCGTACAAATATCGACGGCCTTTTTAATTGAAATTGATCCATCTTCATTTTCCGGACAATAATTTAATTCACACAAAGCAGAATGACCTGTTCCTGCATTATTCCAAGCAGCAGAACTTTCTTGAGCAACTTTGTCTAATCTTTCTAAAATTAAAATTTCTTTCTTAGGATCTAAAAGTTTAGTAATTAATGCTAAAGTAGCACTCATAATTCCACCACCAACACAGATTAAATCGTAATCTTTTTTCAATTTCATAAAGTATTTTTTAAGAATTTATAAACTTTTTATTTTCTAGTAAGCATCCACATCAATAATAAAACGGATTGGTCTAAAGTCTTTTACAGCTTCAAAAGTATTTCTAATTTTAGTAATCTGATTTTTAGTATTTGTTAAGTTTTGTTTTGGTGGAATCTTTATTACAATATTTTTAATGTATTGATTTCTAATTCTTGAAACTGCGGGAGCAGTTGGTCCTAAAACATTTTCGCCAAAAGAAGTATGCAATGCTTTAAACAGCCAGTTAACACCCAAATCTACTTTAGTATAATCTTTATGTTTTAGGGTTATTTTTATAAGTCTGTAATATGGTGGATATTTATACTGCCAACGTTCTTGCAATTGTTCTTTATACATTTCTGAATAACTTGTAGTAGAAACTTGTTGTAATATTTGATGATAAGGATTATAGGTTTGAATGGCTACATTTCCTTGTTTTTTACTTCTTCCTGCTCTACCAGAAACTTGTACCATCATATCGTATGCGCGCTCGTGTGCTCTAAAATCAGGAAAGTTTAGCATGGTATCTGCATTTAATATTCCTACTAAAGATACATTTTCAAAATCTAAACCTTTAGAAAGCATTTGAGTACCAACTAATATGTCTATTTCTTTGGCTTCAAATGCTCCAATAATTTTTTGATAACCGTATTTACCTCGTGTTGTATCTAAATCCATTCTACCGATTTTATAGTCTGGAAAAAGTTCTTTTAACTCTAATTCTATTTGTTCTGTACCAAAACCTTTTGTGTCTAAAGTATTGCTACCACAAGCACCACAACTATTTGGCATTGCTCTCTGATAATTACAGTAATGGCAACGTAATTCGTGTTTAAATTTATGATATGTTAAAGTAACATCGCAATTTGGGCATTCTGGTGATACTCCACAAGTTTTACATTCTACAACTGGTGAATAGCCTCTTCTATTTTGAAATAAAATAACTTGTTCTTTTTCTTTTAGTGCCTCTTTAATCAATAAAAGCATTCTATCAGAAAAATGACCTGTCATTTCCTTTTTCTTATGCTTTGTTTTAACATCAATAAGTTCGATTTTTGGTAACTGTACATTACCATGACGTCTATTTAAAGAAACAAAGCCATACTTTTTTTCAGTAGCATTAAAATAAGATTCTAAAGATGGTGTTGCAGAGCCTAATAATATTTTTGCTTTATGTATTTTAGCTAAAACAATAGCAGCATCTCTAGCATTGTATCTTGGTGAAGGTTCGAATTGTTTGTAAGAAGTTTCGTGTTCTTCATCTACTACAATTAATCCTAAATTAGAAAAAGGTAAAAACACAGAAGATCTAGCGCCTAATACAATTCTAGCTTTTGGTTTGTTTTCTAAAACATTATTCCAAACTTCTACCCTTTCGTTTATAGAATATTTAGAATGAAATACAGAAATTTGTTCACCAAAATAAAATTGTAAACGTGTAATAATTTGAGTTGTTAGTGCAATTTCAGGTAACAAAAATAAAACCTGTTTACCTTGATCTAAAACTTCTTGAATCAATTTTGTATAAACTTCAGTTTTACCAGAACTTGTAACACCATGCAAAAGTGTAACGTCTTTTTCTTTAAAGGTTTCTTTAATTTCAGAAAGTGCTGTTTCTTGAAATTCATTTAAAACTTTTAAATCGTTTGTGTCTCCTTTAAACTGAACTCTATCTGTTTGAATATGGTAAAACTCGAAGATGTTTTTATCAACCAAAGATTTTAATATTGATGAAGAAGCATTTGCAGATTCTTCCAAATCTTTTGCTTTTATAGGTTTTTTAGATGTTGATAATTGAAAGAAAGTTAAAACAGCTTCTCGCTGTTTTTTTGCTCTAGACAATTCTTCTAACAAATTATTTAAAGCTAAATCTGAATTGTATGCAGCATTTAATCGTACATATTTTACTAATTTAGGTTTGTATTGCTCGTAAATTTCTTCTTTAACATAAATTGCAGATTTTTTTATTAAAGAATTTACAATGGGCATTACTTTCTTTTTACCAAGAATAGCAACTACTTGATGTATTGTTAATTGAGATTGATGTTGTAGCGCTTCGAAAATTAAAAATTCATCATCTGTTAAAATAGATTCATCTGTAAATGTTTCATTTTTAAAAAGTATTGTTTCACTTTCTAATAGAAAAGCAGATGGTAAAGATGCTCTATAGACATCTCCTAAAGAACACATATAATAATTAGCAATCCATTGCCAATGTCGCAATTGTAATTCATTTACAATAGGCGTATCGTCTAATATTTGATGAATTTCTTTGGCTTCATACAACGTTGGTGCGTTGTTATGAATATTAAATACCAAACCTGTATACATTTTTGTTTTACCAAACGATACCGCAACTCGCATTCCTTTTTTTAAAAACGCTGCTTCTTCTTTTGTTACAAAGTAGGTAAATGTTTTCTGAATAGGAATTGGTAAAATAACGTCTATAAAATGCATAGAATCTAGAGTTCGCTAATTAAAAGTTTAATTTGTACAACAGAATCAAAACTAATAAAAAATAGAACTAAAATAAGAAAGCAATTCCTTTTTTTAATTCTAAATTTTACTGTTTAATATGTTTAGCCCTGATTGTAGCATTTGTTTGAGCTCTTTTTTGAGAAACGAAAAAAAAGCGAGTGCGAAAAGCAGGAAATAGCTTCTAAAAATTAATCTTCAGAAGTGTCTTCTTGTTTGCGTTCTTTAAATTTACGCGTTCCTTCATACAATTCGTATTTCACAAATTTACAATCTAAATCTCCGTTTTTAAGCGCGATTCTTTTAGAAGTTCTTAATCCTACACATTTTAAAGCATCTGTATCAGAAGTAATTAACCAAGCCGTAGAACCAGGATAATTGTGTTTTAAAGTATCGCCAATTTTTTTATAAAACTCTTCTGTATCGATGTTTAATCTTTCGCCATATGGCGGATTGAATAGAATTGTTGTGTTACCAAAAACTTCTTTTGTTGAGTTAAAAAAGTTTACGTGGTGTACACCAATAAACTCATCTAAATTAGCACTTTCTATATTTGCTTTTGCTTTTTGCACTGCAGATGGCGCTTTATCAAACCCCATTATTTTAAAGTGAGAAGATCTAATTTTCTTTAATAAAGAATCTTGAATGGTAAAATACAAATCTTCATCGTAATCTTTCCAATGTTCAAAAGCAAATAACTTTCTATTAATATTTGCAGGAATGTTATTGGCAATCATGGCTGCTTCTATTAAAATTGTACCAGAACCACACATTGGGTCTATAAAGTTTTCATCGCCTGTATAACCAGATAACAATACCATTCCGGCAGCTAAAACTTCATTAATTGGTGCAATATTTGTAGCTGTTCTGTATCCTCTTTTATGTAAAGAATCTCCAGAAGAATCTAAAGAAACTGTTAACCAATCTTTCTGAATGTGAACGTGAACTTTAACATCTGGATATTTTAAATCTACATTTGGTCTTTTATGATATTTATGACGAAAATAATCTGCAATTGCATCTTTAGATTTTAAAGATATATAATGAGAGTTCGATGTAAAATTTTTAGAATTTACAACTGCACCAATAGCAAACGTACCATCGGCGTCTAAATAGTTTTCCCATTTTATTTTCTGAATTGCTTCATATAAATCTTCTTCATCATAGATTTTACAAGTTTTTATAGGCTTTAAAATTCTAACAGCTGTTCTTAAAGCAATATTTGCTTTGTACATAAAACCTTTATCTCCTCTAAAAGAAACACTTCTTACTGCTTCTTTAACATCTTGCGCTCCTAATTTTTTAAGTTCGTCTGCCAACACACCTTCTAAACCAAAAAGTGTTGTTGCTGTCATTTTAAAATCTTTATTCATACTTGTAAAATTGTATGCAAAAATACATTTAATTGTTAGAATGATGTTATTAGATTACGGAAGTTTTAAATTATAATTAAATTACAGAATCGACTAACAGGCTTTTATTAGTGAATTAAAATAGTTTGTTAAAATTTCATTTTACAGAATGTAAGTTTTAGTTACTTTTACAGACTCAAAGCACTTATGAAAACAAAAGACTGGTTTACAGATTGGTTTAATACAAAGTATTACCACATTCTTTACAAGGATAGAAATAATTCTGAAGCACAACTATTTATTAAAAATATTACTACTTATTTAAACATAGATAAAAAAAGTAATGTTTTAGATATGCCGTGCGGTAAAGGTAGACATGCTGTGTATTTAAATTCTTTAGGTTACAATGTAACCGGAGCAGATTTATCTAAAAACAGTATTAATTACGCTAAAAAGTTTGAAAACGACACTTTAAACTTTAAAGTTCATGATATGCGTATTGCTTTAGAAAATAAGTACAATGCCATTTTTAATCTTTTTACAAGTTTTGGTTATTTTGATGACGATAAACAAGATATTTTAATTCTTAAAAACATTAAAAATGCACTAACTAAAAACGGACTTTTTGTCTTTGATTTTTTAAATGCAAATAAAGTGAAAGCCAATTTAGTTACACAAGAAACTAAAACCATAGAAGGCATTACTTTTGATATTAAAAGAGAAATTGTAGATGGATTTATTTTAAAGCATATTTCTTTTGTTGCTGATGGTAAAAATCACGCTTATACAGAAAGAGTAAAATTTTTAGATTTAGAAAAAATGACTTCTTATCTTGATGCCGTTGGTTTTAAAATTGCAGAAACCTTTGGAGATTATAACTTAAATAGTTTTAATGAAAACAATTCTAATAGATTAATTATTGTTGCAAAATGATTAATATCTTATTAATATCTTCTGTATTAATTGGCTCTTTATTAGTTTTTGTAATAAAACCAAGTAATAAACTAGTTCGTTTACTACTAGCTTTTAGCGGTTCTTATTTATTGTCTGTCACAATATTACATTTATTACCAGAGGTTTACGAAACCACTACAAATCCTAAAAAAATAGGAATTATCATCCTTTTCGGAATCATTTTACAATCGATTTTAGAATCTTTTTCTAA
Organism: Polaribacter sp. OB-PA-B3; assembly: GCF_054589375.1. Lineage (NCBI taxonomy): Bacteria > Pseudomonadati > Bacteroidota > Flavobacteriia > Flavobacteriales > Flavobacteriaceae > Polaribacter > Polaribacter sp. OB-PA-B3. Next base: position 343,871 of record NZ_BAAIIX010000002.1, read on the forward strand.
AGGTGCAGAACATGGTCATATTCACATTCATACAGACGGAAAAAAGTTTCCAACCTTATTATTTCTAAGTTTATGTTTGCATGCATTTTCTGAAGGTTTACCAATAAATCATTCAGATGATAATTTGTTATGGGCTATTGTAGTGCACAAAATACCAATTGCTATTGTACTTACCACTTTTTTAGTAAATACAAAATACAATAAAAAAACAATTTTCGGTTTTCTGTTTTTCTTTGGATTGATGAGTCCGTTAGGAGTTTTAATAGGAAATAAAATAGATTTTTTTACAGACTATTATGCGGAAATTATCGCTTTAATAATCGGAATATTTTTACATATTTCAACTATAATTTTATTTGAAAGTTCAGAAAATCATAAGTTTAACATCCAAAAGTTTACAGCTATACTTTTAGGTATTTTACTCACTATTTTTACTTTATAAAAAAAGTCTATTTTAAAAAAATAATTCTTTAAAATAGACTTTAAGTATATAATCTTAAAATTGATTAATTTCCTACTTCATTTATAAATTTGATGCGCATTAAACGTAATTCATCTTCATCATAATCACCATCAAACTCATCTAAAGCTTCTTGAATTTTATCAGTTTCTGCTTCCATGAAGTAATCATAAATTTCTTCTTGTTGATCTTCATCTAAAACATCATCTAAAGCATAATTAATATCTAGTTTTGTCCCAGAAAAAATAATAGCTTCCATTTCTTTGATTAGTTCTGTCATTTCTAAACCTTTTGATTTCGAAATGTCTTCTAAAGGCAGTTTTCTGTCTGTATTCTGAATAATATATAATTTTATTCCAGAATTTGTACCTGTACTTTTTACAATTAAATCGTCTGGTCTTAAAATTTCGTTTTCGGTAACATAATTAGAAATTAATGCAACAAATTCTTTACCAAATTTCCTAGCCTTACCTTCTCCTACACCATGAACCGTAGAAAGTTCTTCTAAATTAATAGGATATTTTAGAGCCATATCATCTAAAGATGGGTCTTGAAAAACAGCAAATGGAGGAACACCTTGTTTGTTTGCTACCTTTTTACGTAAATCTTTTAAGAGTTTAACCAAAGTAGCATCTGTTGCAGCTCCTGCAGATTTAGCATTGGTAATTATAGTATTGTCATTTTCTTCAGAATAAGAATGATCTTCTGTCATCATAAAAGAAACAGGTTTCTTTAAAAATCTTTCTCCTTCTTTAGTTAATTTTACGACTCCGTACTGTTCTATTTCTTTTTTTATAAAATTTACAACTAAAACTTGTCTAACCAAAGCCATCCAATAAGCCGCATTTTTCTCTTTTCCTATTCCGAAAAATGGTTGTAAATGTGTTTTATGAGAAGTTAATAATGCATTTTCTTTACCTATTAAAGTATTTACAACTTCTTTAGATTTATATTTTTGCATTGTATTTTTAACAACAGATAACAGTTTAATTACATCTTCTTTTGCTTCGTGTTTTTTCTTCGGATTTCGAGAATTATCATCCATGTCGGCTCCTTCGCCGTTTATTTCATCAAAATCTTCACCAAAATAATGTAATAAATATTTACGCCTATTCATAGAAGTTTCTGCATAACCTACAACCTCTTGTAATAAAGCATGACCAATTTCTTGTTCTGCTACTGGTTTACTAGACATAAATTTTTCTAACTTTTCTATGTCTTTGTAAGAGTAAAAAGCCAAACAATAACCTTCGCCATCATCTCTACCTGCTCTACCAGTTTCTTGATAATAACTTTCTAAACTTTTAGGAATGTCGTGATGTATTACAAATCTAACATCTGGTTTGTCAATTCCCATACCAAAAGCTATGGTAGCAACTACAATATCACAATCTTCCATCAAAAACATATCTTGATGTTTTGCTCTTGTTTTTGCATCTAAGCCGGCATGGTAAGGAACAGCATTTAAACCATTAACTTGCAGTATTTGGGCAACTTCTTCAACCTTTTTTCTACTTAAACAATATATAATACCAGATTTACCAATTCTTTGTTTTACAAAACGGATAATATCTTTTTCTACTTCTTTAGTTTTAGGTCTAACCTCGTAAAATAAATTAGGTCTATTAAAAGATGCTTTAAATCTATTAGCATCTGTTATACCTAATGTTTTTAAAATGTCTTCTTGTACTTTTTCTGTAGCAGTTGCTGTTAAACAAATAACTGGTACATTGTCTATGGCTTTAATTATGTGTTTTAAATTTCTATATTCTGGTCTAAAATCATGACCCCATTCAGAAATACAATGTGCCTCATCTATTGCTACAAAAGAAATTTTTTGAGTTCTTAAGAATAAAACATACTCTTCTTTTATTAAAGATTCTGGTGCTACATATAAAAGTTTTGTAACTCCGTTAGAAATATCTTCTTTAACTTTTGCTATTTCTGTTTTGTTAAGAGAAGAATTTAATACGTGGGCAACACCATTATTTTCAGAAATACCTCTAATGGCATCTACTTGGTTTTTCATTAATGCAATTAACGGAGAGACAACAATTGCTGTACCCTCTTGCATAAGTGCAGGTAATTGATAACAAAGAGACTTTCCGCCTCCGGTAGGCATAATAACAAAAGTATTATTACCATTTACAATACTATTAACAACTTGCTCTTGTAAGCCTTTAAATTTATTAAATCCAAAGAACTTTTTTAGAGGGCTATGTAAATCCATTTATAAAATATTCGTTTAACGTTAAAAACAAAATACAAACCTTCATATAGTTTGATGAAACTATTTTTTGTAGTAAATTTGCTTGTTTATCAATCTAAAGATATAACTTTTTTTTGTTCTAATAAAATACAAAACTATTGAAAAAAATTAATCCGATATTACAAATAGCAAAAGAAACCATATTATTGGAAAGTACTGCTATTGCGAATTTAGCAAATTTATTAGATGATAACTTCGAAAACGCTGTAAATTTTATATTAAATGCAAACGGAAGGGTTATAATTACAGGAATTGGTAAAAGTGCAAATATTGCAACTAAAATTGTGGCAACTTTTAACTCTACTGGGACACCCGCTATTTTTATGCATGCTGCAGACGCGATACACGGAGATTTAGGAAACGTTCAAGAAAATGATGTAGTTATTTGTTTATCTAAAAGCGGTAATACTCCAGAAATAAAAGTGTTGGTTCCTTTAATTAAAAATTACGGTAATAAAATTATTGCTATAACAGGAAATGTTGATTCTTATTTAGGAAAAAATGCTGATTATCCTTTAAATACTTTTGTAGAAAAAGAAGCTTGCACCAATAATCTTGCGCCAACTACTAGTACAACTGCACAATTAGTTATGGGTGATGCTTTAGCAATGTGCTTACAAGATTTAAGAGGTTTTTCTAGCAAAGATTTTGCTAAATATCATCCTGGAGGTGCTTTGGGAAAACGTCTATATCTAAGAGTTTCTGACTTAATTGCAAATAATCAGGTACCTAAAGTAAATAGTTCTGATACTATTGCAAATGTTATTGTAGAAATATCAGAAAAAAGATTAGGTGTAACCGCTGTTTTAGAAAACGATATCTTAGTAGGTATAATTACTGATGGAGATATTAGAAGAATGCTTAGCAAAACAACAGACATAAACCATTTTACTGCAAAAGATATTATGGGGCAAAACCCAAAAACTATTTCAGAAAATGCAATGGCTGTAGAGGCTTTAGATAAGTTAGAAAACAATAGTATTACTCAAATTTTAGTAATAAACGATAAAAATAAATATGTTGGTGTTGTACATTTGCATGATTTAATTAAAGAAGGAATTTTCTAATGGCGGAAGAACAAAAAGAAATGTCTTTTCTAGGACATTTAGAAGAATTAAGATGGCATTTGGTAAGAAGTGCATCAGCAATATTTATTATCGGAATTTTATTATTCATTTTTCAGAAAGAAGTTTATGAATACTTTTTATTAGCACATAGAAAACCCGATTTTATAACATATCAGGTTTTTTGTGATTTTTTTAATTTTTTAGGATTAGATAGTACCTTCTGTAACGTAAAATTTAATGATAATTTAATCAGTTTAAAACCTACACAGCAATTAATGAATGCTATTTGGTCTTCATTAATTTTAGGAATAATACTTGCATTTCCTTATTTATTATGGGAATTATGGCGTTTTATTGCACCAGGTTTAACAGAAAGAGAAATTAAAAATTCGAGAGGTTTTATTTTTATTGCTTCTTTTTTATTTTTCTGCGGAATCGCATTTAGCTTTTATGTGATTGCACCAATTTCTATTCATTTCTTGTATAATTATCAAATTACAGATTTAATACAGAATAATTTTACAATGGATTCTCATATTGGTTTGGTAACTAATATGTTATTAGGAATTTCAATTTTATTCGAATTGCCAGTTTTAATTTATTTTTTAACTAAAATAGGGTTGGTAACACCAGAATTCTTAAAAAAATACAGAAAACACGCGTTAGTAGTTGTTTTAATCTTAGCAGCTATAATTACGCCTCCAGATATTGCTAGTCAAATTATTGTAGCAATTCCGATACTTTTTTTATATGAAATAAGTATCAAAGTTTCAAAAATGGTGATCAAAAAACAATTAAAAGATGCACAAAAAAGTACAAGAGTTTAATGACTATCGTTCTAAAATGAACAAAAAAATATTAGACTCTGATAACAAGGTTATTAAAAGAATTTTTAATCTAGACACAAATGCTTTTAAAGAAGGGCATTTACCCGTAAAAACAAAAGAATTGTTAGGCTTAGTGGCTTCTGCAGTTTTAAGATGTGATGATTGTATTCAATACCACTTAGAATCTGCTAAACAAAACGGAGTAACTACAGAAGAGATGATGGAAACAATGTCTATAGCCAATTTGGTTGGGGGCACAATTGTAATACCTCATTTAAGAAAAGCTGTAGAATATTGGGAAATGTTAGATGAAAAAGAGTAACTGTTTAAGATACCTTTAAGAATAAAAAAGTAGTTTTTTACTACTTTTAACAAACCCAAAAAAACTACATATTTAAAATATGATTTTAAAAGCAGATAACATCCAGAAAATCTACGGAAGTAGAAAAGTTGTAAAAGGTATTTCTTTAGAAGTACAACAAGGAGAAATTATTGGTTTATTAGGGCCAAACGGTGCTGGTAAAACTACTTCTTTTTACATGATTGTTGGTATGATTAAACCAAATGCTGGTAAAATTTTTTTAAATGATGAAGAAATAACCCAAGACGCTATGTATAAGCGAGCGCAAAAAGGGATTGGGTATTTGGCACAAGAAGCTTCTGTTTTTAGAAAACTTTCGGTAGAAGATAATATTATGTCTGTTTTACAATTTACTGGTCGTTCTAAAAAAGAACAAAAATTGAAGTTAGAATCTTTAATTGAAGAATTTAATATTGGCCATGTTCGAAAAAACAGAGGAGATTTATTATCCGGAGGAGAAAGAAGAAGAACAGAGATTGCACGATGTTTAGCTTCAGACCCCAACTTTATTCTTTTAGACGAACCCTTTGCTGGTGTAGATCCTATTGCTGTTGAAGATATTCAGAGTATTGTGGCGCATTTAAAAGATAGAAATATTGGTATTTTAATTACAGATCATGATGTGCAAGCCACCTTAGCAATTACAGACAAGACATATTTAATGTATAATGGAAGTATCCTAAAAGAAGGAACACCAGAGGAGCTTGCCGCTGATGAAATGGTAAGAAAAGTATACTTAGGTAAAGATTTCGAGCTTAAAAAACGTAAAGTATTTTAAGTCAAACTTAACTTTATAAAAAAAGCATCAATTTAAAATTGATGCTTTTTTATTTACACTTTTTTAGAATTTGATATCAGCGATAATATTACGTAGATTGTTATTATTAAAGGAATTGATAAATATTGTAAACTTATAATCATAAACAATGATATCATTAGAAATAAATATTTAATGATATTATTTTTTACTGCATAATTTTTAAACTTTAAAGAAAACAATGGTAATTCAGCATTCATTAAATATGTTAATATTAATGTAATTGTAATTAAAAAGTAATTGTTTCTAATAAGATTGTTAACTAACTCTATGTTAGAATATTCTAAAATTAAGGGTAAAGAAATTACAAACAAACTCATTGCAGGTGTTGGTAGACCAATAAAAGATTCAGATTGTCTTGTATCAATATTAAATTTTGCTAATCTGTAACATGCGCCTAAGGTTAGTATCAATCCTATAAATGGAAGAATTGTAGGTAAATTAAATTCATCAATAAAAATAACTGATCCAATTTGCTTGTCTCCTATTAGCTTAAACATTATAATTCCCGGTACAACCCCACTTGTAACCATATCTGCTAAAGAATCTAATTGTTTTCCTAACTCCCCAGAAACGTTTAATAAACGTGCGGCAAATCCATCAAAAAAATCAAAAAATATACCCAAAACCACAAATAAACCTGCGTATACAAAGTTGTTATTAACAGCTAAAATGGTTGCAATTGTTCCGCAAAATAAATTACCTAATGTAAGTAAGTTAGGAATGTGTTTTTTCATTATAAAATTTGATTTGAGGGCTAAAATAATAAATCCTAATTTGGTAATTTTCTAAAATTATTAATATTTTGTGTATTTTTAAAAATTATCATCCAATAACACTAAGAATGCCAATATTAAAATCGGACTTCTCTCCTACTTTACCATTTAAAAACGCTCATTTTAACACAATATATCGTCCGTTATTTTCTAAGGAAACATGTACTTACAGCCGTGAAAGAATATCTACTTGGGATGAAGATTTTATAGATTTAGATTTTTCTAAAGTTGGTTCTAAAAATTTGGTGATTTTAATTCATGGTTTGGAAGGTAGTTCTCAATCAAAATATATTATTTCTTCTGTAAACCATTTAAATAGTAAAGGTTTAGATTCAGTTTCTTTAAATTTAAGAAGCTGTAGTGGCGAAGATAATTTGTTGTTAGACACATATCACAGTGGTAAAACCGAAGATGTAGATTTTGTAATTAAATATATAGTTAACAATTATAATTACGATTCTGTTGTAATTATAGGTTTTAGTTTGGGTGGTAATTTAACCCTAAAATATTTAGGAGAATACCAAGAAAAACTATCAGACAAAATTAAAGGAGGTATTGCTGTTTCTGTACCAATAGATATTACAACTGCAGAAAAAGAGCTAGATAAATTTAAAAACAAATTGTATGTAGAAGTTTTTTTTAAAACTCTTAAAAGTAAAATTTTAGAAAAGGCGAATAAATTTCCAGAATTTAATTTAGATAAAGAACGATTAAAAAAAGCAACAAAATTTAAACATTTAGAACATTTATATACTGTACCTGTTTTTGGTTTTAAAAATCCAGAAGATTATTGGGAAAAAGCAAGTTCTAAACCTTTTTTATCTAAAATAGACAGACCAACTTTATTAGTAAATGCAAAAGATGATACGTTTTTATCTGCAGAATGTTATCCTAGAAAAGAAGCAATAAATTCTCGTAATTTTTATTTAGAAATTCCAGATTTTGGTGGTCACTGTGGTTTTATAAGCTCATTTAAAACCGAAGAAAACAATTGGTTAGAGTCTAAAATATTTTCTTTTATAGAAGAAAAAATCCGATTATAACTTTGCGAAACAATATCTTAGTAAAACTAATGTTATTTTAGTAGGATTTAAGATATTTGTTTTATAAAAATTAAGCCATTTGAAATTTAAAGTTTTACTTTTATTCTTATTATTTTCAGTTTTAATAAATGCACAAGCGTTTAGAAATTATTCTAATGAATTTTTAAACATTGGTGTAGATGCTGCCGCACTTGGTAAAAGTAAAGCTGTTGTTGCAACTACAAATAATGTAAATGCAACTTATTGGAATCCTGCAGGTTTAGTTGGTATAGAAGACTATCAAGGCTCATTAATGTATGCTTCTTATTTTGCAGGTATAGCAAATTACAACCACGCAGCCTTTGCGATGCCAATAGACAAAGAAAGTGCCTTAGGAATATCTATTATTAGATTTGGTGTTGATGACATTTTAAATACAACACAACTAATTGATAGTGAAGGAAACATAGATTTTAATAGGATTAGTTTATTTTCGGCCGCAGATTATGCGTTTAATTTTGCTTATGCAAGAAATTTAATCTTTAAAGATGTTAAATTAGGCGTAAATGCAAAAATTGTAAGAAGAACAATTGGAGATTTTGCTTCTTCTTGGGGATTTGGTTTTGACGTTGGCCTTCAATTTGAGAGAAATAATTGGAAATTTGGTTTAATGGCTAGAGATATAACTACAACATTTAACAGTTGGGCTATAAATGAACAAGAATTTGAAAAAATTAGAGACGCAATTCCTGGTCAAAATCAAGAATTACCTCAAAGTACAGAAATTACAAAGCCTAAATTACAATTAGGAGTTGCAAGAGATTTTAAAATTGGCCGATTTTTTAACTTACAAACAGAAGTAGATTTAAATATAAGATTTGCAAGGACCAATGATATCTTCTCTTCGGATGCTGGTAGTATTGACCCGGCAATTGGCTTACAATTAGACTATGAAAACATGGTGTATTTAAGAGCTGGTGTTGGTAATTTTCAATATCAAACAGAATTTGACAATTCAAAATCTTTAAATACACAACCCAATTTTGGTGTAGGATTTAATTATAAAGGAATTCAAATTGATTATGCTTTAACCAATATTGGTAGCGTTGGGAATGCTTTATATTCTAATATTTTTTCTGTTACTATAGATTATAATTTACTTAGACCTTAATTTATTATGATAAAAAAACTACTTATAGTTCTTCCTATCTTTTTATTATTATTTAAAATTAATCATGCTCAGAAATTATCTACTTTCTCAGAGATATCTATTGTTACTGCAGGTCCTGGTAAAGAATTATATGAGAAATTTGGTCATTCTGCAATTAGAATTAAAGACCCTTCTTTAAATTTAGATGTTATCTATAACTACGGAATATTTGATTTTGATAAACCTAATTTTCTATTAAACTTTGCACAAGGTAAGATGTATTACTTGTTAGCTAAATATGATTTTGTCTATTTTTTTAATAGTTACATGAAAGATAAGCGTTGGTTAAAACAACAGGTTCTTAACTTAACGCTGCAAGAAAAACAAGACTATTACTCATATTTAGAAAACAATGCATTAAAGCAAAATGCAACGTATTTATATGATCCCTTTTTTAATAATTGCGCTTCTAAACTGAAAGATATTTCCCTTGAAGTTTTGAAGGAAAATTTAATTTTAGAAAGTAATACAATAGAAAATAATAAAACCTTAAGACATTTAATGAACAACGAAATTACTTGGAACACTTGGGGTAATTTTGGAATTAATTTAATTGCTGGTACTATTTTAGATAAAGAAAGAAATCAAGTAGCTTACACCTATTTACCTGATTATTTATACAAAACTTCTAAGAGTGCAAAAATTAAAAGAAACGGAAAAACTGTAAATTTTGTTAAACGCGAAGATATTTTATTAAATTATGAAGAAGTTCATAATAATAATTTTATTGTAAGTCCTATTTTTATTTTTTCAATTTTATTAATTATTGTATTACTAATAACATTTAGAAATATAAAAAATAACAAAAGATCAAAATTTTTAGATTTTTTAATCTTTTTTATAACCGGTTTAATTGGTTTAGCTTTAAGTTATTTATGGCTATTTTCTTCACACACAACTGCTCCAAATAATTTTAATATATTATGGGCCTTTTTACCTAATATTATTATTGCATTTTTACTTTTAAGAAAATCGGTAAAACATTGGGTGAGAAATTATTTAAAAGTTATAATAGTTTTATTAAATATAGTTCTGTTATTATGGATATTTGATATACAGAGTTTTCCTATAACTTTAATTCCTATTTTAATATTATTAAATATTAGATATTTCTATTTGCTAAAAAACTTATTGCCCTCTATAAAATAAGATTGTTGTAATTGTTTTAATTAAGATTTTAAAATCAAGAAAAGCACTTCTTTCTTTAATGTAATACAAGTCGTATCTAAGCTTTATTTCTTGCTCTTTTATTGTATTTGCATACGGATAGTTTACTTGTGCCCAACCTGTCAAGCCAGGTCTAACAATGTTTCTTATAGAATAAAACGGAATTTTATTTTCTAAATCTTTTACAAATTCTGGTCTTTCTGGTCTTGGTCCTATAATTCCCATATCACCTTTTAATATATTGTAAAATTGCGGAACTTCATCTAGCCTTGTATGCCTTAAAAACTTACCAAATGTTGTAATTCTTACATCATTTTTTTGAGCCCAAACAGCACCATTATTCTCTGCGTTTGTAACCATAGATCTAAGTTTATAAATCTTAAAAATTTGGCCATTTTGTCCTACTCTATCCTGTGAATAAAAGAGAGGACCACGATTGGCCAAAATATTTCCTATCAAAATTATAGGAAAAACAATTAAAAAAGCAATCAAACCAATTAATGCAATAATAATATCTGTTACTCTTAATCCAAACAAATAAAACCTATTAGTATTATTTTTACTAAAATTAATATGCTTGTAAAAATTAAGTTCTAAATATTCTTTAGGTACTCTTAAGTTTATTTCCTCATAAAACGACTCGTAACTTGCAATATTATATCCTTTTTGAAAAAGAAAAATTAATTCTTTATTCAAAGATTCCAAAACTTCATCAGATAATCCATCTTTAGAAACAATAATTTCATTTATACTATTATCCGTAAAAAATTCTGAAAGCTTCTCATTTTCGACATTTCTAAAACCTTTTACATTTTCTATTTCTTTGTCAGAAAAATAAGCTCTAAGGTTATGAAAATTATCTTTTTGAATTTTTTCTAACATCCCTTTTATCTTATCAGATTTTCCAATAAAAATGACAGTTTTAAAATACTTCGGAGAAAATATTAACTGAATATATAAAAACCTCCATACAACGATTGGTATTGCAAGAATTAAAAAAAGATAGACAATTTGAAGTCTATTATTAGGCAAAATAGGTGATAAAAATGGTGTGAAAACGTAAAATATTGTTGTAGCAAAAGCAGTAACAACAATACTTCTAAGTACTAAATACCTATTGTTTGAGATGTTTAAATTAAATAATTGAAATATTTCTCCAAAAATTAAATAATAAGAAACTAATAAGAATATCCAACCTAAAACGCTTTCACTATAAAAATTGAAATAGCTAAAATTTAATATTTCAAAAGAAAAATACAAACTAGTAATAATTACTATTGTATCTATCACTCTAAGCAAAATTTTACGCTCAGAAATATTAAAATATTTTTTTTGATTCATTAAAATAATTTATTCAAAACATTTGACGAAAGATAAAAAAATGATTTAACATATGACATTTTTTCAATATTTTTAAATAGATAAAAATTCCATTTAAGCATTTCAAATTTATTATTAGAAATAGATTGATTTCTTAATCTATAATGTGCTAAAATTTCCTGAATTCCGTAGGCATGCTTTTCAATTTTTAAAATTTTTAACCATAAGGCATAATCTTGTCTTTTTCTGATATTAGGCATATAAATTTTACCCAATTTATCAGCATTATAAATTACTGTTAAGCAACCAATTCTGTTCGAATAAAGCATGTTTTTATAACTTAGAATTGGCCTACAAACAAATTTTTTAATTGGCTTTTCTGATGTTTCATTTATGGTGCTGTATGAAGTGTGTGTTAAATTATAATTATTTTCAATCATAAATTTTAATTGAACTTCTAATTTATTAGATAACCAAATATCATCACTATCTAAAAAAGCTATAAAATTACCTTGTGCTAGCTTTATTGCAGTATTTCTTGCAATTGCTGTTCCAGAGTTTTTAGTTAATTTATGAAGCTTAATCCTACTATCTTTAGCAATAAAACTTTCAATTAATATAATGCTGTCATCCGTAGAACAATCATCAACAATAAGCATTTCCCAATTTGTATAAGTTTGGATTAAAACACTATTTATGGTTTTTGATATAAATGCTGATGAATTATAACTCGGTGTTATTATAGAAACTAAATTATTCATTTATAGTAGAAATAAAGTTTTTTAATTTACCCTTAGATTTTTTTAACTCTGCTTTTGTATGAATTACAAAATCGATGTCATCTTTAAAATGTTGATTAATTTCTTCACCCAACTTTTTTTGAAGGTCTTCTTCAATTTGATTCTGAATTAAAAACACCAATTTACCTTTTTCCTCTTGTAAAACTTGATAGTTTAAATTTATATTTTCTTTTTTTGAAATATTTTTAAAAATGTAATACAAATATAAACTAGGATACAAATTTTGTTTCCCGTAAATATTTTCTCCTACTCTACCTGTTATTTCTTTGATAATTAAATGTTTCTTTCCACAAGTACATTCCTCATTTCTTGGTGCTAAGGAAATATAATCACCTAATTTATATCGAATAATAGGAAATGATTTTAATTGCAGATTTGTAACAAAAATTTCGTTATTAATTTCTTCCACATAAACACCTTCCATATTTATGTGAATATTTCCGTTATCACATTCAAAACCTATAATTCCTGCTTCTGTTGCACCATATTCACTTACCATTTTCAATCCGAAAGCTTTTTTTATTTCTTCTTGATATGAATCAAAAATTTTTTCTGATGTACCTTTAACTAATTTTATATTTTTCGGTTTTTCTAAATTTAGTTTATTGATTAATACAGCAGTTTGATAAATCATTGAAGAATAACCTTGAACATAAATCGCATTTTTAGTTTTCTTGATGAAATTCTTAAGTGATTTTTCTTCGAAACTAAAAATTCTAAATCTATTTTGTAGTTTATCTAAAATTCTGTTTTTAATTTTAGAGCTAAACGAGAAACTAAATCCCCAGAAATATCCATTTCTATCCCACGGATTAACGTCATGCCAAGAATAACCACGTTGAATTGCTGCTCTATTAAACGAATCTGCTTCTTCGTTTCTGTAAAATTTTAATGATTGACCAGAAGTACCTGAAGTTGTAGCTAAAAATTGTTTGTGAAACTTTAAATTGGTATGAATTACATTAACGTTTTCAATTAATTCCTCTTTCGTTAATATTGGAATTTTGCTTAATTCATCTAATGTTTTAATATCATGAATATTAATATTTGTATATTTTGATTTGTAATAAGTAGAGTTTTCTTTGGCTAAAATTAATATTTCTTTCAATTTTTTAAATTGGTAATCTTCTAGTTGTTCTAAAGACCAATTCTCGGTAGTTTTTAAAAATCGATAACTTTTTTTAAGAGTCGGATTCCTAAAATATTGTCCCAAATGGTAAATAAGCTTGTGCATCATTTATTTTAGTATTTCTAACCACTTTTTTCTCACTGAGTTCCAGCTAAAACTTTCTACTTTTTTTCTTGCATTTATAGCTAAATCTTGATGCTTCCCTTCAACAATTAAATTAACGGCTTTCGCCATAGCTTTTACATCTTTTTTATCAACTAACAAACCATCAATATCATCTTCTATTAAATACGGAATTCCACCAACGTTGGTAGAAACAATTGGCAAACCCAAAGCCATAGCTTCGATAATACTTACGGGCATATTATCAAAATTAGAAGTATTTATAAATATATCAAACTCTTTAGATTTTTTATGCCATTCTTCCTTAGCCAAGAAACCTGTAATTTCAATTTTGTCAATTAAATTATATTGACTCGCAAGTTTTAGAAAATTTTGATGTGAATTATCTTTTATTGGACCAATCATGCACAATGTAGCTTCTGAGAAAGATTTTAAAACCTCTTTTAATACATTTAAAGCCATTTCTGGATTGTAAATTTCATGAAAAGCTCTAACAAATAGTAGTTTAGGTTTTATATTATTTCTTTTTAAAAATGGGTATTTATCAATTTTAATGATGTTTGGTATTACATCAACTTTAAAATTACACCTTTCAAATTCTTTTTTTAAATATAAAGAAGGAGATACATTTATATGAGAATTATTAAAAATTAAACTCGATATAAATTCGTTTTTTTTAAGCCTATTGGGTAAATCTCCACCATGTAAAATAGGGATGTATTTAATCTTAAGGATTCTACATATTTGTGAGCAAATTAAAGCATAATAAAAGTTAGTTGTGCTGTATGTATCAATGATAACGTAATCTAATTTAAACCCTAATTTTAATAAATTAAGGCACATATCTAAAAGCCTAAGAAATTTATTTTGTTTATTAGAAGTGATAATTATATCAAAGCCCTCTATTCTTAGGCAATCACTTAATATCTTTAAAGTAGTTTCATTTTTTGTATTATTATTACCAATATAGAGAACCTTTTTACTCATTATCGATAAACATTAAATTCTCATCTTCTGTATTTTCAATATCATCAATATTTGTGATATTTAACAAACTTAAAGCGTAAACAAATCCAGGAAGAGCGATTCTCATAGCAGAATGATTTATAGTTAAAAACCATATAAGGTAAAAAGCAATTGTAAATGCTTTTTGATAAGAATTCCCTTTTAAAAAATTAAATAATGGAATACTAATTAAAGTTATTAATAATATAAATCCGATATAACCGTGTTCTTCTAACAATCTACCTACCTCATTATGTGATGCAGCTGTAGTTCCTTCTCCTTTTTTCATTCTTTCATATTTACCATTACCAACTCCAATACCTAAAGGATTTTCTAAAAAATTACCTATTTGAATTTTTAAAATATCTACCCTACCTGTTGTAATATCTTTTTGAACACCAATTGCATTTTTTCCTGTATATCGATTATTTAACATTCCGTTGGTAATATCTAACGTATATATCCAAATAGACAATATAAAAACCAATGCTAACATTAAGTATCTAAAAAACTTTACAAATGATATTTTCTTATACATTAAAAAGAATATAACAAAAAATGCGATAGAAATTATAGCTGTTAAAATTCCACCTCTAGAAAATGTTAATAATCCACGATATGAAAAATAAATTAAAAAAATAGCATCTATATATATAAAGCCAGTTAATTGTTTATTTGATAATATATAAACTGTTAAAATGAACATACCAAGACCAATTGCAGTTGCAACTTGATTTGGCCCAAATCCTCCAGAGGTTTTAAAATTTGCTTCACCTCCAAATACTATTTCACTTAAATCAGGTGTTCTGAAATAAAGATAAATTATCATAGAAAATAATGGCAACAGTATAAAGTATAAAACATCCATTAATCTTTGAGCAGAAACCTTTCTCTGATAGCAATATATTGCAGAAATACCTAATACAATTGGTCCACTTAAATTAAAAAGAATATTTTTTCTTATTGATTCACCTTCAGGTACTTTTGTAAAAATAACACCTAATAATAAAAGTAAAATATAAAAGACATATTGGACAGAAAAAATTTGCTTAAATTTACCTACAAACATTCCTAATAGAAGATATAATATAACAATATACTTTCCTGTTTCATAAAATATAAAACCACTAGTCATACGTATGTAAACCTCTGCACCAACAATATAAGCTGCAAAAAGTAACCCTTCTTCGTTTTCATTTTTTGAATTAAAAATGAAATAAATAGGAATTAAAATAATTACCAAACCAAAAATTTTTGGAAATAAACTAAATGTACCAAAATATCCAAAAGCTAGATGAATTAATATGAATACAAGTTTATTTTGAAGAATTAATTTTATCAAAATTAAGAATTATAAATTTTAATTATTTTTTTTAAAAAAGGGCCTATAGAATAGTTTTTCTTAATATTGATTTCATTATTTTGTCCAAACTTAATTCGATCAGTTTCTGATTTTATTAACAATTCTAATTTATCAACTAGTTGATTTATATTATTGCTTTCAATTAAATAACCCGTTTTTTTATCAATAACAACATCTGAACATTGACCAACATTTGTACAAACTACAGGTAACTTAGCTAAACCGTATTCTAAAAGAGCTAAAGGTAAACCTTCTGAACTAGATGATAAAACCCCAATATCTGATTGGAATAAAATATTTTTGATATCCATTTTAGCATCATAAACAAAAATATGCTTTTCTAAATTCAATTCTTTAATTAATGCTAAGTTTTTTTGTGTATATAAATCATTCCCAAGTCTTCCTACTAAATGCAAAGTCCAATCAGGGTTATCTTTATTTAGTTTTGCAAAAGCCTCTATTAAAAATTGATGGTTTTTTTGATTTCGAAAAGCTGCCAATTGAATTATTCTCTTTCCATTTTCACCGTTCAATTTTGTTTTTTCTTTTACTAAATTAAAGCTCGCAAAATTATTTACAAAAAAAACATTTTTACAGTATAATTTTTTTTCAGACCAATCTTTCAACTTTACATTTACTGATATTATAGAATGAGTAAAAAGTGAAAATAGTTTTAGAAATATGCTTGTTCTATACTTCAAGTTTTCACTATCACCATAGTGATCATGCCATATTATTTTTAATTTAGGATTTATTACTTTCAGACAAAAGGCAACAAATATTGAGGTTGCATGTGCATGAATCACTGAGATGTTATTCATATTTACATATCTTTTTAATTTAATCAAAGCTTTAATATCTACCGTTTTTTTTCTATCTAAAAATATATAATTTGCTTTATTATTGATGTTTTCTATTAATTTACCTTCTTTTCTTGTAGCACAAATATGTGAGTTTATTCCAACTTCATTTAAACCGTTATTTATATTAACTGCTAAAACTTCTGCTCCGCCTGTTTCTAATGTATCAATAATTTGAACAATACCTAAATTACTCATAATTATTATCTAAAATTTTTTTAATTTCAACTTCAAATTTATCTAAAGTATATTCTTGAGACCAATTGGTTGCATTTAAAACTTTTTCTTGATATTTTTTTTCATCATTTAAATATCTTTTTATTTCAAAGATAATATCATCGATATTAATATCAGGTTTTAAAACACTTCCTCTTGAGCCATTACCAAGCATGTAATTTACACATGAAACATTTGATGATATTGGTAAACAACTCCAAAACATTGCTTCTGCCACAACTTTAGGCCAACCTTCAGATTTAGAAATAAACAGTAAAAAATGTGATTCTTTAAAGGCTTTTTTTACTTCAATTTTAGGCTTATTACCATGTAAAAAGATTGTATTTTCTAGAGATTTTTTTTTAATATAATTTTGTATTTCAATATATTTATCCCCATTTCCAAACATATTTAATTGTACATTAAAACCTTGTTTAGAAAGTTTTTCTATAACTTTTACACTTAACATTGGTTGTTTTCCAACTGAAAAAGCACCAACAAATATAAATTTAATTACTGATGATAAGTTTTTAGTTTTTATTATTTCTATTTCATTTTTTTTATAGGATGCTGTAAAAAAAGGAATTATATTTTTTGATTGATTTTCCCAATTTCCGTATACCAAAACCTTACAGTTTTTTGTTAATATAGTATTCGATAAAATCCATTTTTGAATCTTATAACTAACAGGCTGTTTGCTGTTTGGATCCCAATTACCTGCATATTTTACTGTCTTTTGTTTAGAAGGGTAAAATATTTGAGCTAAAGCACCTAAAAGTCCAATATTACCAGGGCATCGTAGATGTATATGATCTACATTTTTTATAAATTTTATAATTTTAAAAAAAATTAAAGGAATGTATAAAATATTATGCAATGCGTATGCAATATTTTTAATATGCAGACTAGGTATTTTTTCTAATTTAACTCTAACACCAGTATATTCAGTTTCTATAGCAGTTAGTTTTTCTTTTGATATTGGTGATAAAATTTTTATTTCAGTGACGTATTTAGCCCATAAATTCATCTCTCTTACGTAAGGCTCATAAGCATAAATTTTGTCAAAATGCTCTTTATGAATTGCATGCGTTATAATTCCAAATTTCATTATCTTAAAATTGATTTATAAAATGAAATATTATCTTCTAAAATACTATCAGAGTCAAAACATTCTAAGATATGTTTCCTACTCTTTTCTATTAATTCTAATCTCTTTTTATGGTCTGATAATAAATCAATTACTTTTTCACTAATTTCTTCTTTAGAGTTAGGTTTAAAAAAGAGTACTGAATTAGAATTTCCTACAATTTCATTAAAGGGTTTTATATTACTTGCTATAATTGCTTTTCCCATAGCCATTCCCTCAATTAAAGTTAACCCAAAAGATTCTGATATAGAAGGATAAATGCATAATTGAGCTTCTTCTAGTCTTCTAGGTAAATCCTTGTATGGAATACTTCCTGTAAATTTTATATTGTGTTTATCTATATCTTTTATTCTTTTCTTTAATGATCCTGTGTAAGAATTACCATTATTATCTACCCAATCTCTACCTATTATTTCTAAGACCACATTTGGGAATTTCTCTTTTATTAAAGGTATAGCGTCTATTAAACTATCTATTCCCTTTTTGTAACAGACAGTACCAACAAATAGTAGCTTGTAAAATTTTTCTTTATCAAACGAGCTTTTGTAAAAAGGTTGTAAATTTACACTATTATATATAGTTGTATAATAAATATTTTGTTTTAGCAGTTTTTTTGTTTTGTAGCCAACATAATTACTTACTGCTACAAAATTATCTGCTTTTTTAAAAGATATTTTTTCTTGATAAGCTTTCCATTTATTAACTTTTCTTTGCTCTTCAGACGCAAAAAAATGGTGTCCTCCATGTAATCTAATTACTTTCTTATAAGGAGTTTTATAAGGAAAAAAAGCAAAATTCAATTCACTTCCTTCAATAATATCTATTTGTTTTTTTTTATGGATTTTTTTTATGCATTTTAAAATTCTAATTTTATGATCATAAAATCTTGCAAATTTCCATTTAGAAATTCTTAACCTATAAACGTCTATTTTATTAGTTTTATAGGTCTCATCTCTCTGGATATCGTAAACTCCTAATACAGAAACTTTTATGTTATTCTCTGTCAATTGTTCTGCTAAAAATTTAACAAAAGTACCAATACCTCCATGTGCATCATTTTTATGAGGATACTCATTCGTCAAAAAAAGAATATGCATTTTAAATAATAAATTTAATTAATAAGATTATTTACAATATTCTTAGAAATGTTATCACTATCTAAATTTATTGTTTTTAACCATTTAGTACCTGAAGAATACTTTTGGTTTATAGCTTCTTTAATAACCGAAAAAATTTCTTCTTTCGAATTTATCCAATATACAGATTGTTTTGTAGGCATTGACTTAAAATGTTGAAATTTATATATGGTATCTACATCCCAATTAAAATCTTTAACTGTATTGTAATTTAAATATGCTGCAGGTTTATTAAAAAAAGCAAAATCATGAGCCATTGTAGATCCTAAATTAATAACAAAATCTGAATGAGCGCAAATATTTGTAAGTATTTTTATGTCTTCATAATAAGGATATAAAGTTGTCCAGTTTTTAGAATTATTACTCCATGCTGGTTCTATTGGAATAATTCTATCTGCATATTTCTTTAATATATTTTTATATCTATCCGATGTGTCTACTGGACATCTTCTAAAGATAATTTGATACTCTTTTTCATGATCATTTTTAACGATAGCTTCACAAATATCTTCTAAATAATTTGGATCATAAGGAGAGGTCAGTAAATCATCACCAGAAAAACAAATTGTTTTCTTTTTTACATCTAAATTATATTTTTCAAAGAAAACATGTTTTGGTAAGATATTACTTTTGTCCTTATAGAAATCAAACTGAGGTGTACCAGTAACTATAACTCTATCTTTACTTATTTCTGGGTAAAATAGTTTAATCTCTTCTTTCATGTACTTAGACCAAACTAAATATTTATCAGTTTTAACGGCTAATCTAGCTTTTGGTATATTATCCCAAGAATAAATTACACCAACTGTTTTTATTCCTAATAAATTAGCAGCTTTAACTATAGGTATTGCTTTAATAGCTCTTTGATGAGTACAAAAAATAGTTTTTGGTTCTATTTTTTTTAAAAAATCTATTTCATTCTTTGAAAATTTTAGAGAAAAGTTTTCGTATTTATTTTCTAACCATAAAATTCGAGAATATTTTTTACTACAAAACTTACCTAAAATTTGTACTAGCTTATAAAAAATCTTTTGTACACCTTTTCTATTATAATTCCAATTCTTTAAAATTGTAGTATTTTTTACTAATTTTGCGTTGTAGTTTAACCTAGCAAAAGCAATGGTTTCTCTAAAAAATTTATGTTTAATAGATTCTTTATAATTTATATTTTTTTTATCTTCAAAATCTATTTTATGTAGTTTTTTTACTTCATTTAGTGCATTAGCATCTAAAGAATGATATACAATTACTTTATTTTTAGATTTTAATAGTAAAGGAATAATATCTGAAAACAAGTAGTTTCTAATACCTACACCATCGGGAACCACAATTAAAATGCTCATAAACTATTATATTAAATCTTCTTTAGTATCTATATCTAAACTTTTTAGTTTGCTCATCTGGTAATCTATTGTATTGTCTGTTATTAACAATTCTTTTTCAAGAAATTTCTTAGTTTTAATAATATAAATTGCTCCATTTGCTCTGTAAGTCTCGGGTAATATTTGCCTTGGACTAAAAGGAAAATCATTATTAATAATACCTTTTAAGAAACCATTTTTATCTAATTTAAAAGTTTTGTACGGATGATGCTCTACATTACAAACACTAATTAAAGAATCTGCATTGTGTTTTTCTATTTTTTTAAAAGATGCATCTATATCTTTAGAATCTCTTAATGGAGAAGTTGGTTGTAATAGAATAATGTAGTCATATTTTTTATTTTGTAGACTAGTTATAGCGTGTTTTAATACAGGTTCTGTTCTGGTTGAATCTTCTGCTAAATAGTTAGGTCTTTTTAATAGCAAAACATCTTTATTTTTTTTAGCAACTTCTAGAATTTCATCACTATCAGATGATACTAGGATATCTGTTATATAATTAGACTGTAATGCGGCTTCAATAGTCCATTGCATTAATGGTTTTCCCCTAAAATTAATAATATTTTTCATAGGAATTCCCTTAGACCCTCCTCTTGCAGGAATAATTGCTAATACTTTCATTCTATAAATCTTGAAATTGTTTTTGTCTACTTACTTTCCAAAAATTTTCTCTCTTAAGTAATTCTAAAAACAAAATATCACTTTCTCCATTTCCAAATTCTATATTTTCATTGTTTTTACAACTATTTTCAATATTATTTATTGTTTCTAATATTTGCAGCTTATTATGCTTTACATTCTTAATAGAAATAGCATTACCTCTATTATGTTGCCTAGTGCCTACATCTATTGTTGGAATATTATAAAAAGGAGCTTCTCTAATACCAGCGCTAGAATTACCAATTATAAATTGTGCTTTACTTAAAAGTTTTAAGAAATATTCAAATCTTAAAGAAGGAAAAATTTTAAATCTTTTATTATTTTCAAGCCTTTTGTATTCATTTAATATTTCTTTAGTACCTAAATCGTTATTAGGGTAAATAACAATATAGTTTTTCGTTGATGTTAATAATGCATCAACAAAGATCTTAGTTTGTTCTTTAATCTTATGATATTCTGTAGTTACTGGGTGATACATTACAATAGCAAACTCTTTAAATTTAATGTCGTAATAATTTTTAACTTGTGTTAATTTAGGTAATTTTTTAGGGTTCATTAAATCTAAATCAGGAGAACCTATAACATGCAAAGAACTTTCTAATTCCCCCATTTGAATCAATCTTTTTTTAGCTTCTAGATTAGAAACCAAATGTATATGAGATAATTTACTAACAGAATGTCTAATCAGTTCGTCAATAGTACCAGATATCTCTCCTCCCTCTATATGTCCAACCAAAATATTATTTAAACTACCAACAATAGCACCTGCAAGAGCTTCTACTCTATCTCCATGAACAATAATTAAATCTGGTTTTTTAATAGCTATATATTCAGAAAAACCTTGAATTGTTTTTGCTAGAGTTCTATCCATAAACTCAGCTCCAACATGGTTTTGAAAAGTAGCTATATTTGTAAAACCACTTTTATAAATTTCATTTACAGTAAGACCATATTTATCATCTAAATGCATTCCTGTAGCAAATATTTGCACTTCAAAATCTGTAGATTTTTGAGTGATCTTTATTAAAGATTTAAGTTTCCCAAAATCTGCACGAGTTCCTGTTAGAAAAACTATCTTTTTCATTTATTCTTTGTAAATAGTTTTAGTATTTGTTATTACAATTTTATCTTTTTCTACGTCCCTATTTACAAGAGTATGGGCTCCAATAACAACGTTGTCTGCTATTTTATTTTCTCCTATAATAGAAGAATTACAGTACATAACTACATTATTTCCTATGACATTACCTGCTCCTTTTCCATTAATTTTATGCCCAATTGTACACCCTTGATGAATTTTAAAACCTTTACCAATTTTATTTCTACTTCCAATAACGGTAGATTGCCCATGAACTATATAAAAACCTACATCTATTTTATTATTAAAATAAATTTCACAAGTGCATAATTCTTTTAGTAACCAATGTACCTGAGGCGTTAAATTATCTAGATTATCATTATGTAATTCGCTACCTAATCGGTATAAAAAAATGGCTAATTCGTTATTATTATTATTAATTATCCTAAATTTAATTTCGTTTTCATTAATTTCTGGAAAATGATATTTTACATCCATAATAGTAATTTCTAAAGCTCTATTAACTATGTAACTAGGAATTAAAATAGGTTTAAAAACTTTTTTTTGAAGAAACGAAATAAAATTAATAATATCAGTCATTATTATATAGAAATATCATTTAGGCCTAAATGCGTATCATTATCAATATCTCTAGTTGCTTTCTTTCCTAAAATAAAATTATAATCTTCAGCTAAAATTTCTCCTGTTCCAGGTCTTTTTACCCATAGATTATTTTTTGTAAAAGTCTCTCCTTTTTTAATTTCTTTTATTGCAACTACTGTAGCAAAAGCAAAATCTATAGTTACCTGCTCTTCTTTAACAGGCTCTTTTGTGCCTCCTCGCATTTGCCAAATTAAATTACTACCTTCAATAAGTTCTTTACATTTGTTTTCATCCATAGAGCAAATAATATCGGGTCCTGTTCTTTGCATATGGTCTGTAAAATGTCGTTCTAAGATAGAGGCTCCTAATGCAACTGCTCCTAAACAAGCATGATTGGTTAAAGTATGGTCTGAGAGTCCAAAGACATTATCTGGGAAATTACTAGACAATTCTTGCATTGCTCCAAAACGAACTAAATGTGGCGGTGTAGGATACAAATTTGTTGTATGTAATAATGCCAAAGGAACATTAGCTTTTTTAAAAATAGCTATAGCTTTAGCTACACTTTTTATCGTATTCATGCCTGTACTTAAAATTACAGGTTTACCAAAAGAGGCTATATGTTCTAATAATGGATAATTATTACACTCTCCAGAACCAATTTTATATGCAGAAACTCCCATTCTTTCTAACCTTTCTGCTGCTGCTCTAGAGAATGGAGTAGAAATGAAAATCATTCCTTTACTTTCTACATATTCTTTTAATTCAATTTCATCTTCTTCGTTTAAAGCACAACGTTTCATTATTTCATAAATAGAAACATCCGCATTTCCTGGAATTACTTTTTTGGCAGCACCACTCATCTCGTCTTCTACAATATGTGTTTGATGTTTAACACATTCTGCACCAGCTCTATGGGCAGCATCAACCATTTCTTTAGCTACTTTTAAAGAACCTTCATGATTAATTCCTATTTCTGCAATTACAAACGGAGGAAAATCTTTTCCTATTTTTCTTCCTTTTATTTCTATAAATTTATTATTCAAAATTTTAATATCTTTTTTTATAATAATGATTTTTTAAATTTTTCTTCCCAGTCTTCATAACTCCATATAGAAGAAGCTTTTTCTATTGTTATATTTTCTTTTTTAGAATTGTACGATTTTTTAAAAGCTAATAACCAATTTTCTAACATATTAGGTTTATCTACAACTGTAATATTATGTAACCCTGAAATAACTTCAGGAATCCCCCCATTATTAGATGTTATAATTTTAGCTCCGCATTTTATAGATTCTACTAAAGAAAGTCCAAAACCTTCTTTCCACAAAGAAGTAAAAAAATAATAATCTGATATTTGTAAATATTTAGCCATTTCATGATTTGAAATTCGACCAATATTAAAAACATTTTTTTTATTAATTTTAAGATTAGAACCTATTATAATAAACTTTACAGGTACATTTAATTTATTAATTTCATCTATAATTTTAGTGAAGATGTGTAATCCTTTTTTTCTTCTAGGATTAGACATCCAACAAATAATTTGGTCATTAAAATGAAATCCCATTTTAGTTTTTTGCTTGCTTTTATCAACTGCTTCTAACGGATAAAATATTGATGAATCTGCACCATTACCTACAATAACAACTTCTGGAGTAAAAGTTTCTTTTGTATTAAGAGTGTCTTTGTAACTTAAATTTGTTAAAAAAAGTACTTTATCTACTTTATTTAATATCAATTCATCTAATTTTAAACTAAAACCATGAAAAGAAAAAATTAAATTAATTTCACAATTAAATTTATATTTTTCTAAAGCAATTGCTTCTAACAAGTGTAAATCATCTAAAACAACAATAGTAATTTTTTTTGCTTTTTTTGATAACTTTGATATTGAATTCAAATAATCTCTAGCTACCCAATATTTTAAATTTAAGTTTCTTACCTTTTTATTCCAGGTAAAAAAGTTTTTTTTTTGACAAAATATATTATTTGTTCCCTCTTTTTCAGGTGATAAAATATAATCAAAAAAATCTGGATTATTTGTGATAAACTTACTTAGTCTTGTTGACCAACTCCCAATAATGTTAGAAGGTAACCCAATGTTAGATATTAAAATACGTGTTTCTTTTAACATAATTAATAATCAGCTTTCATTCCTTTATATGAAAAATAGATTTTTTTTGCTTTCTTAAACAAAACTCTATGCAAAATCTTACCTATAAAATAACCTTGTTTTTTAACATACTTTACATTAGAAAGAGATTTTAAAGGATTATTTGTAAAATTACTTTTTTTAATCTTATCTAACTCCTCTATCATCCATTGTTCTATAGTGTTTCCTAGATGATACGCATAATTACTTGTAGTAGCTAGTCTAAGCAAATTAGCTTTATCATTGGGTATATCAAAATAATCAGATTCACTACCTCCAACAATTTTAAGCTTACAAACCTCATTAGGGCTTTTTTTAAAAACTTCTGCTCTAAAAGTAGCCACAAAATGTCCACAACCAATTACAGCTTTAGTCTCATCTTTACTAATTGTTAAATATTTACTTAAATGTTGTTTATTGTACATTTTTTTTCTGCCAATACTTTTTTGAAAATTTATCATTGCTTTAGGATTCTGTACATCAGAAAACTTTAACTTCCCTTTTGTAAGAGCATAGTATATAGTACTGTATATATATTCTGATCTATAACCTAAGCTTGTTGGTACAGGAGATACCATTCCTGCTTGTGGAAACACATCTAGTATTTTTTCTACTTCTTTTTGCCAATTAGGTAAAAACATAACATCTGCATCCGAAATGGATATTAAAGGTTCTAAATTACTTTTTACTGCAGCATAAATTGCATTTATTTTACCTAAATTAACTTTAGATTGTAGCAACTGATCCACTAAGTCGTTAGATTTATATATTTTCTGTAAATAATTAACAACTTCAGGACAACAATTATTATTTATTATAGTTACTCTTGTTTTAGAGTGTATTGTTGATAAAAGAGATTCTAAACATAAAACTAATATTTTTAAACCATCTTTAAAATATTCTTCATCCAAGTTTGGTATATAAACAGGTATAACAACCCTGTGATAGGATTCTATTTCTAGATTACTATTTTCTTTAGCGGGGTTATTTCCAATCCTCATAGACAGTAATTTTTAGTGACTTAACGGATTTGTAGAAAAATTATCTCCTTTGGTAATAGTACCATAAACTTTTTGGTATCTTAAATTACCTTTTAAATCTTTATTCCATTCTAATAAAATTTCTTTTTCATAAGGTCTTTTTGTATCATCTAAAAATATACAGCAAGATCTAGATAATTTACCCTTAACAACAGGAATAGCAGTATATCTTATATGATTAGATGTATCTGTACTTGGGCCATCTATAATTACTAAATCGACTTGTTCCTTTAGTGCATTTATATTTTTATAAACTTCATCTAAATCGTACCAATACTCATTATCATATTTTTGAAAAATATCTTTATTATGTTTTGATAATTGGCTATGAACTAAACTAACCGATTCTGAACAATTATATTTTTCTAGTTGTTTTAATATTATTTTTAACCATCCTTCGTTGTTATCAAAACTTAAAATTTTGGTTTCTAAATTATTTATTTTAATAAACCTAGAAATAATAATTGTAGATATTCCTGAACCAAACTCAATAATTTGTTTTCTGTCATTAAACAAAATATCATTCAATATATGTAAAATGGTAAATGGATTTAAAGAAAAAGGTGTAAATGGTAAATAACTATATTCTGGAAATAATTTTAAAATGAATTGTAAAGCATATGCATCATCATTACTTCTATGAATTTTATCAATTTCTTTAATGGTTTTTTTTAACTTTCTTAATTTATTTGATAACATTTGTATTTTTTTTCTTAAAATCAATTAATCTAAGAATTCCTTCTTCTACAGAAACTAAGTCTCTCTGTAAAATTTCTCTCATCTTATGAATATCAGGGCACCTTCTGTTCATATCTCCTTCTTTTAAAGCTGGTACATGAACTATTTTTGATTTGGAATTTGTTAATTTAACAACTAACTCAGCTAATTTTTTTACTGTTAACTCAACATCATTCCCAATATTAATAACGTCATTTTTGACTAAAGAGTTTTCATGTATTTTAATAATGGTATCTATATTATCGTCAATATAACAAAACGTTCTTGTTTGTAAACCATCTCCATAAAGGGTAATATTTTCATTTCTTAAGGCTAAGTCAATAAATTTAGGAACTACAAAATCATCACTTTGGTTAGGTCCATAAGTGTTAAAAAATCTAAAAATAGAATATTGTAAATTAAATTCTTGATGATAAGATTTTAAATACGATTCTCCTAAATTTTTAACTATAGCATAAGGTAATTTAGAATTTAAAGGCGTGGTTTTTTCATTCTGAGGTATTTCAAAAGGTTCTCCATAAACTTCAGAAGAAGATGAAAAATATACTCGGTTTACATTTGTGTTTTTACATAATTTTAAAATATTGTCAAATCCTTTAATATCTTCTAATACCCAAAGAGGATTATTAAGTGTTCTTTGCACACCAACCACTGCCGCAAAGTGAAAAACATAGTTAAAATTATATCTAAAGAAAACTCCAGAAATATCATTATAATCATTAACATTTCCTTTAATAAAAATTACATTTTCTTTATTTGGAACCTTATTAAGATTACCTGTTAATAAATTATCAAAAACAATTATTTTGTTATTCTTATTCTCTGAAAGTTTTGCTACCAAAGAACTTCCAACGTTTCCTGCTCCTCCCGTAACCAAAATGTGTGTCATTATTTTATATTTTTTAAAGTATATATTGGTAAAAAATACTTTTTAAAAAAGCTTAATTTTACACTATTTTTAGATGTATTTAAATTCCTCATCTTAGAAAGTAATAACTTTCTAGCAATTTTATTTAAAATAATTGGATTTTTTATTCCCATTTTAATAAAATTATTAAAAATTTTCTTCTCAAGCCCATTATATTTTTCTACTTGAGATGATAAACTTTTACTCTCCGAATATACTCTATATTGAGTTAAAACTTTATCAATATACAATACTTTGTGTTTAAAAAACATTCTTTGGTAAAAATCTGTATCTTCTCCTACTTCTATACCTTCATCAAAAAAAAGAGTTCCTTTAAAAACTTCTTTTCTAATAAGTGGTGTAGAGGCTTTTACAAGCCAAACTCCCAGTGCATTCCAAAAAACATATCCAGATCTTTTATGTATTTTTTCTTTTGAAGCTCCATAGAATATACCTTTCCTATTATCAAACTCATCTATTACTTCTACAGGACCATGTACACAATCAACATCATTATGGTTATTTAGAGCATTTATCTGGATTTTTAATTTTTCTTTCATCCATATATCATCATCATCTAAAAAAGCTACAAAGCTTCCTTTTGCTTTTTTTACTCCATAATTCCTTGCAGATGAGACTCCTCCATTTTTTTTATAATAGTAAAAACATTTTTTAAATTTTTCACAAACGGATTTAGCATAATTATCAGAAGACCCATCATCTATAACTAATACTTCTATGTTTTTGTATGTTTGGTTTAATACACTTAGTATTGTTTTTTCTAAATATTGCTTTCTATTGTATGTTGGTATAATTACCGACACTAATAAGTTATTTTTAGCCATTTTTAAATTTTGTTTATTAAAAATCTAAGTAGATGTTTGTAATATAAAAAAGCCAAAAACCTATTATCATTTAGCCTATATAAAAAATTTATTTTATACCACTGTTTTTTGTTGTTCCATACATAATACTTAATGTAATGTTGTAAAAATTCCTTTTTTTTATCTTTAAAATTAAAATAATTTAAAAAAGATATTTTTTCCGAATAAATCATTTTTAAATTACTAATATTATTTTTTACAGTAGTGGAATTTTCATGTCTTCTAAAATAATTTAAATGATCATTTACAAATACAAAACCGCTATCTTTTATTAAATAAGTCCATAAAAACATATCAGATGATTGTTTGTAACTAAATAATTTATTTGGGATACTATTAGAAGGGTTCTTAAACACAACTGCACTTCCGTTTGTAATGTATGGGTTAAAAAGAACAGTATCCATAAAAAACTTATTATCAAACACTTTTGATGTTTTTTTCTTTACCTCTAAATCATGTGTTCTTTTTTTAGAGGTATACATTTTTTTTCCATGTTCATTAACATAAACAGAATTGCAGAAAGCTAAAGCTGCTTTAGAATTATTCTCTAAGGCATTAACTAATTTTTCTAAAAAAAAACAATCAGAATAATCATCTGTTTCAGCAATCCATATATATTTTCCTTTTGCTAATTCTATTCCTTTTTGCCAAGATTTATATCCGCTACCAGAATTATTTTTATTAATAATAAAATCTGCTATTTTATTTGAATTTTCTTCATTAAACTTTTTAAGTACCTCTATACTTCCATCTGTAGATGCATCATCTATTATAATTAACTCCCAATACTTATATGTTTGATTTTTGATTGAATCTAATCTATCTAACAAATATTGTTTATGATTATAACTGGGTAAAATAATAGAAACCTTATGCATATTTAATTTTATAAAAATAAGATGGTTATAAATAAACTATTTATTAAAATTATTTTTTTCAAAAATTGAAGTCCAAACAGATGTAATATCATTTTCCTCAACTTCAATAGAATATTCTTTTAAAATAAACCCAGATGCTTTTTTACCTTGTTCTAAATGCTTTAATTTATTTTTATCGTAATTAAGTAATAGCTGTTCTAATTTTTGTGCATACATCAAAACATTTCTATCTGGTATTGGATAACTGAACTCTTCTTTAAAAAATTCATCTCCTCCTTTCCCAGGATAACCGATAACCAAACAACCACAAGCCATTGCTTCTGCAGGAGGCATACCAAAACCTTCGTTAATACTAAAATTTAAAAAAATAGCACTTTCTTTAAGTACATCAGCAACCTGATTCTCTGTCATGTTATCTATTTCTACTAATTCCCAACCTTCTAAAACGCCTCTAAATTTTAATATATTAATTATTTGTAACAAATCAACTTTTAACCTTCGAGGCATATAAGCTATTTGTCTCTTTTTATTTTTCTGATAATAGAAATTATTACGATCTATACCATAGTGTACTCTATATAAATCTTTTTTGGGAAATGAATAATTTATATATTTTTTTCCATTTTCTGAGTTTACTATTATCGCTATTAAATCTTTATTTAAATAAGGTGTTTCTTTATTATTTAAATCCAAATTATGTCCAAAAAAAGTCTGATAACATCCTTGGTTATAGATTACTTTCTTTATACCTGGTAATATTTTAGCCACCTTATTACCATAAACCTCAGGAAAAACCAAAATATCTGACTCAGTTATTTCTATATTTTGATTATTTATTTTGTTAATTTTAAAAGTTACTATTTTGTTTATAAGTTTTCTTATCTTTTGTAACCCTTTTGGTTTCCCAAACCTTAAAAGTTCTATATCCTTAAAAATCTTAGAATTATATAATATAGGGGTAGAGTTATAAAACCATGTACATTTAAAAGAACGATTTTGATGTAAGATAAAAGCTTTAAAACCATTTTTATTTAAAACATCTACCTGTCTGTATATTTGTTTAATACCTCCCGTAGGTTTATTAATATCTGGGCAAATAAATAGTATTCTCATTACTTAAAACTTACATTAAAATCTAATAAAATTCTAGCTTCTTCAATAGGAATCACTTTTCCGTTAGAATAGTAATCACCTTCTGTAACATCAAAATATGTATAGTTTTGTAACCAATCTGTTCTAGTATTATTATAATACATGTCTGTACTTATATAATATCTTCCTACATTTAACTGCAAGTTTTCTAATTTAAATAAAATTGAATTAGGTTTTTCAAGATTTTCTACTTTATGTAACCAATTGCTCAGCCACCCTATTCTTTGTCCATATTGATCATCTATTTTTACATCTAAACGAAGATCTTTAGTTTCAATACTATTTTTACTGTTTTCTAGATAAAACTCTAAATGAAAAGGTTTAGCAGTTTGAGGTGATACGTTTTGGTTTTCTCCGTATATTTCAGTTTTTACTACTTTAACTAAACCATTTCCTTTTCTAATATCATAATTTTCTTTAAAAGAATTAGCTTTCCCTCCTTTTAAATACTCATTAATAGCACCCTCTACTTTACCTTCAAAATCAATTACTCCGTTATGTATAACAAAAGCTCTCGTACATAAACTCTTAACAGCTGCCATATTATGGCTCACAAACAATACGGTTCTATCTCCTTCTTTAGATATATCTTGCATCTTACCAATGGCTTTTTTTTGAAACTCAGCATCACCAACAGCTAAAACTTCATCAACAATTAAAATATCTGGCTCTAAATGAGCTGCAACTGCAAAAGCCAAACGCACTTTCATTCCACTTGAATAACGTTTTACAGGTGTATCTATGTAACGTTCACACCCAGAAAAAGAAACTATTTCATCTAGTTTAGAAGCTATTTCTTTTTTTGTCATTCCGAGAATTGCCCCATTCAAAAATATATTTTCTTTCCCTGTCATTTCTGGATGAAAACCAGTACCAACTTCTAACAAAGAAGCTATTCTACCATTTGATTTTATTGAACCTGTGGTTGGACCCGTAACTTTTGAAAGTATTTTTAATAATGTAGATTTTCCTGCTCCGTTTTTACCAATAATTCCAAGAACTTCTCCTTTTTTAACTTCAAAATTGATATCTTTTAATGCCCAAACATACTCTGATCCTCCTTTAGATGATCTATCATTAGATTCTCCAATTTTTAAATACGGATCTTCTTTTCCTCTAATTTTAGCCAGAAAACGATTTAAGTCATGGCTTATTGTTCCAGTACCTAAAGTTCCTAAACGATATTGTTTAGATAAATTTTCAACTTTTAAAATAACTTCCTTACTCATATTTAAATAGTATCTATAAAAGTTTTTTCTGTTTTATTAAAAATCAATAATCCTAAAAAGAAAATTATAATTGTAAATATTGATGTATACACAATTCCGAAAGAAGAAAAATTACCATCATTTAAAAGTATAAATCTACCAAATTCTATTAAATGTGCTATCGGGTTTATATCAACTATCCAAGAATAATCAGTTCCGTTTTCAATATCGGTTAACTTTTCTCTCATTAAATCTAAAGGATACATTACTGCTGATAAATACATCAGTAACTGGACACCAAAAGATACTAAAAAAGTTAAATCTCTATATTTAGTTACCATAGATGAAATTATCATACCTAAGCCTAAACCAATCATCCCCATTGCAATTATCAATAAAGGAAAAAACAATATATATATATTTGGTAGTATGTCATATCCTGAAATAACATAATAAAGATAGAAACAAACAAATATAAATATTTGAATACCAAATTTTAACAAATTAGAAATCACTATTGACATTGGCATTATAACTCTGGGAAAATATACTTTACCGAAAATTGCTTCGTTTTTTTTAAAAGTATCAGAAGTAGCTGTTAAGCATTCTTTAAAATAATTCCAAGTTGTTACACCCGCTAAATTAAATAAAAACGGAGGAACATCGCCTGTAGATATACCTGCAATATTATTAAAAACCAACGTAAATATTACAGAAGTAAATAATGGCTGAATTAAATACCAAAGTGGTCCTAAAATTGTTTGCTTGTATACAGTTACAACATCTCTTTTTACAAACAAAAGAAGCAAATCTCGATATTGCCAAACTTCTTTTAAGTTTAAGTCTAATAAATTGTTTTTTGGCGTTATTTCATAAAGCCATTTATCTTTTTGCATTGTGTATTTTATAGGGCTAACACAAATATAATTTTTTTAAATAGATTTACCATTAACTTTCGTTGAAACGTATTACTTTTACGACCATCGGATTTTTAATGAAGTTTTAAAAGAAAAAAATAAATCTATTATTTTGAATAAGTTGTCGCCTGAAATCATTCCTTTTGATATTAAATATGCTAAAGATTTTTATGAATTAAATGTTTCTTGGTTAGAAAAGTTCTTTTATGTAGAGCCTTATGACGAAAAAGTTTTAAGTAATCCGAAAGAATATATTATTGATAATGGTGGTTATATCTTCTTTATAAAATTAGATTCTAAAATCATAGGAACTGCTGCTTTTATAAATCAAAAGTCTTATTTTGAATTAAGTAAAATGGCAGTAACTCAAGAATATCAAGGATTACAATTGGGTAAAAAGCTGATAAAACATTGTATATCGTTTGCCAAAGAAAAAAAATGGAATAGTATTACACTTTACAGTCATAGAAAACTAGAAACTGCAATTAATCTATACAAAAAAGTAGGTTTTATAGAAATTCCTCTAGAAAAGGATGTTCATTATGAAAGAGCAAATATTAAAATGAAACTTGATTTATAAAAAGCTCTGAATTGCTAAATCGTATCCTTTTAAACCAAAACCAAACAAAACCCCGTTAGCGTTTGGTGAAATAAAGCTGTGTTGTCTAAACTTTTCTCTAGCATGAATGTTCGAGATATGAACTTCTATTACAGGAGTTTCAATTCCTTTTATTGCATCACCCAAACCAACAGAAGTATGTGTGTAAGCCGCAGCATTTAAAATAATACCATCATAAGTAAAACCAACTTCGTGCAACTTATTTATTAACTCTCCTTCAACATTACTTTGAAAATAAAACAGTTCTATATTATCAAATTTTAATTGTAATTCTCTAAAATAATCTTCAAAAGATTTAGAACCATAGATTTCTGGTTCACGTTTTCCTAAAAGGTTTAAATTTGGTCCGTTGATTATAATAATTTTCATATTTCAAAAATACATTTTTTTTACAAAAAAAACGGAGGCATTAGCCTCCGTTTTGGTGTACTAGAATAAAAAATCTAACTTAGATTCCGAACATTACCCCTAAACTTACGTTAGAAAATGTTAAATTATCATTGCTAATACCCGAATATGATAAATTTAATTGTGTTGTATCACCAATTTTATAACCTAAAATTGGTCTATAGTAAAAACCACCATCGTTTCCTTCATCTAGTCCTAAGGCATAACCAATATTAGCTCCTAAAACAAATTTTTCTGAAACATTAAATCTTGCTGCTCCAGAAATTGGTAAAAAAGAAGAATCTTCTACATCGAAAGTTCCTCCTATAGTTTCAACTTCTTCACCAAAAAAGTGCGAGTATTGTACAGATGGTCCTAATGTGAAACCTTCAGCAACCGGAAACATATAGTTTAATTCTGCTCCTAAAGTAAAACTATTTAGATCACTTACATCTCCTGTTGGTAAACCAACATTAAAACCTCCATTTAAAACACCTTCTTGTGCATTTACTTTACCTAAACCTACTATTGCTAAAAACGCAACAAATAATACTTTCTTCATAATTAAAAATTTTAGTTTAAATTCTCTTACAAAAGTATCTTAGTTCTGCACGTAATATTTGCTCAAAAAGGAATTAAATTAACTCAAATGAATTAATTTGATTGCTGCTTTTTGACATTTAATTTTACAATATTGATAAAAGCTTCTTTACCTTCCTCTAAATCAGCTACTACCTCATATTCTCTTCTAAAATCGTATAAAATTAATTTTGTAGTATTGGTTTTTAATTTACCTGAGTTTACAGTAATTATTTTAATCAAGTTATTAGTATCTTCTAGATTTAAAGTGATTGATTTTTTCTTTTTAGTTACAGCATAGTTTTCTAAAACTGGTGTATCATTTTTTAGTATCGTAATAACATCACCATCTTCTTTACCGTAATCCCAAATTTCCATTTTTAGTTTTCGTGTATATACAAATACTGATACCTTTTCACCTGATCTAATTTTTGTCTCGCTAAACTTTTTTAAATAATTTTCTGGTTTTAATTCTGCGATAACAGTACTATCAATTTTCTTGACCTTGTTAATGTTTTTTACTCTTTTATATACTTTATTTATTTTTTTCTCGACAAACTTTGTGCTAACCAATTTTAATTTTCCTGTTGCACATGTATCTCTATCATCATAAATACCAATAAAATTACCCTCTAATAATTTTTTCTTTGTTTCGCCTTTAAATTTTCCTTTAAAACTTACAAAACAGAATTCTTCTGGTAAAAACTTAGATTTTGTATATAGAATATCACTTTCTTTAAACTGAATATTTTTAGACTCTATATTATAATATCCTCTTATATAAGATTTAGTTTCGTTTTCCCCGGATAAGTCTGTGTAAGAATATCCTTCTATAAAACCATTATCTCTTGCATTAAAAACTATTTTATAAGAAATTAACTGATTAGATTCTAAAGCTAATGCACCCAATAACTCATAATCAAACTCTTTTTTGTCCTGAGAAAAGAAACTTAAAAAGTTAAATAAAGTAACTAAAATTATAATATTTTTATTCATAGAAATCTGTTATATTTGACACAAATAACTTAAAAAAAATCAACCTTTATGAAAAAATCATTAACTATTTACACATTATTATTTGCTTTCTTTGCTTTTTCATTTAATACGCACGCATCTTTCCCGGTAAAAAAAACTAAGGAAATCGTGGAAGTAATAAAAGATAACAAAGTAGAGAAAAAAGAAGTTACAACTTATGCAGCAGCAGCAAATTCTGGTAAAAGCCAAGTAACTGCTTTACTTTTATCTCTTTTCTTAGGAGGATTAGGTGTAGATAGATTTTATCTTGGATACACTTTATTAGGAGTGTTAAAATTAATTACATTAGGAGGTTTGGGTATTTGGGCACTTATCGATTTAATTTTGATAATTACAGGAGATTTACAACCTAAAAACGGTAGTTACTCTAAAACTATCTAAAAATAGTTTTTTATAAAATTAAAAACCATCCATTAATTGGATGGTTTTTTTTATTTATTAATTTTACATTATGAATTGGCAAAATGCAATTAAAGATTATCAAATGTATTTAAAATTAGAAAGAGGTCTTTCTAAAAATACAATAGTGAGTTACACAAAAGACTTAGAAAAATTGTATTTATTTATTACAGAAAATAATATTGTTAACACCCCTGTTACAATTGATGCTGAGACAATAAAATTATTTATTTATGATGTTGCCAAAAAGGTAAACCCTAGAAGTCAAGCAAGGATAATTTCTGGCTTAAGAAGTTTTTTTGATTATTTAATATTTGAAGATTATAGAACAACAAATCCGACAGATTTATTAGAATCTCCTAAAATAGGAAGAAAATTACCAGACACTTTATCGCAAGAAGAAATAGATTTACTAATATCTTCTATAGATTTAACTCATCCGCAAGGAGAAAGAAATAGAATAATTTTAGAAACAATTTATAGCTGTGGATTGCGTGTTAGTGAAGCAATAACTCTAAAAATTTCAGATTTATTTTTTGAAGAGGGGTTTATTAGAGTTTTAGGTAAAGGAAATAAAGAAAGATTTGTTCCAATTCATCAAGAGGCTCAGAAATATATTTTAATTTATATTAATCAAATTAGAGTACATATAAAACCTCAAAAGGAATATGTGGATACCTTATTTTTAAATAGAAGAGGAAAAGCTTTAACTAGACAAATGATTTTTATGATACTAAAAAAATTAGCTTCGGATATTGGTTTACTCAAAAAAATTAGTCCGCATACTTTAAGACATTCTTTTGCAACACATTTATTACAAAATGGTGCAGATTTGAGAGCTATACAGCAAATGTTAGGGCATGAGAGTATAACAACCACAGAAATATATGTGCATTTAGATAAGTCTTATTTAAAAGAAATTGTAGAAACATATCATCCCAGAAAATAAAAAATCCCGCTTTTGCGGGATTTAAATTATAATAAAAATTAGAGAAAACTACTTAGCTACGTTAACAGCTCTAGTTTCTCTAATTACAGTAACTTTTACTTGACCAGGATATGTCATGTCGTTTTGTATTTTTTGAGAAATACTGAATGACAATTCAGAAGCTTTGGTATCGTTAACTTTCGTACTTTCTACCATAACACGTAATTCTCTACCTGCTTGAATTGCATATGCTTTCTGTACACCTGTAAATCCAAAAGCAATATCTTCTAAATCTTTTAATCTCTGAATATAGGAATCTAACACTTGTCTTCGAGCACCAGGTCTTGCACCAGAAATAGCATCACAAACCTGTACAATAGGAGAAATTAAACTTTTCATTTCAATTTCATCGTGGTGTGCTCCAATAGCATTACAAACATCTGGCTTTTCACCATATTTTTCTGCCCATTGCATACCTAATAATGCGTGTGGTAATTCACTTTCTGCATCTGGTACTTTACCAATATCGTGTAATAAACCAGCACGTTTTGCAACTTTAGGATTTAAGCCCATTTCTGCAGCCATAATTCCACATAAATTAGCAACTTCTCTAGAGTGTTGTAATAAATTTTGTCCGTAAGAAGATCTATATTTCATTCTACCAACAGCTTTAATTAACTCTGGATGTAAACCGTGAATACCTAAATCTATAACAGTTCTTTTACCCACTTCTATAATTTCTTGGGTAATCTGCTTTTCTGTTTTACTTACAACCTCTTCAATTCTAGCAGGGTGAATTCTACCGTCTGTAACTAATTTATGCAAAGATAAACGAGCAATTTCTCTTCTAATAGGATCAAAACAAGATAATATAATTGCATCTGGCGTATCATCAACAATAATTTCTACACCGGTTGCAGACTCAATAGCTCTAATATTTCTACCTTCTCTACCAATAATTCTACCTTTTACATCATCAGACTCTAAGTTAAATACAGAAACACAGTTTTCTACAGCTTGCTCTACTCCTACTCTTTGTATAGTACCTAAAACAACTTTTCTAGCTTCTTGTTCTGCCGTTAACTTTGCTTCTTCTATAGATGTTTGAATAAATGCCATTGCTTCTGTTTTAGCCTCATCTTTTAAAGAAGAAACCAATTCTTTTTTAGCTTCGTCTGCAGATAAACCAGAAATTTGCTCTAACATATCTACATGACGCTTGTGCATCTTTTCTAACTCGTTTTCTTTTTTCTCTAAGAAATCTAGTTTATGGTTAAAATCTTTTTCTTTCTGTTCTAAAGAACGATTTAACTTAACGTTTTTATCAACTTCTGATGCTACTTTAGATTCTCTATCTCTAATTCTTTTCTCAACATCCGAAATTTTCTTTTCTCTTCCTAAAATTACCTTTTCATGTTCAGACTTAAGTTCTATAAACTTCTCTTTAGCCTGTAAAATTTTATCCTTTTTAATTGATTCTGCATCAATTTTCGCTTCTTTAATAATTGCTGAGGCTTCTTTTCTGGTTGAATTTAAAAGCTTTTTCCCTTTAGATTTTTCAATAGCTTTTGCAATAAAAAAACCTATTGCAACCCCAATAATTCCCACAATAATGGGAAGTAACATTCCGTCCATAAT
Organism: Polaribacter sp. OB-PA-B3; assembly: GCF_054589375.1. Classification (NCBI taxonomy): domain Bacteria; kingdom Pseudomonadati; phylum Bacteroidota; class Flavobacteriia; order Flavobacteriales; family Flavobacteriaceae; genus Polaribacter; species Polaribacter sp. OB-PA-B3. The sequence continues at coordinate 382,133 of NZ_BAAIIX010000002.1, forward strand.
TTAATTTTAATATATAAAAAAAGCCTACGCTAGTTTGGTTTTTATAAACTCCATTATTACAGGTTTAGGACTAACCAGCTGATCAAGGATCCACCTAAAATACTAAATAAATAGTATTAGTGGCGTGCTTTAGCAACCGAGACTTATCCTTTATAATAGATACTTGTTGAGTTTATCAAACAATTTACTAACGTAGGCAGTGTGTTGTTAATGTATTTTAAAGAACTTATTTTAAATGAGTATCTACCAAACTGGTTAATTCTCTTAATTTATTTATTGTTTCAGTATTTTCAGAACCTTTTTCTAATGTAGATATTTCTAATTTCGAAGCAAATTGTAAAGCACACATAGCCAAAACATCTTGTTTGTCGCTTACTGCATAATTTTGCTCGTACATAGAAATTAACTTATTAATTGCTGTAGCTGCTTTTCGCATACCTTCTTCTTCTTTGGTGTTATTAACACTTAAAGGGTACGTTCTACCAGCTATAACTATATTAATTTTTAATTTATCCACTATTTAAAGAACTTTATTCTTGTAACTGAATAATACATTTATCGATTTCTCTAATTAATGTATTTATTTTGAGTTTTGTATCTCTTGTATTTGTATTACTGCCGTCTATAGTTTTTGCTATTTTTAATAAATCAAATTCTTGTTTTTGATTTTTTATAATTTGCTCTTGTTCTAAAATTTTTTGTTGATATTTTGTAGCACTTTGAAGCAATATTTCATTTTCTTTTTTTAAAAATTCATAATTAGAAAGTAAGTTTTTTAACTTATCTTCCAGTAAATGAATTGCTTCTAAGGTATTACTCATAAAATTTTTAGAATAAAACTATACACACAAAGTTAACGTTCTGTTTTAAATATTACAACATTTAATTGATATTTTAATAAATTATTGGCTACTAGCTAATTAGTAAAATGATGTTTTTTACTATTTTTACACAAAAAAACATATTTTTTGAAACAGAAATTATTTATACTCTTATTAATACCACTTTTTAGTTTAGCTCAAGATAAATATCCAAAAGATTATTTTAGAAACCCTTTAAACATACCAATTGTTTTATCGGGTACTTTTGGCGAATTAAGAAGCAATCACTTTCATTCTGGTTTAGATATTAAAACACAAGGTAAAGAAGGTTTAAAAGTTGTTGCCGTTGCAGATGGATATATTTCTAGAATTAAAGTGCAACAATATGGTTATGGTAAAGCTATTTATATTACGCATCCTAATGGTTATACATCGGTTTATGGTCATTTAAGTAAATTTAATCCGGAAATTGAAGCCTACGTTAAATCTATTCAATACAAGAAAGAAAATTATGAAACTGGTAATTTATTTCCCAAAAAGAATAAATTTGTTTTAAAGAAGGGCGAATTACTTGCTTATTCTGGTGATACTGGCGGCTCTGGTGGTCCTCATTTACACTTCGAAATCAGAAATACAAAATCAGAAAACGTTATAAATCCTTTATTTTTTGGTTTACAAGTAGACGATACAAAATCACCTACAATTCAATCTTTACAAGTTTATCCTTTAGATGAAGAGGCAAGAATTAATCAGCAAAATAATAGTTTTAAAATTGCTGTAAAAAATACTGGTAATGGTAAATATACTGCAAATAGAATATCTGCAAGTGGACGTATTGGTTTTGGAATTAATGTTTTTGATAGATTAGATAAAGCTTTAAATAAAAACGGAATTTATAGTTTAGAAATGTTAGTAAATGGCAAAAGGCATTATTATCATGATGTAGAAACTTTCTCTTTTTCTGAAAGCAAATATTTGAATCTATTAATCGATTATTCATATTACAAGAAATATAGAAGTAGAATTCAGAAAACTTTTAAAGTAAAAAACAACAAACTTTCAATTTATCGAGATCTTATAGATAAAGGTGAAATCTACATCAAAAATGATTTACATTACACTGTAAAAATAATTGCTAAAGATTTTAAAGGCAATACAAGCTCTGTAACAATTCCGGTAATTGGTAAAAAAAGTAACACTATTCTTAAAAAACAAAAAGACACAACTAATTATAAAATTACTACGGACAAATTCCATAGATTTACAAACAAAAACGTAACAGTTGCTTTTCCTAAAAACAGCTTTTATGAAGATATTTATTTAGACTTTAAAGTTGAAAATAATATTGCTAAAATACACAACAAAACGGTGCCTTTAGACAAAAGCTTTACCTTAACTTTTGATGTTTCTAATTATACAAAATCTCAAAAAGAAAAGTTGTATATTGCTAATGTTGAAAATCAAAAGTATCCTAGATACACAAATACAAGAAAAAAAGACAGCACCTTTTACACCACAACAAAAACTTTAGGTAAATACTCTTTAGTTTCTGACAATCAAAAACCTAAAGTAAATATTTTATATTTTAAAAACAATCAATGGATTTCTAAATTTAAAACTTTAAAAGTGAAAATTTCTGATGTTGGTTCTGGAATTAAGAATTGGCATGCAACATTAGACGGCAAATGGGTTTTAATGCAATTTAATCATAAAAAAAGAATCTTAACGTATGATTTTAATGACAACAAATTGATTGGAAGTAAGCATAATTTTAGAATTGTAGTATCTGATAATGTTGGTAATACTACAGAGCGTTCTACAACGTTTTTTAAGAAACAAACAAATTAAATTACACGTGAAAAAAGATTTACTATTTATCATATTGTTTTTACCAATTTCTATTTTTTCTCAGAAAACAACCATTTTAAAAGGTACTGTAAAAGATAAAAACAAATCTGTTATAGAAAATGTATCTGTAGAATATGGATCTAAAGGAGCCGTTACTGATAAAAATGGTAATTACTCGATTAGAATACCGTATAAGAAAGAAATTACTTTAAAATTTAGTCATATAAGTTACAAAACTGTTTTTCATAAAATTACAGCAAAAAGCAGAAATTCCATTCGCTACTCTCCTACTTTAGTTCTTAAAACAGAATCATTACAAGAAGTGATTTTAAAAGATAATAAAAAAGCAGCGAGCGGAATTACTAAAATAGATGTAGAAAAAGCAAAAAATATTATTGGCGCAAATGCAGGTGTAGAAAATATTCTAATGACTTTACCTGGCGTAAATAATAACAATGAGTTAAGTACACAATATAACGTTAGAGGTGGTAATTTTGATGAAAACCTTGTTTATGTTAACGGAATTGAGGTTTATAGACCGTTTTTAATAAGATCTGGGCAACAAGAAGGCCTAAGCTTTATTAATTCTAATATGGTACAGAATATAGATTTTTCTGCAGGAGGTTTTCAAGCCAAATATGGTGACAAGCTGTCTTCTGTTTTAGACATTACTTACAAAAAACCAACGGAAACTGCAACTACTATAAATGCAAGTTTGTTAGGCGGTAGTTTAACTTTCGAAAGTCCGTTTTTAAAAGATAAATTAACTTTAATTACAAGTTTACGATATAGAGACAATAGCTTATTTGTAAACAGCAAACAAATTGAAACTAACTTTAGACCAAAATTTACCGATTTACAATCTTACATCACTTTTAAAGTAAACAACCAATTAAGTATAAATTATCTTAGTAACTTCTCTTTAAACAATTACAATTATCAACCAATATCTAGAAGAACAAGATTCGGTACTGTTGCAAATCCTTTAGAATTAATTGTTTTTTATGAAGGTAAAGAAGAAAACAACTACTTAACACTTTTTAATGCTTTGTCTGCAGATATTTCTGTAAACGAAAATTTGTCATTTACAGGTACAGTTTCTTCGTACAACACGCAAGAAGAAGAGTATTATGACATTGCGGCATCATACAATTTAGGTGAAGTTGATGCAAACATCGGTTCTGAAAATTTTGGTGAAGTCGATTTTTCTCAAGGAATTGGTTCGCAATTAAATCATGCAAGAAATGACTTAGATGCTTTAATTAATAATATTCAACTAAGAGGAACTTATAAAAAAAATAGACAACAATTAAATTTTGGTATTAAATATCAAAATGAAGATATTAGAGAAAGAATAAGAGAATGGGAAGTTATTGATTCTTTAGGATTCTCTGTAAGACCACCAAATCATATTTCAAACAATCAACCTTACGAATCTTTTGAAGGACCAATTACACCGTTTCAAAATATCAGAAAAGAGAATAACGTATCTATAAATAGAGTTTCTGGCTTTGTTCAATTTAACGAACGTTTATTTATGGGTGACAGTGAATTCTGGTATAATATTGGAATAAGAGCCCACAATTGGAGTGTAAAATCGGGTTCTGAATCTTCTAAAAGTCAAACAACCATAAGTCCTAGAATTCAAGCTTCGATTAAACCTAATTGGCATAATGATATGCTTTTTAGATTTGCCGCTGGTTGGTATTCTCAACCACCTTCTTATAGAGAATTAAAAGATTTTAATGGTAATATTAATGTTGATGTTAAAGCTCAAAAATCTATACATTTAGTTGCTGGTATGGACTATAGCTTTGATTTATGGGGAAGACCATTTAAACTTACATCAGAATTATATTATAAAAATTTGAATGATATTAATGCCTACTCTATAGATAACGTAAGGATTCGTTATAGAGCAGACAATTTAACTACAGGGTTTGCTCATGGAATTGATTTAAGATTAAATGGTGAATTTGTTCCCGGAAGCGAAAGTTGGGTAAGTTTAGGGTACTTAAAAACAGAAGAAAATATAGAAAATAGAGGAGACATTTCTAGACCAACAGACCAACGACTAAAATTTGCTATTTTATTTCAAGATTATGTACCAAATCTACCAAATTTAAAAGCTTATTTAAACTTGGTATACAATACAGGCGTTCCTGGTGGTGCACCTGCTTATGCAGATGTATACCAATTTCAAGAAAGACTTAGAGATTATAAACGTGCAGATTTAGGAATTTCTTACGTTTTTACAGATGCCAATAAACAATACAAAACTGGTTGGTTATCTAATTTTAAAGAATTAACAGCTGGTTTAGAGTTATTTAATATGTTTGACATACAAAATTCTATTACAAACACTTGGGTTAGAGATGTGTATTCTAAAAATCAATTTGGGATTCCTAACTTTATGACAGGAAGAGTATTAAATTTTAAAATTAGAATTAAAATTAATTAATTTAAGGTTAATTCAAACTTACCCGTTTTACTTGAAAATAAAGAAGGTTTTATATTAATTACTTTCATTTTATAAGATTTACCTTTATATGATCTAGTCTGGTCTCCACTCCAAACCATTTTATTATTGAAAGAGCTTGCGTAATAAAGAAATTTAGAATCTAATAAATACCTTAACAATTTCTTCTCACCTGGATTATAATGAAACCAACCGATTGTTTCCCATTGGTCTTTGGTGTTCTTATGCCTTAATAACAATTCAATTTTTTGATCTGTATCATTATGAATAACAAGTTTAACTGCATGAATTTCTTTTGTTAAAGACCCTTTATCGTAAATAAATTTAGATTTTATTTTACCATTATTAAAATAATCGTACCAAGTTCCTGTTTTTTTATCATTTAAATAATTTCCTTTTTCATCTAAAAAATATTTTCCTGATAAAGTTTCATAAAATATTTTGCATTCGCCATTTCTTAAACCATTTATAAATTTAGTTTGATTTTTTAGTTTACCACTCTTATAAAATATTTTAAATACACCATCTTTTTTACCTGAAGTATAATTGCCAGATTCCTTAATTAATCCATCTGAATAATATTCTTTGTATGATCCTGTGATTTTTCCATTTAAATAGCTTGTACTATTCTTTAATTTACCATTGTAATGATATTCTTTTTGATAACCTGTTTTAATACCATTTGAATAATTATTAATTTCTTCTAACGTACCATCTGTATAGAATGTTTTTTGCAAACCATCTAATTCATCGTTTTTATAATTTTTTAAAACTTCAGGTATTCCGTCTTTATGATAGTATGAATACTCTCCATTATATCCAAGTTCATTATATTCTATTTTAGACAATAGTTTACCATTTTTATGGTATTTGCACTCTACTGTCGGTCCGTTTATTTCATCGTTCTTATAGACGCCTTTAAATAATAATTTATCTTTTTCTAAATATTTAAAAGCAGCACCATCTTTTTTACCATTAATATAATTAATTTTTGCTTTAAGAGAACCATCTTCAAAAAAAGCAAGAAATTCTCCATTATACTCACCTTTATTGTAGTTTATAATATATTTTGGAGACCCATCTTTATAATAATTAAAATATAAGCCTTCTTCATTATCTTTAACATAAGTTACAATCGTCTCTAATTGATGGTTGTCATAATAACTTTTCCACTCACCCATTTTATTACCATTGGTATATTTTCCTTCTTCTTTTATTTTACCGTTTTCAAAAAAAGCTTTGTAAATACCATTAAACTCCTCTTCAACTAAATTACATGTAGCATATATTTTACCCGATTTATAAACTGCCTTAAATTTATTAGCATCTACTTCTTCTCCGTTGTTTGAAAATGTTTTTTCAATATAATAATTTAAGAAAACACTATTTCCTTGTAACCAAGTGCCAATTTTTTTTCCGTTTACATAATTTCCTTTAAAAAAAACATCTCCTTTAGGCACATAACCTTCCCAATAGCCATTTTCTTTCCCTTCTTTAAAAGCTCCTTTTGCTAGAATTTCACCCGTTTTATGATATAAAACCCACTCACCTTCCTTTTTACCATCAACCATTTTGCCTTCACCAAATAACTTACCATCGTTATATTTTAATTTTTTAATTTGAGAAATAGTAGTTAACGTATAAAAGATGAAAAATAAGTATATTATTTTTTTGTAGAATAATAGCATAAATGGTTAAAATATGAATTGTAATTAAACTTATTATTTGCTAAAGTAAAAAAACGAATTAACTATCGTCAACTCGTTTTAAATTAATAAACTATCTTCTTTTTCCTATTTTTTAATAACTTTTTTCATTAAAGTTCCTCTATCTGTAATTACTTTAATAAAATAAACTCCATTCGAAAAACTCGATAGATCTAAATCTATTTCTTTAATTTCTAAAACTTTTTTACCAACCAAATTATACATTTCGATAGATTTTACTTGTAAGCCATTAGACAAAGAAATGGTAACAATACTTTCTACAGGGTTTGGATAAATTGCAATATTGTCTTTTAAGAACTCACTATCTACAGACAATACTTTACATGAAACGCTATAATTTGCTTCAATATCTTTTTTCCAACCTGTATTATTTATTGCAGCATCTACATCATCAACTTCTATACACGTTAAATTAGGGTTGCCGGTAGCATCTAGATTTATTAAAGTACTATTAGTACCATTTTTTAGGTTTAAACTAGTTAACTTGTTATTATTAACAATTAAATCTGTTATACTCGTTAGTTTGGAAATGTCAATAGCTTCAATTAAATTATTAGCAACATTTAAAACTTTTAAATTATTATTAACCGAAAGACTTCTTCTCTCGCCAGTTATTCTAGAAGAAACAACAACTGCATTTGCATTTAGTAAACTACTAATATCTGTAATACTGTTTCCAGAAATATTTATACTTGCAGCATTAGTAAATGCTTCCAAACCCTGAACAGAAGTTATATTTCTTCCGCTTAAATCTAAATCACCTGTAAAAGCTTGTGCTTCTTCATAAGTTACAACTCCGTCGCCATCATCATCTAAACCAGCAAAAGTAGCTAAAGCAGTCTCTAAGTTTTCATCTGTAGTATAAACTTCCCATTCTGATGCACAATCTGTAGTATAACTTGCTGTGGTGTCTTTTTCTGACCAATTTTCATCAGAAAACACAACATCATCAACAGCAATACAAGTAAGATTTTCGTTGTTTTTGATATCGAATTCAATTATAGATTGATTGTTTCCGTTTCTTAAATAAGCCCTTTCTAGCGCATTATCATTTAAATATAATTTAGTTAGTGCTGTATTTCGATTTATATCAATATTTACTATGTTATTATTACCTAAATATAATTCTTCGAGTTGAGGATTGTTAGTTAAATCGAGACCTGATAGTTTATTATCGCTTGCAATTAAAATTTTAAGCTTTGTATTTTTAGTAATATCTAAAGAAGTTAAACTAGAGTTGATAACATCAATTCTTATTAATTCTAAATTTTTAGAAAAATCTAAATCAGTAATATTATTATCACCCATTCTTAGATCATACAATTTTGTATTCTTAGATATATCTAACGAAGTAATATTAGTATCAGAAACATACAATCTTTCTAAATCTAATAACATAGAAACGTCGATTGCAGTAATTGCTGTTTTCCATAAATGGATTCTATTTAAAGATAAGTTATTAGCGAAATCTATTGCGGTTAAACCGAAATTCCAATCTAGCTGTAATGTTTCTAAAGCTGTATTTTTAGAGATGTCTATAGATGTTAACTCATTTATATTTAACCACAACCTAATTAAAGCAATATTTTTTGTAACATCAATAGTTGTTAATTTATTTTCGCCTGCGTAAAAATATTCTAAATCTGTTAAATTACTTATATCTAAAGTAGTAAGTTGATTTTTATCGACACTTAAAGATGTTATTTTTGTATTATTAGATAAATCTATCGTAGCTAATAAATTGTTTCTTACATCTAAAGTAGTAATATTTAGAAATGCTTCTATACCGGTTAAATCTGCAATTTCTAAACCACTTGCAATCAGTGTTCCTGAAAAAGCTTGCGCTTCTGAAACCTGAATTTCGTTATCGCCATTTAGATTTATTTGAGTATTTGATATTAAAGCAGACTTAAAATTAACATCTGGAATATTAACTACTTCTTCAAAAACAAAACCACAGTTTAAATTAAATAATGACGCATTAATTTCTGAAAAGCTTGCCGTCATAATATTTACATCATCAACTTGAATACATGTTAAATTTGGTGAATTACTTACATCAAATTCAGTAAGACTTGCATTGTTACCATTTTGTAAATCTATTTTAGATAAATTAGGATTATCTGACGCTAACAAATTAGTTATTGGAGATTTACCTAGTTTTAATTCAGAAATTCCTGTATTGTAAATCCCTAATCGAAACATTTTTGTTTGAGCTGAAAAATCTACTTGAGTAAGATTAGAATTATCTGTTAACCAAACTTGCTGTAAATTAGGATTATTAAAAAGATTAACTGTACTAATATTAGTTTGTTCTGCCGTTAAAACTCTCATAGCAGTTTGTGCTGAAACATCAAGAGAAGAAATTGGATTATTACCAATAGCTAAATTGTCTATTTTGGTGTTTGCGCTTAAGTCAATTTCTGTTAATTGATTTGTCTCAATCCAGGCAATAATTAATTCAGGATTATTTGTTAAATCTAAACTTGAAATCTGATTATTATAAACTCTTAAATCACTTAATAATGTGTTTTTAGTAATATCTAAAGTTGTTAATTTACCATCATAAATAGAAAGTCTTGCTAATTTTGTATTATTACTAAGATCTATGCTTGTAAAAAGGTTAGCATTTGCATAAAGAAATTCTAAATTTGGTAAATTGGTTACATCTAAAGATGATAACTGATTGTTCCAAACATATAATTTTTCTAATAATATATTATTTGAAACATCTAACCCATTCGAAAAAGGATTATCTGATGTATACAACCAAGTTAGTTTTGTGTTATTAGTTACATCTAAATTTGTTAATTGGTTACCATGAACAAATAAATCTTTTAGATTTATTAATGCAGAAATATCTACTGATGTCAATTGATTTCTCATTACACCTAAACGATTTAAAGCTAAATTATTAGAAACATCTATTGATGTTAACTGATTGTCATTTACAAATAACGAAGTTAAATTTACATTAGCAGAAACATCTATAGTTAACAATCGATTTTCACCTAAACTTACATCAACCAAACGAGTGTTATTTGATAAATCTACAGTTGAAATTTCATTTTGTCTAACATCTAAATACGTTAGATTGGTCATCGATGCAATACCTGTAATATCTTTTATTTTGCCTAAAACATTTGGTGTAAATTCATTTTCTAGAGGATTCCCTATTTTTAAACTGTCAATTAAAATAGCGTCTGTTTTTAAAATTGTACCATTTAAACCGTTAGTATCAAAACCAAGATCTATTAAAGATTGTTCGAAGTTTGCATCTGGTACAGAAACAAGATCTTCAGAAATTATACAACTTGTATTAAAAGATATGCCGTTACTGATATTCGTAAAATTAGAATTTGCATAACTTACATCATCAACTGTTACACAAGTTAAATTAGGATTATCTGTAATTTCTGCATTTGTTATAATAGTATTATTACCATTTCTTAAATTTAATCCACTTAAAAGTGTATTAGCAATTACAAATGATTCTAGTTGCGCATGTTTAGATAAATCTAAGTTTCCTGTTTTTTTTACTTGATTGATATCTATTTCTTTTAACAATAAATTATTAGAAAGATCGATATCTGTAAGTTCAGTATCAAAAATTATAAGCTTTTCTAATTTTGTGTTATTATTTATATTTAGTTGAGTTAACTTTGTTTTCCAACCATAGAACTCCTTTAAATTAAGCTTGTCTGCTACGTTTATTGTTGTAATTTCATTATTACCAAAAGCTAAAACTTCTAAAGCATCGTTTACAGCAATATCTAAACTTGTTAAACTATTAGAATTAGCGTTTAACAAGGTTAAATCTGTATTATTAGATACATCAATTGTACTTAAATTTAAACCTGCAAGTATCAATTCTTTTAGCTTTGTATTGTTTGAAATACTTAAAGAACTTATTGTATTAGTTTCTAAACTTCCACCTAAATCTTCAAAATTTCCACCTAACCATAAATACTCTAAATTTACATTTGTGCTCACATCTAATGCCGAAATTTGATTATTATGAGCTCTTATAAATGTTAATGCGTTGTTTTGAGAAAGATCTAGACCTGTTATTTGATTTCCATCTATTAAAAGTTGTGTTAAAGATGTGTTGTTAGTTAAATCTAAATTACCAGAAATAGCATTGTTTGATGCCCACAAAACCGAAAGATTTGGATTTTGAGAAACATCTAAACTTGTCATTGCTTGATTTGGTATTCTTAAAATTTCTAACCCTGATAAACCGGTTAAATTTAATGTAGATACTTTATTGTAAGCGAGTTGTATAAAAGTTAAGTTTGGTGAGTTACCAAAAGTTACAGTTTCTAAATTTGATAACGTTGTTAAATAAACACTTTTCAAATTAATGTTCATTGATAAATCTACATTTGTTAAACCGCTACTTCCACCAAAAATACTAAGTAATTCTAGGTTTAAATTTTTAGTTACATCTAATTCAGATAAATCATTTCCGTCTAAATTTAAATAAGTTAAATTGGTATTTTTAGTTACATCAACAGCGTTTAAATTATTATTTCTAGCTCTTAAATAAACTAAATTTGTCATTTTTTCAATTCCTGATAAGGAGTTTAACTCTTTATCCGAAATTTTTAAACTGTCAATTGATAATGCATCAGAATTTAATATATTTCCGTTTAAGCCGTTAGAATCGTATCCTAAATCTATTAGCGCCTGTTCAAAATTTGTGTCTGAAATAGCAATTGTTTGACCTAAAATACTGATACTAAAAAAAGATAGTACTAATAAAAATAATTTTGTTTTCATTTTAATGTTTTTTCATAATAACTGTTAATAAAGAGGTTTCGAGGTAATAGATTTGGGGAAATCTTAGAGTAATTAGATCAACTCAAATGCTTTTGCATAATTATACCAATCAAATATTGAGGTTAAATTCAATTTTTGCTTAATGCGCTTTCTATGAGTAGAAACTGTAGAAGTTTCAATAAACAAACTATCTGCTATTTCACAAGATGATTTACCCTTAATAACAAGGGTAAAAACCTCCTTTTCTTTACAAGTTAATGTTTCAAAATATTTTTTATTCTCTAATACAAATCTTCTATTTTTTTCTAATTCTTCTGAATAAGAAATTAATTTTGGTAAATCTTCTTGTTTAATATTAAAAAAGAAAAGAAAGTCTCGTATAAAGCTTATAGACAACTTTCTATCTAAAGAAACATTATTTTTTTTTGAAATTAATTCTAATTTTGACTTATCAAATAGTTTAACTACCCCCATAATTTTTTTAGCATTTTATAAGCTTTGTAAAATTAATTGTAGTTCTTTAAAAAAAACCATACTTTAGTATTGTCTTTTAGAACTTTAGCTAACATTGAAAAAAAACACTCTTCTTTTCTTTATCTTTTTTTATAGTTTTATTAGTGCTCAAGAAATTTCAAAATCGGTTTATGATGATTTAAAATATTTTGACACTAAAGAACAAAATCTATCTATTTTAGAAATTATAAATAAGTATGAATCAGGAAAATTTCAAAAAGAAGAAAATCAAAAGATTTATAAAATTCTTAATGGTAAAACTTATTGGTATCATTTTACTATTGATAATGATTCTAATAAATTAATTGAAAATTATTTTACGATTGCTAATTCTTATTTAGATTTTGGTAAAGTTTACTTAAAAAAAGGTGAAAAAATAGATACTCTTTCTAGTGCTTCGTATAATGAGTTTTTTCCGCATAAAAATATTTTTTACAGAAACCCAGTTTGGAAAATTGAAACTGACAGTGTTTATAAAACCGAAGTTTTTTTAAAAATTAAAAATAGTAACGGCAGAACAAGATTAGCTTTTTATTTAGAAAATGAAAATGATTTTCTAAAACGAGTTCAATCAGAATACTTTTACTTCGGCCTTTTTATAGCATTTTTAATAAGCATGACACTTATACTTGTGTTTTTTGCTGTATTAAAAAAAGAATACGCAGTATTATTTTACGCAGCATATATTGTAACCGTTTTTTTCGAGTTTTTAGCAGGTAAAGGTTTGGGTGTACAATACATTTGGTCTGATAGCGTATTTTTTATCAATAATATTAGAAGTTTTAGCCAAACCATTGGTGTATTTTGTATTGGTTTCTTCTATGTTAAATTTTATAAATTAAATAAAAATCAAAAAATACCAAAAGGCATTTTTGAATGGGGCGCATATTTAACGATTCCTTTAATACTATTATATGTTTATAAATTTTTCTTTGGTGGCCTTATAACTTTATATTTATATGTTTGGACGATATTAAAAATAATTGCGTTTATATGGGTTTTAAATCATATTTATTTAACGATTAAAAAACAACTTCCAATTTATTTAGTAATTGCATTTATTTTACCAATTTTAGCTGTTATTAATGGGCAAATCATGAACCCAGAAGTACATGATATTGTTGCAATTAAATATAGTGGTCCAAATGTTTATTATTTAGCGCTATCCTTAGAAATTTTATTATTTACTAGATATATATTTGGAACTGTTATAGATACTCAAAGAAGTTATTTTAAATTAAAGAAAGTTAGTGATGAACTTAAGTATAATTTTCAAAATAAAACTCTAGAAGTACAGCAACAAGAACGTAATAAACTTGTAAATAATGTACATGATACTTTTGGCGGATATTTAGAAGCATTAAAACTTAGACTTTTACAAAAAAATGAAAATACGCCAGAAAAAGTACAAGAAATTTTAGATGCTTTTTATAAAGACTACAGATATTTATTAAACAGTTTGTATGCTCCTAAAATTAATTCTGAAAATTTTATAACAAGTTTGGTAGAGTTTTGCGAAAAATTAGACAAATTAACAAGTCAAAAAATTACACATAATTTTAACCTTAATGGTATTGATTTACAACAAGAAAAATGTGTTCATATTTATAGAATTATTTCAGAATTAACCACAAATGCTATTAAGTATTCTAAATCATCAAAAATTAATATTAGCATTCTTCAACAAAAAAATAGAAAAGTTTTAATTGAGGTAAAAGATAATGGTATTGGTTTTAATACTAATAAAATATCTAATGCTGGTTTTGGCATAAACAGTGTAAAAGAAAGAGTTTTGCAATTAAAAGGAACTTTAAACATTACTTCTAATAAAAATGGTAGTATATTTATAATTGAAATTCCGATAAATGATTAAACATCCTATAAATATTGTAATTGCTGATGACAATCGTTTTTTTTGCGATGCATTAAAAGATAGTTTAAATTTTCATGAGGAATTGAAAGTAATTCAAACGTTTAATGAATTAAATAATTTGATTTCTTTTACATCTATTAACAATTTTGATGTTTTAATTTTAGATGTAAATTTTAATGGTAAAAGTTCTTTAGATTTTTTAAATGAAATCAAACACAATAATAACTTTAAAATTATTGCTTTAACTACTTTAAACAATAATTATATTAAAGAAAAGGCCATTAAAAATGGTGTCGATTTTTTTGTTGGTAAAGATGAAAATTTAGAGAATTTTAAAGATGTTATTCTTAACTGTTATTCGACTAAAAAAGTAAAAAAGAATAAAACTTCTTTTAAAATAGAAATTGATAATTATAAATTTACCAATAGAAAATTAGAAATTCTACAAGCATTGTATCAGCATTCTGATAAAAAGGAAAAAGAACTTTCTGCAATTTTAAATATTACAGAAAGTTCTTTAAAATCTCATAAAAGAGAGCTTTTTGAAATTACTTTAACAAAAAGTACTCCGGAATTAATTAAATTCGGAATTCAAAAAGGATTAATTATTACTTAGTCTAGAATCTGAGCAGCGTGTGCTTTGGTTTTTACTTTAGAAATAATGTCTTCTATTACACCATTCTCATCAATAATAAACGTTGTCCTATGAATTCCGTCATATTCTCTACCCATAAATTTCTTAGGTCCCCAAACTCCAAATGCTTCTATAACAGCTTTCTCTTCATCTGCTAAAAGAGGAAAAGGTAATTCATGCTTGTCAATCCAATTTTGTTGTCTTTTGGCTGAATCTGCACTTGCACCTAAGACATCGTAACCTTTTGCTAAAAAAGTTTGATAATTATCTCTTAAGTCGCAAGCCTCGTTAGTACAACCTGGTGTACTTGCTTTTGGATAAAAAAATAAAACTAATTTTTTACCAGCGTAATCTGATAACTTTATAATGTTGCCTTTATTGTCTTTAGCTTCGAATTCTGGAGCTTTATCTCCTATTTTTAGTGATGTCATTTATCTTAAAATTTTAGAATATAAAAATATAAAGTTTTTTACTTTAAAAAGTAAAAAAAGTAAAGGAATACTAAAGAATTTACTTTTAACTTTACATTTTATCCATTATTTATGACAAAGCAAGAAAAAGTACAATTTGTAATTGATACACTTCAAGAAAAATACCCAGAGATTCCAATTCCTTTAGACCATAAAGATCCATACACGTTGCTAATTGCTGTTTTACTATCTGCTCAATGTACCGACGTTAGAGTTAATCAAATTACACCCTTATTATTTGCCAAAGCAGACAATCCTTTTGATATGGTAAAAATGTCTGTTGAAGAAATTAAAGAAATAATAAGACCTTGTGGTTTGTCTCCAATGAAAAGTAAAGGAATTTATGGCTTGTCTAAAATTTTAATTGAAAAATATGATGGCGAAGTTCCTCAGAGTTTCGAAGGTTTAGAAGAACTACCTGCTGTTGGTCATAAAACTGCAAGTGTTGTTATGAGTCAAGCATTCGGTGTACCTGCTTTTCCGGTAGATACGCATATTTTAAGATTAATGTATCGTTGGAATTTAAGTAACGGAAAAAGCGTTGCTCAAACCGAAAAAGATGCTAAAAGATTATTTCCCAAAGAATTATGGAATGATTTACATCTACAAATTATTTGGTATGGAAGAGAATATTCTCCTGCGAGAGGTTGGAATTTAGACAACGATATAATTACAAAAACTATTGGTAGAAAAACAGTTTTAAATGAATATTATAAAACAAAAAAAACACCTTAAAAGGTGTTTTTTTATTATTTGTTTATACTTGTTTAATGAGGAACTGCTTGACCTATTAATGTTTCCCCTTCAATAATTTCGAAAGTTTTGTTGATTGCTGCTGTATCATGTAAAGATCTAACTAAAGTTTGCGCTACATCTTCTCTAGAGATTTCACCAGATTTATTAAGTTTTTTGCTTAATTCAATTTTTCCTTTTCCTTGATTGTCTGTTAAAGACCCTGGTCTAACTATAGAATATGTAAGATTACTTTCTTTTAGATAAACATCTGCATTATGTTTCGCTTTTAAATATTCTTGTAAATCTTCTGCTTGCTCAGGATTGTCTGCGCCCATAGAACTTAGCATTACAAATTTAGATACATTTTCTTTTATTGCTGCATCTATTAATCTTTTAGCTCCTTCTTGATCTACTTCAACTACTTTCTTACCACCAGAACCAGCGGCAAAAATAACTTTATCTATATTTTTAGTTGTAAAAGAAACATCTTTTTCTAAATCTGCTAAAACAGTTTTAATATTTTTATCTTCAAATTGCTTTTTTTGTTCTTCTTTTCTAACCATAGCAATTGGATTAAAATATTGTGATGTTTCTAATAAATTAACTATTTTTTTTCCTGTGGTACCATTTGCACCTGCTACTAATATATTTTCCATGACTGCAAGTTAGCAAGATACTAGGTTTTGGTTTAACTCATTTCGTATTTTAAATGATGCATATAAAAAAAGCCCCAACGTTAGTTGAAGCTTTTTCCACTCTTAATTCAAATTCAATTCAATGAAGTTATTTGATTTAGTTTTTTCAATTCGTAAAGATTTGGAAAAATTAATCAAAAATTGAACTGTTTCTTTTTTTGGTTGCATCTGATAATCAGAAGACTTTTTTGAGTAAAGTTGCATCATATAAATTATTTAATATATTGGTTTCTAATTTAATAACGACACATTTTTAACTTTATTGTTAATTCACCAAAATAATTTTATGTTTTTCTATAAGCTTACGCATATTTATTAAAGCATATCGCATTCTACCTAAAGCTGTATTTATACTTACACCTGTGTTTTCACTTATTTCTTTAAAGCTCATATCTTTGTACATTCGCATAACCAATACTTCTTTTTGCTCTTCTGGCAACTCATTTACAAGCTCTCTTACGTTATCGTAAATTTGCTCTTGTATAATTTGTTTTTCTGCATTTAAGCTGCCATCATGTAATACAGAAAAAATATCAAACTCATCGGTATTTTTAAAAGAAGGCATCCTGTTATTCTTTCTAAAATAATCAATTACTAAATTATGAGCAATTCTCATAACCCACGGTAAAAACTTACCCTCTTCATTATAATTACCTTTTTTTAAAGTTCTAATTACTTTAATAAAAGTATCTTGAAAAATATCTTCTGTTAAATCTTTGTCTTGTACTTTACTATAAATAAAGCTAAAAAGACGTTGTTGATGTCTGTTGATTAAAATAGCTAAAGAGGCTTCTTTACCTTTAATATAATCGCTTACTAAAATGCTATCAGAAATTGTATTAGTACGTATCATAATTACTTACAGAAAAGCTATTTATGCCTTTCTTTATTATTATTTGTTAATAATTTTTGAAGTAATTTTATGCTATATACGTCTAATTTTGTGAGGTTTATACATTACAAATATGAATATTTTTTATTAAAAGTACAAACTTTTGACAAAAAAGATTTACCTAGCTTCTAATTGAGGTAATTTTTTGGTAATTTTATAGCTTATATTTTTGATACATGAAGAAAGATATTTTAGCCGTTAACCCTAAGGAAAACATCATTATAAAAGGTGCAAAATTGCATAACTTAAAAAATATTGATGTTGTAATTCCTAGAAATAAATTAGTTGTTATAACTGGGCTTTCTGGTTCTGGTAAATCTTCTTTAGCTTTCGATACATTATATGCAGAAGGCCAAAGACGTTATGTTGAGAGTTTAAGTTCTTACGCAAGACAATTTTTAGGTAAATTACACAAACCTAAAGTAGATTACATTAAAGGTATAGCACCTGCAATTGCAATAGAACAAAAAGTTAACTCTACAAATCCAAGATCTACTGTTGGTACAAGTACAGAAATATATGATTATATAAAATTATTGTTTGCTAGAATTGGAAAAACCTACTCTCCTATTTCTGGTAATGAAGTTAAAAAAGATACTGTTTCTGATGTTGTAAATTTTATTAAAAATTTTAACAACAATACAAAATTACTTTTGCTTTCTCCTGTAACTATTGATGAAAATAGAGATTTAAAAACCGTTTTACAGGTGTTAGAACAACAAGGTTATGCAAGGCTTAAATGGAATGATAAAATTTATAAAATTGCTAATTTTCCGCAAGAAGAATTTAAAAATGAACCTTTACTTTTAGTTGTAGACAGAATTGTAAAAAAAGATGATGAAGATTTTTACAACCGGCTGGCAGACGCAATACAAACTGCTTTTTTTGAAGGAAAAGGTGTATGTTTTGTTGAAAACCTAGACGATAATAATGTTACAGAATTTAGCAATAAATTTGAATTAGACGGTATTACTTTTTTAGAACCAAACACGCATTTGTTTAGTTTTAATAATCCATATGGAGCATGTCCAACCTGTGAAGGTTATGGTAATGTTATTGGTATAGATGAAGATTTAGTCATTCCAAATACTGGTTTATCAATTTTTGAAGACGCTATTTTCCCTTTTAAAACACCTGCTTATGTTCATTATAAAGAAGCTTTAATAGAAGTTGCTTACAAATTTGATATTCCAATTCACAAACCTTGGTTTGAACTTTCAGAAAAGCAAAAAGAGTTGGTTTGGAATGGAAACAGTTCTTTTCACGGTATACATCATTTCTTTTCTGTTTTAGAAGAAAAAAGTTATAAAATTCAGAATCGTGTGATGCTTTCTCGTTATCGTGGTAAAACAAAATGTACAACTTGTAATGGTAAGCGTTTAAGAGAAGAAACTAATTATGTTAAAATTAATTCTAAAAACATATCAGATTTAGTTGCTTTGCCTTTAGATGAATTGGCATCTTTTTTCAAAGAAATTAAACTGAATAAATATGAAGAAAAAATAGGTAAAAGACTACTAACAGAAATTAATAATAGATTGCAATTTTTAACCAATGTTGGTTTAAATTACTTAACAATTAATAGAACTTCTAATACACTTTCTGGTGGAGAAAGTCAGCGAATTAATTTAGCAACATCTTTAGGTAGCTCGTTGGTTGGGTCTATGTATATTTTAGATGAACCAAGCATTGGCTTACATCCTAAAGATACAGAAAGATTAATTGGCGTTTTAAAAGATTTAAGAGATTTAGGCAATACAGTAATTGTTGTAGAACATGATGAAGATATCATGAAAGAAGCAGATTATATTATAGATATTGGTCCGGAAGCAGGAACTTATGGTGGAAATGTAGTTGCTGAAGGAAATTTTAAAGAAATCTTAAAATCTGATTCTTTAACTGCAAAATATTTAAATGAAGATTTATCAATCGAAGTTCCTAATAAAAGAAGAAAATCAAACAATAAAATACAAATTCTTGGCGCTAGAGAAAACAATTTAAAAAATATAGATGTAACATTTCCTTTAAACTGTTTGTCTGTAATTACAGGAGTTTCTGGCTCTGGTAAAAGTACTTTAGTTAAGAAAATTTTATATCCAACTATGCAAAAAAAACTAGTTGGTTACGGTGATAAAGTTGGGCAACATACAGATGTTATTGGTAATTTTGATACATTAAAGCATGTAGAATTTATCGATCAAAACCCAATTGGTAGATCTTCTAGATCAAATCCTGTTACATATATCAAAGCTTATGATGATATTAGAGCTTTATTTTCAAATCAAAAATTATCTAACATCAGAAATTATAAACCAAAACACTTTTCTTTTAATGTAGAGGGCGGTAGATGTGAAGTTTGTAAAGGCGAAGGTGAAGTTACTATAGAAATGCAATTTATGGCAGATGTGCATTTAGAATGTGAAACTTGTAACGGAAAAAGATTTAAAAAAGAAGTTTTAGAGGTTAAGTTTGATGACAAATCTATTGATGATATTTTAAATCTAACTATTGATGATGCAGTTGCATTTTTTACGGAAAATTTAGTACCAAAAATAGCCAATAAATTAAAGCCCTTACAAGATGTTGGATTGGGTTATGTTAAACTAGGACAATCTTCTTCTACCCTTTCTGGCGGTGAAGCACAACGTATAAAATTAGCATCTTTTTTAGTAAAAGGAAACACAAAAGATAAAGCGTTATTTATTTTTGATGAACCTACAACTGGTTTGCATTTTCATGATATTAAAAAACTATTAGCATCTTTTAATGCATTAATAGAACGCGGACATTCTATTGTTGTAATTGAGCATAATATAGAATTGATAAAGTGTGCAGATTATATTATAGATTTAGGCTTAGAAGGTGGTAAAAATGGTGGTCAACTTATTTTTGAAGGTACGCCAGAAGAATTGGTTAAAAATAAACAATCGTATACTTCTAAATATTTAGCAGAAAAATTAAATACATAGATGATATCTAATATAACAAACGAACAAAAGGTAAATTACGTTAGAATTCTAGCTGTTTTAGGAGTTTTAGTTTTAATGATATATGCTCCTAAATTATGGATTACAACAAAAGTTTTTCCTGTAATTCCTTTATTTGATTGGTTTCCTATTCCTACAAATCCTTTAGATTATATTTTAGCTGGAAGTTTTTTTTTATTACAAATTGTATATATTTTTCAAAATAAAAGGTGGCAAGGTTTACTAATACTTGCATTATATATTTATCTTTCTTTAGTTGATCAAAATAGACTGCAACCCTACTTTTATCAGAGTTTTCTAACAATTTTAGCAATTGAGGTTTTCCCAAAAAAAACAAATTATAAAAAAGTTCTTTATGCTGTTATTTTAGTTTTTTTTGCAACTTATTTCTGGAGCGGAATTCAAAAAGTAAATGGAGAGTTTTACATACAATGGTTAAGTGCCTTAGAAAAACACTTTAGCTTTTTACCACATATTTTATTAGAATATTTTACCTATGCTGTACCTTGGTTAGAAGCATCTATGGGCGTTTTATTGTTATTTAACAAAACTAGAAAGTTTGCTGTATTATTTATTTTATTAATGCATGCAACCATAACCTTTTTGTTATTTTACTTAGGTTATGGTTATAACGTTGTTCCTTGGAATATCCAAAATATGCTATCTGTTTTTATCATCTTTTGGTCTTTAAATACCATAAATTTTTCAGATTTCTTTATCAAGTTTTTTAACAAGCAAAAAGCTGTTATTTTAGTTTTTACAATGTTGTTGCCATTAGCAAATAACCTAACTGGTTTTTATGATAATTTATTATCATTTCATTTTTTTACTGCAGATTTAAATTATTATAATATTATTCTAAGTGAAGAATTAGAAGATAATTTACCGGAACACATTCAAGATTTTTATCGTTACAAAAATGGAAAAGCCTATTTAAATATGAATGAATGGGCACAATATGATAATAAAGTATTGTTTTATCCAGAAGAAAGAATTATCAATTATATGAATTCTTATTTAAAATCTTATGCCAAAAACCCTAATCAAGAAGGTTTAACAACTCTAGAAATTTACAATCATTAACAGGTTTTTATAAATAAATTACAATTTAATATACGAATTCTAATTGTTATCTCACGAATTCTAAAACAGGCAAAATTTAAGCTTTCTTCTAAACTACTTTTACCGTGTAATAACACTAAAAAAGTAGAAATCATGAGAAACATTTTAAGAAAAACACTTGCTGTATCGTCTTTATTAATAGCATCTAGCATTTTTATTAGTTGCGATTCAACATTAGAAAAAAAAGCCCCAGAAAATTTAGCTATTGTTGAAACATCTAAAGAAATTACAGAAGAAAACACAAACATCACGTACAAAAAACCAATCGTTTTTATTGCTGGTTTTGACAAAGGAAATGAAACCTTTTATAAAGATGCTAGAAAATATTTTACAGAAGAAGGTTTAAAAGTAATTGATGGTAAATATTCTTTAGAAGAAATTATTTTATGGCTTAACGAAAACGGAAACAATCAACCTTATGGCGAAATTCATATTGTAAATAAAAGCAATCCTTTTAAAGGTATGAATTTAGAAACAGTGGTTCGAGGAGACAAAATTACATCAGAAACTTTAAGAAAAACAATTACTCAAGGTACTTTGCCTAAATTACAAAATGTAGTAAATGTAAATTCTAAAATAATTTTTCATGCATCTGGTCTTGTAGAAAACAAAGAGCTTTTAAAAACACTTAAGGATGCATTTTACGCTAAAAACAATCCAAAAGTAGTAGCATCACCATATCATACAATTTTTGGTGGCCGATTTTCTAATCATTACTTAGCACAACCATATTATGTTTTTTATCCTACTTCATATTCTCCAGGTAAAATGGATCTTTCTAAAGAAATTGCAAAAAAATATCCAGAGGAAAAAGATATTGATTGGTATGATGCACTAAATAATGAAGAAGAAAGATATGTTGGAGAGCCTTATACAACACAGTTTTCTATACCAATTAAATGGGAATTTGATTATTATAATACTGATAATGAAATGCCAAAATTTAAATCTGTAGATGAATTAAAAGATTGGATTGAAACCCAAGAAGATTTAATGTATGATATAGAAAGGTATAATGTTTCTATCGATAAATATAGATGGAACTGGTCTGTAAAAGCAAGTAAACTAGTAATTAGAGGTAGAACAACTGGGTTATGTGTTTTAAAACCTTTAATTAAACCTTATGGTGAATTAGAACACGTAAAGCCAGATACTAGCAACAAGCGTTTGTATGCTTTGAAATAAAGTGAATTAGAGAAAGTTGTTGTAAAAAACGTCATTACCCAAAATTTAAAATGGTGTAATGGCGTTTAAATTAGTAAGTTTGTTTAAATGAAAAAAAACATTGTAAATTTATTTAGTTTTAAAAAATTATACCTTAAAGAGGTAATATTTTTTCTAATCTTATGTTTAAGTTTTAATGTTTTTTCTCAAGATTCAATTATAGAAGAAATTACTGCTTTTAAAGATTTTGAAAATTCATCAATTATAGAAATTACTCAAGACAACAACCAAACAATTTGGTTAAGAACAAACAAAGGTTTATTAAATTATAATGGAAAATATTTTTCTAAAAGTTTTAAAAATAGAGCAATTGATTCCAATTTAAGCACCAGCCTATTTATTAATAACGATTCCATTTTTATTGGTAATACTAAAGAACTAACTTTAATTACAAACAATAATGTTTTTACTTTTGAAGCAAAAGGTGTAAACAAAATTTTTAAGCACAAAAACGCTTATTACGTCGCTTCTAACCACGGTATTTATCATTTTAATAAGAATTATCTACAACCTTTAAAAACTACTTACAATTTAGATTTTTCGATTATTAATGATATCATTTTTCACAATAATAACTTTATTGTTGCTGCCAATAGTGGACTCTGGCTTTTATCTGATTTGTTTAATCCTGAGACAATTTCTTTAATTTCAAAAGGTAATTTTAATAATTTTAAAATGTATCAAAATAAATTATTTGTTTTAAAAAATAAGCAAACTATTTTTCAGTTAAATCCTAACAAACAATTAATAGAAAAGTATACTTCTGATGAAGATATTAATTTTGAAGTTGTTTCAGATCAATTGTATTTATTTTCTAAACAAACAGGTATAAATGTATTAAATGCAGAAACTTTTATTTTTGAAAAAAGAATAAATAAATACAATAGTAAAATTAATTCTAATACCATAAATGCTGTTTTTGAAGATATAAAAGGAAATGTATTTTTAGCAACGGATAACAGCTTTTACATTCAAAAAAATAGAGAAAAACTTTTAATACCGAATTTATATATTGAAAAAGTTTTAGTGAATTACAAGCTTTTAGACACAATCAATTTAAACAATTACAATAAAAGACTACATTTAAATGCTAAGAGTAATAGTATTTCTATAACTTTAAATAGTAACATATTTTCAACTGATAAAAATATAGAATACCGTTTTAAATTGGGTAATGATTTTTCACCCTGGCAAGAAGTAAATCAAATAAATTTTGCCAATTTAAAAACCGGAAATTATACATTTATTGCAGAAGCAAGATTTAAAAATGGTAAAAATTCAAGTTCTAAAAGTTTTAGTTTCATCATAAAAAAACCATTTTATTTAGAAGTATGGTTTTATATTGTATGTACAATTGCGCTTCTTTTAATGATAATCTTATTTTTAGAAATACACTTAAAAAAGCTAAATAAACGAAATCAAAAGAAAATTAAAGACTTAAAATTAAAGAATCATTTACAAACTTTAGAACAAAAAGCGTTGCAGTTACAAATGAATCCTCATTTTATTTTTAATGTTTTAAACGGTATTAAAGCCTTAGGAAATTCTGAAAAAAAACAAGAGTTAAACGAAACAATTTCAAGTTTTTCTGTACTTTTAAGAAGTGTCTTAAACAACTCTAGATTAGAAGAGATTAGTTTACAAGAGGAAATTACAACCTTAAAAAGTTATTTAAAATTAGAACAACAAATAAGTTCTAAGAGTTTTGATTTTTCTATTGTAGAAAATTTAAACGGAATTGATTCAGAAGAAATTTTAATTCCGCCAATGTTAATACAACCTTTTGTAGAAAATGCAATTAAACACGGTATATCTAAAATCAATACAAAAGGAAATATTCTTGTTACTTTTGATGTAAAACAAGCTTTTTTACATTCTACAATTGTAGATAACGGAATCGGAATTTATAATTCCATAAATAATAATTCAGAAAACACGCATACTTCTGTAGCTTTTAAAGTAACGAAAGAACGAATAGAAAATTTATCCAAATACAATGTTTTTACTGCAGAAGAACTTAAGAAAGATGCAAATTGTATCGGAACAAAAATTTCATTTAAAATTCCTTTAAAAACAGATTATTAAATTAAAATGGAAAGAAGAAAATTTATAAAAAAATCGCTTTTAGGTGCTGCTGGAGCTAGTTTTATTGGCGGTTTATATACTTGGCAAATAGAACCTTTTTGGTTAGAATTTGTATATGTTAATATGCCTATTAAGAATTTACCAGATCACCTAGAAGGTAAAACGTTAATGCAAATTAGCGATATTCATGTTGGGAATAAATTCAATTATAACTATGTTATCGAGTCTTTTGAAAAAGCAAAATTATTAGAACCAGATTTTGTGGTTTATACTGGTGATTTTGTTTCTTATGAAGATAAAGAACAATTAGCGCAATTGCAAACTGTTATGAAATCTACAGTTAAAGGTAAATTAGGAACTGCAGGTGTTTTAGGAAACCATGATTATGGTGGTGATTGGGTTGAACAACATGTTGCTGATGCAATTACTAATATTTTAGAAGAAGCAGGTATTTCTATTTTGATTAATGATCAAAAAGAATTTAATGGCTTGAATATTATGGGAATTGATGATTATTGGGGATTAAATTTTGACCCAAAAAAAATTACTTCTAAATACAATGCAAGTAAAGCAAATATTATGCTTTGCCACAATCCTGATGTTTGTGATTTAGATGTTTGGAACAACTATAAAGGATGGATACTTTCGGGTCATACTCATGGCGGACAAGTGAAACCTCCTTTTCTAAATCCGCCAATTTTACCTGTAGAAAATAAAAGATACAATGCCGGTGAAATAGATTTATACGACGGAAGAACATTATATATTAATAGAGCATTGGGTAATTTATACCAAGTTCGATTTAATGTTAGACCAGAAATTACAGTTTTTAAATTATCTAAATCTTAAAATGAATACACTTACTGCCATTTTAGTAGAAGATAATTCTTTAGCTTTAGAAATGTTACAAACAGATATATCTAAAAATCATAAAGAAATTGAAATTATTGGTACCGCAAAGTCTGTTGTAGAAGCAGCTAAGGTTCTACAAAAAAAAACACCCGATATTCTCTTTTTAGATATTATGTTAGGAGACGGAACAGGTTTTGATATTTTAGAGATTTTTCCTGATTTAACATCAAAAATAATATTTGTAACAGCTAGTGATGCTTATGCTATTAAAGCTTTTAAATTTGCTGCAATAGATTATATACTTAAACCTTATTCTAACGAAGATTTAGCCAATTCTATAAAAAAAGCATCTCACCAGCTTCAACCTAAAAAAGAGCAATTACAAGTATTAAAACAGGCTATAAACAAACCCAATAATACTTTAGAGCAAATTTCTCTTCACACATCAGATAAAATTATTGTAGTAAATATTAAAAATATAATCCGCTGTAAATCTGATAATAATTATACCACCTTCTATTTA
Source organism: Polaribacter sp. OB-PA-B3 (assembly GCF_054589375.1). Classification (NCBI taxonomy): domain Bacteria; kingdom Pseudomonadati; phylum Bacteroidota; class Flavobacteriia; order Flavobacteriales; family Flavobacteriaceae; genus Polaribacter; species Polaribacter sp. OB-PA-B3. The sequence continues at coordinate 408,395 of NZ_BAAIIX010000002.1, forward strand.
ATTGATAATCAAAAAATTTTGGTATCTAAAACATTAAAATTTTATGCAGACTTATTAAAAGATATAGGTTTTTTAAGAGTGCATCAAAGTCATTTAATAAATACAAAATATATAAAAGAATTTATAAAATCCGATGGAGGTTATTTAGTTTTAACCGATAATTCTAACATACCTGTTTCCGTTAGAAAAAAGAATGAAGTAATAAATCTTTTAAAAAATCTTAATTTGTAGTATTTTTTTACTACATTTACATATCAATGTTTAGTAATGAAAATAAAAGATAAAGAGAGAGCAAATAGAATTATTGAGATTTATAAGGATGTAAATTTAAATCAAAAAAAATTTGCAGAATTAATAGGTGTCTCTCAACAGTTAGTAAGTGCGGTACTAAATTATAGTAAAAAACCAAACGAAACTATTCTTTTCGCTATTATAGATAACATTACTAATGTAGATCCTATTTGGTTGCTAACAGGTAAAGGTAAATATAAAAATAACTATGTCCCCCAAGATAATGTATCTACCTCCATAGATACTCTTATTTCAAACATGGTTAAGAAGCACTTTGATCAAATTAATTTAGAATTAAATCAAAGGTTATCAAATATTGAAGAATTAATTTCTAAAACTAACGCAAAGAATATCTTGAGAAGAATTGATCAAGACAATTCTAAATTGGTATCAGAATTAAAAAAAGATACTAAAAACTTAGGAAGCTAATCCTTTAATATTTGATACCGCTTCTAATTTAAACTTTATTAATTTAATTAAGAAACTAAGTACCTTTGATTGTTTTTTATCATTATAAAAACTTAAAACTTCAATAGATTTTATCGTGGCTTCTTTATAAGTTACTGCATGTTGCTCTACTGGCACTTCTTGTTCAAATAATAAAGAAAAATAATCTATAATATTGTTAAAATAAATTCGATCTTCATCTTTAACAGATAATTTAAACTTCTCTAAAAAATTAACAATTAGATCTAATCCTCCAAAATCATTAATTTTTTTAACCATTTTTTGTTGTAAAGTCATAATTTCAGTTTTAGTTTGGGCAACTAAATTTACAAATTCAACAAATAAAAACCTAATATTTAAACTTTTATATATTTTTTGAAGCACAAAAAAAGCTTCTTATTTCTAAGAAGCTTTTTATTTTTGGGTGGAAGACGGGACTCGAACCCGCGACACTCGGTACCACAAACCGATACTCTAACCAACTGAGCTACAACCACCATATAATTGCGGGTGCAAATATAAGTATATTTTTTAATTTAAAACAAAAAAAAATTAAATTAATTTATCTAAATTTTTTACTGCAACGTAACGTTCTGAGGTAAAACCTTCTGCATAATCGACTCCAATTAATCTACCTAAATCTCTTGCTCGATAATTTATACTATCTATAAAATTTTTGCTAGTAATTGGTGTTTCTGGCTCATCACTATTAGGATCAAAGAATTGTGAACCATAAGCTAAAACTGCGGCTTCCTTTTTATCTATAAAACCAGATACATCTACAACAAAATTAGGTTCTATGTTTTTCCATTGTATATAATGATATACTTGGTTTGGTCGCCATTTTTCTTGATTTTTTCCATCAACCATAGTTTCAATTTTCATCAATCCGCTTAAAAAACAAGCATCAGAAACCAATTTACTTCCTTTACCATGATCTATGTGCCTATCATCAATAGCATTGCATAAAACAACATCTGGCTTATATTTACGAATCATTTTTATAATTTCTAACTGATGTTTCTTATCATTTGTAAAAAAACCGTCAGAAAACTTTAAATTTTCTCTAACAGAAACCCCCATTATATTTGCAGCTTTATCTGCTTCTATCATTCGTAATTCTGCAGAACCACGTGTACCAAGTTCACCTTGTGTTAAATCTACAATTCCAACTTTTTTACCAAGAGAAACTTCTTTTGCTATTGTTGCACCACAGCCTAATTCTACATCATCTGGATGTGCTCCAAAAGCTAATATATCTAATTTCATTCTTTAAATTTTATAAAAATCGCTTATTTCTTAGCTTTTTGTATTGCTTGTTCAATATCTTCAATTAAATCTTTTGGTTCTTCAATACCAACAGAAAAACGAATTAAACCATCTTTGATTCCTCTTTCTAAACGCTCTTCTTCACTTAACAAAGCATGTGTAGTTTGCACAGGACTAACTGTTGTGCTTTCTAAACCAGCCAAACTCATAGAAGGTTTGATTAATTGTAAATTATTTTGAAAATCCATTGCATTAATGCCGTTTGCTAACTCAAAAGACAACATTGCTCCAAAACCTTTCATTTGTTTTTTTGCTAATTCGTACTGCGGATGACTTTTTAAACCTGGATAATATACACGATCGATATCTGAACTACCTTCTAAATACAAGGCCATTTCTTCGGCATTTTTAGTTTGTTCTTTTACACGAAGATTCAACGTTTTTAAACTTCTTTCTAATAACCAAACAGTTTGGTCGCTTAGGTTACCACCAAAATTGATTGCTGTATTCCAGATATGTGCAATATGCTCTTTACTAGCTGCAATGGCGCCTGCAGAAATATCTGAGTGACCACCCATGTATTTTGTTGCGGAATGCAACATAATATCTATTCCAAAATCTACAGGATTTTGATTAATAGGCGAAGCAAAAGTATTATCTATCATTGTTAAAATATCTTTTGACTTTGCCAACTTAGCAATAGCGTCTAAATCTGTGATACCTAATAATGGATTTGAAGGTGTTTCTATATAAATAACCTTTGTATTTTCTTTAATTAGAGACTCAAAATCTTTTACATTATCAGATTCTGTAAAAGAATATTCAATTCCATATTTATCAAATTCAGAAACAATAAAATTATAGGTTCCGCCATAAATAACTTGTTGAATAATTACATGATCTCCAGTTTTTAAAAATGCAAACATAGCTGCAGAAATTGCTGCCATACCAGAACCAAATATTAAACCATCTTCCGTTTTTTCTAAAGCTGCAATTTTTTTACACAGCATTTCTTGATTTGGTGTATTAAAATATCTAGGATATCGTTTAATATCTACACCGTCGAAAGCATAAGAAGTAGACATATACATTGCTGAAACTGCACCTTTAAATTGTTCGTCTTTCACTTCTCCTGTATGCACACAGATGGTATTTATTCCTAATTTATTGTTTTCTTTCATTTCGGTAAATTTTCATCAGCTAATTTAGTAAAAGCAATTCTAAAATTATATAAATTTATAATATCTTCGCTATAATGATATCAACAGTAATTATCGGAAACGGAAACGTAGCGCATCATTTAGAAAAAGCTTTTTTAAAAGCTAAAACTATTCGTGTTACAAAAATTAGTTCTAGAAATTTAACTATTATTCCTGATGCTGATATAACAATAATTGCAGTATCAGACAATGCAATTAAAGAAGTTTCTGCTAAAATTAAGAATAGTTTTGTTGTACATACTTCTGGTAGTTTTTCTATGGATGAATTACAGAATAAAACACGAAAAGGTGTCTTTTATATGTTACAAACTTTTTCTAAAGAAAAAGAAATAGATTTTTCTAAAGTTCCGTTTTGTTTAGAAGCCGAAAATGAAAAAGATTACATCCTACTAAAAAAACTTGCAAAAAGTATTGGTGTTAACATTTATAATATTACCACAGAACAAAGAAAAACATTACACGTTGCAGCAGTTTTTGTAAATAACTTTACAAATCATATGTATAAAATTGGTGCAGATATTTGCAAAAGTAATAATGTTCCTTTTGAAATCTTACAGCCTTTAATAGATGAAACTGCATCTAAAATTAAACAGTTAAAACCTGTAAGTGCCCAAACAGGTCCGGCAGTAAGAAACGATTCAGAAACAATAAATAATCATTTAAGTTTGCTTTCTCAAGAACAACAAACAATCTATAAAATACTAACACAATCTATTCAGAAATCGAATAAAACTGAATAAAAAAAGAGATTACAATAAAATTATGGAACTTAGTTATAAACAATTATTACCCCAAATTAATACTTTTATTTTTGATGTTGATGGCGTTTTAACCAACGGAATGCTAACCATTATGCCCGATGGTGAATTGGTAAGACATATGAATGTAAAAGACGGTTATGCTATGAAAAATGCTTTAAATAAAGGATTTAGGGTTTGTATTATTTCTGGCGGAACAAATGAAGGTGTTCGAAAAAGATTAGCAGCTTTAGGTATCGAAGATATTTACCTTGGTGCTCATAATAAAATAGAGCAATACAAAGAACTAGTAAAAAAATATGATTTAAAAGCTGAAAACGTTTTGTATATGGGAGATGATGTGCCTGATTTACCTGTAATGGAATTGGTAGGAATGCCAGCTTGCCCAAATGATGCAGTACAAGAAATACAACAAGTTGCTAAATATATTTCTTACAAAAAAGGAGGTGAAGGTTGTGTTAGAGATGTAATAGAACAAGTTTTACGTGTTCAAAATAAATGGAACGAAAATTATGATGCCAGTTTATAAAACTTTAACATCAATTGTCTAAAATATTTTATATTTTTAGATCCTTTTAATATGAATTCAATATTTTTTTAACATGAAAAAAACATTTTTTACATTTTTATTTTTATCATTAGTACTTTCTATTAATTCGCAAACAATTTTTGGAAAATGGAATTCTAAAAATGAAGCTGGTAATGTTGATTCGGTATTAGAAGTTTATGAGAAAGAAGGGAAAGCTTATGCTAAAGTTGTAGAAATACTAAATCCTGCTAGAAAAAATGCTCTTTGTGTTAATTGTGAAGGTGAGTATAAAGACAAACCTATTTTAGGTTTAGATATTTTATCTGGTTTAGAAAAAGATGATGATGAATGGTCTGGAGGACAAATTATAGATCCAAGAAATGGTAAAACTTATAAATGCTACATTAAATTAGTAAGTGCTAATAAGTTAAAATTAAGAGGTTATATAGGTGTTTCTCTTTTTGGCAAAACAGCTTATTGGGAAAGAGCTAAATAATTATTCTACATGGATAAGATCCATTATGCGATTAAAAAAGGAGATCTTTCTGTAAAAAATGATCTAATTAATGATATTTTAAATGGAAATCATTCTTTATCAATACTTCAAAACAAAAAAGGCCTTTTATTTTCTGATAGTATTTTAGAAAAAATTATAAACCAAGAGGTAAGATATAGTACTAAAATTATAAAAACGCCGGGAAACAGAAGTATTAGGTCTTTTTCTAGTGGCGAACAAAAAAAATTAGTTCTTAATTATTTAATAGAAAAAAATCCTTCATTTTTAATTTTAGACTGCCCGTTTGAGAGTCTAGATATTTCTTCAATTTCATCTATAAAACAAAAACTTATTAACCTTTCTTTAGAAATACCAATCATTCAATTATTTAATAGAAAGGAAGAAATATTACCTATAATATCTCATATATTAGAAGTTGTAAACGACAAAATTACGTCATTTACAGAAATTGAAAATTATAATTTCAAAGAATACAAGGTTGTTTTTAAGGGTAATATTCCTCAAGCAATCACTAAGTATGAAAATATACCAAATCAATTAATAAAATTAAAAAACGTATCTGTAAATTATGAAAATAATTATGTACTAAAAAATATAAATTGGACAGTCAATAAAAATGAATTTTGGCAATTAATAGGACCTAATGGATCTGGAAAAACTACTATTCTTTCTATGATTTATGGAAATAATGTTAAGGCCTTTGGACAAGAAGTATATTTGTTTGGAAATAAAAAAGGTTCTGGTGAAAGTGTTTGGGAAATTAAAGAGAAAATAGGCTATTTTAGTCCTACAATGTTAGACCTTTTTAAAACGAAAACGACTTTAAAAGAAATGATCATTTCTGGTTTTTTTGATAGCATTGGATTATATCAAAAACCGAGTTCTCTACAAGAAAAATTGGCTGAAGATTGGTTAAAATTATTAGGTTTCGAACATAAAAAAAATGTCTTCTTTAATAATATATCAGTTGTATCGCAAAGACTTATTTTAATTGCCAGAGCTATTATAAAACATCCACCTTTATTAATTTTAGACGAACCATTAATTAATTTAGATAACCATGGTACAACAACGATTATAACTTTAATTAATAAATTGGTAAAAGAAAGTGAAACTACAATTATTTACGTTTCTCATAGAGTTGTAAATACTTTACAAACTAGTTACAATTTTAAACTTATACCATCAGAAAATGGTTCTTTGGGAAAAATTATAAACTAATATTAGTTTTTTTCTTCTAACATTGGTACAAATGCAAAATCACCCAATTCGTGTTTTTCAAATTCTTTTGCAGACTTTCTAATAAATAGTGTCATAATTTGAGTTTTATCTCCAACCGGAATTAAGAGTTTACCTCCTACTTTTACTTGTGCTAATAAAGCTTTTGGCACATAAGGTGCACCTGCTGTTACTATAATTTTATCAAAAGGAGCTTTTTCTTTTAAACCTTTATAACCATCTCCAAAAATAAATCTTTTTGGTTTATAACCTATTTTAGGTAAAAATAAAGACGTTTTTTTAAACAATTCTTTTTGTCTTTCTATAGAATATACTTCTGCTTTTAATTCTAATAAAACAGCTGTTTGATAACCAGAACCTGTACCAATTTCTAGCACTTTCTCTCCAGGTTTAATTTCTAAAGTTTCAGATTGAAAAGCAACCGTATAAGGCATAGAAATTGTTTGTTCTGCAGCAATAGGAAACGCCTTGTCTTGATAAGCATGAGCCTCGAAACTAGAGTCTATAAATAAATGTCTTGGTATTTTTCTAACCGCATTTAAAACATTTGCATCGGTAATACCTTTTGCTTCTAAAACAGCAGCTAATTGATTTCTAAGTCCTTGATGTTTGGATGTGTCTTTCAAATTTAATAATTTCTAAAGTCTAAAAATAGTAATAATTCTAAATACAATATTATAAAATTGTATCTTTGTTTTCGTTGATTTTTTCTATAAAAAAAATAGAAATTTTAAAGCATTTAAAACAATATTATTAACTATTATTTTAATTTAAATGTGATTGCAACAGCTAATAATTCAAAAAAATAATATACATATGCTAAAAGCTGGAGTTTTAGGTGCTGGTCATCTTGGTAAAATTCATTTACGTTTACTACAACAATCTGATAAATATGAACTTGTTGGTTTTTTTGACCCTTTTAAAGAAAATGCAGAAAAAGTTGCTAAAGAATTTGGTTATAAATTATTCGATTCTATAGAAGATTTAATAGATGCAGTAGATGTAGTAGATATAGTTACACCTACTCTATCGCATTTTGAATGTGCTAAACTTGCTATTGAAAATGGTAGACATATTTTTATAGAGAAACCAATTACTAAAACAGTTGTAGAAGCCGAAGCTATAAAAACTTTAGCAAGCCAGTTTCATGTTAAAGGTCAAGTTGGGCATGTAGAACGTTTTAATCCTGCTTTTACAGCTGTTAAAGATAAAATTGTTACGCCAATGTTTATCGAAGCTCACAGATTAGCAGAGTTTAACCCAAGAGGTACAGATGTACCTGTTGTACTAGATTTAATGATTCACGATATAGATATAATTCTGTCTGTTATAGATTCTAAAGTAAAAAATGTAAACGCTAGTGGTATATCTGTAATTTCTGAAACACCAGACATTGCAAATGCTAGAATTGAATTTGAGAATGGTTGTGTTGCTAATTTAACTGCAAGTAGAATTTCAATGAAAAATATGCGTAAAACTCGTTTTTTTCAGAAAGACGCGTATATTTCTGTAGATTTTTTAGAAAAAAAATCTGAGATTGTTAGAATGAAAGATGTGCCAAATAAACCAGATGAGTTTGCAATGATTTTGCAAAATGCAGAAGGTGTAAAAAAGCAAATTTATTTCGACAATCCGGAAGTAGAAAACAACAATGCAATTTTAGATGAATTAGAATCTTTTGCAGATGCTATTCTAAACAACACAAAACCCGTTGTTTCTTTAAGACAAGGTGCAGAAGCTTTAAGAGTTGCACAAATGATTATAGATTGTTTCTAAAACTTAACAAATAAGTGCGTTAAGGATAGAGCGGTTTGTTTGAGCTCTTTTTAAAATTTATTTTATAAAAATTTTAAAAAAGCGAGTAGCGAAAGCCTGTTTAAACGCCCATAAAATAAATTTTAAATTAAATATTGATGAAAAATATCGCTGTAATTGGTGCTGGTACAATGGGAAACGGAATTGCCCATACTTTTGCACAATTTAATTATAATGTTCACTTAATAGATATTTCTGAAACTGCTTTAAATAAAGGTATTGCAACTATTACTAAAAATTTAGATAGAATGGTTGCCAAAGAAAAAATTTCTGAGGCTGATAAAACGGCTACTCTTAATAATATTACCCCTTTTACTTCTATAGAAAACGGAGTTAAAGATGTTGATTTAGTTGTGGAAGCTGCTACAGAAAATGTGGCATTAAAATCTAAAATTTTTAAGCAATTAGATGATGTTTGTAATGAAAACACAATTTTAGCTACAAATACATCTTCAATTTCTATTACACAAATTGCCGCAGTTACAAATAGACCAGAAAAGGTTATTGGTATGCACTTTATGAATCCGGTACCGATTATGAAATTGGTAGAAATTATTAGAGGTTACAATACTTCTGATGCTGTTATGGAAACGATTGTGAATTTGTCTAAAGAAATTAAAAAAACGCCAGTAGAGGTTAACGATTATCCTGGTTTTGTAGCTAACAGAATTTTAATGCCAATGATTAATGAGTCTATAGAAACTCTTTACAACGGTGTTGCTGGTGTTACAGAAATTGATACCGTAATGAAATTAGGAATGGCGCATCCTATGGGACCATTACAATTAGCAGATTTTATTGGTTTAGATGTGTGTTTGTCTATTCTAAATGTTTTGTACGACGGATTTAAAAACCCAAAATATGCACCTTGTCCGCTTCTAGTAAACATGGTAATGGCAGGTAAACTAGGTGTAAAATCTGGTGAAGGTTTTTATGATTATTCAGAAAACAGAAAAGCAGAAAAAGTTGCTAAAATGTTTAGCTAAGAATCTATAATGAAGCATGTATTCTTAGTTTTTATTTTTTCTACATTAATTTGTACTGCACAACAACCTAAAAAAGGAATTTTAAATTTCAAAAAAATAGGTTTTTTGTATAACAATGTAGACGAAGACAGTTTTTTATTTAATGATAAAGACTATGCTTACACTGCTGATATTTATAAATTTCAGGTTTTTTATGATTTAGGTAAGTGGAAATCTTTCGATTTTGATTTAATTGTTCAACCACAGTTACAAAACATAAAACATCAACTTATAAATGAACAATTTGTAACACCAGATGAAGATAATTATGAAGCCAAAAGAGCTGAATTTACAGCATTAAAATCGATAGCTTTATATGGTTTAGAGTTTAGTTTGTTAATTGAACAAAAAATATTTGATAAATTAAATGCTCAAATGACTCTTGGTCTGGGTTTGGCTTCTATTAATAAGAGGTCAGAACGATTAGCTAAAGGCTTTACGTTTATAGAAAATGCTTCTTTAGGATTGTCTTACAAAGCATTTAATAAAGCTTATATATATGTTGGTGGAAATATTGGTCATGTTTCTAATTTAGATACAAAACAACCAAATAGCGGTTACACTTTTGCTGGTTACGAGATTGGATTTTCTTACTTATTAAAATAATAAAAAAGGGAGCAAATTGCTCCCTTTTTTATTTAATATTATAATTGATTATTTACCCAACCAAGAATTTAACATCCAAATTGTTTTTTCTTGTTCTGCAATAAAATCACTCATCATAGAGTTTGTACCTTCATCATCTGCTTTGTCAGATAAATCTAAAATTTCTCTTTCAATTTTAAGTAACTCAGATAAAGAATTAACTACTAGCTCTACCCCTTCTACATCATTCGAAATATCTTTACCCACTGCAACAGAAGAAATTTCTAAATAATCTGTAAACGTGTGTAATGGCTTACCTTGTAACGTTAAAATTCTTTCTGCAATGTCGTCTATCTTCACTTGCGAGTCTGTATAAAACTCTTCGAACTTAACATGCAATTCAAAGAAGTTTTTCCCTTTAATATTCCAGTGTAGTCCTCTTAAATTTTGGTAATATATTTGAAAATTTGCTAATAAACCATTTAGGTTATCAACTAAATTTGCACTATCTTTTTTATCTAATCCTAATATTGACTTGCTCATTGTACTTTCTTTAAATTTAAATCAAATTTAACCTAAATTAAACTTGTTAATAGATAATAATTATTGATAGTTTTAATATCTTTATCAAAATTTCTTATATAAAATGACAATTACTCAATTAAAATATGTTTTGTCTGTTTCTGAATACCAAAATTTTACGGTAGCAGCAGAACATAGCTTTGTAACACAACCTACTTTAAGTATGCAAATACAAAAGCTAGAAGATGAATTAGGTGTAAAAGTTTTTAATAGATCTAAAAAACCAATAGAACTTACAGAAGTTGGTAGAAAAATTGTAGAACAAGCTAAAGTTATTGTTGATGAAAGTAATCGAATACTAGATATTGTACATCAACAAAAAGGCTATATCGGTGGCGAATTTAAAATAGGAATTATACCAACCATTATGCCGACTTTATTACCTATGTTTTTGCAAAACTTTACTAAAAAATATCCGAAGGTAAAATTAATTATCGAAGAATTGACTACAGAAGATATTGTAAGAAAATTAACAGACGGACATATTGATGCTGCAATTGCTGCAACACCTTTAGAAAATGAGGCAATTAAAGAAAGACCTTTATACTATGAACCATTTGTAGGTTTGGTACCAAGAAATCATAGATTATTTGATTCTAAACGAATTACTGCAGATGAGTTAGAAATGGAAGATATTTTATTATTAGAAGACGGTCATTGCTTTAAAGACAGTGTAATTAACTTATGTAGAACACATAAGTTAGACAATAAAAAAGGTTTTCAATTAGAAAGTGGAAGTTTTGATACATTGATTAAGCTTTCTAAAGAAGGTTTAGGTATGACATTATTACCTTATTTACATACATTAGATTTAAATGCAACAGATAAAAATCATTTAAGAGAATTCACAAATCCGCCACCAGCTAGAGAAGTTAGTTTAATATACCATAAATCGCAATTAAAAATGCAATTAATAGAAGCTTTAAAGAAAACAATTGATGGTGTAGTTAGAGGCGCAATTTCTTTTTCTGATGTAAAAATAATTAGTCCATTAAAAAACTAAACTAATATGTAAATAAAAAAGGAAACCAAATTGGTTTCCTTTTTTATTTTTAATCAATAATTATTTAACTAAGAGTACATTTTTTCTCTTAATTCTTTAATTTTTGGATCAGATAAATACTCTTCGAAAGTTGTATATCTATCAATAACTCCTTTAGGTGTTAACTCTATAATTCTATTTGCAACTGTTTGTGCAAACTCGTGATCGTGTGTTGTAAATAAAACAGTTCCTTTAAAATTAATTAACGCGTTGTTTAATGATTGTATAGACTCTAAGTCTAAGTGATTTGTTGGTTCATCTAAAACTAATACGTTTCCTCTCTTCATCATCATTCTAGACAACATACAACGTACTTTTTCACCCCCAGAAAGCACATTACTTTTCTTTAAAGCTTCTTCTCCAGAAAAAATCATTTTTCCTAAGAAACCACGTAAAAACACTTCTTCTCTTTCTTCTTCTGTTTGGGCATATTGCCTTAACCAATCTACCAAGTTTAAGTTACCATCTTGAAAAAAGCTAGAGTTATCTAAAGGTAAATAAGATTGTGTAGTTGTAACTCCCCACGAAAACTTACCAGCATCTGCATCTTCATTACCATTAATAATTTGATAAAAAGCTGTTACCGCTCTAGAGTTTTTAGAAATTACAGCTACTTTATCTCCTTTATTTAAATTGATGTGCACATCATCAAATAATTTTTCTCCTTCAAATTCTTTAGATAAACCTTCGACATTTAAAATTTGATCTCCGGCTTCTCTATCTCTATCAAAAATAATTGCAGGATAACGTCTACTTGATGGTTTAATATCTTCAACATTTAATTTATCAATCATTTTTTTACGAGATGTTGCTTGTTTAGATTTTGCAACATTTGCAGAAAAACGACGAATAAATTCTTCTAATTCTTTCTTTTTGTCTTCTGCTTTTTTGTTTTGTTGTGCTCTCTGTTTTGCTGCTAGTTGGCTAGATTCGTACCAAAAAGTATAGTTACCAGAATAATGATTAATTTTTCCGAAATCTATATCAGAAATATGTGTACAAACAGCATCTAAAAAGTGTCTATCATGAGATACCACAATTACTGTATTTTCAAAATTGGCTAAGAAATTTTCTAACCAAGCAATTGTTTCAAAATCTAAATCATTGGTAGGCTCATCCATTATTAAAACATCAGGATTACCAAATAACGCCTGTGCTATTAATACACGTACTTTTTGCTTACCATCTAAATCTTTCATTAAAGTGTAATGCAAATCTTCTTTTATACCTAAGTTAGATAGCATTGCTGCAGCATTAGAATCTGCGTTCCAACCATCCATTTCTTCAAAAACAATTTGCAATTCACCTATTTTCTCTGCATTTTCATCAGTATAATCTGCGTATAAAGCATCTATTTGTTTTTTTATTTTAAATAAATCTTTATTACCCATTACTACAGTTTCTAAAACCGGATACTCATCAAAAGCATAATGATCTTGAGTTAAAACAGACATACGTTTGCCTGCTTCTAAATGTACTTGACCAGAAGTTGGCTCTTGTACGCCAGAAATAATCTTTAAGAATGTAGATTTCCCGGCTCCGTTGGCTCCAATAATTCCGTAACAATTTCCTTGAACAAACTTTGTATTTACTTCATCGAATAAAATACGTTTTCCAAATTGAACAGATAAATTAGATACTGATAACATAAATAAGCTTTTTTTAATTTTGTGCAAAAGTACAAATTCCATTTTTCTTTTTAACCAAAATCATTAATACTTTTGTAAGCTAAAAATTTGAATTTTAAATATTGTTTTAAACTATTTTAACAGTGAATTAACAACATGACAAAATTCTAATTTCTACATTTGTATACTATATTTGCCAATTATATATGCGTAAAAATTACATTTTATTTATTCCCATTCTATTACTATTAGTAACAATACAAAGTTGCTCTAATAGTGGCAATAACACCAATACCTATTTTGGTGGTAAAATTATCAACCCTAAAACCAAGTTTGTTGTTTTGTATGCAAATGATAAATTAATAGATACTTTGGTTTTAGATAAAAAAAACAAGTTTCTAGGTACTTTTGATAATTTAAACGAGGGTTTATATCATTTTGAACATGGTAATGAGACACAATACATTTATTTAGAGCCAAAAGATAGTTTAATGTTGCGCTTAAATACTTGGGATTTTGATGAATCTTTAGTTTTTGCAGGTAAAGGTGCTGAAAGAAATAATATTTTAATCGATATTTTTCTTGAAGACGAAAATGAAAGAAAATTATTTTACAAGCTAAACAGATTATCACCTAATAAATACAAAGAAAAAGTTGATTCTGTTATTAATACTAGATTAGAAACATACAAAGAATACATTGAAAAACATCCGAATGAGACAGAAAGCTATTTTAAAATACTTAAAACTGCTTTAACCTATACAATATATTCTAGAGCAGAAAGATACCCTACCAATCACGTTTACAGTTTACGAAAAAAAGAATTCCCTAAATTGGAACCATCTTTTTATGATTATAGACAAAATATTGAATTTAATAATAACGATTTAATGTATTATTCTCCTTATGCGAGATACATTACCAATTATTTATATAACAAAACATACGCATTAGGTCATAAACCCAAGCAAGAAAATTTTACAACTCAATTTACAGTCGACTTATTACATACTATTGATAAGGAAATTAATGCAACAGATTCTAAGAATGCACTACTTAAAAGAACTGTTCTAGACCATTTTTACAGAAAATCGAGTTGTAATATTAATAATGAGTCGTTTGAATTATTTTTTAAGCTTTCTACAAATAAAGATGATATTAATCTTGTAAAAAGTGTTTTAGAAGATAATAAAGTAATACATAAAGGAGATGCTATTAAAGGATTTAATATTATAGATTTTACAAACCAATCTATAGATATTGTAGATTTTACAATTCATAAAAATTCTGTTTTATTATTTTGGAATAAGGAATATATGTCTAAATCATTTATAAGTTCTAGAATTCCATATTTACAGAAAAAATTTCCAAATTTAAATTTCGCAGTTATAGAGGTTGATGGTAACAGTAATAATAGAATTAAAAATATTGATATTAAAAATCAATATTACATTAATTCAGAAGATTTAAAAGAAAATTTCCTTACCAGCAAAATGAACAGAACAATTCTTGTTAATAAAAACGGAATTGTAGTCAATGGTTACGCCGCAATTTCATCTTATAACATTAATAATCAGCTTAAAGAACTAAGCAAAAACAATTAAATACTTAAATACTTGCTAATAAGTTAATTTCATGTACCTTTGCACGATTTTAATTTTGAGGTAACTCATAGAAAATCAAGTCGAAATTTATAAATTGATTTGCAGGTGGGCGTTCTGTGAATCTACAAAAACACAGTAATGTCAACATTTTTAGAGTTAGGTTTAAAAGAACCTATAAACAAAGCATTAACAGATTTAGGTTACGAAAAACCAACTGTTATACAAGAAAAAGCAATTCCACAAATAATTTCATCTACAGACGATTTAAAAGCATTTGCACAAACAGGTACAGGTAAAACCGCAGCTTTTAGTTTACCTATATTAGAACTTTTAGATACTAGTAGTAAAAATGTACAAGCAATTATTTTATCTCCTACAAGAGAACTTGCTGTACAAATAGGAAACAATATTAAAGATTTCTGTAAGTATTTACCAGATGTAAAAGTAACAACAGTTTACGGTGGTTCTAGTATGGAAGAACAAATTAGATCTTTAAAAAGAGGATCTCAAATTGTTGTTGGTACACCTGGTAGAACTGTTGATTTAATAAACAGAAGAGCATTAAAATTAGGAAACGTTGAGTGGTTAGTATTAGACGAAGCCGACGAAATGTTAAACATGGGTTTTAAAGACGAATTAGACAGCGTTTTAGATGCAACACCAGAAACAAAACAAACATTGTTGTTTTCTGCAACTTTTCCGAGAGAAGTAGAAGCTATTGCAAGAAACTATATGACAAAACCAGTAGAAATTACTTCTGGTGAAAAGAACCAAGGTTCTGATAATGTGAGTCATGTGTATTATTCGGTTACAGAAAGAACTCGTTATCCTGCACTTAAAAGAATAGCAGATTTAAACCCAAATATTTATGCTATTATTTTTTGTAGAACTCGTAGAGAAACTCAAGAAGTAGCAGATAATTTAATTAAAGACGGTTACAATGCAGATTCTTTGCACGGAGATTTATCTCAAGGTCAAAGAGATTCTGTAATGGGTAAATTCAGAAAAAAAACAATTCAAATCTTAGTTGCAACAGATGTTGCTGCAAGAGGATTGGATGTTACTGAATTAACACACGTTATTAATCATAAATTACCAGACCAAGTAGAAAACTACAACCATAGAAGTGGTAGAACTGGTAGAGCTGGTAACAAAGGTATTTCTATTGTTTTAGTTAACGGTAAAGAAAAAGGTAAACTAAGACAAATAGAAAGAATTATTAAGAAGAAGTTTGTAGAAGCTAAGGTTCCTTCTGGTAAAGAAATTTGTCAGAATCAATTAATGAATTTAATTGATAAAGTTCAAAATATAGAAGTTAACGAAACTCAAATTAATGAGTTTTTACCAAGTATTTACGAAAAATTAGAATCTTTAGATAGAGAAGAATTAATTAAAAAATTCGTTTCGTTAGAATTCAATACAATGTTGGCTTACTACGAAAATGCTAAAGATTTAAACGATTTATCTTCTAGAGATAACTCTAGAGCAAGATCTACTAATGAAAACATGACTCGTTTTTTTATTAATATTGGTAGAAAAGATAATTTAAATCCTGGTAAGTTAATCGGTTTAATTAACGAGCAAAATATTGGAGATAAGATTGAAATTGGTGCAATAGACATTTTAGATACTTTTTCTTTTTTCGAAATTGATAAAAATTACGAAGACAAAACTTTAGAAAGTTTCTCTAGCAATCAACCAGATTTTGAAGGTAGATCTGTAAATGTAGAAGTAACTAAAAAAGAACGTTCTGGAGGCGGAAGAAGAGGTGGTCGTAAAAAGCCATTTGGTAAAAAAGATGGCGGTTTTGGAAGACGTAGAAGTTCTGAGGGTTCATCATCATCTTCTAGAAGAAGTGACTCAGGAAACAGAGGTCGTTCTGAAAGACGTTCTTCTGATAGACCAGATAGAAGCTCAAGAAGCGGAGGAGATAGAAAAGCATCTAGCGGATTCGGGAGAAAACGTAGAGAAAACTAGATTCTATAATTCATAAATATTATAAAAGCTCATAAAATTAATTTTTATGAGCTTTTTCTATTTGTATAAAATTAAGAAAGCTATTGAAGTAAACACAATTACTTGCATCCATTTTAAATAAAATCCTATTTTTTTATTATGCTTTATATTTTCTGATATTTTTCCTGATAAAATTGCAATTGCAGAAAAGATTATTAATGAAACTAGCATAAATATGAAACCTAAAACGTAAAACTGAATAACAGTACTTAGTTGATTACTAAATAGAAACCCTGGAAAAAAAGCTAGAAAAAAAATGGTTACTTTAGGATTTAAAACATTCATGATAAATCCTTGCTTAAATAATTGTAAAGTAGATTTTTTTTGAATACTATTTTCTGAGAGTTCAATATTTTCATCAGATTTATAAACTTTAAAAGCTAAGTATAATAAGTAAATAGCACCAAATATTTTAATTGCAAGATAAATACTATCAGACTCTTTGATAATTGCAGACACCCCAAAAGCCAATAAACTTGTATGAATTAAACAGCCACTAATCAAACCAAAAACTGTTGCTAAGCCATATTTTTTACCGTTAACTATACTTTGTGTCAATACAAAAATATTATCTGGTCCAGGAGATAAAGCTAGTATAGAAGTTGCTATAGCAAAAGAAAAAAGTGTTTCTATCATTTAATAAATAAGTCTATTTTTAATAATAAAAATAGTTAATTATTTAAAATAGCTCTATTTATTTTTTTAATCAAACTCGGTCCTTCATAAATAAAACCAGTATAAATTTGCACTAAATCTGCACCTGCATTTATTTTTTCTAAAGCATCTTCTGCAGAATGTATACCTCCTACTCCAATAATAGGAAATGATTTATTAGAATTATCTGCTAAATATCTAATTACCGCAGTACTTTGATTTTTTATAGGTTGGCCACTAACACCACCGTTACCAATCTCATTTAATCTTTCTTTGGTAGCCTTTAAATTGTCTCTTTTTATAGAGGTATTGGATGCAATTACTCCATCAATATTAGTTTCTGCTACTAATTCTATAATTTCATCTAATTGCACATTATTTAAATCTGGAGCAATTTTAAGAAGAATTGGTTTTTTAATGGTAAACTGATTGTTCTTTTTTTGACATTCTGTAATCAATTCAATTAAGTAATCTTTATCATTTAATTTTGCATGACTTCCTACATTAGGACAACTTACATTTAATACAAAATAATCTACAAAAGGATGTAATTCTGTAAAAACTTCTAAATAATCTTTCGTATAATCTTCTGCAGAAGTAGCTGTATTTTTACCGATATTACCTCCAATTATTACTTTATGTTTATTCTTCTTTAAGTTTTTAATAGCTTCTTCTACTCCATCATTATTAAACCCCATTCTATTAATTATCCCCTTATCATCCTTTAGTCTAAAAAGCCTTTTTTTAGGATTACCAACTTGACCTTTAGGAGTAACTGTTCCTATTTCTATAAAACCAAAACCAAAATTTGCCAACTCATTATAGAGTACTGCATTTTTATCAAAACCAGCAGCTAATCCAACCGGATTCTTAAAAGTTAATCCAAATAGATTACGTTCTAATCTTTTATCATTAATTTGATATACTTTTCTAAATAAAGGTGCTATCAATGGGATTTTACATAAAAATCGAATTAGAGAAAATGTAAAATAATGAACTTTTTCTGGATCAAATAGAAATAAAATAGGTTGTATAATTAATTTGTACATAAAATTAGGGTATAAAAAAAGCCCCAAATAACATGGAGCCTTTATAAATTATCTTAAAACAGCATTAAAATTCTTTTCGAAAGTTTGCTGTAGTTTTTGCATTATTTTATCAATCTGTTTATCGGCTAATGTTTTAGTTTCATCTTGCAATAGAAAACTTACTGCATAAGATTTTTTACCTTCTGGTAGGTTTTCACCTTCATAAACATCAAATAAATCTACTTCTTTTAATAACTTCTTTTCTGATTGAAAAGCAGCATTATATAACTCTTTAAATTCAGTTTTAGCATCTAATAAAAGTGCTAAATCTCTTTTTACAGCCGGAAACTTTGCCAAATCTGTAATTTTGATGTTTTTATTTCCTGTAATTTTTAAAATTGTATCCCAGTTAAAATCAGCAAATAAAACCTCTTGCTTAATTCCGAATTCTTTTAAAACAGATCTTTTAACAACTCCAAATTCTACAAGTTTCATCTTACCTAAACTTAGTGTAATTCCTTCTGAAAAGACATCTAATTTAGATGGTGTTGTTTTTAGTTTATCTACACCTAATCTTCCTAAAATATTGGTAATTATTCCTTTTAAATAGAAAAAATCTGATTGCTTGTTATTTTGAACCCAAGTTTCATTTGTTCGATTACCAGTAACAAATAATGTTAAATGTTTATCCTCTTGATACTTTCCATTAAATTTATGGTAACTTTTACCAAATTCATAAAACTTTAAAGAATTATTTTTTCTATTAATATTATAAGAAACTGATTCTAAACCACTAAATAATAAAGACTGACGCATCACCTTTAAATCGTTACTTAATGGGTTTAACATTTCTACATTAGCTTCTTCATTTATATTTTCTGATAAAGTTGCATAATGAGGTTTTGTTAAAGAATTTGCCATAGTTTCGTTAAAACCTAAGGCAGATAATTGATTAGCAACAACATTTTCTATTTTAGAATCTTTATTAGAATCAAAAGAAATAGATGTGTTTAATTTGTGTGAAAATTCGATGTTATTATAACCGTAAACTCTTAAAATTTCTTCTATAATATCTGCTTCTCTTTGAACATCTGTTCTGTAAAAAGGAATTGTTAATCCTAAACCTCCGGCAGTTTCACTGTTAATTTTAATTTCTAAAGAAGCTAAAATATTTTTAATTGTTTCTTTTGGTAATTCTTGACCTATTAACCTGTATGCATTTTCATAAGACAAAAACACTTGATAATCTTCTGCTTTTTCTGGATAGAAATCAGAAATATCAGAACCCATTTTTCCTCCGGCATATTCTTCGATTAACAAAGCTGCTCTTTTAAGAGCATATTCTGTCATATTTATGTCGATTCCTCTTTCGAAACGGAAAGAAGCATCTGTATTTAAAGCATGTCTTTTGGCTGTTTTTCTAACAGAAACTGGATTGAAATATGCACTTTCTAAAAAGATGGAAGTTGTATTTTCTGTAACACCAGATTTACTTCCACCAAAAACACCGGCAATACAAAGCGGATTTGAATCTGCATCACAAATCATAATATCTTCAGATGACAATTCTCTTTCTACATCATCTAAAGTTGTAAATTTTGTACCTTCTTCTAAAGTTTTAACTAAAACTTTATTGCCTTTAATTTTTTGGGCGTCAAAAGCATGTAAAGGTTGTCCTAGTTCATGTAAAACATAGTTTGTAATATCTACAATATTGTTTTTAGGCGTTAAACCAATAGCTTTTAATCTATTCTGAATCCATTCTGGAGAATCTTTAACAGTTACATCTGTAATTGTAATACCACAATATCTAGGTGCTTGTTCTTTATTTTCTACTTCAACATCAAAACGAAGTGTTCTTTCATCTACATGAAAATCACTTACAGAAGGAGAAATTAATTCTAAATTAATTTCTTGTTGCATTAATCCGGCACGTAAATCTCTAGCAACACCAAAGTGGCTCATTGCATCAGATCTATTTGGTGTCAAACCAATTTCAAAAATTTGATCTATTTCTATATTAAAAACTTCTGCTGCGGGTGTACCATTAGCAAGAGTATCATCTAAAATCATAATTCCGTCATGACCAGAACCTAAACCTAATTCGTCTTCAGCACAAATCATTCCATGACTTTCTTCTCCTCTAATTTTTCCTTTTTTTATTTTAAACCCTTCACCTTTGTCATCATATAAGATAGTTCCAATCGTTGCTACTGGCACTTTTTGACCAGCATCTACATTTGGCGCACCACAAACAATCTGCACAGGATCTCCGTTACCTAAATCTACTGTAGTTACTTTTAACCTATCTGCATTTGGATGTTGCACACATGTTAAAACTTCACCAACAACAATACCTTTTAAACTACCTTTAATAGATTCTTTAGTTTCAATTCCTTCTACTTCTAGACCTAAATCGGTTAATAATTCACCTGTTTTAACAGCATCCCAATCTGTTTGCAAAAACTGTTTTAACCAATTGTATGATATTTTCATATTCCTTTTTTCGGGTTTATAAGCTGCAAATTTAACTATTTTTATCGTTTTTTAAGTCCATTTTCAACTTAAAAAGACGTAAGTTTATTCACAATATTTATAAAAATCGATTCTATTAAACATGCATAAAAGATTTCTACATTTTATCCTTTTTTTAAGTATCTGTGTTTCATGTAATAAACCTAAAGTTAAAACATTAAAAAAAGGTACTTATAGAGCAATTCTTAAAGTAAAAGACAATCAAAAATTGCCATTTATTATGGATGTTAAAAGTGATAGTTTATTATCTGTATACAATGCTGAAGAAGAAATTATTGTAGATGAAATAAGCTATGTAAATGATTCTGTTCTAATAAAAATGCCGGTTTATGAAGGTTATATAATGGCAAAGATTAAAAAGAACGGTCTTTTACAAGGTTCTTTTATAAAAGAGAGTTTAGATAGGACTGTCCCTTTTTATACAGAAGCTTTTAATAAAAGATTTATTAAAACAAAAAAAACTAACGTTGATGTTTCCGGAAATTGGGAAGTAATTTTTAGCCAAAACTCTAAAGAAGATAAATATATTGCAAAAGGTATATTTAAACAGAAAAAAAGTAGTGTTACTGGTACTTTTAGAACTACAACCGGTGATTATAGGTATTTAGAAGGAATAATAAATGGCGATTCTTTAAAACTTTCTACATTTGATGGTGCGCATGCATTTCTATTTACAGCCAAAGTTACTGATTCTATTATGAATGGTTATTTTTATTCTGGTAACCATTGGAAAGAAACTTTTACTGCTAAACTAAATAATAGTTATGAACTACCAAATGAAGAAGAATTAACTTTTTTGAATCCAGAATATGAGTCTTTTGATTTCTCTTTTTCTGATGAAAATGGAAAAATTATATCTCTTAGTGATAAAGAATATCAAAATGAAGTTGTTTTGGTTCAAATAATGGGAACTTGGTGCCCTAATTGTTTAGATGAAAGTAAGTTTTATGTTAATTATTTAAATAATAATCCAAATAAAAAAATTAAAATAGTTGCACTTGCTTTTGAAGTAGCAAAAAATAAAGACGCAGCGTTTAAAAGAATAAAGCGTTTAAAAAATAGAATAGGTATCAATTATCCTGTTTTATTAGCAGATTTTGGTAATGTTGCTAATAAGACTATGGCACAAAAAAAATTACCAATGTTAAATCATATTTTGTCTTATCCAACAACTATTTTTATCGACAAGAAAGGTAAAGTAAGAAAAATCCATACAGGTTTTAACGGTCCTGCAACGGGTAAAAATTATATAGATTTTAAGAAGGATTTTGAAGTTTTTATAGATTTACTAGTAAACGAAAAATAATATATTTGCACAAAAAAAATAGAATGTTCAAAAGAATACCAAACTACATAAAGTATATTTTCACACATCTTTCTTTTCTTTTTCTTTTCATATTTTTATTTAGAATTTTATTCTATTTTCTATTTTCAGAATTAGACAATATTTCAACTAACGAAGTTAAAATAGGGTTTTCTTTAGGTGCTCGTTTCGATTTAAAATTAGCTGTTATTACAATTTTTCCTATTGCTATATTGGTTTTAATTACAAACTATAAATTTTTAAGCAAAAAAAATTATAAAATAATTGCAAATATTTATTTTACAATAGCTTATGTAATTCTAACATTATTCTTTTTATTTGATTTTGGATACTATGATTATTTAAACATAAGGTTAGACGCTTCTTCTCTTCGATTTTTAAGTAACTTAAAAATTTCTGGTCAGGTTTTAGTAGAAAGCTACCCTATTTATAAAGGTTTAATTGGATTATTGTTACTTGGTATTGCTGTTTTTGGGCTTTCTAAATTTATTTACAAATCATTTACAAATCAAAAAACTTTAATTACTACTAAAGTTAAATCACTCTATTTTATCGGAACATTCTTAATTCTTTCTTTCGGAATTTATAATAGTTTCACTCACTATCCTCTTCGCTGGAGTCAAGCTTTTTTTTCTAAAAATAATGCAGTAAATCAATTTACTTTAAATCCTGTTTTATATTTTTTCGATAGTTTTGCTTACAGAAGTGAAGGCGTAAATATGAAAGAATTTAACAAATATTACCCTTTAATTTCTAACCACTTAAAATTACCAAAAGATTCTATTTCATTTTCTAGAAAAGTAAATTTTGAAACAACTTTTAAAGAGAAACCAAATGTAATTATTGTTATGTTAGAATCTGTTGGTGTTAAACCAATGAGCTATTATGGTAACCCAATAAATAGCACACCTGTTTTAGATTCTTTACTTCAAAAAAGCATCAGCTTTCCTAATTTTTATGTACATAAATCAGGTACAGCTGCTAGTGTCTTTGCTAGCGTAACAGGTTTACCAGATGTCGAAAATGTTAGAACAGCTTCCAGAAACCCTCTTTTACAAGATCAACGAATACTTTTTGATCAGTTTACAGGTTATGAAAAATTATATTTTTTAGGAGGAAGTGCAAATTGGGCAAACATTAGAAGTATTTTTCAATCGAATATTAAAGGTTTAAAAATTTTTGAAGAAGGAAGTTACGTAACAGAAAACAGAGCAGATGTTTGGGGTATTGATGATTACGAGTTATTTAAAGAATCTAATAAAGAATTAGAAAAACTATCAAAAAAAGGCAAACCATTTATTGCTTATATACAAACAGCAACAAACCATATGCCCTTTACAGTGCCAAATGAAAAAGAAAATTACAAACCTTTAAAAGAAAATGCTATTACAAAAGAGCAACTAGAGAAAAGCGGTTTTAAATCTATGGCTCAACTAAATGCGTTAAGATACCTAGATTTTAATGTGGGTAAATTCTTAGAAAGAGCAAAAAAATCTGGTTATTATGATAATACAATTTTTGCATTTTTTGGAGATCACAATACTGCAATGACTAGAACGGAATTATTCTCTAAAGAATATGATTTAAATATTCAATCACAACATGTACCCTTTTTAATTCACGCACCTAAATATGTAAAGCCAAGAGTTATTAAAAAGAATGGTAAATTAATTGACTTATTTCCAACTTTAATTAGTTTAGCTAAAATAGACCACACAAACTATACTTTAGGAAATAACCTTATAGATAGCACTTACACAAATAGTAATTCTTTTATTTACCTAGGCATTAAAGGTGAACCCGCAGTTGGTATAATTAAAGATAGCCTGTATTATTACAAAACAACAGTTTCTAATACTAATGGTTTATATAATTTAAAAGAAAAATCGCTTAACGATTTAAAAGAAGATTTACCTGTAAAAACAAAAGAATTAGATAGTTTGTTAAATGCTTATTATCATTCTACAAAGTATTTATACTTCAATAATAAAAAAGACTAACTAAATAATCTTTTATCTAACTTATTAAATAAGTAATGATATATAAACGCAAAAAAGGTTCCTATTAAAATACCTACTAGAATATCTATAGGAAAATGAATCCCTAAATACAACCTGCTGTAAGCAAATATTAGAGGAAATAAAATTAAAAAATAAATAAACTTGTAAGCTTCTTTTAATAATAAGATAACAAAAACTGTAAAGAAAGTAGATGTTGTTGCATGACCAGACATAAAACTAAAGCTCTGTGGACTTATAAGTGTTCTTAGTTGATATTTTATAGCAGTATCATTATTCGGTCTTATTCTTTGGATAGAATTCTTTATTAAGTTGGTAAATTGGTCTGAAAAAGCAACTAAAACTATCATCGCTATCAAAACAAGCCCGCCTTTTTTCCATCCGAATTGTTTAAAAATTAGAAAAATAATTAAAAGAAATAAAGGGATCCAGTTTCGTTGATCTGTTACCATCAACCAAAAAGGATCCCAATATTCGTTTCCTAAATTGTTAAGAAAGATTAGTAATTCTTTGTCTTTTTGAATAATATTCATAAAACTAGTTTCCTATTTTTAAAACTTCTACTTCAAAAATCAAATCAGACTTTGCAGGAAAAGGACCAAATTTTGTCTCTCCGAAACCAATAGTGTAAGGTATAAACAATCTTGATTTCTCGCCTTGTCTCATCGTTAAAATCCCTTCTTTTAATCCACTAATCATTGGTCTAGCCTCATCATTCAAATCAAAAACTATAGGTTTACCAACATCACTAGATGATTGCATTCTTGTACCGTCTGCTATATAAAGTGTATAATTTACAGTAACAGCTTTATTAGGATTTACCTTTTTTCCGTTAGTTTCTTTCAATTTTAATATACGTAATCCTGTACCTGTTTTAACTGCCTTAGATTCTTCTTTTTCAATTAAAAATTCTTTTTTAGCTTTTAGATATTTAGCATATCTCTTTTCTTCTAGAATTTTTTCTTGTTCTATTTTTTCTTTTTGAGATTTATTAAAATTTTCAACTTCTCTATCAAAAACTTCTGCGGCATTAAAATTTTCTGCAAAATCACCTATTCTAATAATATCTATAGTTTTTATCGTGTCATTTTGAACAATTTTATTAACTACAACCATTCTTGCAGAATCTATTGCTTTAACTAATTGTAAAGAATCAGAATACTTTTGTTGAAGTTTTTTATATTCAAAAGGATTCACAACAGTTTTACCAAAAACACTGTGTTTACCGTCTAAATGCGGAATTGGTCTATGTGTTATAAAAAATTGACTATTATTTGTTGTGGGACCTCCATTAGCCATAGAAAGTACACCTTGATCATCGTGCTTATATAAAACATCACCATTTTCGTCTCTAGGAAATTCATCTCCAAAAAGATATCCTGCACTTTTTCTACCTTCTGATGTAAAACCACCACCTTGAATTACAAAATTAGGTACAACTCTATGAAAAATAATCCCTTCATAAAAGTTTTTACCTTTTAAAGAATCTACTAATCTGCTATTTGTACCCTCAACTAAAGCCACAAAGTTGGCAACAGTTTTGGGTACATTTTCTGCATGTAATTCTAATAAAATATTTCCTTTATTGGTTTCTATTTCTGCATACAAACCGTTGTCTAAATCTTTGTACTTTTTAGTATTACAAGATGTTAAAACAATCAATAATAAAGAAACTATGAAAAAATTTTTCATTCTATTATTTTAAAACTTCTAATAATTCAATTTCGAAGATTAATGTAGAAAAAGGCTTTATGTTTTCACCTCTTTGTTGCACACCATAAGCTAATTCTTGTGGAATAAAGAATTTATACTTTGCTCCTTCTTTCATTAACTGAACACCTTCTGTCCAACCCTTTATTACTTGGTCTAAACCAAATTCTGCTGGTGTACCTCTATCAACAGAACTATCAAAAACTTTTCCGTCTAAATTAGTACCATGATAGTGCACTTTTACTCTAGAATTAGGTCCTGCTGGTTTTTCTCCTTTACCTTCTTTTAAAACGATGTATTGAATACCACTTTCTGTAGTTTTTACACCGTCTTTATTTTTATTTTCAGCTAAAAATTCTTCACCTGCTTTTTTATTTTCTCCAAATTTAGCCAAAGCTTCCTTTTCTGCTTTTTCTTGCATTTCTTTCATTTGCTCTTGTTGTTTCTTTTGAAAGTAAGTGCTTAAAACTTTTTGAATATCTTTATTTTCTATTAATAAATTTGTAGAATCTAAACCATTTCTAATACCTTGTGCTAATAAATCTTTATCTACTTCACTAAAATTAGATTTTAATTGACCAGACATACTTAAACCAACTGCATAACTAACAGAGTCTAATTCTGTTTTTAAAGAACTAACTTCTTTAACTTGGTTTCCGCAAGAAAACATAGATACTGTAATTGCTACTGCTGCTAAATTTTTTACAATTTTCATTTTTATAATTTATTTAATGTTTATTAATTTTACGTTACTTTTAATTGTTTTATTCATACCTATTTTGTTACCATCTCCTGTAATGCCAAAAGCGTTATAAGACGGAATAACAAATGTAATTGTTTCTCCTATTTTCATCAACTTTATTCCTCTTTGAATTCCAGAAATAAAATCTTCTTTATCTACTCTGTAGGTTTTTAATCCTAACTCTTCTTTAGAATAAATTATTGAGTCGTTTAAACCACTAATATCATATTCTATTTCTACTATATCACCAGTTTTTGGTGTAATTGTGTCGGTAAAATTTTTGTTCTTATAAGTATACCAAAATCCGTTAGATGAATTTTGATAAACCTTAAGAGAATCTTTCTTTATAAATGCTAAAATCTGTTCTTCTTCATATTTTACCATTTTTTTTGCAGTTTCTATATTGTTTTGAAATATAGTTGTACTCGCTTTCGGGTTAATTGGCCTTCTTGGTTGTGGTTTAGAACAACTTAAAATTAGTAATAAGAAAATAATAAAATAGAAATTAGTCTTCATAAGAGGTGTTTAATTCACTTTTATATTTTGGTAACAAGCCTTTAAATTCTTCAATGATTTCTTCTATCGATCCAGAAAACCTTCCTCCTGCTGCATTGTCATGTCCGCCACCATCAAAATGATTTCTAGCAAATTTGTTTACAGAAAACTTCCCTTTAGATCTAAATGAAATTTTAATAATATTTTGTTCTTTATCTTCTATAAAAATTGCCGCAAAAATTATTCCTTTTAAAGATAAAGCATAATTAACAACACCTTCTGTGTCTCCTTTCTGAAAATCAAACTTTTTCTTTTCGTCTTCTGTTAACGTTATAAAAGCTGTCTTAAATTCAGGTAAAATTTGCAGGTTTGTAAGTGCTTGCCCTAATAATAATAACCTACCGTAAGAATTAGAATCGTAAACGTTGTTATGTATTTTATCATTTTCTGCTCCTTTGTCTATTAAATTTGCAATAATTCTATGTGTTGTGCTTGTTGTAGATCTAAATCTAAAAGAACCTGTATCTGTCATAATACCAGTATACAAACATGTTGCAATATCTTTATCAATTAGATCTAAATCATTGTTCATTTCGATAAACTGATATACCATTTGACATGTAGAACAAATTGTAACATCAGAATACATATATTTAAAATTATCTGGTTGTTGATGATGATCTATCATTGCAAAATCATTAGGATACTTTTCTAATGTATTTTGCATGTCGCTACCAACCCTGTGGAAAGCATTAAAGTCTAACAAAAATATAATTTCTGATGCATCTATAGCCTTTTTTGATTGTGTATTTTGCCAATCAAAACGATAAGTATTTTTAGAACCAGGCAGCCAATGTAAAAAATCTGGATACTCATTTGGTACAACAACAGTTGGTTTATGACCTTTTTTTTCTAAATAATGTAACAAACCTAAAGTAGAACCCATTGCGTCTCCGTCTGGGTTTCTATGACCAATAATTACAATATTTCTTGGTTCTGATAAAAACGTTTTTAACTCTTCAAATCCTTTTAAAATCATATGTGGCGAATATACAATTTAATAACATTGTTCAAAATAAAAATTAATTTACATTTGTTTAAAACTCAAACCTACTTAAAGTGAAATTTATTATCAAACCTTATTATTTTTTATGTGCTTTTTTTATTTTTTCATGCACATCAACTAACACAATAATCGAAAACGAAACAAACGATTTTACTATTGCTTTTGGTTCTTGTAATAAACAATATCTAGAAAATGTACTTTGGAAAGAAATCAAAAAAAACAAACCTAATTTATGGATTTGGGGTGGAGATAATATTTATGCAGATACGCATAATTTAGAAAAACTTAAAGAAGATTACGCAACCCAAAATAATCAAAATGGGTATTTAGATTTAGTTAAGAATATTCCTGTAATGGCCACTTGGGATGATCATGATTATGGTAAAAACGATAGCGGTGAAGAATCACCCAATAAAGAAGAAGCTCAAAATGCATTCTTAGATTTTTTTAATGTTGATGCGAATGATTCTCGCAGAAATCAAAAAGGGATTTACCACACAGAAACTTTTAAAACGGAAAAAGGTTCTATAAAAGTTTTTACTTTAGACACTCGCTATTTTAGAACTGCATTAACAGACGACAACGATTCGAAAAAAAGATACAAACCAAATACATATGGTAAAGGTACAGTTTTAGGTAAACAACAATGGGAATGGCTAAGTGAAGAACTAAAGAACTCGAAAGCAACCTTTAATATTATTGTTAGTAGTATTCAGGTTTTATCTCAAGAACATGGTTACGAAACCTGGGGTAATTTTCCGCATGAAGTAGATAAATTACAGCAAATAATTAAAGACAGTAAAGCAAAAGGTGTTTTATTACTTTCTGGAGATAGACACATTTCTGAGTTTTCTAAAATAGAAGTTAAAGACTTAAATTATCCTATAATTGATTTTACTTCTAGTGGATTAACTCATTCTTACAAAAATTTTAACGGCGAGAACAATAAAAATAGAGTTCTAAATGTAGTATCTCAAATAAGTTTTGGTGTATTAAAGTTTGATTTTGACTCACATAAAATCACAATGGAAATGCGTGGTAAAAACAATAAATTGTTACAAGATCTTTATCAAATTTACCCATAACTTGCTATTAATATTAAAAAGTGTACTTTTGCAAAAATTTTAAAAATACGATGGCAACAAATAGAACATTTACAATGCTAAAACCAGATGCTGTAGAAAACGGACATACTGGCGCAATCTTAGACAAAATTAATGCTGCAGGATTTAGAATAGTAGCTTTAAAGAAAACTCAAATGACTAAAGCAGACGCAGAAACTTTTTATGCTGTGCATAACGAGCGTCCGTTTTTTGGTGAATTAGTTGAATTTATGACTCGTGGACCAATTGTAGCTGCGATTTTAGAAAAAGACAATGCAGTAGAAGACTTTAGAACTTTAATTGGTGCTACAAACCCTGCAGATGCAGCAGAAGGAACAATTAGAAAATTATATGCAACTTCTATGGGAGAAAATGCTGTACATGGTTCTGATTCTGATGAAAATGCAGAAATTGAAGGAAACTTTCACTTTTCTGGAAGAGAGCAATTTTAATAAGAATTTTTAGAAATTCTTAGTCTAAAAATATATTTAGAAAACTCGTAACTTAATTGTTACGAGTTTTTTTTATACCAAAACTACTTTAGAAATTACATCTTCACCTATTTCTTCATTTAACATTTTAGCAATTTTATCTTTACCATAACTCAATTCTTCTCTTAAAACAGAAGAAGTCAATTGCACAACAAGCGTTTTATTTTGTAATTTAACAGACGTTGTATGATTTGCAACTCCTGGTCCCATCATTTTGGTCCAAGATTCTTCAATTTTAATCTTTTGCATTCCTTTTGTCAAATTATTTTCCTTGATAAAAAGTTGCATTAAATCTTCTATAGAAAAAGAATCATTTTCTCTTTTAGACATTATAGTTTAAATATTTGATATGGTTTATTACTTTGTTTCACGATGTTTTCTGTTCTTTCTGAATGTGTATCTGTTATAAAAATTTGACCGAATTCATCATTATTAACCAAATTAATAATTTGTAATACTCTACTTTCATCTAATTTATCAAAAATATCATCTAACAATAAAATTGGTGTTACGCTAGCTTGTTGCTTTATAAACTCGAACTGTGCAAATTTTAAAGCTATTAAATAAGACTTTTGCTGCCCTTGAGAACCAAATTTTTTAATAGGATAATTTCCTATTTCAAAACTTAAATCATCTTTATGTATACCAGCTGTAGTATACTGTATTATTTTATCTTTATCTAAAGATTTCTGAAATAATTCTTTCAAAGAATAATCATGTAACTGACTTTTATAAACTAAGTTTACATGCTCTTTGTCATCAGAAATTATTTGATATTTCTCATTAAAGATAGGAATAAACTTCTCTAAAAAAGCTTTTCTAACCTCATAAATTCTTGAACCATACTCACATAATTGCTCATCATATACATTTAAATTTAATGCATCAAAAATTCGATTAGCCGCAAAGTATTTTAATAAGGCATTTCTTTGACTCAATATTTTATTATACGCAATTAGGTCTTTTAAATAACTTTTATTTTGTTGCGAAATAACACCATCTATAAATTTTCTTCTTGTATCACTTCCTTCTGTAACTAAATCTCTATCTGCAGGCGAAATTATAACCAAAGGTAATTGTCCAATATGATCAGAAAACTTCTCATAATTTTTACCATTCCTTTTTAAAACCTTCTTTTGCCCTTTTTTTAAACTGCAAACAATCTTTTCATTTCTGTCGTTTAAATTGTAATCTCCTTCGATCATAAAAAAAGATTCTCCATGTCTAATATTTTGCGTTGCGACAGAATTAAAGTAACTTTTTGCAAAAGACAAATAATAAATAGCATCTAAAACATTTGTTTTACCAACACCATTATTACCAACAAAACAATTTATTTTTTGCTGAAAATCAAAAGATTGCGATTCGATATTTTTAAAATTAACTAAAGAAAGTTTTTGTAAATACATGAATAAGTTTTGTTCTTTAAAAAGAATTGCAAATTATTGAAAATTTTGCGAAATATGTGCTTTTAAAATCCAATTAAAAAAACTATTTTTGTCGCCACTAATTTTAAACTAAGCATGGCTACATACAAGAAAAAATATAAACCAGAAGGTAAAAAAGAGCAACAACAATTTGATGATTCTGAATATGAAACAGCAGGAGTTTTAAACACTTTAGACGAAACTGCTTCTAAATCTGAACAATGGATCGAAAAAAATAGCAAACCGTTATTTTATTCTTTAATTGCAGTAGTTGTTTTATTTTTAGCTTACTTAGGGTATAACAACTATATTTCTGAACCAAATGAATTAGAGGCTTCTAATGAATTAGCTTTTCCTAGAAAATATTACGACATGGCTTCTACTGCCGGTTCTGGTATCGACTCTTTATTAACCTTAGGTTTAGAAGGTGCAGATGGTAAATATGGTTTTTTAGACATTGCAGATTCTTATAGCGGAACAAACGCAGGAAATTTAGCAAATTATTATGCAGGTGTTTCTTATTTAGAAATGAAGCAATATGATAAAGCAATCGATCATTTAGAAAAATTTAATTCTGATGATGAAATGTTAGGACCTATTACTTTAGGTGCTGTTGGAGATGCTTTTGCTGATATCAATCAACCTGAACAAGCTTTAGAATACTACGAAAAAGCAGCAAATAAAAAAGATAACGAATTTACAACTCCTTTGTTTTTATATAAAGCTGGTATGACTGCAATGGAATTAAAGAAATTTGACAAAGCAACTTCTTTATTTACAAAAATAAAAGACAATTATCCAACATCAGATCAAGGTCTTAATGTTGATAAATTTATAAATGCTGCAAAATACTCAGAACAATAGTTCGAAGTAATAACAGTAACAATTTGCAGTAAGTAGTTTTATTTATACTGCATACTTAAACTGAATACTGACTTAAATGGCAACAACAAACTTATCTTATTACGATAAAGCTACAATCCCAAATGCGAAATCTTTTCGATTTGGGATTGTTGTTTCTGAATGGAATCCAGAAATTACAAAAAATTTACAAAAAGGTGCAATAGAAACTTTATTAGATTGTGGTACTTCTAAAGAAAACATCATTTCTTGGGATGTTCCTGGAAGTTTCGAATTAGTTTATGGTTGCAAAAAAATGATTGAATCTGAACAAGTAGATGCAATTATTGCAATTGGTAATGTTATACAAGGTGAAACTAAACATTTCGATTTTGTGTGTGAAGGTGTTACACAAGGTATTGTAGATTTAAACATTAAATATGATGTACCTGTAATTTTTTGTGTTTTAACAGACAATACAAAGCAACAATCTATTGATAGATCTGGTGGTAAATTAGGCAATAAAGGTATAGAATGTGCTGTTGCTGCAATAAAAATGGCAGCTATAAAAAATAGCGACCGTAAAAGTGAAAGCATAGGTTTTTAAGAATTGTTTTAACATCATTTTTAGTAAGTTTCCTTTAATTTAATTAAATTTGGAATCCTTTTTCAATTGGTATGAAAATTGATTTACACTAAAATCTATTCATCAATTATTACTAAAATTATGGGATTTCTAAAAAGAACAAATAAAAAATTTGATTATCAACCTCGCTATTATAAAGGAGAGGGAAACCCTTTTAAAATAGAACACAAATTAGATCAGTTTAGAACAACTGCCGGAAAAAATAAAAATCTTAAAGGTAAGTTTCATGATGCTATTGGAGATTTAAAAAATTCTGATAAGAAAACAAATAGAACTTTAATTATTATAATTTCTATTTTAGTTTTAATTTTTCTTTATATAATAGACTTCGACTTATCTATATTCATAAATAAATAATGTCTGATATTATTCAACTTTTACCAGATCATGTAGCAAATCAAATTGCTGCAGGAGAAGTGGTACAACGTCCTGCATCTGTAGTTAAAGAGTTACTAGAAAATGCAATAGACGCTGGTGCAACAAATATAAAATTACTAATTAAAGATGCAGGAAAAACTTTAATACAAGTAATTGATGATGGTAAAGGCATGAGTACTACAGATGCAAGAATGAGTTTTGAACGTCATGCAACTTCAAAAATTCAGAAAGCAGAAGATTTATTTAATTTAAACACAAAAGGTTTTAGAGGTGAGGCTTTGGCTTCTATTGCTGCTATTGCGCACGTAGAATTAAAAACAAAACCTAAAGGAGAAGAACTTGGTACTTGTATAAAAATTGAAGGAAGTAAAATAATTTCACAAGATTTTATTTCTACAGGTGAAGGAACCAGTTTAGCTGTTAAAAATCTATTTTATAACATTCCTGCTAGAAGAAATTTTTTAAAATCAGATACGGTAGAAACACGTCATATAATAGACGAATTTCAAAGAGTAGCTTTAGCACATTCTAATATTTCTTTTTTATTACATCATAATAACAATGAGGTTTATCATCTTAAAAGCGGAAATCTAAGACAAAGAATAGTGGCTGTTTTTGGTGCTAAAATGAATGAAAAATTAGTTCCTATAGATGAAAAAACAGATATTGTTGCTATTGAGGGTTTTGTAGCAAAACCCGAATTTTCTAAAAGAAAAAGAGGCGAACAATTCTTTTTTGTAAATAACAGATTTATTAAAAGTTCTTATTTAAACCATGCAGTAGTTAGTGCTTTTGATGGTTTAATAGAACAAGGTTCGCATCCCTCCTATTTTTTGTATTTACAAGTGCCGGCAAATACAATAGATATAAACATTCATCCAACTAAGACGGAAATTAAGTTTGATAATGAGAAGGCGCTTTATGCAATGCTAAGAGCAACTGTTAAACATAGTTTAGGCCAATACAATGTAGCACCTGTTTTAGATTTTAATAGAGATGCAAATCTAGATACACCGTACAATTTTAAATCTAGCACTAAAACTGCTACAGTACCAACCATATCGGTTAATCCAGATTTTAATCCTTTTAAAGAAGAACAAAATACACAACCAAACTTTAATTATAAAAGAGAAAAACAAACAGAAAGTTGGGAATCTTTATATACGAATATAGAGAGCACAGAAACTAAAAAAACAGAAAGTTTATTTGAACAAGTTGAAGAAGAAAAAACTCAAAAGACGTTTCAAATACAACGAAAATATGTAATGAGTTTGATTAAATCTGGTGTTGTTTTAATCAATCAATCTTTGGCACACCAAAGAGTTTTATACGAACAATTTTTAGAAAGCATTACCGTAAAAGAAGCAAATAGTCAACAATTACTATTTCCTGTAAAAATTTCGTTTTCATCAGCAGAAATAGAAATGATTTATACTATAAAAACGGAATTAGAAAATGCTGGTTTTTCTTTTGATGAATTTACAAAAGATAGTGTTACAATTAAAGGAATACCAGTTTCTGTAACAGAAAGTAAAATAACAATTATTCTAGAAGAATTGTTAAATGATATTAATTTAGAAGTACCAGACGCTAGTTTTAGTCATTTTGACGTGATGGCAAAATCTTTTGCTAAAACCTTATCTATTAAAACGGGTACACTTCTATCTGAAAAAGAACAAGAAAGTCTGGTAAACAACTTGTTTTCTTGTAAAGAACCAACAATTTCTCCGTTTGGAAAAGCTACTTTTAAAACACTAACTTTAAATCAAATAGATAATTTATTTAATAGCTAATTATGAATAAGATTACAGACGGGATTAAACATCTAATTATAATAAATGTTATTTTATTTATAGCACCACAATTTTTAAAATTAGACCTTACAAATGTTTTAGCACTGCACTTCCCTAAAAATAGTCATTTTGGGTTTTGGCAATATTTAACTCATATGTTTATGCATGCTAGCTTTCCGCACATTTTATTTAATATGTATGGTTTATGGGCTTTTGGTACACCGTTAGAACAAATGTGGGGCAAAAAGAAATTTTTATTCTTTTATTTTTCTGCAGGTTTAGGTGCTGGTTTAATCTATACACTTGTAAACTATTATCAATTTAACGGAATTTATGATTTATTTATAAATGCTGGTTTAAATAATGCAGATATAATTTCTATTTTAGAAAAAGGTTCTACTGCTGGTTTTAATGTTAATGCAGCGATAACACAAGCTCAGTTTGATAAAATTTATTCTTTATACCACATGCCTGCAGTTGGAGCATCTGGTGCTGTTTACGGTGTTTTAGTTGCTTTTGGATTATATTTTAAAGATGCAAAATTAGCCTTGTTATTCTTTCCGGTTCCAATTGCCGCTAAATACTTTATTCCTTTAATGATTTTAGGAGATTTATTTTTTGGCATGACAAACTATTCTGTTGGTAGTGTTGCTCATTTTGCACATATTGGTGGTGCATTAATAGGTTTTATAATTGCATACTATTGGAAAAAAAATCAATTTAAAATTTCGTAATGAGTTTTATAGACAACTTAAAATACAAGTATAAATCTGGAAATATCATAGAAAAACTAATCTATATAAATATAGGTGTTTTTCTATTTACACTTATTTTAAAGGTGTTTTCTGGCTTGTATAAAAGTAATCAGAATTTTGTATTCGAATGGTTTTCTTTAGATAATAATTTAAACATTTTTATATCAAGACCTTGGTCTATTATTTCTTACGGATTTTTACACGCAGATTTTATTCATTTGCTTTTTAATATGATAACATTGTATTTTATAGGCAATCTTTTTGTTGAATATTTCACACAAAAACAAGCACTTTCATTTTATATTTTAGGTACATTATTTGGTGGATTATTTTTTATATTGAGTCAAAATTATTTTCCTTTATTTGATGGTGACTCTTCTAGATTAGTTGGTGCATCTGCCGGAGTATCAGCTATATTTATTGGTATAGTTACTTACATGCCAAATTATCAAATAAAAATACCTTTGTTAGGCTTTTTAAAATTATGGCATTTAGCTGTAATTTGGTTAGCTTTTGATTTTATTGGATTAATTGGTAACAATGCTGGTGGTAGTTTTTCTCATCTTGGTGGTAGCTTATTGGGCTTTTTATATGTAAGACAAGCAAGTAATAGGCAAATAAATTTTTCTGAAATGTTTTCTTCAATATTTCAAAAAAAAGAAAAGAAATTAAAAACTGTTTACAATTCTAACAAAACTAAAAACACAAAATCTAAACCAAATAACCTTAACCAAAAGCAGATAGACCAAATTTTAGATAAAATTAGTAAATCTGGTTACGACACTTTAACAAAGCAAGAAAAAGAGTTTTTATTTAAACAAGGAAAAAAATAATATGAAAAACTTATCTTTTTTAGACAAAGCTCTTTATTTATTGAACTCTCTTGCAGCAACATTATTGCTACTTTCTTACTTGCTACCATTTATATCACCTAGTGTAGTACCTGTTTTTGCTATTTTAAGTTTATTTGTTCCTTTTTTACTTATTATAAATCTAGTATTTGTTATTTATTGGTTATTAAAACTTAAACGACAGTTTTTAATATCAATAATAGTTTTAATTGTCGGTTGGCTTTTTACACCTCCTTTTTACAAAATTTCAAGCAATAATTCATCTTTAAATTCCGATTTAAAAATTATGAGTTATAATGTAAAAGCATTCGATTTATTTACAAAAGCAAAAGACAGCAATAATTTTTCTAATGGTTTTGATTTTATTTCTGACAAAAATCCAGACATTTTAGTTATTCAAGAATATTATAAATCTAAAAAGAATAAATTATCTTTTCCTTACAAATACATCAAACTTAGATCAAAAAAGAGTCAATATGGGTTGGCAATTTATTCGAAATATAAAATTGTAAATTCAGGTTCGCTAGATTTAGATAGTAAAGGGAATAATATAATTTTTGCAGATATACTTAAAAATAAAGATACTATTAGAGTTTATAATGTTCATTTTGAATCTCTAAGAATAAAACCTAACGAGGAAAACTTTGGTGAAGAAAATTCAGAAAAATTAATAAAAAGAGTTTCAAATTCATTTAAAAAACAAGCAGAACAAGCTAATATTTTTTTAGCGCATGAAAAACAATGGACTGGGAAAAAAATTATTAGTGGCGATTTTAACAATACTTCTTATTCATGGATGTACCATCAAATATTAGAAGATAAAAAAGACGCATTTATAGAAGCTGGCAAAGGCTTTGGTAAGTCTTTTTCTTATTGGTTTCCGTTAAGAATCGATTTTATTTTAACAGATAAAAATGCCATCGTCAATCAATTTTTAACTTTAGAAAATAAAAACTCAGACCACTTCCCTATTCTATCAAAAATTAATTGGAAAGATTAAGTAAATTAGCCAAATCTAAATAAAGTAATTTACGCAACCACTATGATCAAAACAGATGTTTGTATTATTGGTGCTGGTCCTTCTGGTGCAAGTACATCTTTGACTTTATCAAAGATGAAAATACCACATTATATTATAGATAAATCTACTTTTCCTAGAGATAAGACTTGCGGAGATGGATTAATTTTATACGCATACAAAGCTTTACGTTTACTCGATGAAGGTTTATTTTCAAAATTTTTAAATCATCCTAAATTCATACATAGCAAAAACATTAAATTACATATAAACAGCAAGTTAAGT
The DNA here is from genome assembly GCF_054589375.1 of Polaribacter sp. OB-PA-B3. Classification (NCBI taxonomy): domain Bacteria; kingdom Pseudomonadati; phylum Bacteroidota; class Flavobacteriia; order Flavobacteriales; family Flavobacteriaceae; genus Polaribacter; species Polaribacter sp. OB-PA-B3. The sequence continues at coordinate 446,121 of NZ_BAAIIX010000002.1, forward strand.
ATTAATTTTAAGGAAAGTGAAGATCGAAACATGGTAATAACCTATGCAAAAAGATACGATTTTGATTACTTTTTGGTAAATAATCTTTCTAAAAAATATGCTTCTTTAGATTTTGGTAATGGCGTTAAGAACATATCAGAACTTAAAGACGGTGTGCTCATCAAACTAAAAGATGGTAAAGAAATTTTAAGTAAAATTGTTATTGGTGCAGATGGTGTAAACTCAATTGTTGCTAGAAAACTAGCAGGTAATAAAATTCAAAAAAATTTAACTTCTACATTTGTAAACGGTTATTTTAAAAACGTAATTAACTTACCTAAAACCAACGAAGCTGAAATAAGGATTATTTATAAAAAAATCCCCTTATTCTTTTACATTTTTCCTCTTGCTGATGGCTCTGTAAATATAAGTTTGGGCGGAAATGCAAAATTGATATTGAAACATAATATTAATTTGGTTGAAGAAGTTGAAACTATAATTAGAAGTCATCCAAAGGTTGCATATAAATTTATAAATGCGATTAAAATTGATTCATGGCGAGGATGGAGTATTCCATATAACTTTGGTAAAAATAAAGTGTATGGAAATCGATTTATGTTGGTTGGTGATGCCGCAGGTTTAACAAACCCTTTTTACAAAGAAGGTGTAGGAACAGGCATGATGTCTGGTATCATTTGTGCACAATCTATTGAGGCTAGTTTAAAAAATAATAACTTTAGTGCAATTTTTTTAGCAACTTATGCTAAAAATTTAAATAATGAATTTGGCAGATTGTTAAAGTTTAGTCGTTTAATGTTAAAAGCAACACAGTTTAAATTTCTGTTTGGCGCAATAACTTATTTGTTGAAAAATAAAATTGAATTAAAAGCAACAAAAGTTATTAAAAGAAAAAGTTATTAGTTTTCAAAACCATATTCTCTTTCAACTTTACAAATACGTAAACGATATTTCTTGTACCATTTACTTCTACCTAATTCTCTAGCTTCTATATGTTCTACATTATTTTTCCAAGCAGTAATAGCCTCTAAAGAACTCCAATAAGATACAGTAACGCCAATACTATTTCTAGCAGATTCAACACCCAAATAACCAGGTTGTTTTTTTGCTAACAACTCCATTTTATTTGCTATTGCTTCATAACCTTCTACATTATCTGTTAGAATAGTAGAAAAAACAACAGCATAATAGGGTGTTTTTAAATTATCTATTATCATTATACTCTTTAAATTGTAACATCAAAAATATATTTAAAAAATTAAAAAACAATTAATTGTGTTAAAATAAAAATGTAATTTGAAGTTAATGAATAGCTTACAATTTTACTTCTTAACCATTTATTAATATCTAATCTTTCCATTTTAAAAATCATCAATAAAATCGTACTTTTGCATTTGCAAAAATCATAAAAATGGTCGCAGAAAAAAAGGTAGCTTTTTATACTTTAGGTTGTAAACTTAACTTCTCTGAAACATCTACAATAGCTAGAAATTTTGTAAATGAAGGATTTGAACGTGTAGAGTTTGAAGAAAAAGCAGATGTATATGTAATTAATACATGTTCAGTTACAGACAATGCAGATAAACGTTTTAAATCTATCGTAAAAAATGCCTTAAAGAAAAATGATGAAGCTTTTTTAATAGCTGTTGGTTGTTACGCGCAACTAAAACCAGAAGAATTAGCTGCAGTAGATGGTGTAGATTTAGTTCTTGGCGCTACAGAAAAATTTAATGTTACTTCTTACATTAATGATTTAACAAAAAATAATGTAGGAGAAGTACACTCATGTGAAATTTCTGATGCAGATTTTTATGTGGGTTCTTATTCTATTGGAGACAGAACAAGAGCATTTTTAAAAGTTCAAGACGGTTGCGATTATAAATGTACTTATTGTACTATACCACTCGCAAGAGGAATCTCTAGAAGTGATACCTTAGAAAATGTAATTTCTAACGCAAAAGAAATTTCTTCTAAAGGTATTAAAGAAATTGTTTTAACTGGTGTAAATATTGGTGATTATGGTAAAGGTGAGTTTGGTAACAAAAAGCATGAACATACCTTTTTAGAACTTGTTAAAGAACTAGATAAAGTAGATGGAATTCATCGTTTAAGAATCTCATCCATAGAGCCAAATTTATTAAAAGATGAGACTATAGATTTTGTTTCTAAATCTTCTTCTTTTGTACCTCATTTTCATATTCCTTTACAATCTGGTAGTGATGTTTTATTAAACAAAATGAAACGTAGATACTTAACAAATACATATACAAACAGAGTTACTCGCATTAAAGAAGTAATGCCAAATGCCTGTATTGGTGTAGATGTTATTGTAGGTTTTCCTGGTGAAACAGAAGAATTGTTTTTAGAAACCTATAATTATTTAAACGAAATGGATATTTCGTACTTACATGTTTTTACCTATTCTGAAAGACCAAATACAGAAGCTGTTGAATTTGATGGAGTTGTACCAAAAAAAGTAAGAGCAAAAAGAAGTAAAATGCTAAGAGGGTTATCTGCAAAAAAGCGCAGAGCTTTTTATGAAACCCAAATAGGTAATACTTTAACTGTTCTATTTGAAAGTGAAAATAAAGAAGGATATATTCATGGTTTTACAGAAAATTACGTAAAAGTTAAAACTCCATGGAATCCGGCATTGGTAAATACACTTCATAAAGTAGTCTTAACTGAAATAGATGAAGACGGTTCTGTAAGATTGGATTTTATAAATCTTTAAGATTAAATTAACATTAAGAAAAAGTAAATTTGGCACTTATTTTGATGCTATTATTTTAAAAAAACACATATAATTTAAATGAATAAAACCCCTATATATTTTATGCCTGGTCTAGCGGCAGGCCCAGAAATTTTTGAAAATTTAGAATTAGATCCAGAAAAATATACTTTTCATTATTTAAAATGGATAAAACCACTGGCTTTAGAAGAAGATATAGATAATTATGCATGTAGATTAAGTGATGAAATCAAAGAAAAAAATCCTGTTTTGGTTGGTGTATCTTTTGGCGGAATTATGGTGCAGGAAATTGCCAAATTTGTAAACCCTAAGAAAGTAATTATTATATCTAGTGTTAAAAATCAAGAAGAATTACCTAAAAAATTTAAGTTTGCAAAATTTACTAAAGTATATAAATTTTTCCCTACTAAAGTAGTTGAAAACTTTGAAGATTATGCAAGATATTTTCTTGGTAAATCTTTAAAGAAAAAAGCAGATTTATATAAAAAATACCTTTCTGTTAGAAATAAAAAATACCTTAAATGGTCTATTTATAACGTATTAAAATGGGAACAAATTAATCCTTTAGAGGATGTTGTGCATATTCATGGAACAAAAGACACCGTTTTCCCTATTAAAAATATAAAAAACGCAATAGAAATCAAAGGAGGAACACACATCATGATTTTAACGAAAGCAAAAAAAATATCAAAAATTATTGATGATGTTTTAACTTTTTAAACTAAAGTGTTTTCCATACATTTATAGTAAAATTGATATTATGAAATCTTTACAACGTATATTTTCTTTATTAAGTGTAACTCTTATTACAATTGTTTTCTTTAATGGTGTACATAAATCTGATACAGATCCAGAAACACTTACACATAGAACTTACAAAATTAAATCTCTTAAGTTACCCGAAGGATTAAATTTAGCAGGAGAAAGAGTTCCTTTAGAGATTAATGATGTTAGAGAAAGAATGGAACGTGAATTACTTGTAAATACTTATTGGCAATCAAATGGATTGTTACTAATTAAGAGAGCTAATAAATATTTTCCTGTACTAGAACCGCTCTTAAAGAAATATAACTTACCAGATGATTTTAAGTTTTTAGCTTTAGCAGAAAGCGGCTTTACAGATGAAACTTCTTCTGTAGGTGCTGCTGGTATGTGGCACTTTATGAGAACAACGGGTAAGGAATACGGTTTAGAAATTAATAAAAATGTAGATGAACGTTACAATATCGAGAAATCTACAAAAGTTGCTGCAGAATACTTAAAAAAATCTAAAAAAAAATTAGGTTCTTGGACGTTAGCTGCTGCTGCATATAATGCCGGTAATTATGGTGTTTCTAAAAGATTAGAAACACAACAGGTAAACAATTATTACGATGCTTTACTTCCTGATGAAACAGAACGTTACATTTTTAGAATAATTGCTTTAAAAGAGATTATATCGAATCCAAGGAAATATGGATTCGTTTTCGAAGAGTCTGATCTTTATACTCTAGAAAAAACAAGAACTGTTAAAGTTGATACTGTTATTACCAACTTAACTAACTTTGCCAAAAACTATGGAATGAATTATAAAGAATTAAAAATTCATAACCCTTGGTTAAGAGAAAACAAATTAAATAATAAAAGTAGAAAGCTTTATGAAATTAAAGTTTTGGACAAATAAAAAGAAAATCTTAATCTAATATATTCTTTATTCTACCAACTAAACCAGATTCTAATTGTACTTTTATTCCGTATGGATGATTTTTAGATTTGGTTAATATTTTCTGAACAACACCTTTAGTTAATTCACCAGAAGCTTGATGATGTTTTTGTACAATTTCTACAAAAATACCTATCTGTATATTTTTTCTTTGCCTACCATCTTTCATACTGTTTTTTTAAGGACTAAAAATAAAAAAAGCCTATCAATTATTGATAGGCTTTTAGATAAAAATTTAACTAGTAATAATATATAATTATATAACTCTTACGTTTACTGCGTTTAATCCTTTTCTTCCATCTTGTAAGTCAAACTCAACTTCATCGTTTTCACGAATTTCGTCAACTAAACCTGACACATGTACAAAATGTTCTTTGTTTGTTCCTTCTTCAGTGATGAATCCGAATCCTTTAGATTCATTGAAAAATTTTACGGTACCTTTATTCATTATAATAATATTAAATGTGTTGCTTGTTTAATTACGAACAACGTTTATTGAGTTACAAAGATAATGCCAATAAAATTAAATAACCAAGTTTATTTACTTTTATTTTAGAAAATAACTTAAATACTGGCAATTAGTGCTTTAACACTATTAAATTCTGCAATAATTTCGTCTAAAACTTCTTTAGCTGGTTTAATTTTATGTATTAATCCGGCTACTTGCCCTATTTCTAATTCGCCATTTTCTAAATCACCTTCAAACATTCCTTTTTTTGCACGTGCTCTACCTAAAAGATCTTTAATTTCATCTAACGTTGGATTTTGTTGATATAATTCTTGTATTTGATTGTAAAAATTGTTTTTAACCAACCTAACTGGTGCCAATTCTTTTAGAGTTAATTGTGTACCACCATCTTTTACATCAACAATTGTATTCTTAAAATTAATATGTGCAGAAGATTCTTCTGTAGCTGCAAATCTACTTCCAATTTGCACTCCATCTGCACCTAAAATCATTGCAGCAAGCATTCCTCTACCCGTTCCAATTCCTCCTGCTGCAATAACCGGAATTTTTAATTGCTCTTTAACCATTGGTATAAGCGTAAAAGTTGTTGTTTCTTCTCTACCATTATGTCCACCAGCTTCAAAACCTTCACAAACTACGGCATCTACACCTGCTACTTCAGATTTTAAGGCAAACTTTACAGAACTAACAACATGAACAACGGTAATACCTTTTTCTTTTAAATACGAAGTATAAGTTTTAGGGTTACCAGCAGAAGTAAAAACTATCTTCACTCCTTCTTCAATAATAATTTCTATTATTTTTTCAATATCAGGATATAACATTGGTACATTAACACCAAATGGTTTTGTAGTTGCTTTTTTACATTTCTGAATATGTTCTCGCAAAACCTCTGGATACATCGAGCCTGCACCAATTAAACCTAAACCACCTGCGTTAGATACTGCCGCTGCTAATTTATAACCAGACACCCAAATCATTCCACCTTGAACTATAGGATATTTAATTTTAAATAATTCTGTTATTTTGTTTGTCATTTTATTCTTTAATAAATTTTAATAATTTAAAAAAACTACCATTATTAATTTTCAATAAGTAAACTCCTGATTGTAAACCAGAAACATCTAGATTTAACTTGTTTTTAAAAGTTAAAACTTTACTTCCTAGAGTTGTAAAAACATCTACACTCATCTCATCTACATTTAAATTATTAATATTGATTTTAAGAGTATTTAAAACAGGGTTTGGAGAAATTTCTAAATTATCTAAAGTATTACTTTCTGTAGACAAACTAGATAAAAAACTATTGTAAGCAGTTTCAAAATTAGGAATTCCGAAACCATGTTGATCTGTTGGATTAGTATATCTATCAGCAGATTCTATTATAGACTGTTTTAACTTTTGAATTCGATTGTTTAATTGTTTAGCCCGATGTTTTTTGTTTGAGGTTTTAAAAATTATATTTCCTGTGTCATTTAAACAAGCTATTAAACCTGCCATTATTGGTGCAGAAAAAGAAGTACCACTAACACTTGAAACAGAATTATCTATATGATTGATAATAGCTGATGCAGTACCTTGTGCTAAAATTTCTGGTTTAATTCTTCCATCAGAACTTGGGCCAAAAGAACTAAAACTAGATATATTTCCATCTTTATCTACAGAACCTACAGTAATTACAGATGAAGCATCTGCAGGTGCCGTAATATATTTCCATGAATCATTACCGGAATTTCCTGCTGAGTTCACAACTAAAATTCCGCGGTTTGCAGCAATTTCTGCTCCTCTAGATATAAATGTAGTTTTTCCATCCATATCGTTATAATTATAGCTGTAATCTGGATTATCGAATGTAGAATAACCTAAAGATGTATTTATCACATCTACCCCTAAACTGTCTGCTCTTTCTGCTGCTTCTACCCATAATGTTTCTTCTAAAGGTACTTCTACAGATGCATTTTCTGTTCTAAATAAGTAGAATGAAGCATCTGGGGCTGAACCTACAAATTCATTTTCTATATAACCACCAATTGTAGAAAGCACATTTGTACCGTGATTATGACCTGAATAAAAATTTGTACTTCTTTCTACAAAATCATAACCTCCTAAAATCTTATTATTATCTCTTAATCTTTGAAATGCCTGTAATGTATTTACATTTGGAAAACCTGCATCGATAACTGCTATTATTTGATTTTTTGCGGTTAAATTAATTCCGTGTAAAAAATCTCCTTTTAACATTTCTATCTGATTTTTAGTACTACCGTAAGTAAAATCAGTCATAGAATTATTAAATTTATTCTGATGATTTGTTTTGATTTTCTTCCCTTTTTTAGCAGACTGATTTAGAGATTTATTTGCAAATTCTATGCTTTCTATAAAATTCAGATTCTGTTTTGCTGTTTCAATATCAACTTGTGTTCCTTGAACATGAACTGCATTTAACCATTTAGAAGTACCTAAAACAGTAATACTGTTAATAGACTTTAAAGTTTCTAAATATGTCTTTTCTATAGGTACATCAATTTGAGTAACTTCTATATTAAGTTTATTTCTTCTATCTAATGCTCTTTGAGATAACATTAAAAGTGGGGTTTCTAAATATGTTGCTGCACTAGGTTTATCTTTTAAAAATAACCAAGCATCTTCTTGTGCCTTTGCTTGAAAAAAAGTTATAGCAAATAAAAAAAGTAGTAATTTCTTCATGTTTTCGAAATTACTACTTTTTTATGATTATATAAATCTAAAACCTACGAAATTACTCCTGATCCAAGCAATTCTTCATCTAGATACCAAGCTACAAATTGCCCTTCTTGTATTGCAGATTGTTTATTTTTAAATTCTACATATAAGCCGGTTTCAACTTTATGCAAAGTAGCATTTTCTAAAGTTTGTCTATATCTAATTCTTGCTTCTACCTGTAATGTTTCGCCAGTTTTTAAAGTTAAATCTTCCCGAATCCAATGAATTTCTTCATTAGAAACAAATAAGACATTTCTATATAAACCTTGGTGACTTTTACCTTCACCTGTATAAATAACATTCTCATTTACATCGGTTTCAATAACATATAAAGCCTCTTTTGTTCCGCCAACATTTAAGCCTTTACGCTGGCCTTTTGTGTAATAATGAGCTCCTTGATGCTTACCAACTACTTTTCCGTCGGTTTTATGATACGAAAACTTAGTAGCATAATATTTTAGGGATTCTTCTTTATTTTTAAATTCTGGTGATGGTTTTGTATACTGTTCAAAATCCGAAGGAATTGTAACAATTTCACCAGCTTTAGGTTGTAATTTTTGTTGTAAAAACTCTGGTAAACGAACTTTACCAATAAAACATAAACCTTGAGAATCTTTCTTTTCTGCTGTAATTAAGTCTGCTTCTTTTGCAATTTCTCTAACTTCTGGTTTTGTTAGCTCACCAATAGGAAATAAAGCTTTACTTAATTGTTCTTGCGATAATTGACATAAAAAATAAGATTGGTCTTTATTATTGTCTTTACCAGCTAATAATTTATACACAGATTTACCATCTATAATTTCTTCTCCTTTTCTGCAATAATGACCAGTTGCAACATAATCTGCACCTAATTTTAAGGCAATGTCCATAAAAACATCAAACTTAATTTCTCTATTGCACAGTACATCTGGGTTTGGTGTTCTTCCTTTAGAATATTCATCGAACATATAATCTACAATACGCTCTTTATATTGTTCGCTTAAATCTACTACTTGAAACGGTATCCCTAACTTTTCTGCAACAATCATTGCATCATTACTATCTTCTAACCATGGACACTCATTAGAAATTGTAACAGAATCATCGTGCCAATTTTTCATAAAAAGCCCAATAACTTCGTAACCTTGTTCTATTAACAAATGCGCAGTAACACTAGAATCTACACCTCCAGAAAGACCAACAACTACTCTTTTCATTATCTAATTTTGAGTTTGCAAATGTACGAATTAGAAATGGTTTTTAAAGATTGAAAAAATTGATAGATATATTGATTTATGTTATCTATTAATTTTCTTTTTTTCGGGTAAACGTATTTTTTTTCTTTTTATCTAAATCTGTAGCAATTTCACCATCTAAGTAATACTCCCATTTACCAACTCGCATGCCATTTTTATAAGTTCCGGTTTCTTTTAAATTACCATTCAATTCAAAATACTTTGCTAACCCGTTAGGTTTTCCTTCTTTATAAGTAACTTCTTCAATTAAAACTCCTTTACTAGAGTATTTACTAGTTACACCATCTAACAATCCGTTTTTATAAGTGGCAAATTCAGTAACCTGCCCGTTTGGATAATATACTAGTTGCTCACCTTCGAGTTTGCCATTTTTATAATTTTCTTCCGACATCAAAGTTCCGTCAGGATAAAAATATTGCCAATTCCCTACTCTTTTTCTATCATTTAAAACGCCTTCAGTTTTAATTTTTCCTTTTAAAGTATAAAATTGAACAAAAAGAGAATCAGAATCTTCAAAAAAAGTTTTTATAATAATAGGATGCTCAGAAGAACTAATGTCGTAAAACTTAAAAACACCAACTTCTTTTCCGTTTTTAAACTGGCCAGTGTAACGCAAACGTTTGTTTGGATAATATTTTTTCCAAACACCAGTTCTTTTCTTATTTACATCAAACTGATTTATTTTTTGAGCATTGATTCTTTCACTTGCTAAAAAACAAGAGAAAAAGCATAAAATCAAAAACAGTCTTTTTATATTTATCATTTAAACAAAAATTTTAAAACAAATATACATTAATAGTGCCAAATTCGAATTTACTTTATATTACAGATCAACTTAATAATATGGCAAATCCTAAAAGAGATAACCGCCAAAGAGTTGCAAATATTGTATTGGATAATCCAGATTTCTTTAAGGATTTGGTAACTATTACTTTTAATGTTGATGATAAACTATCTATTAAAGCTGCTTGGATTTTAGAATGGATCTGTACACATCATCATTTAAATTGGATTTTACCACATCTAGATACTTTTACAACTAACATTTACAATGTAAAATTTGATAGTGCTATTAGGCCTTGTGCTAAAATTTGTGAACATTTAGCAACTGCTTATTACGCTAAAAAAGAAAATGATGTTCAGAAAACATTAACTAAAAAACATATAGACAACATCGTAGAAGCTGGATTTGATTGGTTAATAACTCCTCAAAAAATTGCTGTTAGAGCTTATACAATGAATACTTTGTACTTTTTCGGTTTAGAAAAAGAATGGATTCATCCAGAATTAAAACATTTAATACAAACAAAAATTATTCACGAAAGCAAAGGTTGTAAAGCTCGCGGAAATCACATTTTAGCATTGATAGAAAAACATCAAAAATCGAGTTTATAAATCTGTTTAATTGTCTATTTTTGCAATTAACAACATAACTAAAAAATGAACTTAACAAAATTAAATGCCATCTCTCCTATTGATGGTCGTTATAGAGGTAAAATTGATAAACTAGCAAACTATTTTTCTGAAGAAGCTTTAATTAAATATAGAGTTCGAGTAGAAATAGAATATTTTATCGCTTTATGCGAAATTCCTTTACCACAATTAGAAAGTTTTGACAATTCTCTTTTTGAAGAATTACGCAAAATTTATACAGAATTTACAGCCGAAGATGCTCAGAAAATTAAAGATATCGAAAGTATTACAAACCATGATGTAAAAGCTGTAGAGTATTTTATTAAAGAAAAATTTGATGCTTTAAATTTACAAGAATTTAAAGAGTTTATTCACTTCGGATTGACATCTCAAGACATCAATAATACTGCTGTTCCGCTTTCTATTAAAGAAGCAATGAATGATGTTTATGTACCTCAATATTTTGAAGTTTTAGAAAAACTACAAGAATTGGTTACAGAGTGGGCAGATATTTCTATGTTGGCAAGAACTCATGGTCAACCAGCTTCTCCTACAAGATTAGGTAAAGAAATAGAAGTTTTTGTGGTACGTTTAAAAGAACAATTTAATTTATTAAATGATATACCAAGTGCAGCTAAATTTGGCGGAGCAACTGGTAATTACAATGCACATAAAGTTGCTTATCCGGCTATAGATTGGAAAGAATTTGGAACTTCTTTTGTTCAAGAAAAACTAGGTTTACAGCATTCTTTTCCAACAACTCAAATAGAACATTACGATCATATGGCTGCGTTGTTTGATACTTTAAAACGTATTAATACAATTATTATAGATTTAGACAGAGATTTCTGGACCTATGTTTCTATGGATTATTTTAAGCAAAAAATTAAAGCTGGTGAGGTAGGTTCATCTGCAATGCCACACAAAGTTAACCCAATTGACTTCGAAAATTCTGAAGGAAATTTAGGTTTAGCAAATGCAATTTTCGAACACCTTTCTGCTAAATTACCAATTTCTAGACTACAAAGAGACTTAACAGACAGTACAGTTTTACGTAATGTTGGTGTCCCTTTTGGTCATACAATTATTGCTTTTACATCTACTCTAAAAGGTTTAAATAAATTGTTATTAAACAAAGAAAAGTTCGAGCAAGATTTAGAAAATAATTGGGCTGTTGTAGCAGAAGCAATACAAACAATTTTAAGAAGAGAAGCGTATCCTAACCCTTACGAAGCTTTAAAAGGTTTAACTAGAACAAACGATAAAATAAATCAAAATTCTATTGCTAATTTTATAGACACATTAGAAGTTTCTGATGAAATTAAAAACGAATTAAAAGCAATTACACCAGCAAATTACACAGGTATTTAAGATGAAAACAGAAAAAAGAATAGAGAAAAAGGAGGTTTTAAAATTTATTTTAGAAAAAAGAAAAGCAATGTTCTTATCTCTTTTTTCTTGTTTCTTTTTATTGATATTAACTTCTTGTAAATCAGAAAAAGGTGATCCAGATAGATTTAAACAAGGTGTATTCGAAATTCCTGCCGGAGATGGTTATAGTAAAACTAAAATTACTAGAATCGATAGTTTACAAATAGAAGAGTATGATAAAATTGTAAGTATTTCTACGGATAGTTTAACTACAGAAAAAAGAATTAAACATATAGACACTTTATATATTAAATGGAAAAGTAACTTTTTCTATTCTTTAAAAATGAAATCACCTAAAAAGCAATTAGACAAAGATGCTATCTATGTACAAATTACAAAGATAAAAGACAGTTCTTACGACTTTTCTGCTAAAATAGGATTCAGTAAATTTTTAACAGACGGTACTATTTATAAAATAAAATAATATGGAAATATTTCTAAATGCAGATACATGGGTTGCACTTTTAACGTTAACTTTTTTAGAAATAATTCTAGGAATAGATAATATTATTTTTATTTCTATATCTGCAAACAAATTGCCAAAACACCAAGTAAGAAGAGCAACACTACTTGGTTTAGCTTTGGCTATGATAACAAGAATCGTTCTATTATTTGGTGTTTCTTATTTAATTGCTTTAAAAGATCCTTTTTTAAAAATAGATATAGATTGGTTTAAAACAGGCATAACCGGTCAAAGTATAATTTTATTTTTAGGAGGTTTATTTCTACTTTATAAAAGCACAAAAGAAATAAGACAAAAAGTAGAAAACACAAACGAAGATGAAGTACTAAAATCACCAAAAGTAATTTCTTTTTCTAGTGTAATTATTCAAATAATATTAATAGATATTGTTTTTTCTTTTGATAGTATTCTTACCGCAGTTGGTATGACTAACGGAATCGAAGGCGCACTTATTATCATGATTATTGCAGTAATTGTCTCTATTCTTATTATGATGATTTTTTCTAAACCAATAAGTAATTTCGTAAACAAAAATCCAACAATTCAAATGTTGGCACTTTCTTTTCTAATTTTAATTGGTTTTATGCTTATAACAGAAGCAGCACATTTATCGCATACCGAAATTTTTAACAAAACTGTAGGAGCCATACCTAAAGGATATTTGTACTTTGCAATCGCATTTTCTTTAGGAGTAGAAATGCTGAATTTAAAAATTAGAAAAAAGTAATTTTATCAAGGATTTTAAACAACATATCAGTTTTTTGTTTTTGTTGGTATTGATGTTTCCTGCATCTATACAAATTACACACGCATTAGAAAATCATGACCATGTAGTTTGTTCGTCAAAAGTAGAGCAACATATTCATCAAGATTCTTTAAATTGCGATGAACTACACAAACAATTAATAATATTTAATTTTACTTTTAATTCTTTCGAATTAGCAGAAACAGAAATTTATAAAACTGACTTTCTTTCAAAAAATATTCGATTGAAAGAAGTTACTGTTTCTAAAAAATCTTCGAGAGCACCACCAGAGTTTACTATTTAAAACTTTTATATACACAATATATACACTATCCCTAATTAATTATATATCTATTTATTTTTTTGGGTAAATCTTCTATTTAATAGTAAAATCGATACAATGAAATTATATTTAAAACTGCTATTTTTAATGGCATTTATATCTGTGAATGCACAAAATAGCATTTCTGGAAAAATTACAGACACTAATAACAACGCTTTAATTGGTGTAGAAATTCATGCACAAGAACTTCACAAAGGAACCATAACCAATACTGATGGTTTTTATGAATTAAAAAACATTCCAAACGGAAAAATCAAATTAACATTTACATATTTAGGTTATAAAACAGTATCTAAAAATGTAAATTTAAACGATAACAACCAAGAAATTAATCTACAATTGGTAGAAACATTTTATGAGATTGATGAAATAATTGTTTCTACTCCTTTTAATCAATTACAGTCAGAAAATGTGATGAAAGTTGAAAGACTTTCTGCCAATAAATTACAAAAATTAGGGGCAACAACTTTATCCGAAGGAATTGTAAACATAGCTGGTGTTTCTCAAATTTCTACAGGAAATTCTATAAGAAAGCCTGTTATTAGAGGTTTAAGTGGCAACAGAGTTTTGGTTTATACACAAGGAATTCGTTTAGAAAATCAGCAATTTGGTGGCGAACACGGTTTAGGTATTAATGATGCTGGTATTGGTTCTATCGAAGTTATTAAAGGACCTGCATCATTGCTTTATGGTTCTGATGCTTTAGGTGGGGTTTTATACCTAAATCCAGAAAAATTTGCTTCTTCAAATAAAACAGAAATAAATATTAATCAACGTTATTTTAATAATACGTTAGGTACAAATACATCGGTAGGTATAAAAAGTTCTCTAGAAAATTGGAAGTTTTTAGCAAGAGGAACCTATGCAAATCATGCAGATTATAAAATCCCAACAGATGAAAGAGTTACAAATACGCGTTTTAATGAAAAGGATTTTAAATCTGGAATTGCATATTCTAAGAACAAATTTACATCAGAATTAAGATATAACTACAACAAATCTAATTTAGGTTTAACCGAAGGTATTGGTTTACAATCGACTAGTAATGATTTACTAGAACCGTTTCAAACAATAGACAATCATATAATTAGTTCACATAATCATTTCTTTTTTGGTGATTCTAAATTAGACATCGATTTAGGTTATACTTTTAATGATAGACAAGAGTTTGAAGAACATGAAGAGCACGATGACCATGATGATGATGAACATGAAGATGAAGACGACCACGATCATGACCACGGAGACGAAGATCATGATGAGGAACATGAAGAAGCTGCTTTAAGAATGAAATTAAAAACATTTACCTACAATGCAAAATATCATTTTCCTAAGATTGGAGGCTTAGAAATTTTATCTGGAATACAAGGTTTACATCAAACAAATACAAATTTTGGTGAAGAAATCTTAATACCAAATGCTACTGTAAATGACTTCGGAATTTTTACAACCGCTAATTACTCTTGGAACAATAATACTTTACAAGCAGGTATACGTTTTGATAATAGAAAAATTGATACAGAAAGACACGAAATTGCTCATGAAGATGAAATACATGTTTTTGAAGCTGTAAATAAATCCTACAATAGCTTTACAACTTCATTAGGTTTTAAAACTTTATTATCAGATCAAGTTACAACTAGAATTAATGTAGCTTCTGGTTTTAGAGCTCCTAATTTAGCAGAGTTAAGCTCTAACGGCGTGCACCATGGTACAAATAGATTCGAACAAGGAAATAGTAATTTGGTAAATGAAAAAAATGTACAAGTAGATTTGTCTTTAGAGTATAAAACAGAACATTTCGAGCTTTTTGCAAATGGTTTTTACAACCATTTAAACGATTATATTTTTATTACTCCTACAGATGAAATTGAAGATGGAGAACAAGTATTTACATATATTCAAGAAAATGCAAAATTATATGGTGGTGAATTTGGTTTTCATTTACACCCGCATCCGCAAGATTGGTTGCATTTAGAAAGTACTTTCGAAACTGTAATTGGAAAACAAAAAAACGGAGATTATTTACCTTTAATTCCGGCTAATACATGGAGAAATACCTTTAGAACAGAATTTAATTATAAAGATTGGTTAACTCAAGGATATACTTCTATTACATTAGAAAGTACTTTTTCACAAGAAAATGTAAGTGCTTTTGAAACTGAAACTAACAGTTATAATTTATTAAATTTTGCTTTAGGTGGAGATGTTACCGTAAGGAATGTAAAATTTACAGGATCATTATCAATTAATAATTTATTGAATAAAAAATACATCAATCACTTATCAAGATTAAAAAATGATGGAATCTTTAATCAAGGTAGAAATGTGGTATTAGGAATCAATATTCATATCTAAATTAAAAACTTCAAATCATAAAAAAAGTGTCACCAAACAGTGACACTTTTTTTATTTCTATTATTTAAAAAAACGTTAGTGTACATGCTCTGTACTTTTTAAAGTACTTAATACAATTAATGCAGCTACAAAAAACAAAGCCAAAGAAAGAACACTCCATTGCATAGAATCTGTTAAGTAGATTAAGAAACCAAATACAAAAGTACCCAATACAATTGCTATTTTTTCTGTAACATCATAAAAACTAAAATAAGTAGCGTTGTCTTGTGTTTTAGGTAAAAGTTTAGAATATGTAGATCTTGTTAAAGATTGAATTGCACCTAAAACCAAACCTAATAATCCGCCTAAAGCATAAAAATAAATTTCTACATTTTGCAATTCTTTTTCTAGCATAAAGGCAGAGAAACAAACTAAAATCCAAATAAAAATAGTGATTTTTATTGCCATAAAATTTCCTAATTTGTTAGAAACGTTAGAAAATAACCAAGCTCCTAAAATAGCTACAAACTGAATAAGTAAAACGGTTACAATTAAATTTGTAGTACCTAAACCTAATTCTGAAGAACCAAAAATTGTTGCTAATAAAATAATTGTTTGTACACCAACACTCAATAAAAAGAAAGCAATTAAAAAGTTTCTTAATGTTGGATATCCTTTTAATTCTATCCAAACTTTCTTCAATTCTTTGAAACCTTTCCAGATAAAATCTTTTTCTGGTTTTCTATTGTAAATATTGTTTGGTAATTTTTTAAATGTTATTTGTGCAAAACCAATCCACCATAAACCTACCATAACAAAAGATATTCTCATGGCTTTTAACGATGCTGCATTTTTAGCATCTTCTAACGCTTTTTCAATTTCTAAATTGTTTCCGGAAGCTAATATAGTTTCAGAAATACTTGTATCAAAACCAAAAGTGTTTGGCGCTAAAATCATTCCTAAACAAATTAAAAGTAAAATTATAGAACCAACATAACCATGTATAAATCCTTTTGCACTTGCTGCATCTTGTTGTTCTGGATGCGCAACTTCTGGCAAATAAGAATTATAAAAAACAATGCTAGACCAAAAACCAATACTTGCTAAAATTGTACAAATAATACCTATCCAAGCTGTATTTAAATCCTTAAAAAAATACATAGAAATTACCGACAAACCACCAAGCCAGCAAAAAAACTTCATAAATTTTAGTTTGTTGCCTGTATAATCTGCAATAGCAGATAAAATTGGAGACATGAATGCTACAACCAAAAAAGAAAAAGACAACGCATAACTGTATAAAGTATCAGGATAATCCCACTCCATTCCTAAAAACATTACGATTTCGTCTTTTGTAATAGCACTATAAAACAAAGGAAATACGGCCGTACTAATTACTAAGGAATAAACAGAATTTGCCCAATCATAAAAAGCCCAAGCATTAATTAATTTTTTATCTCCTATTTTTAACATATTGTTTTTTTTAAATAAAAATGCCGTTCAATGTGTATTGAACGGCATACAATATAGTAAAAGTTTTTACCTTTTAAATTATTTTTATTTTGCGGCTACATTAAATTTAGCTGCATATTTTCTTGCGGTTGGTAAATATGTTTTTAAATCTTGAATTCTAGATTCGTTTGACGGGTGTGTACTTAAAATTTCTGGTTGAGAACTTCCGCCAGATTTCTGACTCATTCTTACCCAAACTTCTGCAGCTTCTGTTCCATCATAACCTGCCATAATCATAAATACTAAACCTAATCTATCTGCTTCCTGCTCATGAACTCTACTAAACTTTAAAACCCCTAAACCAGAAGTTACACCAAACGCTGTATTCCAAATTTGTTGTGTTTTTGCATCTTTACCAGAAGTACCTAAGGCAACTGCTAAACCACCAATTTGTTGTAATTGCCCTTGAGACATTCTTTCTTGACCATGTTTAGCAAATGCATGTGCAACCTCGTGCCCCATAACTGCTGCTACTCCATCAACGTTTTTACATATTGGCATTATACCAGTGTAAAAAACTACTTTTCCTCCTGGCATACACCAAGCATTTACCGTATTATCTTCTACCAAATTAAATTCCCATCTATAAGCTTCTGCCTCACTAGTCATATTGTTTGCTCTCATAAATCGATCAACAGCAGCAGCAATATTTGTACCAACACTTTTCACTTGGTTAGTCATAGTTCTATTAGTAGAAAGTTTATTCTCTTCTAAAAAACCTTGATATTGTGCAAAACTTGCTGGTAAAACTTGTGAATCACTTACAAAATTAATTCTACTTCTACCTGTAATAGGAACTTTACTACATTCTGAAAAAAGAATAACAGTAAATAATAAAATGGCTATTTTCTTCATTTTTGATTGTTTTTATTCTAATATTTTGTTTTCGATAGCAATTTATAAATTTTATTATTAGAATTTGAACGATATCAGTTTTAATCTTAACTGAAAAGGAAAATCGATATAAAACAGCTTAAAAATTAAGTAAATTTGTGTAAGTATTCGATTCTTCAATCGACTTAAAAAATTAATAAACATAAATTTAAGCCATCATTATGAATAAAATATTTTCATTAATTATAATTTTCTCTTTTTTTAGTTGTGTAGGTAATGCTCAGAAAAAATCTGAAAAAAGTAAAGAATACAAAGTATCAAAAACAGATGCCCAATGGAAAAAAGAATTAACAGAACAACAATATTATGTTCTTAGACAAGCGGGTACAGAGAGGCCACATTCTAGTGAGTTAAATAAAATAAAATCTCCAGGTACATTTGTGTGTGCTGCATGTAAAACACCTTTATATGAAACAAAACATAAGTTTATTTCTGGTACTGGTTGGCCTTCTTTTGATAGAGCTATTAAAGGTAATGTAGAATTAGATGTAGATTATAAAATTGGTTATGCAAGAACAGAGTTAAAATGTAATACTTGTGGCGGACATTTAGGACATTCTTTTGATGACGGTCCACAAGAAACCACAGGAAAACGTCATTGCATTAACGGAGTTGCCTTAGAGTTCATTCCGAAACAGTAATAATTTTTAGATTTCAAATAAAAAGAGCTTTGGTTAAGCTCTTTTTTTATACATTTTAATTTGTATATTGTTTCGATAATTATTCACTATGAATAAAAAGGAAATTATAGATTTATTACAAACTAATCATGAAGTTTTAATCGATTGGTTAGGAAAGCAACCCAAAGAAATTTGGGAAAAAGGTCCGTCTGATAAATGGACAACCGGCCAACATGTTCTGCATTTAGTTAATAGCTTTCAATTATTAAACAAAGCATTAAATTTTCCACGATTCTTTTTAAAACATAAATTTGGTTTGTGCAACAGAGCCACTAGAGATTATGAAACTGTTGTTAAAAATTATCAAGATAAATTAAAGCTTAATCAAGATAAGGCAAGAAAATTTAATAGTAAATTAAAAAAACCATCATTAAAAAGTAGAAAAAAAATACTTCAAAAATTATGTATAGTTAATAAAAAACTTCAAAATAAAGTTAGAAGAAAAAGCGATTTAAATTTAGACAGATTGGTAATTCCACACCCTTTAATGGGTAAAATGACTATTAGAGAAATTGTTATGTGGTCTGCATATCATTTAGAACACCACACAATTATTCTTTCAGAAAAGTATGAAAACTTATAAAATATCTTTTCTAAAAAATTGTTTAGAAAAACCTTATTTAACATTTCTAGCCTTTAGTATTTCATTTATAATTTTAGGTATTATAAATTATAACCTTATCGATATTGCTTTTTTAGACATTTACATGACTATTTCGATAAATCATTGGTTTTATTTATGTGCCTTGTATTTTTTATTAATTGCTTTTAATTATTATGTTTTAAAATGGGCTGGTAAAAAACCATTTAAATGGCTCACTTTATTACATATATTTTCACAAATTTTATCATTACTAATTTTACTTATTTCTCATTATTTTGAAAATTTAAAAAAAGTTAATACTATAAATTATAACTATTTAGATAATTATACTTCATTACTATTTACAATAGCAATAATACTTTTCTTAGTCTCTTTATTTTTACATTTTACAAACTTTATCACCACGTTATTTCTAAAGAAAAACTTGTAAAAAAAGGCTTAAATAACTTTCTTAAAATTCTTGTTAATTTATTATATTTGTGTTTCCAAAAAAAAGACACAAATTATGTTTAATAATTTAAGCGATAAATTAGATAAAGCCTTACATACCCTTAAAGGACACGGTAAAATTACAGAAGTTAACGTAGCAGAAACTTTAAAAGAAGTTAGAAGAGCGTTATTAGATGCCGATGTTAACTTTAAGATTGCAAAAGAATTTACTAAAAGAGTTCAAACAAAAGCAATAGGACAAGATGTATTAACTACATTAAATCCAGGACAATTAATGGTTAAGTTGGTTAAAGATGAACTAACAGAACTAATGGGTGGTGAAACTGTAGGTGTTAACCTTGGTGGATTACCAACCGTAATTTTAATGTCTGGTTTACAAGGTTCTGGTAAAACTACTTTTTCTGGAAAATTAGCAAACTTCTTAAAAACTAAAAAAGCAAAACAGGTTCTTCTTGTTGGTTGTGACGTTTATAGACCTGCAGCTATTAATCAATTACAAGTGGTTGGTGAGCAAATTGGTGTAGAAGTCTATGCAGAAGTTGGTAATAACAATCCTGTAGAAATTTCTAAAAATGCAATACAACACGCCAAAGCAAATGGTAAAAATGTTGTAATTATTGATACCGCTGGTCGTTTAGCTGTTGATGAAGAAATGATGACAGAAATTTCTAATATTCATAAAGCAATTACGCCACAAGAAACTCTTTTTGTTGTAGATTCTATGACAGGGCAAGATGCGGTTAATACAGCAAAAGCCTTTAATGATATTTTAAATTTTGACGGAGTTGTTCTTACAAAGCTAGATGGTGATACTCGTGGTGGAGCTGCTTTATCAATTAAATCTGTAGTAGACAAACCAATTAAATTTATTGGTACAGGTGAAAAAATGGATGCTATAGACGTTTTTCATCCGGATAGAATGGCTGATAGAATTCTTGGAATGGGAGACGTTATTTCTCTTGTTGAAAGAGCTCAAGATCAATACGACGAAGAGGAAGCAAGAAAACTACAGAAAAAAATTGCAAAAAATCAGTTTGGTTTTGATGATTTCTTAAATCAGATTCAGCAAATAAAAAAGATGGGAAGCATGAAAGACCTTATGGGTATGATTCCTGGTGCTGGTAAAGCTATGAAAGACATAGATATTGACGATGATGCTTTTAAAGGTATAGAAGCAATTATACATTCTATGACGCCATCAGAAAGAAGTACACCTACAACTATTAATGCTAGTCGTAAAAAAAGAATAGCAAAAGGTTCTGGTACATCGGTAACAGAAGTAAATCAGTTGATGAAACAATTTAATCAAATGAGCAAAATGATGAAGATGATGCAAGGTGGTGGTGGCAAAAAGATGATGCAAATGATGAAAGGAATGAAATAAATATAAGCTGCAATTTTGCAGCTTTTTTTAATGATTAAATGTACAGTTTTTTGCAAACATTTTTCGATTCAAAAAATAAAAGAAACATTTTCTTCATATCTTTTGGTGTCTTAATTTTTCTTTTATCTTTTAAAAACGGAATGTTTTGGGATAATGTATTGTTTGCATCTAAAATGGGTAACCATCTTTACGATAACTCTTTATTTAACTGGAATATCCCAATAAATTTTGACCCTGGTCATCCACCTTTTTTAGCTTTTTTATTAGCTTTTTTCTGGAGAATTTTTGGTCATGAATTATGGGTTTCTCATTTATTAATATTACCTTTTACAATCGGTTTCTTTTTTCAGATTAGAAAATTTATTTCCTATTTTGTAAAAGAAGCTAATAAACACTTCTTTTTATTTATTTTAATAATTGTAGAACCTAATTTAGCAACCTCTTTTGTAATTGTTAATCCAGAGATAATTATTCTTTTTTTCTTTTTTCTGGTTGTAAACTCTATTCTATTTAAAAAAGATTACTTAAAATTTATAGGACTTATATTTTTAAGCATTATATCGTACAGAAGTATGATGCTAGTTGCAGGTATTTTCCTTTTTGACATTCTGAATAAATTGTATATCCAAAGAGAGAAAATAAAATCTATATTAAATTTTAAATTCCTATTAATTTATTTTTTTGGCAGTTTATCGGGTATTTTATTTGTTGTTTGGAGACTAGCTACTAAAGGTTGGTTACAAACTCACCCCAATTCGCCTTGGGCTAGTTTATGGAAATTTGTAAATATTAAAGGTTTTTTAAAAAACTGTTTCTTCTTAATTCAAAGGTATTTAGACTTCGGTAAAATTTTTATTTTCCTATTTTTAATTGTTTCATTTATCCTTTTTGGTAAAAAAATCACCAAATCTATTAAAAATAAACAATTATTATTACTGTCTATTTCATCTGTTTTTTTTGTTATTGTTGTTTCTTTAATATCTACAAACACAATTGGGCATAGATATTTTATAGTTTCTTACATCTTATTTATTACACTATCTTTTAGACTAATTATGTCCTTTTATAAAAGGAAGAAAATTATTTATACTTTCTTGTTTCTGGGACTAATAACAGGTAATCTATGGATTTATCCAAAAGAAATCTCACAAGGTTGGGACGCTACATTGGCTCACATTCCATATCATTCTTTACGCTTAAAAGCTATTAATTATTTAAATAAACAAGATATTAATATCGAAGAAGTTGCTAGTTTTTTTCCTAACTTAACTAAATTAGATTTTGTAGATTTTAAAGGAGACACTAGATCTTTTCAACAATTTAATAAGAAAAATAAGTACGTTTTTTACGCCACAGTTTTTAATTTATCAGATGATGAATTAAAAAGTTTAGAAAATGATTATACCATATTAAAAGAATTCAATAATTTTAACATCGCTATCAATATTTATATTTTAAAAGAACAATGATTTTATTAGACGGAAAAAAGACATCTGCAGACATTAAAGAAGAAATTGCTTTAGAAGTAAGAGATTTAAAAAACAAAGGTCATAAAACACCACATTTAGCTGCGATAATTGTAGGTAACGACGGTGCAAGTATAACTTATGTAAATGCAAAAGTAAAAGCATGTGAACGTGTTGGTTTTGAATCTACATTGATTAGACTTTCTGAAGAAACAACAGAAGAAGAATTGCTAAACGAAATTGCTGTTTTAAATGTTGATAATGATATTGATGGCTTTATTGTACAATTACCTCTACCAAAACATATAGACGAGCAAAAAATATTAATGGCGGTAGATCCAAATAAAGATGTCGATGGCTTTCATCCTACTAATGTTGGTAAAATGGCTTTAAATTTGCCAACATTTATTTCTGCAACTCCTTTCGGAATTTTAGAATTATTAGACAGATATAATGTAGAAACATCTGGAAAACATGTAGTAGTTTTAGGAAGAAGTCATATTGTTGGTAGCCCAATGAGTATTCTATTATCTCAAAAACGTAAAGTTGGTAATGCAACGGTTACAATGTGCCATAGTAGAACAAAAAACTTAAAAGAAATTACATTACAAGCAGATATTGTAGTTGCAGCAATTGGTATTCCAGAATTTTTAAAAGCAGACATGGTTAAAGATAATGTAACTGTAGTAGATGTAGGAATTACACGTTTGGCAGATTCAACCAAAAAAAACGGATTTAGGTTGGTTGGTGATGTTGCTTTTGAAGAAGTTTCTAAAAAATCTGATTTTATTACGCCCGTTCCTGGTGGAGTTGGCCCAATGACAATTGCAATGTTGTTAAAAAATACTCTTTTAGCTTGTACTAGAAAATCAAAATAATGTCGATTAAAACCGCAACTACTTACCTATCAGAATATTTTCAAATATTTGTTGGAATCGTTTTAACAAGTTTGGGCTTAAAAGCCTTTTTATTACCCAACGGTTTCTTAGATGGTGGCGTAACTGGTATTGCGCTTTTAGTAAGAACACAGGTAGATATAAATATGTCTTATCTTTTATTAATATTTAGTATTCCTTTTTTAATTTTAGGATATTTTACAGTCTCTAAAAGAATTGTAATAAAATCTATTGTTAGTATTTTAGGTTTAGCCTTATTTATTCATCTAGAAAATTTTCAAACCATAACCAACGATAAACTACTGATTTCTATATTTGGAGGTTTATTGGTTGGTTCTGGTATTGGAATAGCCATTAGAAATGGATCTGTATTAGACGGTTCTGAGATTTTAGGTATTTATTTGAATGATAAATTCGGATTAAGTATTGGTAAAATTGTGTTATTTTTTAACATCATTTTATTTGCAATTACTGCTTTTGTAGTATCTGTAGAAGTTGCGCTTTACTCTATTTTAACCTATATAATTGCCGCCAAAGTTACAGATACTGTAATAGAAGGTTTCGAAGATTTTATTGGTGTAACTATAGTTTCTAGACAACATAAAGTTATTAAAAAAGCTATTCTAGAAGAATTAGGAGTAGGTTTAACAATTTATAAAGGCTCTTCTGGGTTTAATGTAAATGATAAATCAGAAGATTTTGATATTATTCATTCTATAATAAATAGAATAGACATTAAAAAAATGTATCGAATTGTACAAAACTTAGATGAAAATGCATTTATAGTAGAGTTTGATGTAAATAGTGTGAAAGGTGGTGTTTTGCGTCATTACATCAACAAAAAGAAAAATAAAAAATTACCTAGTAATTAAAGAACATTTTCTTCTGCTCGATGGGCACCAAATTCTTTTCTATAAATTCTTACTATTACTAAGAATAAACTTATTAATAATGGCCCGAAAATTAAACCAATAAACCCGAATAAAGGTACACCAACAATAACACCAATTAAAGTTATTAATGGATGCACGTTATCTAATTTCTTTAAAACAAACAGCCTAATTATATTATCTGTAGAACCTACTACTACTAAACCGTAGATTAGAATTCCCCAAGCTGCAAAATTATTTCCTGTAGAAATTGTTAAAATAAAAACGGGTAAAATACCTATAAGAGTACCTACAAAGGGTATCATAGAACCAACAGTAACAATAATAAACCAAAAGAAAGGGTCATTAATATCAAAAATTAAAAAACCAATTAAAGCTATTATTCCTTGACCTATTGCAACCAATGGAATACCTATTGCATTAGAACGAACCATTGCTTGAGATTCTTCTCCTATAATTTTTAAATTTTTATCACTAATGGGTATATATTGATACAAAGAATTTCTAAGTTCTGATCTATTAGTAAACATATAATATAGTAGAAAATACATAATACCAATTGCGATAAAAATATTAAACGTTCCGCCAGCAAAACCTTCTAAATTACTTGTAACCCATGTTGAAACTTCAGAAACATTAATTTTTTCGGCTAAATCGTAACCAAACTTATTTTCAATTTTACCAAAAATATCTTTTAATGCTTGTGTTACTTCTGCAGAATTTCTTACTGCATCACCAATCTTACTACCTAACATCATTAATAAACCAGTAACCGGTAACAAAATACATACAAATGATATCAACATTAAAAAAATTGCAGCCACATCTGGATGCCATTTTCTTTTTACTAAAATTATCATCCATTTTCTTAGTAATACATATACTGTAATGGCTCCTAAAACGCCTGATAAATAAGGCATCATCTCTTTAAAAATTAGAATGCCTATAACTAGTATTAATAATAAAACAAATACTTGTCTTATGGTTTTGGGAGCAATTGTATCGTTCATAAAATAGATTTTACGCAATTTATTAAATTATAAATCTATATATTGTAAAAATCAATTATAAATTTAACTCATTTAAACCTCTTAACATTAGAGGTAACAAAATTATACTAAGTACGTTTTATGGATTTCTTTTTGAAGGAAAACAATGACTTTACACCTTTTACAATTCAGCATTTAGGTGTCGTCTCAAGTTTAATTGTTTTTGGATTTCTTTTACTTTTTTTTGCGAAAAATCAATCTAAAAAAAGACAAATACTAATAGGAAATGTTTTTGCTTTCTGTCTTTCTCTTACTGTTATTTTTGCTACTATATTAAACTTTTATAAAGGAAATTTTAATTATCAGAAAGATTTGCCGTTACATTTATGCAGTTTTATGGCTATTATTATACCAGTATTTTCTCTTACTAGAAAATTAATATATTATGAAATACTCCTTTTTTTAATATTTGCAGGAACACTACAATCTATAATAACACCTGATGAAAGCAATTATTTAAATTTTAAATTCTTTAGGTATTGGTTTGTACATGCAGGACTTATTATTTTTATGTTATATGCTACATTTATTTATAAAATGAGA
Source organism: Polaribacter sp. OB-PA-B3 (assembly GCF_054589375.1). Classification (NCBI taxonomy): domain Bacteria; kingdom Pseudomonadati; phylum Bacteroidota; class Flavobacteriia; order Flavobacteriales; family Flavobacteriaceae; genus Polaribacter; species Polaribacter sp. OB-PA-B3. The sequence goes on from NZ_BAAIIX010000002.1 coordinate 472,118, forward strand.
CCAACTATTAAAAGTGTAGCAAAATCGTTTTTAGCAATCCAAATCTACATGATTATCATGTTTATTATAAATTACTTTTTAGGTTCTAACTATTTTTATACTAATAGAAAACCAGATGCCGCAACTTTATTAGATTTATTTGGTGAATGGCCTACATACATTTTTGTAGTAGAAATTATAGTAATTCCTTATTTTTTACTTATTTATTTACCATTCTATTTAGTAAAAAAAAGATCTTAATTTTCTTCTCGATTTACTAAATCTATAGAAAATGCTGGTAAACAAACTGCAAGATATTCACAAGGTTCATCAAAAGGATTTGAATATTGAACTCTAGTATTTTTTTCAATTTTTATAGATTCCCCAGTTTTTAAAATAATGGTTTCACCATCTATAATAAATTGCTTTTTACCTTTTATGATATATGTATACTCGTCAAATTCTGGTGTTTGAAAAGGCTCGCTCCACTTAGAAGGTGCAACCATGTGTGCAATACTAATTTGAGAATTACCATCTGAGGCATTACCAAAATGTTCTTCTATTAGTTTACCATCTGTTGTTGGCACTACAAACGGAGATTTCTGAATCGTATATTTTTTCATCTTTAATAAATAAGATTAAATTCTGTTCTTATAATTTGTTCACTTCTACTAAGGTTATCGTAATTATTTTCTTTAAAATAATAAGAAACAGCTTTTTTTAAAGTATTTGAATCTAATAAAGAATTTGATAATGTAGAAAGTTTAAAATTTGATCTATTACTTGCACCTATTACTAATCTTAAAGAATTTAGTAAAGATTTATCCTTTAGTAAGCAACCAATAATTCCTATTGATTCGTGTTCAGAAACATGGCATTCATTTAAAATATTTCTTTCTATCTCGTTAATTTGAACATCATTGTCGAGATAATATTGAAGAATTATTCTTCTTTCGAACTCTGAATTTGGCCTTAAAATTGATTCTTTACTATTTTCGATAGAATACGTGCCCATACTCTATTAATTAAACCAAACAATAAAAGATTTCATTTTTGCTAAATCAGGAATTTGTTCTAAAGTTACTTTCTGAGTAGAAAAATCTTTTAATCCTAATTCTTCTTTATCGATTCCTATTGTTGCGTTTAAATCATCTATAAACAAAGTCGCAGTAGAAAATGTAGATTCTATTCTATTAATATTATTGTTTAAGTTTATTTCAGAAAAACTAGAATTAATATTAATGCCAGATTCTGTTGCATATCTTGCATCATGAATTTCGATACTTTTAATTGTAGAAACAGAATCTAACTGTTCTTTAGGAATAATTGTTAGTTTTAACTTTCCTCCTTTTTCAAAAACTAAATATTCATCATCATCTTGAAAATAATTATCTCCTAAAGCACCTTCACTTAAATTTTTAACAATAGAATCGTTTTTAAAAATTCCTTCTAACTCATCGATTGTTGTTTTTGGCGTTAAATGACCAACTTTTCCTTTTTGTATTGTAAATTTTCCTCCATCACCACAACTTATTATTAAAAGTGAGCATGCAATTATTACTATTGATAATATATTTTTTTTAATCATATTTGGTAGTTTATACGTTTATAACGTGCTATATCTAATTTTGTTATTTTAAAACTTTTTTTAATATTCCGAAGGCTGCTCTAATAAAAGTTGCACTTGTTAAAACTTTTACAATAGGGTTTTGTGCAGTACTTCTTCTACGAGAATAACTTTTAGAAGCTCTTTCTTCTCTTTTTCTTTCCTTTTCTTTTTCCTTAGCTAATCTTTCTCTTTCTTTTCTTTCTTCCTCTTGCTTAATTGCTTTTGCCTCTGCCAAATTAACTTTTTCAATTTTAGAATTAAGCAATTCATAAGCACTTTCTCTATCTAAGGTTTCGTTGTATTTGTAGAAAAGTCGCGAATTATTAATAACACTTTTAAGTTCTTTAGGTGTTAAAACATCCATTCGACTCATTGGTGCTCTTAACATTGTTCTGGCCAATGGTGTTGGTATTCCTTTTTCGTTTAAAACAGAAACAAAGGCTTCACCAATACCTAATTGAGTTAATACTTCTTTAGTATCGTAATATTCTGAATCTGGATAATTCTCTGCAGCTAATTTAATTGCTTTTCTATCTTTTGCCGTAAATGCTCTTAATGCATGCTGAATCTTTAACCCCAATTGTGCTAAAATATCTTCTGGTACATCTTTAGGATTTTGAGTTACAAAATACAAACCTATACCTTTAGAACGAATCAATTTTACAATACTTTCTATTTGATTTAACAATGCTTTAGATGCTTCTTCAAAAACTAGGTGCGCTTCATCAATAAAAATTACCAATTCTGGTCTTCCAGAATCTCCTTGCTCTGGAAAAGTTTCATAAACCTCTGCCAATAATTGTAACATAAATGTAGAAAACAACTTTGGTTTGTCTTGAATATCTGTTAAACGTAAAACCGAAATTATACCATTACCATCTTCGTCTATTCTTGTTAAATCTTCTACATCAAAAGATTTTTCACCAAAAAACAAATCGCCACCTTGTTGTTCTATTTCTACAATCTTACGTAAGATTGCACCTGTACTTGCAGTAGAAATTCTACCGTATTCTGCTTGAATTTCTTCTTTACCTTCTTGAGTTACAAATTGTAATACCTTTTTAAAATCTTTAATATCTAATAAAGGATATTTATTGTCATCACAATATTTAAAAATTATAGAAACTATTCCGCTTTGTGTTTCTGTTAAATCTAAAATTCTAGATAATAAGACGGGGCCAAATTCTGATATTGTTGCACGTAATCTTGTACCATCTTGTTCTGAAATAGTAAGAACTTCTATTGGAAATTTTTGAGCAGTAAATTCAAATCCAATTTTTGCATGACGTTCGTCTATTTTTGCATGTCCTGGACTTGGCTGCGCCAAACCAGAAAGGTCCCCTTTTATATCCATTAATAAAACCGGAATTCCTTTTTCTGAAAGGTTTTCTGCTAAAACTTGTAAAGTTTTGGTTTTTCCGGTTCCTGTTGCTCCGGCAATTAAACCATGCCTATTTAATGTTTTTAATGGTACTTTAACGATGGCATTTGTTATGGTTTCTTCACCTAACATTGCAGCACCTAACTCAATAGACTCTCCTTTAGTTTTATAGCCATTATTAATGTATTCAAAAAATTCTTCCTGCTGACTCATCTTCGTAAATTTTGATAAAAATAATCAAACTTTAACATTTAAGAAATTATTTGAAGAGTTTTGTTCCTTCTAATTAGAAAAATAATCAGGAATTAAACTTTTAAGTTTTGCTAAGGTTTCCTCTACGGATAATTCACTCATTCCACCAGCTGCATTTGCATGTCCACCACCATTAAAATGTTCTTTAGCTAAAGCATTTACAGGGTTTTCTGAACCTTTAGAACGAAAAGAAATTTTCATAATTCCGTCTCTTTCTGTAAAAACAATTGCGGCTTTCATCCCTTTTATTGATAAAACTAAATTGGCTAAGTTGTCGGTGTCGCCTTTTACATATTTATATTTTGCCAATTCTTCTTTAGATAAAGAAATTATTGCAACATTATAATCATATAAAATCTCTAGCTTTTCGCTCATTGCATAACCCTGCAAGCGCAAACGAGTTTCTGTGTTGTTATCACTTAATTTTTCATGTATTAAATGATGTTCTACACCTGCAGCTAATAATTTAGCTAAAACCTCATGCGTTCTTGGTTTCACAGAGTTAAATCTAAAACTACCTGTATCTGTTAAAATTCCAAGATATAACGGAGTCCCTATTTTAGCATTTAAAATATCTAAATTACCAGATTGTTCTATTAAATCTACAATTAATTGTGATGTTGATGATGCTGTTGTTTCTGATACAATAATATCTGGAAATTCTTCTGGATTTAAATGATGATCAATCATAATTTTCTTAGAAGTAGAAGCTTCTAACAAAGTTTGCATTTCTGGTCCTACTCTACTAATTGCATTGTAATCTAAACAAAAAATTAAATCAGCATTGTTAATTTTATTGGTAACCTCTTCAGGGTTTTCATCCATTAAAAGTATTGAAGATGTATCTAACCAATATAAAAATTCAGGCGCCTTATCAGGATGACAAATTGCTGCAGATTTACCTAATTTCTCTATAAAGTGAAGCAATCCTAAAGAAGAACCTACTGAATCTCCGTCTGCAGATTTATGTGCTGTAATTACGATATTTGTAGCTGCTAATATTTCAGCTTCAATTTTCTTATAAATATTCATGAAATTTATTTTAAAGTTGACGAAGTTAGGATTATTATTGAAGTAAATAATAATTTCAATTTAAAAATTGAAATCTTTAATAAAAACAAAAAAAAGGAAGCTTAAAACTTCCTTCTCTTAAAATTATATTGTTTCATATCAGAAAAAAACAAGTGCTATTCCATAGAATGTAAACCAATCGAATTACCATCTCTATCCTCTAAAATCGATACAAAACCAAATTCTCCAATAGACATTTTAGAACGGATAATTTTACCGCCTACCTTTTCTACCAAATGTTCTTCTGTTACACAATCTTTAGATTCAAAATATATTATTGTATTGTTATTCCCAGAAACAAAATCTTCTTTTTCTACCAATGCTCCTGTAATATTTATCCCTTTTGGGTCAAAAGGAAAACCAGCTTGTTTACCAAATTCTGCAGGAAAATCTACCAATTTTATATTAAATACAGTTTCATAAAACTCTTTAGCATTTTTTAAATTTGATACAAGAATATCGAACCAATTAACAGGATTTACGTTTTTCATCTTTTATGTGTTTTAATTATTTTGTTGCTTAATTGCACTACAAAGATGCTTTAAGATGAAATCTTAAAATTGTAAAAATGGGACAAGCTATTTTTTTTGATCAAAAATTAAAGACATTTTTAAATCATCACCATAAAATTCTTTAGGAGTTAATCCTGTAAATTCTTTAAAATCTTTAATAAAATGTGCTTGATCAAAATATTCGTTTTCGTAAGCTAAATCAGTAAGACTTGTTACCTGATTATTTAATAACGTCTTAAGCGCATTTTGAATTCTTACAGTTTTAGAAAGTTGTTTAGGACTTAAACCTATTGTTGATGAAAATTTACGTGTTAATTGTCTTCTGCTTGTATTATTTTGTTTCGATAAAGTATCTACAGAATATTGACCGTTTGCTGCTAAAATAGTATCTACAGTAGATTTTACAATTGTATCAATAGTATTTTTATGACTAAGTTTATTCAGTAAAAAAAATTCTATAAGTTCAATTCGTTCTTCTGTAGATTTTGCATTCAAAACCTTATCTCCTAACTCCTTACCTTCTAAACCAAATAATTCTTCTATAGAAACTGCAGTGTTTTGAATTCTTCTTATAGATAATTTACAAAAAGGTAAAAAACCATTAGGTTGAAACCGAACAACAAAAGAACCCGTAATACCCAAAGGTTCTACAATATAAGGTTTAGTAAGTTGACCTATTAAAAAACATTTTGGTAAAATTTCGCTAGTAAAATTATCAAAATGATGTTTATAAGTTTCACCATAATGAAATATCAATTTCATTGTTCCGTCTGGTATTATTGTATTTTTTTTTGGCGTTTTTTCAAAATCACTTTCTAATGTCCAATAACACTTAACCCATTCTTTTAAATTCTCTTGAGGTTCAAATATTTTATGATCCATTTTTGCAATTTTTGAAATATATTAATTGCTACTAATTTCGGTGATTTTTTTTAATTATCATTCAATCCAATTTTTAAAATCTTTTACACGTTCTCTACTCACAATAATTTCTGAGTCTTGATATGTATTTAAAATCAATTTTAAGCGAGAATTTGAATAGGCAATGATATCTTTAATCGAGTTAATATTGATAATAAAAGTTCTATTGACTCTAAAAAATTTTTCTGAATCTAATTGTTCTTGCCAATTTTCTAAAGAACCATCTAAAAGATAATTTCTGTTTTCGGAAGTATGTATATAGGTAGCTTTATTTTCGCTGTAAAAACACTCAATTTCATCAATATTAATAATTTTGATGTGTTGCCCAACTTTTATCGAGATTCGTTTTTTAAATTTACGATCTACAGGATTTACCAACAGTTTACGAATATCATCTAAATTAACTTGAACGTCTGATTTTTTTGGTTGATTTTCTTTAAATTTATCTACAGCAACCTTTAATTCATCTTCATCTAAAGGCTTTAATAAATAATCGATACTATTTAGTTTAAAAGCCTTTAAAGCATATTCATCGTAAGCAGTTGTAAAAATTATTGCAGATTTAACATCTATTTCTTCAAAGATTTCAAAAGACAAACCGTCTGATAGTTGAATGTCTAAAAATATTAAGTCTGGATGTTGGTTATTTTGTAACCAATTTAAAGACTCTTCTACAGAATGTAGCATTTGTTGTACTTCTATGTCTAATTCTGCCAACATTCTGTTTAATCTTCTTGCTGCAGGTTTTTCATCTTCAATTATTAATACGTTCATAGAAATTGTTTTCTTTTTTACTTTTTATGAATGAAATATTTTATTTCATAAATTCTTTCATTTTTCTCTCTTCCCAATCTTTACCAAAAATAGTAATAACGTCAAATGTTCTAAATGCATCTAAAATCAAGAAAATTCCCCAAATTAACCAAAACGGAATGTGTTTAAATCCGTCACTATTAAATTGATTGCTCAATATAAAACTTCCAAATATTTTAAACGAAAATTTCCAAACAAATGTTAAAAACAGATTTACAATAATATAGGTCACCACGTGTTTGTAAAACTTTTTGATATCCTCTACTTTCTTTCTAGCCTTTGCTATTTTGTATTTATTTATATCTTCCATAATTACCTTCGGTTTTCTCTTTCGTTTTGTTTATCTAAAATCTCTTTAATTTTTTTCTCTTCCCAATTACTACCAAAACCAATAGAATTAAAACCGAAAACACCTAACCAATGAAAAAACATACCGATTCCCCAAAATAACCAAGTAGAATACGTTCCAAAATTTGTGAATGCTTCTTTAAAATTGTAGCCGTTTTGCATTAAACCAAAAATCACAATACCACTAATAAAAATATTTACCAAAATAAATACAATTAGATGTACATAAAAACCTTTAATAGCTTTTACTCTCTTTTTAGCTTTAATATATTGTTGTTCTTGTCTAAAATCTTTTTCCATAACAGTATTAATTATTGTTCATTAATTCTTTAATTTTCTTTGCTTCCCAATTTTCTCCTAAACCTAATAAGTTCATTCCGAAAACTGCAAACCAATGAGAGAAAAGACCAATACCCCAACCACATAAAGAAAACCAAAACCAATGAAAACCAGGATCGAATTTTAAATTCACAAAAATTAAAGTAGGTATTACCACACAATAAACTGTTAAGTGAGAATAAAAACCTTTTATTTTTTTAACCCTTTTCTTAGCAATTAAAAGTTTTTGTTCTTGTGTATAATTTGAGTCCATATTATTGTCTATAATTTTGTTCATTCATAAATTTATCAATCTTTCTTTTTTCCCAATCACTTGTAAAAAAAATGTTTAAACCAAATGTATTAAAAGCTTGAAAAGCGATTCCTATACCCCAAAACAACCAAATTTTATAATTGCTTGAATAAAAAATTGCTTCTGATATGGTTGATCCATCATTTACATCACCAACAATAAAAATTGCACTTAAAAAAGTATTTACTACAATATAAACTGCTAAGTGTTTGTAAAACTTACTTAACTTTTCTACCTTCTTTTTTGCTAGAATGTAGTTCTGTTCTTCTGTATAATTCGGTTTCATTATCTGTAATTGTTTTGCTGATTTTCTTTATCCATAATCTCTTTAATCTTTCTATCTTCCCAATTATTTCCTAAGAAAATATTGTAATTATTTACTTCTAAAAAGTGAAAAACCAAGCCCATTCCCCACCCAAAAATTGGAAACCAAAACCAGTGAAAACCTGGAGAAAATCTTAAATTGATAAATATTAAGAAAGGTATTACAATACAGTAAGATGCTAAATTTTGATAAAATTCTTTTAGCTTTTCTACTTTTTCTACTGCTTTTACGTATTTGCTATTTTCTAAATCGTCTGTAAACATAATGTCGTTAATTTTATATAAGAGAGGCAAGCTCACCTTAAAAGTTTTGTTATTGTTTTCTATTTTCACTCCTTTCTGAGTGATTAATCCGTATCTATCTGCAATATTCTGCAAACCAACCTTGGTGCTTTTACCAATTGCTTCTTTAGGATTGATGTTATTTTCTATGATTAAATAATTATCTTCTTCATAAATTGATATTTCTAATGGTTTAGAAGATGAAACCACATTGTGCTTTACTGCGTTTTCTAGTAATAATTGCAATGATAAAGGCACAATTTTAAGATCTTTGTTACTTACAAAGTCTGGTATTGTAAACTTTACAGCATCTTCAAAACGCATACCTAATAGCTGCATGTAAGTTTTTGCAAAGTTTAATTCTTCTGTAATTGGTACTAAATCTTTATTTCTTTGTTCTAATACATATCTATAAACTTTAGATAGTTTAGTGGTAAATTTTTCTGCTTGATTCGGGTTTTCTCCAATTAAACTCGTTAAAACGTTTAAACTATTGAATAAAAAATGAGGATCTAACTGGTTTTTAAGAGATTCGAACTTTGCTGTTTCTGTTTTTGCCACAATTTGTTGTTGTGTGCTTTCTTGCGTCATTGCCTTTTTCCAGTTTATCATAAAACCTCTGGCATGCATAAAAGTAGAAATCCCTAAAGAAAGTATTATGTAAAATAAATGAATCCAAAGAAAATTACCTTTAAAGAAATTACTTGCATCGTTGCCATTAATAGTAACAAAAACTACATAATCAATTATTAAAACAATTGGTATTGTATATAAAACAGTTGCTATTATTCCTGCCCAAACCCTCTCATTTGTTTCAGTTATCCAATTCCATTTTGATGATAAATAGTTATTAATTATACCATTACCAAAACCGATTCCAAAAGAATACATGCCAGAAATAATAAAAGACCAAATAATACCTTCTAATGTTCTTTGACCGAACACAAATCCAAAAAACACACCAAAAATAATGGTTAATTTTAGGCATAAAATTGCTCCTTTTTTAACACTTCTTAAAGTATATACTTCTTGGTTATCCATTTATAAAAATTTAATATTTAGAATATGTCGAAATTACTAAAATTTAATATTTAATGATAAGTTTTTGTCTGCTAACATAAATTTAGCATTCTCATAAGAAGGTGGTGCAAATGCCATAACGTTGTTAGAAGAACCATAATCCTCTAAAGGCATTCTAGCTGCAGAAAAATCCATTTTATCATTATCATTTTTATCATGATAACAAACAATAGCATATTCACCTTCCTCTAAATTTTCGAAAACTATGGTACTTTTACCATTTATAATTTTTGAGGTTTTAGATTTAAGAGGAAACTTCATAAAATTGGTCTTATTGTAAAGAGCAAAATTTACTTTACCAGAATCTGAAGTTACATTTACAACAGTTGCAGTTATTGTTTTGTTTTGCGCAATTAAACCATTTGTTAAAGTTAACATTGCAATTACTAAAAAAGATACTAAAGTTTTCATATTGTTTGATTTTTGTTGTTAATTATGGTTCAAAGATGCAACACAACCACAGTTTTTAAAACTAAACAATACCGAACTGTCTTTTTTTGATGACGAATTGTAATAAATAGATATTTTCTTCATTAAAAAAGTTAAATAATACAAAAAAATCAAGGCTAGTAACCTATACTAATTCTCAATTTTTATAATTTAACTTAACCTAAATATTTACAATTGATAATCTATTAACTATATTTTTAATAAATTGATAAAAATTCTAATTTTTCTTTCTTTTTTTGTTACTGTATTTAAAAATAGTATACTTTTACAACATGTTTATAACAGAAAATAAAATAAATACAATGGTACCCAGATTGCGACTACGCAATACTAATCGCTAATATCTTTTTTAGCAACAAGAGGAGAATACCATAATTTTTATTTTTTATAACCATGTTTCACAAACAAAACTTACAAAGCCTACAAAACCAAATAATTACACCTTATAGTAATTGTATCTCTGTACGACGCTTTTTCTCACCTCGCCCTTTGGGTGTTTAGTAAGTTATGGAATTAGGTGAGTCCAATTCTGCATTCAAAAACAAATATCAAATACATTTAAATTTTAAATATCAATACAATGGAAATTGTAATTGCTAATAAATCACATATTATCTACGCAGATATTATTTGTAAGACAATAGAAGATGCTGCTCAAGTAAGAGGAACTGGTATTGCCAAAAGAAAGCCAGAATACGTTGCTAAAAAAATGGAAAATGGTAATGCTGTTATTGCTTTAGATGGTGGTATGTTTGCCGGCTTTTGTTACATAGAACAATGGGGACACGGTAAATTTGTTGCCAACTCTGGCCTTATTGTACATCCCGATTATAGAAATATTGGTTTAGCTAAAAAAATAAAACTTGTAATCTTTAAGCATTCTAGAACTAAATTTCCAGATGCTAAAGTATTTAGTATTACAACTGGTTTAGCTGTTATGAAATTAAATAGCGATTTAGGTTATAAACCTGTAACTTTTTCTGAACTAACTGACGATCAAAGTTTTTGGGACGGTTGCCAAACTTGTAGAAATTATGATGTTTTAACAAGAACAGATAGAAAAATGTGCTTGTGTACAGGAATGTTATTTGACCCAAAAAACAATAATAAAGAAGCAACTAAAGAAGTTAAAGAAAACGTTTTTAAAAGATTAAAACATATAAAACAAAACTTGTTTTTAAAAAAAGATAAAAAATGAAAAAATTAGTAATTGCATATAGTGGTGGTTTAGATACTTCTTATTGCGCAGTAAGTTTGTCTAAAGATTATGATGTGCATGCAGTAAGTGTAAACACAGGTGGTTTCACATCCGAAGAAATTAAAAATATAGAAAGTAATGCTTATAAAATGGGTGTTACAACCTATAAAAATATAGATGCAGTAGCTACTTTTTACAACAAAGTAGTTAAATATTTAATTTTTGGTAACGTTTTAAAAAATGCCACTTACCCACTATCTGTAAGTGCAGAAAGAATTATACAAGCTATTGAAATTATAGAATATGCAAAAAGTATAAATGCAGAATATATAGCTCACGGTAGCACTGGTGCCGGTAACGATCAAGTTAGATTTGATATGATTTTTCAAACTTTAGCTCCAAACATTAAAATTATTACACCAATTAGAGATCAAAAATTATCTAGGCAAGAAGAAATAGATTATTTAAAATCTGAAGGAATTGACATGAATTGGGAAAAATCTAAATATTCTGTAAACAAAGGTCTTTGGGGAACAAGTGTTGGCGGTGTAGAAACTTTAAAATCAGAAAAGCCATTACCAAGTGAAGCGTACCCTTCTCAATTAGAAAAAGAAGGTGAAGAAAAAGTAACATTGACATTTAAAAATGGTGAGTTTGTTGCTTTAAACGGACAAGAAAATGCACCAGAAGTTAATATTGAAAACTTAAATGATATTGCGTCGAAATATGCAATTGGTAGAGATATTCATGTTGGTGATACAATTGTTGGTACTAAAGGTAGAGTTGGTTTTGAAGCTGCTGCGGCATTAATTACTGTTAAAGCGCATCACTTATTAGAAAAACACACACTTACAAAATGGCAATTGCAACACAAAGAGTATTTATCTAGTTTCTACGGAATGCATTTACACGAAGGACAATATCTGGATCCTGTTATGAGAGATACTGAAGCTTTTTTACAAAGTTCGCAAAAAATGGTTTCTGGTAATGTTGTTGTTACTTTAAAACCGTACCACTTTACTTTAGACGGAATTGTATCTAAACACGATTTAATGTCGAGTGCTTTTAGCACCTATGGTGAAGAAAATAAAGCTTGGACAGCAGATGATGCCAAAGGTTTTATAAAAATTATTGGAAATCAGAATAAAATATACAAACAAGTAAATTCTTAATTATGTTAGAAGTAGGAATTATTGGTGGCGCAGGTTTTACCGCAGGAGAATTAGTTAGATTACTATTAAATCATCCTGAAACTAACATTAACTTTGTTTACAGTACTTCTAATGCTGGCAACAAATTATATAAGGTACATCAAGATTTAATTGGATCTACGGAAATTAGCTTTACAAGTGAAATTAATGCTGATGTTGATGTTTTGTTTTTATGTTTAGGACATGGAAATTCAACTTCATTTTTACAAAAAAATAGTTTTTCTGATGATACAAAAATTATTGATTTAAGTAATGATTTTAGACTAACTGCAGATAAAAATTTTGAAGGCAAAGAGTTTGTATACGGATTACCAGAATTGCAAAAAGAAGCCATAAAATCTGCTAAATATATTGCAAATCCTGGTTGTTTTGCTACTGCTTTACAATTGGCAATTTTACCATTGGCAGCAAACGGATTGCTGAAAAATGATGTGCACATTAATGCTGTTACAGGTGCAACTGGTGCAGGAACTTCTTTATCTGCAACTACGCATTTTACTTGGAGAGACAATAACTTTTCTCATTATAAAGCTTTTAATCATCAACATTTGGGTGAAATTAATCAGACTGTAAAACAATTGCAAGCAGATTTTAATAGTGAAATTAACTTTATGCCAAATAGAGGTGATTTTTCTAGAGGAATTTTTGCAACAACCTACACAAGATTTGATGGTTCTTTAGAAGAAGCAAAAACATTATATAAAAATTACTATAAAGATGCAGCTTTTACAATTGTTTCTGATGAAAGTATTTTTATGAAACAAGTAGTAAACACAAACAAATGCTTGGTTCAGTTAGAAAAACATGGTAACAAATTATTAATTACAAGTACAATTGATAATTTACTAAAAGGTGCATCTGGTGCAGCGATACAGAACCTAAACTTAATGTTTGGTTTTGAAGAAACGTTGGGTTTAAATTTAAAAGCAAATTATTTTTAAGAAGCAATAGCTCGCGTTAGCGATTGAAGTGGCATCCTTTTTTTGTTGCCACATATGGCAAAAAAAGATATAACGGAAAGCGCGACCTTTAGGTAACGCCAAAAAAAAATAAAAATGAAAATAGCAATTATAGGTACAGGAAATTTAGGAAAATCTATTGCAAAAGGTTTAATTACCAACAATGCAATTACTTCTTTATACCTTACAAAAAGAAATATTGATGGTATTGCAGAATTTGAAGGCTATACAAATGTATTTTTAACTACAGATAATATTAATGCTGTAAAAAATTCTGATATTTTAATTTTTGCAGTTCAACCTGCACATTTTGAAGGAATTTTAAGAGATATAAAACCTTATTTAACAGAAAAACATGTGCTTATTTCTACAATAACAGGTTTTTTAATTCCGCAGATAGAAGAAGAAATTGGTACAGATAAATTTATAATTCGTGCAATGCCAAATACTGCAATTGCAGTTGGTAAATCTATGACGTGTATGTGCAGCAACACGCAAGGTGAAAAACGCATTAAAATTGCAGAAGCTATTTTTAACCGGCTAGGACATTCTTTGAGTATTCCAGAAAGTCAAATGCAAGCTGCAACTGTAGTTTGTGCTAGCGGAATCGCTTTTTGGATGCGTTTAATTAGAGCTACAACGCAAGCTGCTATTCAATTAGGTTTTGACGCAAAAGAAGCGCAAGAATTGGCAATGTTTACTAGTGAAGGCGCTGCAAATTTATTAATAACAAACGGTAACCACCCGGAAGAAGAAATCGACAGAGTAACAACACCAAAAGGTTGTACTATAGAAGGATTAAATGAAATGGAACACAAAGGTTTGAGTTCTTCTTTAATACAAGGTATGGTTGCTTCTTTTAACAAAATTAACAACATTAAAAAAGAACAAATATGAGTTTATTTAATGTATATCCATTATTCGATATCACTCCTGTAAAAGCTAAAGATGTGTATGTTTTTGATGAAAACAATACAAAATATTTAGATCTATACGGTGGTCATGCAGTAATATCTATTGGACATTCGCACCCAAAGTATGTTACAGCAATATCAGAACAAGTTTCTAAATTGGGTTTTTATAGCAATTCGATTCAGAACCCGTTACAAAAGGCATTGGCAGATAAATTAGTTTCTTTTTCTGGCTGTACAGATTATGAATTGTTTTTATGCAATTCTGGTGCAGAGGCGAATGAAAATGCTTTAAAATTAGCTTCCTTTCATAATCAAAAGAAAAAAGTTATTGCTTTTAAAAACGGATTTCACGGAAGAACTTCTGCAGCAGTTGCGGCAACAGATAACGCAAAAATTATAGCCCCAATTAACGCACAACAAGAGGTAGAAATTTTAGAATTAGGCGATTTAGATGCCTTAGAAAAAGCATTAGCTAAAAATGACGTTTGTGCAGTAATTATAGAGTGTATACAAGGTGTTGGCGGTTTAGATGAAAGTACTACTGCTTTTTATGAAGGCGTAGATCTTTTATGTAAAAAATACAATACTTGTTTTATTGCAGATGAAGTACAATCTGGTTTTGGTAGAACAGGAGACTTTTTTGCTTTTCAAAAATACAATGTAACACCAGATATTATTTCAATTGCAAAAGGTATGGGAAACGGGTTTCCTATTGGTGGTATTTTAATTCATAAAAAAATAAAAGCTTCTTATGGATTATTAGGTACAACTTTTGGCGGAAACCATTTAGCATCGATTGCCTCTTCTACTGTTTTAGAAGTTATTGAAGAAGAAAACTTAATGCAAAATGTAAAAGAAATTTCTGCTTATTTTTTAGAAAAAGCAAAAGAAATTTCTAAAATTAAAAATATTAAAGGACGTGGCTTAATGCTTGGTTTAGAATTTGATTTTCCTATTGCAGAACTGCGAAAGAAATTAATTTTTAACCAAAAGATATTTACGGGTAGTGCTAAGAATCCTAATTTATTAAGAATCTTACCACCATTAACAATAAAAAAAGAACACGTTAACGCATTTTTTGATGCTTTAAAAACAGAATTATCATGATAAATTATACTTCTATCGATGATATAGAAAATATAAATTCTTGGATTAAAGAAGCCCAACAAATAAAGGCAAATCCTTTAGAAAATAAAGATTTAGGTAAAAGCAAAACTTTAGGTTTATTATTTTTTAATTCTAGTTTACGTACACGTTTAAGCACACAAAAAGCAGCATTAAATTTAGGAATGGACCCAATAGTAATGAACGTTTCTGGCGATGCTTGGGGAATAGAGTTTGGAGACGGAACAGTTATGAATGGTAATACTGCAGAACATATTAAAGAAGCTGCAGCAGTGGTTTCTCAATATTGTGACATAATTGCTGTTAGAGCTTTCCCTAGCTTAACAGACAAAGAAAAAGATGAGTCTGAACAAATTTTAAAATCTTTTGTGGAGTTTGCTTCTGTACCCATTGTTAGTATGGAAAGTGCAACTGGTCATCCGCTTCAAGGTTTAACAGATGCAATTACTATTGCAGAATTTTCAACTAAAAAGAAACCTAAAGTAGTTTTAAGTTGGGCGCCACATATTAAGGCTTTACCACATGCCGTTGCTAATAGTTTTACACAAGCAATGCATAAAATGGATGTTGATTTTGTAATTGCAAATCCTAAAGGATATAATTTAAACAAAAAAATTACTAAAAACACACCCATTTATCACAATCAAGAAGAAGCTTTTAAAGATGCCGATTTTGTGTATACAAAAAACTGGAGTTCTTATGATTCTTATGGAGAAGTTTTAGAAGTAGAAAATAACTGGACAATTACTAAAGATAAAATAGGCGATGCTAAATTTATGCATTGTCTGCCTGTTAGAAGAAATGTTGTTGTAGAAGATGCTGTATTAGATTCTGATGCCTCTTTGGTAATAGAACAAGCAAATAACAGAACTTATGCGGCACAATTAGTTCTAAAAAAAATTTTAGAAAATGCTTAAAGAAAAACTATCAATCATAAAAATTGGAGGAAACATTATCGAAGATGAAGCATCATTGTCTGCTTTCTTAAAACTTTTTTCCAATTTAGAAGGTAATAAAATTTTAGTTCATGGTGGTGGTAAACGCGCAACAAGTATTGCGTCTAAATTAGGCATCACTTCTAAAATGATTGATGGTAGACGAATTACCGATGCCGAAACTTTAGAAGTAATTACTATGGTTTATGGTGGTTTAG
Source organism: Polaribacter sp. OB-PA-B3 (assembly GCF_054589375.1). Classification (NCBI taxonomy): domain Bacteria; kingdom Pseudomonadati; phylum Bacteroidota; class Flavobacteriia; order Flavobacteriales; family Flavobacteriaceae; genus Polaribacter; species Polaribacter sp. OB-PA-B3. Next base: position 488,331 of record NZ_BAAIIX010000002.1, read on the forward strand.
TTAATAAAAATATTGTGGCTAAGCTACAAGCTTTAAAAATAGATGCAATTGGTTTAACTGGTGCAGATATTAATTCTATCAAATCTGATAAAAGACCTGTAAAAGAAATAGATTTTGGTTTTGTAGGTGACGTTAAAAACGTAGCTTCTAATTCTATAGACAAATTAATTAAAGCAGATTTTACACCTGTTTTTTGTGCAATTACGCACGATGGAAATGGACAGTTATTAAACACAAATGCAGATACAATTGCAAGTACCATTGGCGTTGGAATGAGTGAAATTTATGATACATCTATTTACTATTGTTTTGAATTGAATGGTGTTTTACAAGATTTTGAAGATAAAAATTCTGTGATTAAAAATATCGATTCTAAAACATATCAAGATTTACTAAAAAACGGAATTATCTCAGACGGAATGATTCCGAAATTAGACAATTGTTTTGATGCTTTACAAAATGGTGTACAAAAAGTTCATATTGGCAATACTGCCATGTTCACAAAAGAAAACAACAACTTCACAACTATAACTTTATAATGATTTCTATTGAAAAATTAACAGAAAAAGCAATTAGTCTTTTAAAAAACCTGATTGAAACACAATCTTTTTCATCTGAAGAAGACAAAACTGCAGCTTTAATAGAAGCTTGGTTTAAAGAGTTTGACATTCCTTTTAAAAGAACAAAAAACAATGTTTGGGCAACCAATAAATATTTTGATGAAAGTAAACCTACGTTATTATTAAATTCGCATCACGATACTGTAAAACCAAATTCTGCTTACACAAACGATCCTTTTAAAGCTTTTGTAGAAAATGGTAAATTATTTGGTTTAGGTTCTAACGATGCAGGTGGCTGTTTAGTCTCTTTAATTGCAACTTTTACAAATTTTTACGCTTTAGAAAACTTAAAATATAATTTGGTTATCGTTGCATCTGCAGAAGAAGAAAGCTCTGGGCCAAACGGTTTAAATAGTATGTTGCCAATAATACCTCATATTGATGTTGCTATTGTAGGTGAACCAACATTAATGAATTTAGCCGTTGCAGAAAAAGGTTTAGTGGTTTTTGATGCAGTTGTAAAAGGCACACCTAGTCATGCAGCGCATCCAAATAATAACAATTCAATTTACAACACAATAGAAGTTTTACAATGGTTTAAAGATTTCAAATTCGAGAAATCTTCAGATGCTTTGGGTGATGTAAAAATGACAGTTACTCAAATAAATGCTGGGAAACAGCATAACGTTGTTCCTGCTCATGTAGATTTAGTTATAGATGTTCGTGTAAACGATGCGTATTCAAATCAAGAAATTGCAACTATTTTGCAAGAACAATCTCCTTGCACAGAAATAAAACCTAGAAGTTTACGATTAAATTCTTCTTCTATTTCATTAGAGCATGAATTGGTAAAAGCAGGAATTGCAATGGGAAGAGAAACCTACGGATCTCCTACTCTATCAGACCAATCTGTATTAAGTTGCCAATCTTTAAAATTAGGACCTGGAGATAGCACTCGTTCTCATTCTGCAAATGAATTTATATATGTTTCAGAAATTGAAGAAGGAATACAAATTTATATTGAATTATTGAATAAAGTAATTGTTTAAAAAAAGAAAAGAATAAAGAATAAAGACATAAACAAGAGTTAACACAAGGTTGAAAAGTTTTAGATTTAAAAAATGAAACAGTCTTGACTCTTGCGTCTAAATTTTTAAAATAAAATTTATAATATGAAACTTTGGGATAAAGGATTTTCAATAGACAAGCAAATAGAGAACTTTACAGTAGGTAATGATAGAGAAATTGACATACATATTGCAAAATATGATGTACAAGCTTCTTTAGCGCACGCAATAATGTTAGAATCTATTGGTATAATTAATGCGGATGAATTAAAAGATCTTAAAAAAGGCTTAAACGAATTAGCTAAAGATATAGAAAATGAAACTTTTGTGATTGAACCTTCTTTTGAAGATGTACATTCTAAAATTGAATGGGAATTAACAAATAAATTAGGTGAAGTTGGTAAAAAAATTCACACAGCTCGTTCTAGAAATGATCAAGTTTTAGTGGCTTTACAATTATATTATAAAGAAAATTTAGCCATTGTAAATAACAAAGTAAAATCGCTTTTTGATACTTTATTAAATCTTGCAGATACTCATAAAGATTCTTTATTGCCAGGTTATACGCATTTACAAGTTGCAATGCCATCATCTTTTGGATTGTGGTTTTCTGCCTATGCTGAATTATTAATTGATGATGTTTATGTATTAAATGCAGTATCTAAAGTTGTAGATCAAAATCCTTTAGGTTCTGCTGCTGGTTATGGATCATCTTTTCCGATAGATAGAGAATTAACTACCAAAGAATTAGATTTTACAACATTAAAATACAATGTTGTAGCTGCGCAATTAAGTCGTGGTAAAAGTGAGCGTTCTATTGCTGCTGCTTTGGGCGGATTGTGTAACACAATGGCTCGTTTTGCAATGGATGTTTGTTTGTATATGAGTCAGAATTTTGGCTTTATCACTTTTCCTGATGAATTAACTACAGGAAGTAGTATTATGCCACACAAAAAAAATCCTGATGTTTTTGAGTTAATCCGTGGAAAATGTAATAAAATTCAGGCGTTGCATTCAGAAATGTTATTAATAACAAATAATTTACCAACGGGTTATCACAGAGATTTTCAATTATTAAAAGAAAATATTATTGCCGCTTTTGAAGATGTAAAAGATATTCTTGATATTTTTAATTATGCGATACAACAGGTAATTGTAAGAGATATTGATTTAAATGATGAGAAATATCAATATTTATTTACTGTAGATTCTATTAATAATTTGGTTGTTGAAGGAATGTCTTTTAGAGAGGCTTATCAAAAAATTGGTGGTCAAGTTCAAGAAGGTACCTATAAGCCCGATTTAGGAAAGCAACATTCGCATGTTGGAAGTATCCATAATTTAGCCTTAGAAAAAATTAGAGAAAAATTCCCTAAAACTTAAATCAAAAAAAAACCTTGTTCATTAAATGTAATAAACAAGGTTTTTAAAATTTTATATGTATTTTATAGATAGAAATTTACACCAATACTTGCACTAAAAGCATCACCAAAAGATACTTCTTTAGAAGTTATGGCGTACCATAAATACGTTTCTACAGTACCAACTTCTGCATAAAAATCTGCACCACTAAAAATTTTCTTATTTTTAAAATCTTGGTGAACTAATCCGCCTCCAAAAAGTGTAAAATGAAATGCATTTGGTACATAATAATCTTCAGGATAAATACTTGGCAAAGAAGTAAAAGAATTTGTACCGATTTCGTATGATAAAGCAAAACCTGCAATTGGTGTAATTGTTAGGTTTTCGCTTATTTTTTTTCTATAAATAGGAAACGTATTTTTAATTGTTAATAAGTGAATCCTATCTGCTTTTGAAACAGATTCTGGCACATAACCATATAATAATTCTGTGTATAAAACTTTATCAAATAATTGATAACCGGCTCCTAAAGAAATCATACCAATATTACCTGCAAATTGAGCTTTTACATAATCTGGCACATACCAAGATTTATTTTTAACCGTTTTTTGTTCTTGTGCTATTGTTTTACCAACAAACATTATAAGCATTACTGCTGTAAATAATTGTTTAATTTTCATGTTACTTTAATTCTATAAGTTCAATTTCAAAACCATCTTGTTTTACGCTAATAATTCCGTATTCTGGCTTTTTAAGTGCCGGAATTACTAAGTAATTAACATCACCTTCTTCATAAAAATATCCGTGTGTATGACCATGCACAGAAAGTGCAACATTATTTTCTTTTAAAATAGTATTGTACTGGTTTTTCATATCGTCTGGTAAATCGTTACTAACTACAATAGGAATGTGAGAAAAAGAAAAAACCTGATTGTAATTTGCGTTATCACTTAACTCGTTAGACAACCAATCAAAATCTGGGTCTTTATTACTTTCCCAAATAATATCGTCAAACATCACAAATTTATTATTGTTAAATTCGAAAGAGTAATTATAATCACCAAACATTTCTTTGTAAATTAAAGCTCCGTTAGAGTTATAATCATGATTACCAATTACAGTAAAATAAGGTTTCTTTAATGTTTTCATGATATCGTAAAAAATTTCGAACTCTTTTAAAAGAGCTTGATCTGCAATATCACCACCAAAAACAACAAAAGCAATATCTTCTCTATTATTGATATCTTCTACTACAGATTTTAAGTTATTATAAAAATAATGTACATCTGTAACAAAAGCGAATTTAAAATCTTGATTATTTTGCTCTAATTCTGCTAAAAGTTTTAAGTTTTTTGCAGTTGTGTTTTTTTCTGAACTATTTACTCCAGCTTCATAAACACTATATTCAAAAAGGTTTTCGCAGGCAATAAATAATGTAATAATGCTTAAAAGCATTACTAGTTTAAAATTTTTCATTGTATTAAATTAATATATGATTTTTTAAATGCTTAATTCATTAACAATTTTAATAGACGATGCTATTAAAAAAACTTACATAATTAAAAGTAAAGTTGACGAAAGCTATTTTTTAGAAATTCTTACTCTCCAGAATAACTTACAAAGTTTCTTGGAGTTTCGTACAACGTAATTTTTAAATCTAAATTAGTTGGTAATAACTTTCTTAATTTATTGTAGGTTACAACACAAATATTTTCTGCTGTAGGATTTAATTCTTTAAATTCTGGTACTTCTAAATTTAAATTTTTATGATCAAAACAATCTTCAATTTCCGATTTAATGTGATTTCTTAAAATACCTAAATCATAAACATAACCAGTTTCTTTGTCGATTTCTCCTGTTAAAGAAACAATCAATTCGTAATTATGACCATGAAAATTAGGATTGCTGCATTTACTAAAAACTTCAAAGTTTTTTTCATCACTCCAATCTTTTCTATACAATCTATGTGCAGCGTTAAAATGTGCTTTTCTATGAACTGTAACTTTAGGCATCTGTTAGTTTTTCGTAAGATTTATCAAAAATTATTTTAAACCATTCTGTATAACTTGCAGGGTTTTCTTCGATGTCTTTTTTCACATCATCTAATAACATCCATTTGTAAGCCTCTACTTCTTCTTTGTTAATGTTAGGTGCATCGTTATATTTACCTATCATTACATGATCTAATTCATGCTCTGTTAAACCGTTATCAAAAGGAGCTTTGTAAATGAAAGAAAAAACCTCTTTAATATCTGTAACAAAACCCATTTCTTCTTGTAATCTTCTTCTACCCGCTTCTAAGTTACTTTCTCCTTCTCTTTGATGAGAACAGCAAGTATTTGTCCATAATAACGGCGAATGGTATTTAGATGCAGCTCTTTGTTGTAGCATTAACTCTCCATTATCATTAAAAATAAAAACCGAAAAAGCTCTGTGTAATAATGCTTTTTCGTGGGCTTCAATTTTTTCCATTAAGCCTATTTGCTTATCGTTTTGGTCTACTAAAATTACTTGTTCTTTCATTATTGCAAAAATAAGGAATACAAGTATCAATAAATCATAAAAATTGATTAAAAACTATAAGATTTTTCTATTCTTTTATGTTGATGATTTATATTTGAAAATTATAATAAACTTTTACTTTATGAAATTTTACTTTAAATTACTCTTCTTCATTTCTTTAGCAACACTTTATCAATGTGATAATTCTGAACCTAAGAATAAAAAAAATGATGATAAAATTAATGTAAAACAAACTATAGAGAAAAAAGTAGAAAAGCGTTGGGATAGCTTAAATAAAACAAATGTTGAGGCTTTTTTTACAGAATACGGCAAGGAAAACAAAGAAAATAAAGTTATTATAAAAACCAAATTTGGTAATATAAAGTTACGCTTATATGATGATGTACCAATTCACAGAGCTAATTTTATATTCTTAACCAAACTTAAATATTTTAATACAACGGTAATTTATAGAGTTGCCAAAAACTTTGTTATTCAAGGTGGTAATTCTGATGAAACATATACCCACAATCAAAGAAGATTGTATGGTAATTATCTAATTAAACCCGAATTTAGAGCAAATAGAAAGCATAAATATGGTGCATTGGCAGCTGCAAGACAGTGGGAAAAAAATCCGAATAAATTATCAAGTCCTTTTGAATTTTATATGGTACACAGTAGAAATGGCGCACATCATTTAAATAATGAACACACTGTTTTTGGAGAAGTAATTTCTGGTTTTGATACATTGGATAAAATTTCTAAAGTAAAAGTTGGTGTAGATGAATGGCCTGTTGAAGATATTAAAATGACAATAGAAATTTTAGATTGATATTTCTCTTTGTAAAACCTATCTTTGCACCTCAAATTTTGTAGATGAGTTTTTTAAAGGAAATAGCACGTAGAAGAACATTTGGTATTATATCGCATCCAGATGCAGGTAAAACAACATTAACCGAAAAACTTTTGCTTTTTGGTGGTGCAATACAAGAAGCTGGTGCTGTTAAAAACAATAAAATAAAAAAAGGGGCAACTTCAGATTTTATGGAAATCGAACGCCAGCGTGGTATTTCTGTAGCTACGTCTGTGCTTGCCTTTATTTATAAAGATAAAAAGATAAATATACTAGATACACCTGGGCATAAAGATTTTGCAGAAGATACTTTTAGAACTTTAACTGCTGTAGATAGCGTTATTGTTGTAATTGATGTTGCAAAAGGTGTAGAACCACAAACCGAAAAATTAGTTGAAGTTTGTAGAATGAGAAGCATACCAATGTTGGTTTTTATCAATAAATTGGATAGAGAAGGAAAAGATGCTTTTGATTTATTAGATGAAGTAGAACAAAAGTTAGGTTTAACAGTAACTCCTATGAGCTTTCCTATTGGAATGGGATATGACTTTAAAGGGATTTACAATATTTGGGAGAAAAAAATCAATCTTTTTTCTGGAGACAATAAAACTTCTATTTCAAAAGGTGTAGAGTTTGATGATTTATCAAACCCAGAACTAGATAACATTGTTGGTGAAACTGCCGCAGAAACCTTGCGTGAAGAGATAGAATTGATAAGTGAGGTTTACCCAGAATTTGATAGAGATGTTTACCTGAGCGGTTCACTCCAACCTGTGTTTTTTGGTTCTGCCTTAAACAATTTTGGTGTAAAAGAATTATTAGATGCTTTTATAGAAATTGCACCATCACCACAACCAAAAAAAGCAGAAGAACGTTTGGTAGACTCTAAAGAAACAAAACTAACTGGTTTTGTCTTTAAAATTCATGCAAACATGGATCCTAAACATAGAGATCGTCTTGCATTTATAAAAATTGTATCAGGAACTTTTAAAAGAAATTCTCCTTATTTACATGTTAGAAATGGAAAAAAAGTAAAATTTTCTAGTCCGAATGCATTTTTTGCTGAAAGAAAAGAAATTGTAGAAGAATCTTTTCCTGGTGATATTGTTGGTATACACGATACTGGTAATTTTAAAATTGGGGATACATTAACAGAAGGTGAACAGTTAAATTTTAAAGGCATACCAAGTTTTTCTCCAGAACATTTCCGTTATGTAAATAATGCAGACCCAATGAAGTCTAAACAATTATACAAAGGTTTAGATCAGTTAATGGATGAAGGTGTAGCACAATTGTTTACATTAAACATGAATGGACGTAGAGTAATTGGTACAGTTGGTGCGTTACAATACGAAGTTATTCAATATAGATTAGAACACGAATACGGTGCAAAATGTACCTACGAAAATTTGCAAGTTCATAAAGCGTGTTGGGTTGAACCAGAAAACCCAAAGAATGACGAATTTAAAGAATTTAAAAGAGTTAAACAGCGCTATTTAGCAAAAGATAAGCAAGGTCAATTGGTGTTTTTAGCAGATTCTGAATTCACAATTCAAATGACACAAAGTAAATATCCTACCGTTAAATTGCATTTTACTAGTGAATTCAAAAATTAGAATATGAAAAAATTTATAATATTACTAATCTTATTATTCGCTTTTAAAACCTATTCTCAAAATTATAGTATCAATAATTTAAAAGGTAAAGAATTAAAAAACAGTATCCGTTTAAATTATATATTAATAGATCAACCAGACATTACATACAATTATGGAGATGGTAGTACATATACATTAGACCCAAAAATGGGTTTATTTGGTTTAAATTATAATATTCCTTTAACTGATTGGCTATACACAGGTGCAGGTTTTCATGGCGCTGTTTATGGCGATCAAGGTGGTTTATTTACGCTAGGTGTAAATCTTGGTGTTAACAAAAAAATCTATAAAAATTTATATTTTGATGCAAATATTCACTTTGGTGGTGGTGGCGGATTTAGAAGTTTAGTAAACGGTGGAGGTATAATTTACCCAAATATTGGTTTACAATATAAAACAGATAAGTTTGCATTTGGTTTACAGTATGGACATGTAAACTTCTTTACAGGTATTCAAAAAGGAGATAATATTTCTTTTTTTGTAGAAATTCCTACAACAGTTAGATCTGCTTCTTATAAAGATGCACAAGAAAGATTTGAAGTAGAAAATACTTTTAGCGATACCTATTGGCAAAAACCAGCTGTAAAAAGTATTCAACAGATTACATTTGATTATTTATTTCCTGTTGGATCAACTAGAAATGATGGCTTCGGAAACTTTAACAACACCACTCCTATTTCACAAACATTAAGTCTAATTGGTTTCGAATACCAACGTTACTTAACAAAAAGTTCTTTTGCTTACGCACATCTAGATGCTATGTATGGTGGCTTAAGAGCTGGTTTTATGGATGTTTTTATTGGTTTAGGTAAAAACTTTGTACAAACAAAACATGTTAACTTATTTGCCAAAGCTGGTATTGGTGCAGCTGGTGGTAGAATTTTTCCAGAAGGTGGCTTAACAGTATATCCAAGTATTGGTGCAGATGTTAAAATTACCAAAACGATTGGCGTAAGTCTTCACGGAGGATATCATAGATCTGTTGGTGGAACTTTTGAAGCTTATACCGCAGGTTTAAGCTTAAAATATTACGGATTAAGTGGTGGTATTAAAAATCCTTATTCAAAAGAAAAAATTAAATCTATAAAAACCCAAGGTATTCAAATAGGATTTCAAAATCAAACTTATTATGATGTTGCAATTCTTGATAGACCAGATAATGATTTACAATTATTGGCAGTAAAAATTAATTACGACCTTAGTAAACGTTTTTATGTAGCTGGAGAAGCTTCATTTGCATATTTGGGAGGAGCTGGTGGATATGCTCACGGAATTTTTGGATTAGGAGTAAAATCTAATAGATTCTTAAATGATAAATTTTCATTATTTGCAGAAGCTGCAGGTGGTGTTGCTGGTGGTGGCGGTGTAGATTCTGGAGAAGGTGTTTTAATAAGACCTACAATTGGTGTTAATTATCATGTTTCAAAAGATTTTTCTTTCCATGCTTCTGGTGGTCAAATGTGGTCTCCTTACGGAAATGTAAATTCAACAAATATAAATGTTGGTATTTCTTACGGATTGTCAATCTTAAATTCAAAAAAATAAATACAGTTTAAACTGTAAATAATAATAAAGTAAAATAATTAAATAATAAGAAATGAATAACGGAATCTATGCAAAATTCACTACATCAAAAGGTGAAATTTTAGTACAATTAGAACACGAAAAAACTCCTGGTACTGTAGGTAATTTTGTTGCTTTGGCAGAAGGAAATTTAGAGAATGAAGTAAAAGAGCAAGGTACACCTTATTATAATGGTTTAAAATTTCATAGAGTTATTCCAGATTTTATGATTCAAGGTGGTTGCCCGTTAGGAACAGGAACAGGTAACCCAGGTTATAAATTTGATGACGAATTTCACCCTGATTTAAAACATGATGCACCAGGAAAGTTGGCTATGGCTAATTCTGGACCTGCAACAAATGGTTCTCAATTTTACATCACGCATGTGCCAACACCTTGGTTAGATGGTAAGCATACTGTGTTTGGTTCTGTAATAGAAGGACAAGATGTTGTTGATGCTGTTGCTCAAGGCGATGAGTTAACATCTTTAGAAATTGTAAGAGTTGGTGCAGATGCAGAAGCTTTTAATGCAGTCGAAGCTTTTAGAACTTTTGAAGGAGCTAGAGAAAAAAGAGAAGCAGAAGAAAAAGCAAAACAAAAAGAACTTTTAGATAGTGTAGCTGCTGGCTATGATGAAACTAAAAGTGGTTTACGTTATCAAATTTTACAAAAAGGTGAAGGAAAAAAAGCAACTAAAGGCGCTGGAGTTTCTGTACACTATAAGGGACAGCTATTAGACGGAACAGTTTTTGATTCTTCATATAAAAGAAAACAACCAATTGATTTTAATGTAGGTGTTGGTCAAGTTATTGCTGGTTGGGATGAAGGAATTCAGTTGTTACAAGTTGGCGATAAAGCTCGTTTTGTAATTCCATCTCACCTAGCTTACGGTGCTGCTGGAGCTGGTGGTGTAATTCCTCCAAATGCTACACTTATTTTTGATGTAGAATTAATGGACGTTAAGTAATCTAATTACTTAAAAATATTAAAAAGCCTCAATACAAATCATGTATTGAGGCTTTTTGTTTTGTTAAAAAAACGAATTTAAAAATATAACTACTTAATTTTCTTTATATTAAAAGTAGTTAGTTTCTTTAATTAAATTAAAACTCCTATCATGAAAAAACCTGATTTTAGTAATTTAAAAGTAATATATGTTAATTGTACTTTAAAAAAGTCTCCTGCAAAAAGTCATACCTCTTTATTAATGCAAGTTTCCAAAGACATTTTAAAAAAAGAAAAAGTAAGATTTGAAGAAATTAGATTTATCGATTATGATGTAGCAAGCGGTGTCTATCCTAATATGACTGAGTATGGATGGAATAAAGATGATTGGCCTATATTATTTACTAAAATAATTGAAGCTGATATTTTAATTATTGGAACACCAATTTGGTTGGGAGAGAAATCTTCTGAAGCTCAAAAATTAATAGAAAGATTATATGCTATGAGTAGCAAAACAAACGATAAAGGTCAGTATTTATTCTACGGAAAAGTTGGTGGCTGCTTAATTACAGGAAATGAAGATGGAGTTAAACATTGTGCTATGGGCATTTTATATTCTTTACAACATGTAGGATATTCTATTCCTCCGCAAGCAGATGCTGGCTGGATAGGTGAAGTTGGACCAGGACCAAGTTATGGCGATACAGAATGGAGAGATCAAAAATTAGAGAATCCTGTTGGTTATAAAAGTGATTTCACAAATAGAAATACCACCTTCATGACTTACAATTTGTTACATCTTGCATCAATATTAAAAAATAATGATGGATATCCAAGTTATGGGAACTCTAGAGAAGATTGGGATGATGGAGAACGTTGGAATTTCGAAAACCCAGAATATAGATAAAACAAAAAAGCGTATTCTAAAGAATACGCTTTTATAAAACTCTAAATTTTTATATGTTTTGAGATAACCAATCTCCTACTTCATTAGTTCCGTAAGATTTACCACCATCTGCTAAATCTTCTGTAACAATACCTTTATCTAAAGCATTATTTACAGCTTCTCTAATTGCTTTTCCTTCTTCTTGTAAGCCAAAATTTTCGAACATCATTGCAGCAGATAAAACTGTTGCCATTGGGTTTGCAATATTTAAACCTGTTGCTTGTGGATACGAACCGTGAATTGGCTCAAATAAACCAATATTAGAACCTAAAGATGCACTTGGCATTAAACCCATAGAACCAGAAATTACAGAAGCTTCATCTGTTAAAATATCTCCAAATAAGTTTTCTGTAATTAAAACATCATAACTATTTGGCCATTGCACCAAACGCATTGCAACTGCATCTACAAATTCATAAGAAACTTCAACTTCTGGATATTCTTTCTCCATCGCTTGTACAGTTTCTCTCCATAATCTAGAAGTTTCTAAAACATTTGCTTTATCTACACAGCAAAGTTTTTTTCCACGAGTCATTGCTAATTCAAAACCTTTTTTTGCCAAACGTTGTACTTCTGCTCTTGTATAAACACAATTATCAAAAGCAGTTTCACCTTCATCTCTTCTACCCTTTTCTCCGAAATAAATTCCACCAGTCAATTCACGTAAAAAAACTAAATCTGTACCTTCAATTCTTTCTCTTTTTAAAGGAGATTTATCTAATAAGGAAGGAAATGTAAATGTTGGTCTAACATTTGCAAACAAACCTAATTTCTTACGCATTTTTAACAAACCTTGCTCTGGACGAACTTTTGCTGAAGGGTCGTTATCAAATCTTGGATGACCAATAGCCCCAAATAAAACAGCATCTGAAGATGCACAAATTTCGTGTGTTTCGTCCGGATAAGGTTCACCAACAGCATCAATGGCTGCGGCACCAGTTAAAGCTGGTCTCCAATTTATCTCGTGATTAAATTTTTTAGCAATTGCATCAGATACTTTTACTGCTTGATCAATTACTTCTGGTCCAATTCCGTCTCCTGCTAATAAAGCAATATTTAATTTCATATTTTTAAACTTTTAGCTGTTTTATTTTAATTATTTAAATAATATTCAGCATTTTTTCTGTGGCTTTAATTGCAGATACTGTTTGATCTGAATCTAAACCATGTGTTATAAATTCTTTTTTATCTCTTTGCCAAGTAATAATAGTTTCACATAATGCATCAGAATGACTACCAGGAGGAATTCTAACAGCATAATCAATTAATTTTGGCAATTCTTTTTTACTATGGATTTTATATAACTTTTTTAACGCATTCATAAAAGCATCAAACTGACCATCTCCTTGTGCATGAGCCTCATACATTATTCCTTCAACTTTTAATTGTAATGTTGTAGAAGGTTTCATACCTTTTGCATGACCTAAAACATAATTTTCTACAACTACACGTTTTTCTATGGAATCGCTATCTAAAACGTCAGAAATTATATATGGTAAATCTTCTTGAGAAACAATTTCTTTTTTATCTCCTAATTCAATAATTCTCTGAGTTACTTTTTTTAACTCTTCATCATTTAAACTAAGTCCTAAATCTTGTAAATTCTTCTGTATATTTGCTTTTCCAGAGGTTTTACCTAATGCATATTTACGTTTTCTACCAAAACGTTCTGGCATTAAATCATTAAAATAAAGATTGTTTTTATTATCTCCATCTGCATGAATTCCTGCAGTTTGTGTAAAAACATTAGCACCAACTACAGGTTTATTAACAGGAATTCTAAATCCTGAAAATGTTTCGACTAGTTTGCTAACTTTATTTAATGCTTTTTCATTTACGTTGACTTTTACATCATCTAAAAAATCATTAATTACCGCAATAACACTTGCCATTGGTGCATTTCCTGCACGCTCGCCCATTCCGTTAATTGTTAAATGTAAACCATTTGCACCTGCTTTAACAGCTTCCATAACATTTGCAACACCTAAATCGTAATCGTTGTGACCATGAAAATCGAAATGTGTATTAGGATGTCTTTCCCTTAACTCAGCAACATATGTATAAGTTTCGTTTGGCGTTAAAATACCTAATGTGTCTGGTAATAAAATACGTTCTATTTTTTGTGCTGTTAAAAAATCTAAATAAGAAAAGACGTATTCTTTAGAATTTCGCATTCCGTTAGACCAATCTTCTAAATATACATTGGTTTTAATGTTATTTTTAGCTGCTAATTCTATGGTAGACTTTATATCTGCAAAATGCTGTTCTGGCGTTTTTTTAAGTTGATGTTTAAGATGATTTAAAGAACCTTTGGTTAATAAATTTTGAACTTTTGCTCCAGAATCAACCATCCAATCAATAGATTTTCCACTATCAACAAAAGTTAGTACCTCTATATTTTCTATAAAGCCATGTTCATTTGCCCAAGAAGTAATTTTTTTAACGGCTTTTAATTCACCTTCCGAAACTCTTGCAGATGCAACTTCTAAGCGATCTACGTTTAATTCTTCTAATAATAATTTAGCTATTGTTAACTTTTCTGAAACAGAAAACGACACTCCAGATGTTTGTTCTCCATCACGAAGTGTCGTATCCATTATTTCTATCTTTCTTTTCGCCATAATCTAACTACTATTTTAAAAAAACTATTTTAAAATGGTCTAGTTTCAGCAAAAGCAGAAATTTCGTTTTCGATGTTTTTTAAATAATCTATATCATCAAAACCGTTTAACATATTGTCTTTTTTATAAGCATTAATATCAAAAGATTCAGACTCGCCAGTTGCTACTAAAGTAACAGTCTGCTTTGGTAAATCTACTTTAATTTCTGTTTTAGGATCTGCCATAATTGCTGCAAATAAAGTATCTGTAAATTCTGGAGAAACTTGTACTGGTAAAACACCTACATTTAAACAATTATTCTTAAAAATATCTGCAAATGCAGACGAAATAACGCAACGTAAACCAAAATCATAGACAGACCACGCTGCATGTTCTCTAGACGAACCTGAACCAAAATTTCTACCTCCTACAAGTATCTTAGATCCTGCATAAATTTCTTTATTTAAAGGAAAATCTTCTTTAGGTGTTCCGTCTTGATTAAATCTCCAATCACGAAAAAAATTAATATCAAAATCTTTACGCTCTGTCGCTTTTAAGAAACGAGCTGGTATGATTTGATCTGTATCTACATTCTCTGTTGGTAAAGGATATGCTGTACTTGTTAATATGTCAAATTTATCGTAAGCCATTTTATTTCTTTTATGCTGTTAATAATGTTCTTGGATCTGTTACTTTACCTTCTACTGCAGAAGCGGCAGCTACTAAAGGACTTGCTAATAAGGTTCTAGATCCCGGACCTTGTCTACCTTCAAAATTTCTATTTGATGTTGAAACTGATAATTTTCCTGAAGGGATTTTATCATCGTTCATTGCTAAACAAGCAGAACAACCTGGTTCTCTTAATACAAAACCGGCAGCATCTATAATTTTATCTAAACCTTCTGCTTTTATTTGATCTACTACTTTATGTGATCCTGGTACTAACCAAGCGGTAACATTATCTGCTTTTTTTCTTCCTTCTACAATAGAACAGAATGCTCTAAAATCTTCTATTCTACCGTTTGTACAAGATCCTAAGAAAACAAAATCAATTTCTTTACCTATCATAGCATCTCCTTCATTAAAAGACATATAACCTAATGATTTTTTATAGGTTTCTACGCCACCTTCTACAGTTTCTGCATTTGGTATTGATTTTGTTACACCAATTCCCATCCCTGGGTTTGTACCGTAAGTTATCATTGGTTCTATATCTGATGCATCATAATTAAATTCTACATCAAATTCTGCACCTTCTTCTGTATATAAAGTTTCCCAATATTTCATTGCTTTATCCCAGTCTGCTCCTTTAGGAGTTTGAGAACGTCCTTTAATATATTCGAAAGTTTTTTCGTCTGGGGCAATCATACCACCACGAGCACCCATTTCTATAGATAAGTTACATACTGTCATACGACCTTCCATAGTCATATTTTCAAAAACATCACCTGCATATTCTACAAAAAATCCGGTAGCACCAGACGTAGTTTGTTTTGATATAATATACAAAGCAACATCTTTTGGCGTAACTCCTAAACCTAACTTGCCATTTACGTTTATGCGCATTTTTTTAGGCTTTGGTTGCATAATACATTGTGTAGACAATACCATTTCTACTTCAGATGTACCAATACCAAAAGCAATTGCACCAAAAGCACCATGTGTAGATGTATGAGAATCTCCACAAACAATAGTTGCTCCTGGCAAAGTAATTCCGTTTTCTGGACCAACAACATGCACAATTCCGTTATTTACATCACCTAAACCCCAGTGAGAAATACCATATTTTGCAGCATTTTTTTCTAAAGCGTTTAATTGGTTTGCAGATAATGGATCTGCAACTGGTAAATGTTGATTTATTGTTGGAGTGTTATGATCTGCAGTAGCAAATGTTCGCTCTGGATATACAACACTGTTTCCTCTACTTTCTAATCCTAAAAACGCTACAGGGCTTGTAACTTCGTGGATAAAATGACGATCTATAAAAAACACATCAGGTCCGTCTTTTACACTACGTACTACATGTGAATCCCATACTTTGTCAAATAATGTTTTTGCCATTTTTCTTCTTTGTTATATTCAAACTATAATCTATTATCAAAAATATAGTATTTCTTGAATCAAAATCAGTAGAAAAAAATAAAAGCATTATATCCAAATGTTAAAGACTATCGTAATTAATTAAAAAACAGTATTTTAACTTAATTTGAAATACGATGTCTAATTTTTAAAGTTTGCAACATTTAAAAATATATTTATAAAATTACAATGCAAAACGGTATTTAAATATTAATGATATTGATGATACTTATCTCAAGTATAAAATATATTTTGTTTATCCGTCTAAAAAAAAGAAAGTATAAATACCTGATTTAATACAAATTACATTGTTGACACAATATAATTAGCTAAATTTATATCTTAAATTATTTTGAGGTATAATATCATCATTAAAGTATACAATTTGTAGAAAACTATAATTCTATAGCATTTAATAAAATAGCATTAGATATTTCCTCCGTTTTTAATGTTTATGAACAGACTAAGAGTTTTCTTAGTCTGTTTTTTTTTATATTTAAATTAATTTTGAGAAAATAAAACATTGTTGTAACAATAAACACCTTTATATCGTCTAATTCTTATAATTAACCAATTCACCCCATGAAAAAATCAATATTATTCTTATTACTATTAAGTTTATGCCTTAGTTGTTCATCTTCTAAAAATTCTGAAGAATTTATAAATAAAGTAGAAGGTCGTTATCTATTTAATGCCAACGAAGTTCTAGAAGTTTATTTCAAAGAACAAGATCTATTTATAAAATGGAGAGGAAAAAAAGATATAAAACCTCTAAAAGTTAGTGACAATTCATTTTATATGAAAGAAATGAATGAAAAATTAATTTTTGCCACAGACCCTAATGTTCATATATATTTGTCTGAGAAAACAGAACACAAAGGTGTTAAGTATCATTTTAAAAAAATGGACATAAACGAAAAAACTCCTCATGAATACTTCGAAAATAAAGAATACAACAAAGCTCTTGAGGGCTACTTAAAAATTAAAGAGCAAGATTCTTTAAATCCTATTATTAGAGAATATAAGATAAATGGTATTGGTTACAGTTACATTAGAGAAAAAGAATTAGAAAAAGCAATAGAAATTTTTAGAATTAATACAGAATTACACAGTAATAGCTCTAATACTTTTGATAGTTTAGCAGAAGCTTACTTAAAAAATAAAGATACAGCTAATGCAATCATAAACTTTAAAAAGGCTTTATCTATTAACTCTGAAAATGAAAGCGCTAAAAGAAACTTAAAAAAAATTACGAAATAGTAAATGGATTTAGAAAAATTAAAATATCCGATAGGAAAAACAAAACTACCATCTTCTATAACTAATAAAGATATTGAAGAATGGATTTCTGTTCTCGAGAGATTTCCGCATGAATTAGAATTTTTAACAAAAGAATTATCCGAAAATCAACTTGATACACCTTATAGAAAAAATGGTTGGACAGTTAGACAAGTAGTACATCACTGCTATGATAGTCATCACAATTCA
This sequence comes from Polaribacter sp. OB-PA-B3, assembly GCF_054589375.1. Lineage (NCBI taxonomy): Bacteria > Pseudomonadati > Bacteroidota > Flavobacteriia > Flavobacteriales > Flavobacteriaceae > Polaribacter > Polaribacter sp. OB-PA-B3. The sequence goes on from NZ_BAAIIX010000002.1 coordinate 505,954, forward strand.
TACATACGTTTTAAATGGGCTTTAACAGAAGAAAATCCAGAAATTAAAGCTTATTTTGAAGAACGTTGGGCAGAATTACACGACACTAAATTTGCCCCAATTTCTTTGTCTTTAGACGCCCTTAAAGCTTTACATGCCAAATGGGTTTATTTATTAAAAGGTTTATCTAAAGAAGAGTTATTGAGTAATTTTACACATCCAGCTACTAAAGACGTAATCACGCTTCAAGAAAATATTGGTATTTATGCATGGCATTGCTTACATCATTTTGCACATATAGAACAATTAATTTTAAGAGAAGGTTGGCGATAAATTTTTGTAAAATTTCATTTCTAGAAAAATAACTATATTACACGTTCTAATTTTATTCTAAGTAAATGAAAACTGCACAACAATGGTTTGATGAATATGCTGTAAGTCATCAAAATGAAACAAATCAAATGGTACATTATATTTGTGTGCCTTTAATATTTTTTAGTGTTATTGGTTTATTAATGAGTATACCAACAACTTTTTTAGAAAATACAATTGGCCTTTATAACCCTTTAATCGAAAACTGGGCAGTTGTAATTGGTTTGATTATATCTCTTTTTTATTTACAATTGGGGTTTTGGTATTTTGTAGAAATGCTATTTGTAATTTTATTATCGGTAATAGGAAATTATTGGTTAGGAAATAATTTTAACTTATTATATGCATCAATAACTATTTTTGTACTAGCTTGGATTGGGCAATTTTGGGGACATAAAGTTGAAGGAAAAAAACCTTCTTTTGCTAAAGATTTACAATTTTTATTAATTGGACCTTTATGGGTAATTCAGAAAATAGGTAAAAAATAAAAAGATGCAATACAAAAAAATAACATTTGAAGATTTTTTAAAAGTTGATATAAGAATTGGTACAATTATAGAAATTAACGATTTTCCGAAAGCTAAAAAACCTGCGTATCAACTAAAAATAGATTTTGGTGTTTTAGGGATAAAAAAATCTAGCGCTCAAATAACTAACTTATATACAAAAGAAGAACTTTTAAACAAACAAATTTCTGCAATTGTAAACTTTAAACCAAGACAGATTGCCAATTTTATGAGCGAAGTATTAGTAATTGGTGTGTATAATGTTGAAGGAAATGTTGTATTACTAAAACCATCTAAAGAAATTAAAAATGGAGAACAAGTTTCTTAATTAATTTTTTATTTATTTGGATTATTTAATATTACTAAAGCGCCAATAACTCCAGGAATCCAGCCACATAGCGTTAATAAGAAAATGATAAAGAAAGATCCACAACCCTTATCTATTACAGATAATGGCGGAAAAATAATAGCAAATAATACTCTAAAAAAACTCATAATACAATTTTGTTGGTTCTATAATTAAGACGATTACCAATTAAAATTGTTACATAAAAAAAGTGATAGAATGTTTAATAATTAAACTTTCTATCACTTTTTTATTTTATTGAAAATACAAATTACATTTTATCTCCAAAGAAAATAGCATTCATCAATAGCTTATTTGTACCGTACCAAAATGCTCTAAAGTTTGTATTATCTGTAAATACAATTACTTTTCCTCTACCCATTCCTTGGGTTTTAAAAGGAATTGTTTTACCAATTACTTTGGCATTCTCTCTAGAAATATAACCACTCAATAACGGGTTGTTTGTATATTGAATTGGGTTGTTATAGCTATTTTTATCCGCTTTAATAAACAAAGTCGAATTTCTAAATAAAGCTATTTTATCATTTTTATAACCAAAATTAACCGGATGTGATCTATCGATATCTGCTTCAAAAATTGCACCACCAATTACTTGTGCACCAGACCTTAAACTTCGGTTTTCGAAAGTAACATTTTCTGCAGGTGCAACTTCTGCATTTACAAATTCTAAATTGATAAATTTACTTCTTGCCAACCATCTTGCGGTATTTTTGTAACCAATTAAAACTCCTCCATTTCTTACCCAAACTTTTAATTTTTCTTCTGCACTTTTACCTAAGTTATAACTACTTGGTATGATAATAGAAGTATATTTAGATAAATCCACTCTATTAAATCCTCTCATATCTAATCGAGTTAAAGCAATATCGAATCTTTGGTCTAATAAATGCCAAATCTCTCCAGAATCATTTCCTGTAATTCCGTCGCCAACCAACATAGCAACTTTTTGCTTTTTTATATTTCTAAAATTATTACTTCCTAAATCTACTCCATCATTTAAACCTGTTACTACACCATCCATAGAAATATTACTATTCTTAGCAACATTTTGTAAGAAAACGTATAATTCAGATGCATTTAAACTTTGATTTTGAACCGGAATAAATACCGTTCCGTAATCATAAGAAGTGTTTCCGTTTGTAAAGTTTTTCATAGAAACTTTTGCACGAATTCCTTTTTGTAAAATTTCATTTAATGATTTTGGTGCATAATATTCGTTCCACGGCATTAAATATCCATATTCACTTTTAGAGGAAACAACACCTTGCTTCATCTTTAAATTTGTTATTTCATTTCCTGCTTTAGATAAAGAAATATTTTCGGCATAATCAACACCAAATGCATGGTTAAATGTCCATGCAGAAACATCATAAAACAAACTATCTGCAAAAGAAGTTCTAACATCAAACATTGCTTTTACCAATCTTTGATTTTTTTGGTTCATAGGTACAATGTAACTGTAACCTTTCTTAAACTTCTTTCCGTTTTGAGTAAAATCAGATTTTACTTCATGAATTTTAATTTTATGATTTTTTAAAACTTCTGCTAAATGAAAACTTTTGGCTGCATCTTTTTCATCTCCAAAAATAATGGCTTTATTACTACCCGAATTTCTAGATTCTTTGTAAAAATCTTGCTGATATTTTAAAATTTTAACTCTCATTTTTCTACCAGCTTCTAAAGTAGATAATGCCGCAGTAAATTGATTTCTAATTGTAAACGGAAAAGTTAATACACCATTTACAGTTTCTTGAGCATGACCTCTAGAACTTCCTTGTTCAAATAAAATACCTATACTACCATTAATGTCTGGAAAAGTTGAGCCTTTACCATAATAGAAATCATCGTAACTTTCTTCAGAATAATATAAAGAACCTATTTTATCTAAAGCTTTTGCGTGATAAGTACCTATTTCTTTTGTTAATTCTTGATTTAATTTTGGTGTTAAAGGGTTTGTTCTAGATGGTATTCCTGGTTGAAAAAAGAAACTAGAATTACTTCCCATTTCGTGGTGATCTGTTAATATATTTGGTAACCATTTATGAAAAGTAGCAATTCTTGCTTTACTTTCTGGTAATTGTACAGGTAACCAATCTCTGTTCATATCAAACTGATAATGATTCGTTCTTCCTCTTGGCCAAATTTCAGAGTATTCTCTGTCGTTTGGATCTGGATTTATATTTTTACTTCTATTTGTATTTGCCCAATATGCAAAACGTTGCAATCCGTCTGGGTTTAAAGAAGGGTCAAATAAAATTACTGTATTTTCTAATAAATCGTCTATTTTACTACCTTGTGCTGCAGCCAAATAATACGCAACTGCTAAAGCTGCATTAGAACCACTTGCTTCGTTACCATGAATAGAAAAACCTTGATAGACTACAATTTTATTATTACTAACATCTACGTTGCTATTGTTTGTAGCATCAATATGATTTTTTCTAATTTCTTCTAAATTTTGATGATTTTTAGGAGACGTAATCGTTAATAAATACAGTTGTCTATCTTCGTAAGTTTTACCTCTTTTCTCTATTGAAATTCTATCTGAAGAAGCCGCTAAAACTTTCATATATTCTGATAATTTATCATGAGTTATATGCCACTCTCCTACTTCATGACCAATTATTGATTCTGGCGTAGGTATTGCTGAATTATAAGAAACGTCTTTGGGTAAATAATAAGATAAATCTACTTTTTGAGCAGAAACTGTTATAGAAATAAACAGGAAAAATAATATAATTTTTTTCATAAATTAAAAGTTGGTTATCTAACAAATATAAGGATTCGTTAATTTTAATGATATTCTTTAACAACTTATTAACTTCTTTTTAATAAAATAGGTGAAACCGCAAATAATTGGTAAGTTTAATTAAAGTAAATCGTCTTAATATTTTTAAGTAATAACGCAATTTAACGTAAATTGCAAACCTATTTTTAAGTGAAGATTATGCAAGACAATAAAACCATAAATTATATTAAAAGTGTTGTAAATAATATGCCTACTAATTGGCTAAATTTAACAACGCATCGATTAGATATTTATAACGAAGAATTAGCTAAAACCCAGTTTTTAGAGCATTTCGAAAAACTTTATGACGCTAATAATTCTGAACAATCTGCTTTAGATTTGTTACCAACGGCATACGATTATATAAGATTAGGACATCCATTATCTTGTGTTTTAGAATGGTCAATTGCAAAGTTAAATAACTTAGACGCCTCGAATGTTATCAGTTTTTCGTCAAAGACAACTCCTATTCTTGCCGTTTTAAGAAAAAACTTAATTGATAATAAAAATACACGAATTTTACATACTGATAGTCTACCTCAATCTTTTTCATCAGAAATGATTAAAGCTATTTACGGTTATGAATTCGAAACTCAAAAAGTTGAAAATTTAAACACTATTTCTCATTTTAATGGTAGTACTATTTTAGTTACTTCTAATTCAGAAATTGGCGAAATAACGCTGCGTAAAAACATTGATTTTTATTTGAATCTTTATCAAGAGTTAGGAAGTATTTTAATTGTTAACGGAAAACAAAATGAAGAATACATTTCAGAAATTCAGCATGTAAGAAGAAGAGAAACTGTTGCAATGACGCCTGCAAACACTTTAAATGCTTTAGAAATTTTAACTAATAAAACCAGCATAAATCAAAAAAGTAAGATTAATGCAACCGATAAAGCTTTAGTTTTAGAAGAAATTAAAAATATTACAGGTACAAATTTAAAACCTGTTGTTGGTTCTAGTGGTTTATCTATACAATATGCCATAATGATGGGATTAGTAGACAATGCTTTAGAAAAACATAAAGGAAAAGCGATTAAATTTATAGTACCTCCTAATTGTTACGGTGGAACTAATGACCAAGCAAGACGTGTTGCTGCATGTTTAGATTTTGTAGACGTTGTAGATTTACCGGTAGATGGTGATAATGAAATGGTTAAAAGTATCGATACTGTTTTAAATAAGATTGCGAATGAAGATGCTGTACCTTATATTATTGCAGAAATACCTACAAATCCTAGAGTTGAAGTACCAGAACTATTGGCTTTAAAAGAAGTTTTAAGCAAAGAAAGAAAAACTGATAAGGGTTCTATTGCAGTTGATCCGGTATTTATATTGGATCAAACTTTTTGCCCAAATGTATTGTTTTTAGGTGAAGGAAAAATCTTATCTACCGTAAGAACAATTTCTTATGCAAGTGGTTCTAAATTTCCTAGTGGAGGAAAATGTACAGCAGGTTATTGTGTTGGTAATGACAAAACTGAAAATCTTATTGATAAAATTCACACTCATTTAGAATTATGTGATAATGAAGCCACAGCGCATCAATATAAAATTTTGGCTGCTCAACTGCCTTCTATGAATCAAAGAATTGCTGATGCATATACAAACACTAGAGAATTTGTAAACTTTATTCAAGAAGTTTTACCAGAAGCTAAAATTAATTTTGTTTCAGAAGCATTGGCTAAAGAAGATTTTACACCGTCTGTGTTTTCTTTAGATTTACCAACAAAAGGTAATTCTGATGAAGAAAGAGAAGCTTACAAGAGAGCATTGAATTTAAAGTTGATAAATTTAATGATTACAGAAATTCCGGATGAAAGTAAATATTGTGTTAGTTACGGACAATTAAAAGGTTGTTATTGGACGATTCCTGCAACTTCTACACAAGGAACCACAAAAGAAGGTGACAAAGATTACATTGCACGTGTTGCCTTATCTGCAAACCTAAATTTAGAATTACATAAACAAGTTTTTCAAAAATTTGTAGATAGTATTTAAAAAAAGCTAATCGAAAAAAACAAAGCCTAAGAACTGATTCTTAGGCTTTTTTTTATTTATAATTTTCTGTTCCCCAACGGTCTAAGCTTCTTAAAATATGTTCTAAAGTTTTTCCTTTTTCGGTTAAAGCATATTCAACTTTTGGAGGAACAACAGGATATATTTTTCGAGTAATCAATTCGTCTTTTTCTAATTCTCTTACTGTTTGCGTAAACATTTTATTAGAAATTCCTTCTATATGCTTTTGCAAAACACCAGACCTTAATCCTCCATCTAATAAATGGAATAACACTAAAGGTTTCCATTTAGTACCTATTAAACTCATTGTATAATTTAGTGGACATTTCAATTTATTTTCAATCATAATTTAAAATTAAAAACCTAAAAATCAATATTTTACTCTTTTTAGTAACTATACTACTTTTGGGTAAGTTATTGTCTATATGACAAATATAAACGAATTTTGCAACTTAAATTAACAACATGAAAGAAACAAAAAATTATCCGAAGTCATTTTCTCATATTGGTATTACTGTACCAGATATAAATAAAGCTGTAGAATTTTATTCTGAAGTTATGGGTTGGTACGTTATAATGCAGCCATCAGAAATAAAAAAAGAAACAGAAACAGCTATTGGGCAAATGTGTATAGATGTTTTTGGTAACGATTGGACCTCTTTTGAGATTGCACATTTAGCAACCTCAGATGGAATTGGAGTTGAACTATTTTCTTTTCCTAACGGAATTAAAGAAGCACCAGAATTTAATCCATTTAATACAGGATTATTTCATTTTTGTGTTCAAGATCCTAATATCGAAGAATTGATAGAAAAAATTATTTCTTACGGAGGAAAACAACGAATGCCAATTAGAGAATACTATCCAAAAGACAAACCTTTTAAAATGTGCTATGTAGAGGATCCTTTCGGAATTGTGTTTGAAATTTACACACATAGTTACGAATTAACTTACTCTTCTGGAGCATATACAGAATAATCTAAATGAAAAAAGCTCAAGATGTAAAAAATCTTGAGCTTTTAAAATATATTTTTTAAAAATTATCTTCTACTATAGTTAGGAGATTCTTTTGTAATTGCAACATCATGAGGATGACTTTCGTTAATTCCGCTTGCTGTAATTCTTACAAACTGACCAGTTTCTTTAAGAGTTTCGATATCTTTTGCACCACAATACCCCATACCAGCTCTTAAACCACCAACAAATTGATGAATACTTTCATCTAAATCTCCTTTGTAAGGAACTCTACCTACAATTCCTTCTGGTACAAGTTTTTTAATATCTGCTTCTACATCCTGAAAATATCTATCTTTAGAACCTTGTTTCATCGCTTCTACAGATCCCATACCTCTATAAGATTTAAACTTTCTACCTTCGTAAATAATAGTTTCTCCTGGAGATTCTTTTGTACCTGCTAATAAAGATCCTAACATTACACAATCTGCTCCGGCAGCAATCGCCTTAGGAATGTCTCCTGTATAACGAATTCCTCCATCTGCAATCACTGGTACACCACTTCCTTTAATAGCTGCTGCAACTTCTAAAACTGCAGAAAACTGAGGAAAACCAACACCAGCAACAACTCTTGTTGTACAAATAGAACCTGGACCAATACCAACTTTTACAGCATCTGCACCTGCTTCTACTAAATATTTAGCAGCTGCACCAGTTGCAATATTACCTACAACTACATCCAATTCTGGAAACTTATCTTTAACCTGTTTTAAAACAGTTACAACACCTTTTGTATGTCCATGTGCAGTATCAATAATAACTGCATCTACGCCAGCATTAACTAATGCTTCTGCTCTATCTACGGCATCACCTGTAACACCTAAAGCTGCGGCTACTCTTAATCTACCATAAGAGTCTTTATTTGCAATTGGTTTTTGCGTAACTTTAGTAATATCTCTAAAAGTAATTAATCCTTTTAATTTGTAATTTTCATCAACAATTAAAAGTTTTTCAATTTTATAATTTTGTAATATTTTTTCTGCATCGTTTAAAGAAGTACCAACATCTGCAGTAACCAAGTTTTCGCTTGTCATTACTTCAATAATTGGTCTTGTTGCATTGTGCTCGAAACGTAAATCTCTGTTGGTAACAATACCTTTTAAAATTCCGTTATCATCTACAATAGGAATACCACCAATGCTATGCTCTTTCATATGAGCTTTTGCATCTAAAACAGTAGCTGTTAAAGGTAAAGTTACAGGATCTAAAATCATACCAGATTCTGCTCTTTTTACTCTTCTAACTTCTTGCGCTTGCTGCTCTATAGTCATGTTTTTATGTAAAACACCAATACCACCTTCTCTGGCAATAGCAATTGCTAAGGCAGATTCTGTTACAGTATCCATAGCTGCAGAAGCTATTGGTACATTTATAGTAATATTTTTAGTGAATTTTGTTTGAATACTTACTTCTCTTGGAAGGACTTCTGAAAAAGCCGGAACTAATAAAACGTCATCATACGTTAAACCTTCTCCTAAAATTTTGTTGTTGTGTGCTGTCATGTTGCAATTAAGATATAATTGCGAGCAAATTTACAAATATTTATTGACTTTAAAACTATATTAAAGCTTAGAATTTTAATTCTAAACCTACGTAATAATTTCTTGGCGCAGATGTTATAATACCAGGCCCAGGATAACCTGTTGCTCTTCTTGTAAAGTAGGCATTATCTAATAAATTATTTACCCCAGCTTCTAATTTTGCAAACTTGTATTTATAAGAAGTAGAAAAATCTAAAATACTATATGCTGGTATTTCTCCGGTTACACCACTTATACTTCCGCCAGACGCATTTGTTGCATCAGAAAATTGTCTAGATAAATATGAATATTGCAAACTTGCTATAAAGTTATTATATCCAAATTTAAATCCTGTTTTAATATTAACATTTGGTATAAATTCGACTTCATTACCAACTACACCATTTTTTTCTGACTTTGTATATTCTGATGAAATAAATGATGAATTTATAAAGTAATTAAAAACAAAGTTAGAATTCATTTGAAACAACTTTTTTAAATTAAAATCTACCAAACTTTCGATTCCTAAAATTCTAGCATCACCAATATTATCTCGTTCTGCTTTACCATCATCTCTTGTATAAATATTTATTCTATCGTTGTAAAAAAGTCCGAAAATATTGGCATCGTAAGAAAAATAGTTTTTAAAATTACCTCTAAAACCTGTATCAATAGTAAAACCTTTTTCATCTGTAATATCTGGCGATATTTCAAAAGCAGGATTTGCAGTACTGATATCAGAAAAAGTTACAGATCTATAATTTTGAGAAATATTTCCATAAAATTCTAATGCTTTTGATTTTTTATAACTCGTACCAACACCTAACAAAAGAAAAGTCCTTTCATTTGTTTCTTTTTCTTCTCTAAGATTGTCGTTAATTACATTACCTGCGGCATCGGTTACAATATCTTTAATGATTTCGTCTCTTTTTGTATTGATGTATTCGAATCTAACACCCGGTGTAACAGACCATTTATCATTTAAATACACAATATTTTCTCCGAATAATGAAACGTTTAAATTCGGAAATTTACTATCAGATTGACGCGGATAATTTGGATATTCGTTATTATAATACTCAAAATCTGCATCCGAATTATTAGAACCAGGACCTTGCATATTTGTATTATTGGCTTTGTAAAATTTAGAGCCAATTAAAAAAGTTGCCTTTTTATCAAACAAAGAGTATTTACTTAATAATCTTGTTTCAAAACCAAAGTTCTTAAAAGTTCCTTTAATTAAATCTCTTTCAGAACCTGGATCTACTTGATTTACTCTATTTGTTCTAAAACCAATAGCATCTCTAGAAGCATCTAATCCGAAGAAATTAAAAGAAAAGTTAGTTTTTTCTGAAAATAAATGTTCCCATTTTAAATTGTATAACAACCATTTAACCTGAAACCAATTACGTGCTCTATTACTTTGATAAGGATCTTCGTTAAACATAGCATCTGTTAAACCACCTGCTTGTTGTGCCAAATAATCTAAAACAGTTATTTCTAAAGAAAGTTTACTTTTTAAATTGAATTGATATCCTAAATGTAAAAATGCATTTTTAGATTCGAAATTAGAATTTGGTCTAAACCCATCTCCTTTCTTATAGTTTATAAAAGTATAGTAACTCCATTTACCTTGCGTATCTCTTAAACTTGTAAAATTTGTATACAAACCATTACTACCAATGGTATTTCTAAAAATAATTTCTTGATTTTTAGTTGGTTTTTTAGTTACAAAATTAACTAAACCACCAAATTGAGTTCCGTATTGTAAAGAAGCTGCACCTCTAATAACTTGTATTTCTGATAAGCTTTCGGCTGCAGGTGTATAATAACTTTCTGGATATCCTAGAACATCTGCACTAATATCGTAACCATTTTGTCTTGTATTAAAATTTGCAGTTCTGTTAGGATCTAATCCTCTACCACCAATGTTTAATTGTAAGCCTGCATCGTCGTTCTGATAGATATTTAAACCTGCGATTTGATTAAAAATTTGACGCGCATTATTTGTTGCCACATTCGCCGTAGATTGATTTACAAGAATAACTTCTGTCTTTTTTCCTGCAAAAATAGAGGTACCTTCGACATCTTTTAATCGTTTTAATTCGAAAACTCTTTCTTTTCTTGCTTTAATTTGAATTTCTGATAAATCTTCTGAGAAATTATTTAAAACGATATTTAGATTTTGAAATTTATCTATTTCTACAAAAACATTTTTAATTTTATATCCTTCAGCATAAAAAATTAAGGGCAATTTTGTTTTAGCTGTTGTAAACTTAAATTTACCTAAAGCATTTGTTTCTGCTAATAAACCGCCCATTTCGTTATAAACTTGTACGTTTTTAAGAGGTGAACTTGTTGCTGTTTTTACAGAACCATTTACTATATTTTGTGCAAATATTATGGTTTGAAAAAATAGTAAACTTAATAGAAGTATTTTATTTTTCATTATTTAAATACCTTTAATTTTTATTTTTGATTGAAAAGGAAGTATCCAATCGATAGGTTTAAATGTTGTTATTTTTTTCTGATACAAATTTACGGATTCATCTACAAACTTTGTACTTAATCTACCATTTAATGCAACATAACTGTCTGCAAAAACACCAATATTTTTATGTCCTTGTTTTGTAAAATGATCTCCAAGAAAATGAGCATATTCTATAATGAAATCTGGCTGATAACTCATTTGTTTTTCTTGAAAAGAGGTTAAAAAATCTGAGTTTTCTACTCGAAACGAGTTTCCTGTATTTAAATCTTTAATTCTAAATGTAGTGTTACCCGCTTTTTCCATTAACATAACTCGCCACGAGTATCTGTAGCCTTCTTCTGTCCAAAATAACTCTCCGGGGTACAATAAATATCTCCACGGAATTAGGATTTGCAAAACAAAAAACACAATCAAAATAGGTTTAATAAATGCTAATTTTGTTTTACTAAAAGTATATTTATCAAACGTTTGTATATTAATTTTGGGTAAATAATTACTTATAAAGTTGATAATTTTTTGATGAAAAGATGCATCAAAAAATATTAAAGCAGAAACAATCATTATAAAAGGAAACATACCAATAGGAAAAAGAACTCTTGTAAAAACATGAAAAATGACTACAAACAGAATTGCAACATATCTTGTTCTTTTATAAAAGAGTAAAAACGGAATTGCCAAATCGTAAATTAATCCAGACCAACTCATTGCAAAATGAAACCAATTTTGTTGCATTAAATTTGTACCAATAAAAGGCAAATCATATTTAGAGGGCAACCATATTTTAAGAGGCATTGCTCTAAACAACCAATCTGAATTTATTTTTGCTAAACCTGCATAAAAGTATACAATTGATAAGAGAATTTTTATACAATCTATTGTCCATGTAGAAACATTTAAAAACTGTTTTTTCTTTTGAAAACTATCTATAGAAAAATAGACATTTGCTGGTAAGAAAATTAATAGAAAACTAAGTATTGTTATAAAATAATAATGATTTAAATACGTAGTCTTGTCCATTAATTCTATGTACAAAAATGACAAAAAAAAGGTTATGATAGCAAATCTATACTTATAACCTACAGCAACCATTAACGACGAAATTGCACAGATAATAAATAAAATATATGTATAATTACCTATGGGTTTTATAAAATCTAATCCGAAGTAAGAAAAATGAAATTTTGGTTGTAAATACAATTTTTCAATCCAACCGTTTGCCCAGAATCTAACAATACTGGCAAACATCATTAACCCAAAAAACAAACGAAATATGACTAAAGGAGCTACACTTGTTTGCTGATTAAAGTAATATGTGATTTTATTTTTTAACATAAAAAAACCTAATTTTCTGTTGAAATTCAACGGAAAATTAGGAATCTGTATTTAATTAATTATTGTTTTATTAATCGCCATCTGCATCAACGTAATCAACATTTATATTGAAAGTCTGCAACATATCTACCTTAAAATAAATAACAACTTTTTGTAATTCATCGTAAGATTTTGTCATTGCTGTATTATCAGAATTTACTTGAACGGTAAAACTGTTATCTAATTTATTAATTTCTGATGTTGCAGTTGCTAACTGATTTGTAATAGCACTTGCAATATCTTCTCTTTCTAATTGAATTAAGTAATTTTTAAAACTTAAACCGCTTGAATTTCCATTATAAGATTTACCTTCAAAAAGATTTTTAACAGCTGTTAACGCTTCTAAAGAAAGTTCTTTAGAAACATCATTTTTATAAAAACCTTCTACTTTATTTGGTAAAGTTGTGTTAGAAAAAACACCTGCCGGAATTCCGAATTTATTAGCTCTTAAACCCTTCTCGTAGTAAAAAATATAATCGTTTATCAACTTATTAACCACGCTAGTTGCTGTATTTTGAGTACTTGCAACAAAAGAATCTCTTTGCGCTTTAAAATCTGAAACTACCGTGTTTGTTAAAGTTGTCATTTGGTTCAAAACATCGGTAAGATATTTTTTGTAATTATCGTTATTTGTAGCCGTAGTATACTTATCTAGTATTTTAGGATCTGAATCTTCCACACCATATAATAAATAATCTAAAGCAGGAAAACCTTGAGCATCATGGTTATTTACACTATTTAAATCGTAACTACCATTAGCTATATTTTCTTCTACATCGGCAACTGTTAAAGGGTAAATGTTCATATAGAAAGAAAACTGAACTTCTTCAGCTTTATCAATATTAAACATTTCTACATGCTGCCAAGTTTTATAAGCTGTTAACCATGCATCTCTAAAACTATCTAAATTTGTTTGATTAGGGTTTGCAACAAAACTATCTCCAGCAGATTTAAGACTATTCATTTTAGCGTTAAAATCTTCATAAGCAGGAATAATTATATTGTCTGCAATATTTACCAACATTGCTCCTCTATCAAAACTATCTGAAATTACTTGCTCGCCGCCTTCTGAAGAAGAACACGCATTAACTATAAGTATTACTATAAAAAGTAAAGAAAATCTTTTTAACATATTATTTCTATTTATTCTAAATAAAGATACAAAAATACAAAAAAGCAACCAATGTGATTGCTTTTTGTAATATAAATTGATATAAATTTTACTAAGAACCTGCTTGTGCAACTGTAAAGTTAAATTTTGCAGCAATTGTTGCAGAAATTTCATCTAAAGTTGTAGTTGAAACATCCCAAAAACCATTACCAGCTAGTAAAGTTGTCATAAAGTTATCTACTTCTTCTTTTGTAAAGAAAGAGATACTACTATTTGGTTGTCTTGTAAATTGTAAACTATAAACAAACCCTAAACCTTCTGATAAATCATGAAAAGCACTTGCTTTGTCTGTAGCTAATTTTGTTTTACCTTGTTGTAAATAATACACTGCTCTGATGGCAATAACCTCAGAAATTTTTTCTCTTAAAATTTCTGCTTGTTCATTTCTAGTAACATAATCACCAGAAACAATTGCCGCTCTACCTAATTTAAATGCATTGTAAATATCTTGCGCGATTCCAGCAAAATCAGAATCACCTTCTACTCTACTCAAATACTTATTTAAAAAACTGTCTTGATTTAATTCTGGTGCTGTAGCATCTGATTCGTTACCGTATAAATAACCAAAAGCTTCATCCCACTTATGCTCCATGTTAGTATAGTTTTTACCACTTAATACAACAGCAGCATCATTATCTTCTACATTTGTAGCTTCATCTAAAACAGCAACACTTAAATAATTATTTAAAATTTGATCTGTCATTAAACCACCAATTAAACTTTTTGCTATCAATTGGTTATACTCTAATCCTTTTGCATTTACATATCTAATAGAACCACCACCAGCTTGTTGAATTTGACCAGCTACTCCGGCAGATGCATCTGTATTCCAATTAGGAAAAACTTCATTTACTTGTGCTTCTATCCAACTATCAAAATCTGCTTTAATTGCTATTGCGTCTGTAGTATTACTAGCATAAAAATCTGTAGATGCAGCAGTTTTACTTCTAATATTTTTTGAAGATGCATTTAATTCTTCCTCTGTAAAATCATTATCACCTTCCGCATGAGCAAATTTGCCTTTTAGGCTAGTAATAGTTTCTGATGTTGATGAAAGAGCAGATACAAACTCACCTGCCATTTTAATTCTAGTAGTTTGCCCACTATAACTTACGGTGCTTTCACCGTTTCTTTCAAAATTATAAGTCGCTGGAGCAACTGTTTCAATTCCGTTATCGCTATCATTATTATTACAAGATGCTAGTATGGTAGCAATAGCTAAAGTTAAAAAAACTTTTTTCATTTTATTTAGATTAGTTTAAAATAGTACTTTATTTTTTTGCAAATATACTACCCAAATCTAATTTAACAAAGCTTATTTAGAATAAATTAAAATAAAATTTATTCTAAATAAGCAACTAATGATTTTCTAATGTCTATTGCTATTTCACTTTCTTTAGGATGATAAATCTCGACAACTTCTTTGTTTTTATAAGATAAAAACGGAATATCAAAACCTTTTAATAAATAATCAGAAAAAGCAACAGTGTAGATTTTATTTAAATCGATTGGTTTATTATTTAAAAACCATTGATCACCTTTTAATTGAATATTATATCTATGTAAATAAGCACCTGTTCCTGCTGCAAGTTTACCATAATCTAAAACTCTTTTTAGTAAGCTACCTTTAATTTTAACTTTTAAAACCGCACCGCCATATGGCAAAACTCTAAAAATATCTATCGGAGAAATATCTCCAACCAAAACATCATCAATTCTAATAGAACCACCATTTACAATTGCTGCATCAACTTTATCGTTATATGCAAAAGACATTGCTCTGGTGATTAATTGTCCTAAATTGGTTTGTTTACTCCTTATTGGTGTATCTCTTCCATCTAAAGGAATCTTCGTATTGTAAATAATTTCATTCGGCTTTTCAATAACTTGCTTTATTTTTTCATCTAATATCGATTGCCAATTCTCTACAATTTTTTTAACCTTTTCATCTTCTTTAATAGAACTATTTACCTCTTTTAATTCTGATTGAATAGCAGTTTTCTTGGATTTTTTATCATAAGAAATTCTATGGATGTAAACGGTTTTAGCATTTGCATCTGCTTTAGATATTTGAACATTTCCTATAAAATTATTACTATTAGTATGTTCGTGACCACCCATGATTAATGGTAAATCTGGAATTAATCTTGCAATTTTTTTATCGTTTGCTAGTTTTACATGTGTTAAACCAAAAACTATATCAACTTTATCTTTTAATGTAGCATAAGAGGCTCTAGCTTTTATAAACATATTGCCATATTCTACATATTCTTTAGGGTTAGAAGGGATACAAACACTTATAAAGCCAATTTTAATTTTTGTACCATCTTTATCTGTAAACTCTTTTATAAAGGTTTCGTTAACATTTTCTTTTTTATCATTTTTTTCTTTGTAATATAAAACCGCTTCTTCTTTTGTTTTCAATTTTACGTTGGCAGAAATCCAAGGGAAAGTACTTTCATTTAATCTTTGTTGCAATTCTTCTTTGGATAGATCAAATTCATGGTTACCAAAGGCAACTAGGTCGAAATTCATAGCGTTCATTACTTCTACCATTTGCTTTCCTTTTACTCTTTTTCCGTTTACTTTTATGGTTCCCAATAAAGACGGATTCAAAAAATCTCCTGCCATAAAAAGCATGGTATTTTTATTTTCTTGTAAAAGCTCTTGATGAATAGTTTCAACTCTTGCCATTCCTCCATATTCACCTCCTTGAATTGGTGCAATTTCATAAACATCATTTAATTGCAAGAATGTAAAATCTATTTTAGAGTCATTTTTTTCACAAGAAGTAAAAGCAATTAAGAACAATAAAAGTAACTGTCTTATATGAAATTCCATGGTTATAATATTTACATCAAAAGTAACAACATAAAACAAGAAAACCCATCAAAAAATGATGGGTTTTAAAATTATAATATTAATTATCTAATTATTCATTAGATCCTACGTTACCTTGAGCAACAATAGTCCCTAATTGAGATGCACTTAAATGTACATTAATATAACCATCAAAAGATAAAATTTCATCATAAGTAATTGCCGTACCATCATCTAAAGTTTCTACTTGAGACATACTCATTCCAGTATCTCCATTTACAGGAGAAAAGCTAAAAGCAATTGGTCCGCCGGTTGCCGCGTCATTTTCATGAATATGTGCTGGATGCATTCCACCAACTGGTGTGTTCATAATATTTAATACAGCTAATGCAGAACCGTCAATTCTTTTATAAAAAGTTGCAGTACCAGAAATTCCTACTACATCTTTTTCTGCTAAGGTATACACTTTACTTTCTGACGTTAAATCGTTTTTACCAATGTCTCCTTGAGCTACAATTGTAGAAAGTTGTGTTGCACTTAAATGAACATTAATATAACCATCTAAATTTGCAATATCTGCATAAACAAATGAAGATCCATCATCAAAAGTAGATACATTAGTCATACTCATTCCTGTATCTCCATTCACCGGATTAAAAGAAAATAATATTGCACCACCTTCTACAGCTGTATTGGCATGAATATGTGCTGGATGTGATCCACCAGCAGGAGTATTCATTAAATCTAAGGTTGCTAAAGATTCTCCATTAACTCTTTCAGAAAAAGTTGCTGATCCAGAAATACCAGTTACATCTTTTTCACCTAAGTCATATATTATTGTGTTTCCTGTTAAATCATTCTGACCAATATCACCTTGAGCTACAATTGTAGAAAGTTGTGTTGCACTTAAATGAACATTAATATAACCATCTAAATCTGCTATATCAGTATACATTAAAGAAGACCCATCATCAAAAGTTGAAACATTAGTCATACTCATACCTGTGTCTCCATTCACTGGATTAAAAGAAAGCAATATTGCACCACCTTCTACAGCTGTATTAGCATGAATGTGCGATGGATGTGATCCCCCAGCAGGAGTATTGATTAATTCTAAAGTTGCTAAAGATTCTCCATTAATTCTTTCAGAAAAAGTTGCAGTTCCAGAAATACCAGTTACATCTTTTTCTCCTAAATCATACTCTTTAGTGTTCCCCGTTAAATCATTCTGACCGATATCTCCTTGAGCTACAATTGTAGAAAGTTGTGTTGCACTTAAATGAACATTAATATAACCATCTAAATCTGCTATATCAGTATACGTAAAAGAAGCCCCATCATCAAAAGTAGAAATATTAGTCATACTCATACCTGTGTCTCCATTCACTGGATTAAATGAAAACAATATTGCACCACCCTCTATAGCTGTATTTGCATGAATGTGCGATGGATGGATACCTCCTGCAGGAGTATTCATTATATTTAAAGTTGCCAGAGCTTCTCCATTAACTCTTTCAGAAAAAGTTGCTGATCCAGAAATACCAGATACATCTTTTTCACCTAAGTCATATGTTATTGTGTTTCCTGTTAAATCATTTTGACCAATGTCTCCTTGAGATACAATTGTACCTAATTCGTCTGCGCTTAAATGAACATTAACATAACCATCAAAGTTTAGTAGTTGGTTGTATGTTATAGATGTACCATCGTCTAAGGTTGAAAATGTAGTTGTGCTTTTTCCAATATCTCCATTTACAGGATTTAAACTTACAGCAATAGCACCGCCTTCTGCAGCTGTATTTATGTGTATGTGTGCAGGATGAATTCCCCCAACAGGAGTACCTGAAATAGTTATAGATGCAGTAATTGTGGCATCTGTATTTTCTTTAAATGTTACTGAACCACTTATTCCGTCTACATCTTTAGATGAGAGATCATATAACACGGCATTTCCATTTGGTAATGGCAACATAAATTCGTCATTGTCATTATCTTCACAACTTTGGAAAATAAAAGTTGAGGTAACAATTAGTAATAAAAGTTTAATTTTTTTCATAATGTTATTTTGTTTAATTATTTTAAAATAAAGATAAACAAAATATTGAACAAGTATTAACTCATTAAAAATAAATAGTACCTCATATAAAAAATTAACTTAATTTTAAGATAATTCAACAGTAATTGGTAAACATTTAATAAATTCTGAATTTACTGAAAAGTTTCTAAAGCCTTATTGTAAGCGCTTTCAAAACTCATCGGCTTTATATTTGTAAAAGCTTTTTCTGTAGTAAAATAAGATAATAATTTTTCGGTTGGCATGTTACCTGTTAAGTCATCTTTTGCCATTGGACAACCACCATAACCCTTGATAGCACCATCAAACCTAATACAACCAGCTTTAAAAGCAGCATTTACTTTCTCGTGCCACTTATCTGCTGTTGTATGTAGATGTGCTCCGAATTCTATGTTTGAATATTCTGGAATTAAATTTGAAAATAAATATTCTATAACATCTGGTGTAGAACTACCAATAGTATCTGAAAGCGATAAAATTTTCACGCCCATTTTAGATAATTTTTCGGTCCACTTACCTACTATTTCCACATTCCAAGGATCTCCGTAAGGATTACCAAATCCCATTGATAAGTACGCTACTACTTCTTTATTAGACTTATCGGCAATATTTAAAATAGCATCTAAAGTTTCTATAGATTCTGCTATTGTTTTATGCGTATTTCTCATTTGAAAGTTTTCTGAAATAGAGAATGGATATCCTAAATAATCTATTTCTTCAAAAACAGAAGCATCATTTGCTCCTCTAATATTTGCAATAATCGCTAATAACTTACTATCTGTTTTCGATAAATCTAATTTTGATAAAACAGCAGCAGTATCTCGCATTTGCGGAATCGCTTTTGGAGAAACAAAACTTCCAAAATCAATAGTATCGAAACCAACTTTTAAAAGTGAATTTATATACAATGCTTTTTGCTCGGTTGCAATAAAATGAGATTTAATACCTTGCATTGCATCTCTAGGACATTCTATGATTTTGACTTTTTTCATCAAATCAAAGATAAAAAAACAAACTGATTTCAATGTTAATTTTAAATTGAATATTACATTCTTTTCAATAAATTTGCTTTCTAAATGAAACATCACAAATTTGTTCTTATTATAATTGTTATTTCTCAATTCTGCTGTACGTCTTTATGGTTTGCAAGCAATGCTGTATTAACAGATTTAATAAATAACTTCGATTTAAAAACCAATGCTTTAGAAAATTTAACTTCTGCAGTTCAATTCGGTTTTATTTTAGGAACATTGTTATTTGCACTTCTTTCTATTGCAGATAGATTCTCGCCTTCTAAAGTATTTTTCTTTTGTGCATCTTTAGGCGCTATTTTTAACACTTGTTTAATTTTTGATGAGAACACATTATTTAGCTTACTGTTATTAAGATTTTTAACAGGAGTATTTTTAGCCGGAATTTATCCTGTAGGGATGAAAATTGCTACAGATTATTTTGAAAAAGGACTAGGAAAATCTTTAGGTTATTTAGTTGGAGCGTTAGTTCTAGGAACTGCTTTACCACATTTACTTAAAGATGGTTTACAAGACTATTCATGGAAAAATATAGTTTTATCTATTTCGGTATTAGCAACTTGTGGTGGATTGTTATTATTTGCTTTAGTACCTGATGGGCCTTATAGAAAAAAAGGAAACGCTTTAGATATTTCTATCTGCTATAAAGTTTTTAAAAATGTTCAATTTAGAAAAGCTGCTTTTGGATATTTCGGCCATATGTGGGAACTTTATACGTTTTGGGCCTTTGTTCCAATACTTTTAATTACGTATTCAAACATTCATAAGCAAGTTCACTTTAATATTCCGTTATTGTCTTTTTTTATAATTTCTATAGGAAGTATTGGATGTATAATTGGTAGCAATATTGCTGCTGTAATTGGTACAAAAAAAACAGCTTATTGGTCTTTACTTTTATCTTGTTTTTGTTGTTTGATTTCTCCACTATTTTTTATGATTGATAATGCAATAATTTTTATTAGTTTTCTACTTTTTTGGGGAATGGTTGTTATTGCAGATTCACCACTATTTTCTACGCTAATCGCTCAAAGTGCTCCTAAAAAAGATAAAGGTACAGCCCTTACAATAGTAAATTGTATAGGTTATGCCGTTACAATTTTTAGCATACAAGTCACTAGTTATATTAATCACATAACAAACACTACATTTATATACTTAATACTGGCAATTGGCCCTATATTGGGCTTAATCGTTTTAAAAACAAATAGTAATTTTTCTAAAAACTAATATTACTTTTAAGATTGTAAAGGTATTTCTGGTAACTTATTTTTAAAACTTGGTGCATTATCTCTGTAGGAAACAAGTTTCTTTTTAGAAACAAGAACTATTAAATCTTCACTTAAAGTAAATAAACAAGCTGTTCTAAATTTATTTAATAATAAACTTTCCAATTCTGATTTTAATTCTTCTAAAGTAAATTGCTTAAACTTATTATCATCGGTATAACGATATTTTAGCTCAAAAACATCTTTGTTGTCAATTTTAAACAAACGTGCATATACATTTAATAAACCTTCACTTTTTCTAATGGGTTTACTAACTGTTAATTTAACAAACTCATCATTTGCTATGCTTTCTTTTAAAACTTCAAAAAAATGGATAAATTCACTCATAGTACAATTATAAAAAACGCCACTAAAAAGTGGCGTTTTTAAGATATTAATAATCTTAGATTATTATAATCAAAAAGGTATTTTAATATATTGTTATGGTCTAAAATTAATTTTACGCATACGTAAGCTTTCTGGAGTAACTTCTAAGTACTCATCAGCTTTAATATACTCCATACATTCTTCCAAAGAAAAATCAATTTTTGGTGCAATCTTAACACTATCATCTGTACCAGAAGAACGCACGTTAGTT
Organism: Polaribacter sp. OB-PA-B3; assembly: GCF_054589375.1. Taxonomy (NCBI): domain Bacteria; kingdom Pseudomonadati; phylum Bacteroidota; class Flavobacteriia; order Flavobacteriales; family Flavobacteriaceae; genus Polaribacter; species Polaribacter sp. OB-PA-B3. The sequence goes on from NZ_BAAIIX010000002.1 coordinate 527,343, forward strand.
AATTTTTTACCTTTAATTAAGTTTACACCCATATCATCGGCTTTAGAGTTTTCTCCTACAACCTGCCCAATATAAATATCTTGGTTTGGATCGATAAAGAAACGACCTCTATCTTGTAATCTATCAATAGCATAAGCTGTTGCTTTACCTGCTGCAGATGATACAATTGCACCTTTAATATCTTCAGAAAATTCACCTTTAAAAGGTCCGTATTCAGAAAAACGGTGGTTAATAATAGCTTGACCTGCTGTTGCAGTTAAAATTTTATTACGTAAACCAATTAAACCTCTAGAAGGAATTGTAAATTCTAAATGTTGTAAATCTCCTTTAGGCTCCATAATTAATAAATCTCCTTTTCTAAGAGATACTAAATTAATTGCTTTAGATGCAACATCTTCAGGAACATCGATAGATAAAGTCTCGTAAGGCTCACATTTCACTCCGTCAATTTCTTTTAAAATAACTTGTGGTCTACCTACTTGTAACTCATACCCTTCTCTACGCATTGTTTCTATTAATACAGATAAGTGTAAAACTCCACGTCCGAAAACGTTAAATTTATCTTCAGAATCTGTAGTATCTACTCTTAATGCAAGGTTTTTTTCCATTTCTTTAAACAATCTGTCACGTAAATGACGAGATGTTACAAATTTACCTTCTTTACCAAAAAACGGAGAGTTGTTAATAGTAAACAACATACTCATTGTTGGTTTATCAATTTCTGTTCTTGGTAATGCCTCTGGGTTTTCTAAATCTGCAATTGTATCACCAATTTCAAAATCTTCTACACCAGTAATTGCACAAATATCACCACAAGGTACTTTATCTACTTGTACTTTACCCATTCCTTCAAAAACGTGTAATTCTTTAATTCTAACTTTTTTAGTAGAACCATCTGCTTTACATAACATGTAATCTTTACCTGCTTCTAAATCACCTCTAAATACACGTCCGATAGCAATTCTACCTGTAAAAGCAGAAAAGTCTAAAGATGTAATCTGCATTTGTGCAGTACCTTCGTTGTATTTAGTTTCTGGTATAGATTCTAATACAGCATCTAATAAAGGTACAATATTGTCTGTTTCATTTTTCCAGTCTGTAGACATCCAATTGTTCTTTGCAGAACCATAAATTGTAGTAAAGTCTAATTGCTCTTCTGTTGCTTCTAGAGCAAACATCAAATCAAAAACTTTCTCATGAACTAAATCTGGTGTACAGTTTTCTTTATCTACTTTGTTAACAACTACAATAGGAGTTAATCCTAATTCTAAGGCTTTACCTAATACAAAACGAGTTTGTGGCATTGGCCCTTCAAATGCATCCACTAATAATAAAACACCATCAGCCATTTTTAATACACGCTCTACCTCTCCACCAAAATCGGCGTGACCAGGAGTATCAATTACGTTAATTTTTGTGTTCTTATAATTTACAGATACGTTTTTAGAAAGAATCGTAATTCCTCTTTCACGTTCTAAATCGTTGTTATCTAACAATAAATCTGTACGTTCTTTACGTTCGTCTAAGATTTTTGCTTGATCTATAATTTTATCAACTAACGTTGTTTTACCGTGATCTACGTGGGCTATAATAGCGATGTTTCTAATTGGTTGCATTCTTGCGTTCTTAAATTTCGTGCAAAAGTAGTGTTTTTAGTTTAAAGATTGGTTTCAAACCAAAAAAGTTTAACTATCTAATAACTATTAATATATCTAAGTGAAGATTTTGGTATGTTATTTTAAGAAACAACCTCCTTTTAAATTAATTAATTTTAAAGAAGGAAAATACTCTTTTAAAATTCTGATAGCCTTAGTACTTCTAACACCTGATTTACAATAAACAACTAAACTTTTATCAACATTTACCTCTTCTAGCCTTGATTTCAAATCACTTAACGGAATATGTTGACCTCCAATATGGTATTGATTTCTCTCTTCATCTTCTCGAACGTCTAGCAAATTGTAATCAGAAATATTACTTTCTAAAGAATTAAGAGTAATTTCTTCAATGTCTAACTCTACTCCGCAGAAAACATCATAATTCTCTTCTAATTTCTGAATATCAATTTTAGTGTCTTTCTGATAACTTAAAGTTACTTGCTGCATTGTTAATGTATTATATAACAATAATTTATTTGACAACACATTTCCTATTCCGCAAATAATTTTTATCGTTTCATTTGCTTGAAAACTACCTATAATACCCGGCAAAACACCTAGTACACCAATTTCAGAACAATTTGGTGATTCATCTGGCTTTGGTGGCGTTGGATACAAACATCTGTACGTTGCACTATCTTTATAATTAAAAACACTTACTTGCCCTTCAAACTTAAAAATTGCTCCGTAAACTAATGGTTTGTTTGCTAGAATAGCTGCATCATTAGCTAAATATCTTGTCGAAAAATTATCGGATCCGTCAACAACAATATCATATTTTTTAAATAATGGAATAGCATTTTCTTTTGATAATTTTTTTTGATAAACATCAAACTTAATAAACGGGTTTAATGCTGATAATCTTTTTACGGCAGCTTTAGCTTTAGACAAGCCAATATCATCAATGGTATATAAAATTTGACGTTGTAAATTACTTTGAGCAACAACATCATCATCAATAATACCAATATTACCAACACCTGCAGCGCTTAAATATTGTAAAACAGGGCAACCTAACCCGCCAGCTCCAATCACCAAAACTTTAGCTTTTTTCAGTTTTAATTGTCCTTCTTTACCTATTTTATCTAAAATAAGGTGACGATTGTATTGTTTATATTCTTCCTTAGATAAACTCATATAAATTATACCTTTTCAAAATGTTCCCAATCTTTCCAAACAACTTCTAAATCATTATTTTTCAACATTTTTACCACATCTTCTGTACTTCTTTCATCAGAAATTTCGAATTGTTCTAAAGATTGTGGTTCAACAGAATAACCACCAGGATTTGTCTTAGACTCGGCACTAATAGAAGTAATCCCTAATTTAACGATATGATTTCTAAAAATTTCACTTTCTCGGGTAGACATAGACAATTCTACATCTTCATCAAACAAACGAAAAGCACAAATAGTTTGTACTAAATCTTTATCAGTCATTTCTACTTTTGGTTCTAAACCACCAGAATGTGGTCTTAATCGAGGAAAAGAAATCGAATATTTGGTCTTCCAATACGTTTTTTGCAAATATTTTAAATGTAAAGCTGTAAAAAAGCTATCTGCTCGCCAATCTTCTAAACCAAATAAAGCGCCCAAACCAATTTTATGTATTCCTGCTTTACCCAATCTATCTGGTGTATCTAAACGATAATCAAAATTAGATTTTTTCCCTTTTGGATGATGCTTTTTATATTCTTCTCTATGATAAGTTTCTTGATAAACAAGTACAGCGTACAAACCATTTTCTTTTAATAAAATGTAATCTTCTGTATTTAAAGGCTGAATTTCTATGGTTATGTTAGAAAATTTATTGCGTATTAATTGAATCGCATTTTTAACATAATCTACACCAACAGTTTTATTTGCTTCGCCAGTTACTAATAAAATATGATCATATCCTTTCTTTTTTAGAAAAGCAACTTCTTTTAAAATTTCTGAATCTGTTAACGTTCTTCGTGGTATTTTATTGGTCATACTAAAACCACAATACGTACAAATATTCTGACACTCGTTACTTAAATACATGGGCGCGTACATTTGTATTGTATTCCCAAATCTCTTTTTAGTAAGCGCATGACTTTTTTGCGCCATTTGCTCTAAATATGGTTTTGCTGCCGGAGACAATAAAGACTTAAAATCTTCTAAATCTAGATTATCTTTTAAAAGTGCCAACTCTACATCTTTACTGGTTTTATTGTAGATGCTTTTTAAAGTTGTACTCCAATCATAAGTATCAAAAAGTGTTTTAAAGTTGCTCATTTTTTAATTTAAAAATGATGTTAACGGACTACTTGCAACTGCTTTTTTATTTACAGGAGCTAGTTTTGCTTCAAAAGCCATTCTACCAGCTTCAACTGCCATTCTAAATGCTTTTGCCATCTCAACAGGGTTTTTAGAGACTGCAATTGCCGTATTAACCAGAACTGCATCTGCACCTAATTCCATTGCAAATGCTGCATGAGAAGGCGCACCAATACCAGCATCAACAATAACCGGCACATTCGATTGCTCGATAATAATTTCTAAAAAATCTACTGTTTTTAAACCTTTATTACTACCAATTGGTGCGCCTAAAGGCATTACACATTGTACACCCACTTCTTCTAAGCGTTTACATAGAACAGGATCTGCATGAATATATGGCATTACTACAAAACCTTTTTTAACCAATTCTTCTGATGCTTTTAAAGTTTCTATGGGATCTGGCAACAAATACCTAGGATCTGGGTGAATTTCTAATTTTACCCAATTAGTTTCTAAAGCTTCTCTAGATAATTCTGCAGCAAAAACTGCTTCTTTAGCATCTCTTACGCCAGAGGTATTGGGTAATAAATTTATTCTGTCATGATTTAGATGTGTTAAAATATCATCTTCTTCGTTTGCTACATCAACTCTTTTTAATGCTACAGTTACCAATTCACTTTTACTTTCTAATAGCGCCTCTTTCATTAAATTAGACGAACTAAATTTACCTGTTCCGGTAAATAAACGAGAATTAAATGTTTTATCGGCAATTATTAATTTTTCCATGCTATTTAATTTTTATCAAACTTAAATATTTGCTCTTGAGGTCTATCTTTAAGTAATGTTTTATGAAAGTTTGAAATTACATTGTAATTCTTGGTAATTTCTGATGAAACAGCCACCCCGTAAACACCTGTTTCAATAATTGATTCAACATCGTTTAAAGTAATGCCGCCAACTGCTATAATTGGTATAGAAGTTTTTAATTCGTCTATTATAACCTTGTAACCTGCTAATCCTAAGACCGGACTTAATTTTTCTTTTGTATTTGTAAACCTAAACGGACCTAAACCGATATAATTTACTTTTTTTTCTATTAAGGCTTCACAATCTTTTAAAGTATTAGCGGTACCCCCAATAATTTGCCAAGACGCTAATTCTTTACGAACCAAATTAGGGCAAGCATCTGTTTTACCTAAATGCACGCCATCTGCCTTTATAGCAATTGCAACTTTGTAATAATCATTTATAATTAATCTAGTTTGAAAATTATCTGTAACTTCTTTAACCTTTTTAGCTGTTTCTAAAACAATTTGTTCCTCTACATTTTTTAAACGTAGTTGAACTGTCTCTGCACCAGAACTACAAGCATTTTTAATATTTTTTAAATGCTCTTCTGGTGATTTTCCTTGAGATATATAATGTAATTTACTTATCATTTTTATTTTTTATGGTTTCCTAATAAACTTGTATTAGAATTTAAAAATTGTTCTGTATATAACTTTGTTTTTCTGCAAGCATCATCTATATCAAAACCTAAAGCTATATTAGCAGCTAATGCAGATGATAATACACAACCGCTACCATGTTTCTCATATACTTTTTTAGCAATCGGCGGTATATTTAATTGCTCCAAACTATTGTAATAGACTTCATCTAAACCTTTTTGCTCTTTTCTGTGTCCGCCTTTTAAATAAAGGTTTGTTTTATTCGCTATAAATTCTATTGTTTCTTCAATATTTTTTTCGGGAAACAAAGCCTTAATCTCATCGTAATTTGGTGTAATAAAAAAACAAGACGATAAAATTTTTTCTAAAATATTTAGATTTTGATTTGTATGGAAATTAAAACCACTACTGGTTTTTAAAACAGGATCTAATATTATTTTTACTGATGTATTTAATTCTTTTATCTTATTTATAATCTTAAACAAACGTTCCCAAGATTCAATAACACCTATTTTAACAACACTGATAGAAAACCTATCGAATAAAGTTTCTATTTGACTAATGATAATCTCTTCTGAAATCCAAAAACAATGTTTAAAATTAATGTCATTCTGAACAGTTACAGCTGTACAAACAGATAAACCATATAAACCATGTGCTTCAAAAGTTTTTATGTCTGCTGTTAAACCAGCACCACTAGATGGGTCTAAACCTGCAATTGTTAAAATAAAGTTGTTATTTTCTAACATAAAAATTAGCTTTTAGAGACTTTATACTGACTTTTTATACTTTTAAAACTTTCAATAGCGTTTTTCGCATTCCAAACTCCACCTAAAACTCCGATACCGTTATATCCTAAGTCTAAAACTTTTGGTATTGTTTCTTTATTTACGCCTCCCATACCAATTATTGGTTTATCAATATGGTTTACATCAAAACCTCTACCCTGATAACCTTGTTTTGATATTGATGAAAAAACCGGACTCAGTAAATTATAATCAAATTTTATTTCACAATTTTCTAATTCATTTGGCTCATGGAAAGAGCTACTTATCGTTTTACCTTTCAAATTAAAATTAGAAAAATAATCTGCTCCGATTTCTAAAACATCTCTGCGTTTTTGTTCCTGAAAATGAATTCCTTTTAAATTAAATTCATGAATCAATTCATGATAATAATGTAAAACTATTTTAGAGTGAAAAGCTGCATCTATTTGGTTTAAGTATTGTAAATATTCTTCTTTAGATTTATTGGGTTTTCTTAAATGATAATACTCTAAACCTTCTTTAAATAAAGTTTCTAAAATTTTAATTTCACCAATAACATCTATTTCTGGAGATATAAGTATTATCATCTTTTAAAATTATTTTTTTTAAATAATTGATTATAAAAGCTCAAAATATTAAAAGCACAACTGTGTCTCCCCCAAGACACAGAAGCGCTTTTATGGCAGAAGTATGTTATAAATATACTTCTGAACCTTTGTCTTTAAATTCTTTTGATTTTTCTTCCATTCCTTTTGCAAAAACCTCATCACCCTCTACCTTATTCTCTGCTGCAAAATCTCGAACTTCTTGAGAAATTTTCATTGAACAAAATTTAGGACCACACATAGAACAAAAATGTGCAATTTTAGCTCCTTCAGCAGGCAAAGTCTCATCATGATATTCTCTTGCTAACTCTGGGTCTAATCCTAAATTAAATTGATCTTCCCATCTAAATTCAAAACGCGCTTTACTTAAAGCATCGTCTCTATGTTGTGCCCCTGGATGTCCTTTTGCTAAATCCGCTGCATGTGCAGCTAATTTATAAGTAACTACTCCTGTTCGCACGTCTTCTTTATTTGGTAACCCTAAATGCTCTTTTGGTGTTACATAACATAGCATTGCACAACCAAACCATCCAATCATAGCTGCTCCTATTCCAGATGTAATATGATCGTATCCTGGTGCAATATCCGTAGTTAGTGGCCCCAATGTATAAAAAGGTGCTTCATCACATGCTTCTAATTGTTTATCCATGTTAGCTTTAATCATATGCATTGGCACATGACCAGGCCCTTCTATAAAACACTGTACTTCGTGCTTTCTTGCTATTTTAGTTAATTCTCCTAAAGTTTCTAACTCTGCAAACTGTGCCTCATCATTTGCATCTGCAATAGAGCCTGGTCTTAAACCATCTCCTAATGAAAATGCAACATCGTATGCTTTCATAATCTCACAAATTTCTTCAAAATGAGTATATAAAAAACTTTCTTTATGATGAGCCAAACACCATTTTGCCATAATAGAACCTCCACGAGACACAATACCGGTAATTCTTTTTGCAGTCATTGGTACGTATCGTAAACGTACACCTGCATGAATTGTAAAATAATCTACACCTTGTTCTGCTTGTTCTATTAATGTATCTCTAAAAATCTCCCAGGTTAAATCTTCTGCTACACCGTTTACTTTTTCTAAAGCTTGATAAATAGGCACTGTCCCCACAGGAACCGGTGAGTTTCTAATAATCCATTCTCTAGTTTCATGAATATTTTTTCCGGTAGATAAATCCATAATATTGTCTGCACCCCAACGACAAGCCCAAACAGCCTTTTCTACCTCTTCTTCTATAGAAGAAGTAGTAGCAGAATTACCAATATTAGCATTAATTTTAACCAAGAAGTTACGACCTAGAATCATAGGTTCTGCTTCTGGATGATTAATGTTAGATGGAATTACTGCTCTACCTCTTGCCACTTCTTCTCTAACAAATTCTGGCGATATTTTTGCTGGAATACTTGCTCCGAAATCTTGACCTGGATGTTGTTTAGATAAGCGTGTAATCTCATCTATTTTTTGATTTTCTCGAATTGCAATATATTCCATTTCAGGAGTTATTATTCCTTTTTTAGCATAATGTAATTGTGTAACATTTTGCCCTTTTTTTGCTCTTAATGGTTTTTGTAAATGATTAAAACGTAAATGATCTAAACTTTTATCATTTAAACGTTCATTACAATATTTAGAAGAAAAAGAATCTAACTGCTCTACATCATTTCTTTCTAAAATCCACTCTTCTCTAATTCTTTCTAAGCCGTTGTGAATATTAATTTCTTTAGTAGGATCTGTATATGGCCCAGAAGTATCATAAACAGTAACTGGCTCATTTGCAGTTCTTTTTTTAGTCATAGAATCTACCGTATCACTAAGCTCTATTTCGCGCATTGCTACTTTAATTTTTGGATACAGTTTACCTTTTACATAAACTTTTTTTGAATTAGGAAAAGGATTTCTAGTAATTCCTTTACTTGGTGCCGTGTCTTTATTCTTCATTTTTTTTGTTGTAAGTTTTATCCGCCTTGAGTAGATTTTATGATTAAAACTTTATCATTATTATGAAGTAAATTAGAAGACCAATTTTCTTTTTTTACAACATTAGAGTTTACGGCAATAGCAATTCCGTTTGTTTTTATTTTTAAAAAACAAATTAACTCTTCTATTGATATTTCTTTAGAAAACTGTTGATTTTCTTGGTTTACATTTATAGTAATCATAAGTATAAATATTACTGTAAACCAAAGAGAGGTAGTTATACAACTAAATCTAGGTAACTTTTTCCTACGTTGGTATTAACCAAATCAGGTTCTAAGGATGTTTCTCAAACTAATTTAATAGCTACTCCTAAAGTTTACAAGACAAATATATCTTTTATTTTTTTTAAAATTATATTTTTTTAAAATTATTTTACATCATCTTTAAATGCTGATGGTAAAATATCTGGTATTAATTTTATTAATAATGGTAATAACAATGCGCCACCAGGAAGCATAAAAACAGTAAAAGCAGGTATTGCTTTACAAATATCTAATAACTGTACTTTTATTTTTAACCTCTCTTCTTCTGTTAATTGCGAATGTGTAGATTTTCTTATTAAATGCATTGCCTCTTTACTCTGCAACAATTCTTGGTGCAGTCTTAGTTTATTTCTGTGCAACAACATTTTTATTTCATCTATCGTTTGCATTATATTTTTCTGCGTTTGCGTTCTGCTTTAATTAAGTTTAACTCTCTACTCGTTTGTCCTGCAACAGAAGTGTTTTCTTCTGCCCTTCTTATTAAGTATGGCATTACATCTCTAACCGGGCCAAAAGGTACATATTTAGCAACATTATACCCTAATTCTGCTAAATTAAAACTAATATGATCGCTCATACCATATAATTGACCAAACCACAAACGCTTATCATCTTTAGGTATTTTATATTGTTCTGCTAATTTCAAAAGTAAATAAGAACTTTCTTCATTATGTGTACCTGCAAATAAAGCCATTTTTTTATGCTCCATCATGTACAAAATAGCGGCATCATAATTTTTATCTGTAGCTTGTTTATCTGCACAAATAGGAGATTCATATCCTTTTTCTTCTGCTCTACTTCTTTCCTTTTCCATGTAAGCACCACGAACTACTTTCATTCCTATATGAAAATCTTTCTGATATGCTCTTTCATACAAACCTTTTAAATAGTCTAAACGATCATGCCTATACATTTGTAACGTATTAAAAACAATAGCTTTGTCCTTATTGTATTTTTCCATTAATTCTTCAACTAAATCGTCTGCTGCATCTTGCATCCAACTTTCTTCAGCATCTATCAATAAAGGTACATCTTGTTTTACTGCTGCTTTACACACAGTATGAAAACGGTCTTTTACACGAAGCCATTCAGATTTTTCTTCTACTGTTAAGGGTAGTTTTTCGGTTATTTTTTGAAAAAGCGCAAATCTACCAAATCCAGAAGGTTTAAAAACCGCAAACGGTATTGATTTCTTCTCTTCACCAAAATTTATAATCTTTAAAATAGTCTTTAGAGTTAAATCAAAAACCTCTTCTCCTTCTTTACCTTCTACAGAATAATCTAATACAGAAGATACTCCTTTCGTATACAACTTTTCTATGTTTGGTAAACAGTCTTCTTCTGTTACACCACCACAAAAATGATCGAATACAGTAGAACGAATTAATCCCTCTACAGGTAAATGTGCTTTTAAAGCAAAATTTGTTACAGCTGTACCTATTCTAACCATTGGTTGGTTCTGTATCATCTTAAAAAGAAAGTATGCTCTTTCTAATTCTGAGTCTGTCTTTAATGAAAATGCAATTTCAGTATTATCAAAAAATTTCATTCGTTAGATTTTAATTTTAAACAAAGATAGTCTAAGACTATAAATAATTCAATAATTTCTATTTAATTTGCACATTCAATATTAAAATGATGAAATCTATAAAAGCCGTAAGTTATCCTGTTCATTTTCAAGAAAAAGGATACGAAGAATTATCGAACTTAATTTCTAACAAGAACTATTCTACGCTATTCATTTTAGCTGATGAAAATACTTTTGAATGCTGCTACCCTAAATTTATTCCAAATTTAAAAACAGATGTTCGTGTTGAAGTTATAGAAATAGAATCTGGAGAAATAAATAAAAATTTAGAAACCTGTGCTGGTGTTTGGAATGCTATAACAGAACTTGGCGGAGATAGAAAAAGTTTAGTAATTACTTTAGGCGGTGGCGTTATTACAGATTTAGGTGGTTTTGTTGCCTCTTGTTTTAAAAGAGGTATCGACTTTGTTAACATACCAACAACACTACTTTCGATGGTAGATGCCTCTGTTGGTGGTAAAACAGGTGTAGATTTAGGAGTTTTAAAGAACCAAATAGGCTTATTTGCAAACCCAGAAATGGTAATAATAGACACTAATTATTTAGAAACTGTAACAGAAAGAGAAATAAAATCTGGTACAGCAGAAATTATTAAATACGGTATTACTTACGATAGTAAACTGTTTTATGAAATTAAAAACAATAAAGGATTAGATATTAAAGACTTAATTTTTAGATCTATAGAAATTAAGAACGAGGTGGTTTTACAAGATCCTAAAGAACAAAACTTGCGTAAAATTTTAAATTTTGGACATACATTAGGGCATGCCATAGAATCTTTTTACTTAGAATCTGCAGACAAAGAAACGTTAACACATGGTGAAGCTATTGCTATTGGTATGGTTTGCGAAAGTTATATGTCTGAAAAACTTCTAGGTTTTCCTTCTGAGAAAGTTTTTGAGGTTAAAGATGTTGTACTTTCTATTTACAATAAAATTAACTTATTAAAAGAAGATTTTACTGCAATTTTAGAATTACTTAAACACGATAAGAAAAACGTTAACGGACAGGTTAACTTTGTGCTTTTAAATGATTTTGAAGACTATAAACTTGATTGCAAAGTGCCTGTAGATTTAATTATTGAAAGTATGGAATTTTACAATAATTAATTTAAATTTAACTCATATAAAAAAAGCCTTTTCAAATTGAAAAGGCTTTTTTTATATTTTGTAAAAATGAAATTATACTTTTTTAACTTTTACCGCATTCATACCACGCATACCTCTTTCTAATTCGAAAGAAACTTTATCGTTTTCTGCAATTTGATCTATTAAACCACTTACGTGTGTAAAATACTTTTCGTTATTTTCTGTATCAATAATAAATCCGAAACCTTTAGAAGTATCAAAGAAAGAAACTTTACCTTTTCTTACAGGATCTTCTTCTGGTAAATCTTCTTTTTTAGTTACAGAAATTTGAATATCTTCTAACTCATACTCTACTTTTAATTCTGGATCTGGCGGAGTATCTGTTAAATTACCATTGTGATCTACGTATGCAAATTGAATACCTGTAGACCCATTTTCTTCTTTGGCAGCTTTTCTAGCTTCCATCTTTTTAATCTTATCCTGACGTTTTTTTAAACGTTTCTTTTCTTTTTCACTTTTACTAAATGTTTGTTGCGATTTTGCCATTAAAATACAAAAGGTTTTTTTATTAATATTTCTAGAAAGATAAAATACGTTACAAGAAAATCTAATTAAAGCTAACTAGTATGTTGAAGGAATTGTATTCTGTCTTACAGCTACAAAGGTACAAAATATAAAGGAATAATTCATACTTTTTAATTGTTGATTATCAAGTATTGAGTAAAAATCAACATTTTTCAAAAAAAAACCAATTTTTAAAAACCGTACATCAAATTATTACGTATATAATCCTGAAAACTAAAAATAAACAGAATGAAATCTATTAAAATTATAGCGCTAGTATGTGCTACTACACTTGGTTTAACTTCTTGCTCTAACAATGATACAGACTTAGACCTACAAACTGAAACAAAAATTTTATTTACTTCAAATAATTCTGATGGTAATGTAAATATGTACAATGTTTCTGATATCAATAATATCTTAACCTCTACAATAACAACTAACACTACAAAAGCAGACGGTATTTATTATGATGGTTCTCAAGATTTGGTTGTACAAGCTTCTAGAAGCACATTTGGTTTAGAAGGTTATACAGGTATTGATGTTTCTAGTACTTCATTAACAGCTAATGTTGGTGTTACTGGTTCTTTAGATATGACAAGCCCGAGAGAATTGGCAGTAAGTGGTAACTTTTATGTAGTTGCAGATAATGCAGATGTAGACGGAGACGATACTACTAAAGACGGTAGATTATTTATCTACTCTAAAAATGGTAATTCTTTTACTTTAAGAAACACAATCACAACTAATTTTAAACTTTGGGGAATTGTATTTAAAGGAAACGATTTATTTGCTATTGTAGACACTACTAATGAATTGGCTGTATTCTCTAACTTTTTAAGTAATACAAGTACAGCAACTGTAGAAGCTACAAAAACAATTGCAATCGAAGGAATTGTTAGAACGCATGGTTTAACGTATGATGCTACAACCGATGTTATGATATTAACAGATATTGGTGAAGCTTCTAACGGACAAGATGATGGTGGTTTTCATATAATTGAAGATTTTACATCAAAATTTAACGCTACAGCAAACGATGCAACTTTAGCCGTTTCTCAGCAAACAAGAGTTTCTGGTGCTAGTACTCTATTAGGAAACCCTGTGGATGTTGCTTACGATAGCGATACTAAAACTGTATTTATTGCTGAAGCTGGAAACGGCGGAGGAAGAATATTAGCTTTTAATAATATAAATAACGGAGGCAACTTAACTCCGTCTTATAATACCACATTAGCTTCTGCTTCTGCTGTGTATTTACATAAAGAGTAAAAATTATACAAAAACATTTTTGGTTGAATGTTTTATGTTAATGTTGGGCCTTCCGTTTTTTCGGAAGGCTTTTTTTATGTATTAATATATTGTTAAAAAAACACCAAGTTTTAGTAAAACTTCCTTTTTTAATAGTAATACTATTATATTTGCAACCTAAAATAGTTTCAACATGAAAAACTTATTATCAATATTAAAAATTACAGTACCCGATAAGATTTTTATTAAAGATCCAGAAACCTCGAACTTAGGTAAAAAAATAATAGAAAATAGTATTCTACTAATAGACGAAATTGGATTCGAAAACTTTACCTTTAAAAAATTAGGAACTAAGATAAAATCTAATGAAAGTTCTATTTACAGATATTTTGAAAGTAAACATAAATTACTATTGTATTTATCTTCTTGGTATTGGGCTTGGTTAGAATATCAATTAGTTATAGAAACATTTAGTATATCAGACAAAGAATTAAAACTAGATAAAGCTATAGAAGTAATTACTAGAACGGTATCTATAGATAGCAATTATTCTCATATAAATGAAGCCATTTTATATAAGATAATTGTAAATGAAAGTTCTAAATCTTTCTTAACAAAAGAAGTAGACACAGATAATAAAGAAGGATATTTTGAAGTCTACAAAAGGTTAATAATAAGAATAAAAGAGATGATATTAGCTTTAAAACCAGATTATGAATTTGCACTTAGTCTCTCAAGCACAATTTTAGAAGGTGGCTTACACCAACATTTTTTAAAAGAACATTTTCCATCCATTACAAATAGTAAAAAAGGTGCTACGCCTACTCGTTTCTTTACGCAACTTGTTAAAAACACACTAAAATAAAATGAATACTACAAATAAAATAACACCATGGAGACGTTTTGTGGGGCTTTTAAAATTAGAAAAAAAAGATATTTTTCAAATTTTCTATTATGCCATATTTGGTGGTGTTGTAGCACTATCATTACCTTTAGGAATACAGGCAATTATTAATTTAATACAAGGAGCTCAAATATCTACTTCTTGGGTAATTTTAGTTATTGTTGTTACAATTGGTGTTATATTTTCAGGCGCTTTACAATTAATGCAACTAAGAATAATAGAAACAATTCAACAAAGAATTTTTACAAGAGCTTCTTTTGAGTTAAGCTACAGGTTTCCCAAAATTAAAATGAATGAGCTACGTAATAATTATCCGCCAGAATTGGCAAATAGATTTTTTGATACCTTAACGATACAGAAAGGATTGTCTAAAATTTTAATTGATGTACCTACAGCTTTATTACAAATAGTTTTTGCTTTAATATTGCTTTCTTTTTATCATCCCTTTTTTATAATTTTTGGTATTCTTTTATTACTTCTAATATATATCGTTTTTAAATTTACCGCACAAAGAGGTTTAGAAACTAGTTTAAAAGAATCTAAAATTAAATATAAAGTTGCCCATTGGATTCAAGAAGTTGCAAGAACCGTGGTAAGCTTTAAACTATCTGGTAATACAAATTTAGCATTAAAGAAAAATGATGATTTGGTAAGTAAATATTTAGAAGCTAGAGAAAATCACTTTAGAATTTTAATTTTACAATTTAGCCAAATGATAGGCTTTAAAGTAATTGTTACTGCTAGTTTATTATTAATTGGTGGTGCATTAGTTCTAAACCAAGAAATGAATATAGGACAGTTTGTTGCTGCAGAAATTATCATTTTATTGGTAATACAATCTGTAGAAAAATTAATTGTTGGTTTAGAGTCTTTTTATGACGTTCTTACATCTATAGAAAAAATAGGACAAGTTGTTGATAAAGAATTGGAATCTCAAGAAGGTGAAAAACCAATTTTTAAGAAAGGTTTATCTATAGAATTAGACAATGTTTCTTATACTGTAGAAGATAGAAAAAAACCAATTATTAAAGATATTTCTTTAACTATTAAACCAGAATCTAGAATTCTTGTGCACGGAGAAAGTGGCGCTGGTAAATCGAGTTTATTAAGATTAATTGCCGGAGTTATAGAACCTACAGAAGGCAATATTTATATCAATAACTTATCTTTAAACAGCTTACACCTTAATCATTATAGATCTCAATTAGGTTTATCTCTTTCAGATGAAACTCCTTTTGAAGGTTCTATTAGAAATAATTTGGTTTTTGGTAATCAAGAAATTACAGATGATACAATTTTTGAAGCTTTAGATATTGTTGGTTTAAATCAATTTTTAAAAGAGCAGCCTAACGGATTAGAAACTGTTTTATATCCAGAAGGCAAACAAATGTCTTATACAATTGCCAAGAAAATAATTTTAGCAAGATCTATAATTAAAGCACCAAAAGTAATGATTTTAGAAGATCCATTAGATCAATTTAACCTAGAAGAAACTGTTAAAATAATTAGCTATTTGACAGATGTTAGTAGACCTTGGGCCTTAATTGTTGTAAGTAGTAAAAAGAGTTGGAAAACACAATGCAGTCAAGTTATAACTCTAGAAAAAGGAGAAATTAAATCTATAAATTAATAATCATGTTAAATATTTCTAACAATCAATTAAATAATAAGGTAGATTTAAAAAAATTTAAATCTGGTAAAGATATTTTTACAAAAAACTATTATAAATCTTTAAATAAATTTTTGTTGGCTTTTGCTATTATTGGTTTTATCCTTTTATTTTTACCTTGGACGCAAAACATTACTAGTCAAGGTTTAGTTACAACATTAACTCCAGAACAAAGACCACAAAGTATACAATCTCAAATACCTGGAAGGATTGAAGAGTGGTTTGTAAAAGAAGGTGATTATGTAAAAAAAGGAGATACTATTTTAAGAATTTCTGAAATTAAAAGTGATTATTTTGACAATAGATTAATCGAAAGAACAAACAATCAAATAAATGCAAAAAATTCTTCTGTAAATGCATATCAACAAAAATCTAATGCTTTACAAAGACAAATAAACGCATTAAAAGATGAGCAAGTTTTAAAAACTGCGCAATCACAAAACAAACTTTTGCAATCTAAACTTAAAGTACAAAGTGATAGTATTGCCTTACAAGCAGCAAAAACCAATTTATCTATCGCAGAAAAACAGTTTTTAAGAACAGAAACGTTACAAAAAGAAGGTTTAAAAGCCGTTGTAGATGTAGAAGAAAAACGTTTAAAACTACAAGAAACTCAAGCTAAATTAATAGCTCAGCAAAATAAATTATTAGCAAGTAAAAATGATGTAATTAATGCTAAATTAGAATTATCTAGAATTAAGGCAACATTTACAGATAAAATTTCGAAAGCACAAAGTGACATGTTTACTGCAAGATCTAATGGTTTTGATGCAGAAGCACAAGTATCTAAATTAGAAAATAGCAATAGCAATTATAAAGTTAGAAATAGTCTTTTATACGTAACATCACCACAAAATGGATACATCAACAAAGCTATTAAAGGAGGTATTGGAGGAACTTTTAAAGAAGGCGAATCTTTAGTTGGTATAATGCCAGAGAAATATGATTTAGCCGTAGAAACTTATGTAAAGCCAATAGATTTACCACTTTTACACATAGGTGAAGAAGTAAGAGTTCAGTTTGACGGTTGGCCTGCAATAGTTTTTTCTGGATGGCCAAATGTATCTTATGGTACATATGGTGGTACCGTAGTTGCTATAGAAAATTTTATAAGTGAAAATGGTAAATACCGTGTTTTATTGGCACCAGATGAAAGAGAAAATAAATGGCCAGAAGCAATTAGAGTTGGCTCTGGAGCAAAAACAATCGCATTATTAGAAGATGTGCCAATTTGGTTCGAATTATGGAGACAGTTAAACAGTTTTCCGCCTAATTACTATCAACCAAATACAAACAAAAGCAAAAAAGAAACTAAAAAGTAAAACAAATGAAGAAGTTTTTACTAATACTAACAATGTTATTTTTTTCTACTAATTATGCACAAGAAAAAATTAGCAATCAACTAACTTTATCTGAATTTTTAAGTTACGTTAAAAATTATCATCCAATAGTAAAACAAGCTAATTTAATTTTAAATGCTAGTGAAGCTAAATTGTTAAAAGCTAGAGGCGCATTTGATCCTAAGATAGAAGTAGATTTTGATAAAAAACTTTTTAAAGAGAAAGAATATTATAATAAATTAAATAGTTCTTTTAAAATACCAACTTGGTATGGTGTAGAATTTAAAGCAAATTTTGAACAAAATGACGGCTTGTTTTTGAATCCAGAAAATAGTGTACCAGAAGATGGTTTATATAGCGCAGGAGTTTCTATTTCACTAGCAAAAGGTCTGTTAACAAATAAAAGAATGGCTTCTTTAAAACAAGCTAAATACTTTTTAAATCAAGCTAAAGAAGAACAGCAAATACTAATTAATAAAATTTTATATGACGCTTCAATAACTTATTTTAATTGGCTAAAAACTTACAAAGAAAATTTAGTTTATAAATCTTTTTTAGAAAATGCAGCGACAAGATTTAATGGTACAAAAAGAGCTTTTGAAGAAGGAGAAAAGCCTGCAATAGATACTTTAGAGGCTGGTATTACTTTAAATTCTAGAAAATTAAATTTAGAAAAATCAAAAATTAAATATATAAAAGCATCTTTAGAATTGTCTAATTTTTTATGGCTTAATAACAATACACCTATTGAGTTAAAAGAAAATATAATTCCAGATTTAGAAGCAAAAAACTCTGTTGATAAAACATTTAATATAGCTTTATTTAATAAGGAAAATTTCGATATCGAAAATCATCCGAAGATAAAAGCTTTAGAATTTAAAACTAAAAACTTAATTGTAGAACAACGTTTAAAAAAGAACAATTTACTGCCTAAAATAGATTTACAATACAATTTTATTTCTGCAGATGGCAATCAAATTAACTCATTCAACTCTTCTAATTACAAAGCAGGTGTAAATTTCAGTTTTCCGATATTTATCAGAAAAGAAAGAGGTGATTTAAAATTAGCAAATATAAAGCTTTTAGATCAAAAGTTAGAAAATGAAACTACCAAGGTTGCCATAAAAAATAAGGTAAATAGTTTATTATTAGAGTTAGAATCTTTTAATAACCAAAATACTTTTACAGATACAATAGTAAGAGATTACAATGTTTTGTTAAAAGCAGAAGAAAGAAAATTCTTCTTAGGAGAAAGCTCTTTGTTTTTGGTTAATTACAGAGAAGAAAAGTTTATTGATGCACAGTTAAAAGCAATCAAATTAGAAAATGAATTCTTTAAAACAAAAGCAACACTATTTAAAGAAGCTGTTTTCAATATCAATGATAACTAATCTGTTTCTTCTAAAGTAAAAAATTCATTTACAGGAATCTTAAATACTTTAGACAATTTTAAAGATAAAACTGTAGAAGGAACATACCTGTTTTTTTCTATTGAATTTATAGTTTGCCTAGACACACCAATTGCTTTTGCTAAATCGTCTTGGGTTAAATCTAAAATAGCTCGCTGTACTTTTAAAGTATTTTTCATCTTATCTATTTAGTCTTTTTAACTGCCAAAAAATCATTAGCTGCACAACCAACATGTAAAATAACACTTCAAAATAAGTAAAACCAACTAATTTTTCATCAGCATTAAAAAGTTTACCAACACCATAATTAATAATTGGTTGCAGTAAAGAATATAAAATTGCTAAAACAAAAGCAATTCTATAAGATTGCGCTCTTAATGTTTCTATAAACTCATCCTCTACTCTATCTTTTGATATAGAAATCAACAACATACCTATCAAAAGCAAACCAGATAATAGCGGTTTCACCCAAATTGGTTCGTCAAAAAACTTTTTTACAATCATCAATCCAAAAATAAAAAAGGTTACATAATAACCAATTTTCTTGAATTTATTAGACAATTGAAACTTGTTCATTTTTTCAATATAACTTCTTTCTCGTTCACAAACAGACACTTTTGGCATAACTAAAACATTTTACAATTAGACAAATAAACTTTATATAATGTCAAATATACTTTACATTATTAATTTTTACAAATATTTTTAATTATATTTAAAAACAATTCACTAAACTTTTTTAAAATGACTACAAATTCGAATAAACCTAGTAAAGCCTTTTGGGCAATTGGTATTCTTTCACTTCTATGGAATTTAATGGGTGTAAGCGCTTATTTATTTCAAACATTAGCTACAGATGAAATGATTGCAAGTATGCCGCCAAAACAACAAGCAGAAATGATGGTAGAACATCCGGCTTGGTTAACTGCATTATTTGCATTAGCAGTATTTGGTGGTGTTTTAGGTTGTATATTTTTTCTTGTAAAAAAGAAACTATCTTATTATTTATTTTTATTATCCGGAATTTGTGCAACAATACAACAAGTATATATTTTAATGGATATTGATCTAAGTATGTATGTTATGCCAATTTTAGTGATTTTAGTTTGCCTGTTTTTAATTTGGTATTCTAAAAAATGTATCGCAGACGGAATTCTAAAATAATTTCTGTTAATCCTATTCAAAAAACACAGCAATAAATTCTGCTACACAAGCTGGTTTTTCTTGTCCTTTAATCTCAATTGTACAAGAAAAAGTAGCTTTTATACCATTTTCGCCTAAACTTTCTACCAGTTTTAATTTAGAAATCATTCTTAATTTGCTATTTACAGGAACAGGATTTGGAAAGCGAACTTTATTTAATCCGTAGTTTAAGCCCATTTTTAAACTTTTAATATCAAAAATATCTTCTAATAATTTAGATATCATAGAAACAGACATAAAACCATGTGCAATTGTGCATTTGTAAGGACTTTCTTTTAAAGCTCTTTCTTCATCTACATGAATCCATTGTTTATCTAAAGTGGCATTTGCAAAATCATTAATCATTTCTTGGGTTACTGTATACCATTCGCCAATTGGCAAATCTTTACCTTCTAACCTTACAAACTCACTTAGGGTATTTAATATTAATGGTTTCATTTTATCCAATTTAAATGTTAAAAAATCAACTTCTAATTTAACAAAATAAACAAGTTCTAAACTATATCAAATTATTAATTTAGAAAAAAATTTAAATCATGAAACAACTAACCTATTTCCTCTTTTTATTTACATGCATTTTAAGTGCACAAACTAACCCAAAATGGCTAAGACATTCTTCTATTTCGCCAGATGGTTCTAAAATTGCTTTTACATATAAAGGCGATTTATATACAGTAGCAAGTGCTGGCGGAACAGCGCAACAACTTACTTTTCATAGTGCACATGATTTTATGGCTACTTGGAGTAAAGACGGATCTAAAATTGCTTTTGCATCTAATAGATATGGTAATTTTGACATTTTTGTAATGAATGCAAATGGTGGAACCGCAAAAAGATTAACTTTTCATTCTAATAATGAAACTCCGTACAGCTTTACATCAGACAATAAAAATGTAGTTTTTGGGGCTTTAAGGCAAGATGATGTTCGTCATAGACAATATCCGCACG
Source organism: Polaribacter sp. OB-PA-B3 (assembly GCF_054589375.1). Lineage (NCBI taxonomy): Bacteria > Pseudomonadati > Bacteroidota > Flavobacteriia > Flavobacteriales > Flavobacteriaceae > Polaribacter > Polaribacter sp. OB-PA-B3. The sequence continues at coordinate 548,275 of NZ_BAAIIX010000002.1, forward strand.
GTTCTCAAACAGAACTTTATAGCGTCCCCGTAAAAGCTGGTAAAATACAGCAATTGTTAACTATTCCGGCAGAATACACACAATTCTCTAAAGATGGTAAAACAATGCTTTATCAAGATAAAAAAGGAGGCGAAAACGAATGGAGAAAACATCATACATCTTCTATTACGAGAGATATTTGGGTTTATAATACCAAAACTCAAAAGCATAAAATGATTACTACAAATACAGCAGAAGATAGACAACCTGTATTTTCTTCGGATGAAAAAAGCATGTATTTTTTAAGTGAAAGAAACGGAACATTTAATGTATTTAAGTCTACGTTAGAAAACGGAGATTCAGCAGAACAAATTACAAATTTTAAAACACATCCTGTTCGTTTTTTAAGTATTGCAAATGATATACTTTCTTTTGGTTACGATGGTGAAACTTACACATTAAAAGAAGGTGAAAAACCTAAAAAAGTTGCCATTACAATTACTACTCAAGATAAAGAGAATACAGATAAATATATTTCTGTAAATGGCGGAATTAATGAAATGGCAGTTTCACCAAATGGTAAAGAAATTGCTTTTATTGCTCGTGGTGAAGTATTTGTAACTTCTGTTGATAAAACTTTTACTAAAAGATTAACCAACACACCAGAAAACGAACGCTTTGTAAATTGGAGTTCAGATGGTAAATCTGTAATTTATTCTAGTGAAAGAAACGGTAAATGGAGCGTTTTTAAAACTGAAAAAATACGAAAAGAAGAACCTTTCTTTTATGCAGCAACACTTATTAAAGAAACTACTTTAATAGATAACAAAAAAGATAATTATTTAGCACAATACTCTCCAGACGGTAAGAAAATTGCTTTTATTGAAGGAAGAAGAACTTTAAAAATTTTAGATGTAAAATCTAAAAAAGAAGTTACACTTTTAACACCAAAAGATTTATTTCATATGAGAGATGGTGATAAGAATTTTACTTGGAGTCCGGATAGTAAATGGTTACTTGTAGATTGGTCTAAAACCCTAAATAATGGCGAAATATTATTAATGGCAGCCGATGGTTCTAAACGAGTAAATTTAAATGAAAGCGGTTATTACGATTCGAACCCTAAATGGGTAAATAATGGTAAACAAATGATTTGGTTTAGCAATAGAAACGGATTAAAATCTTACGCAACAAGTGGTAGTTCTCAAAGCGATGTTTATAGCATGTTTTTTACTCAAGATGCCTGGGACGAATTTAATTTAAGTGATGAAGATTATAAATTAATGAAAGCTATTAAAGAAGAAGAAAAGAAAAATTCTAGCAAAAAGAAAGAAAAAGAGACCAAGAAAAAAGATACTGATAAGAAAGATAAAAAAGAAGTTAAACCTTTAACCTTCGATTGGGATAATTTAAAAGATAGAACAAAGAGACTAACAATTCATTCTTCTCGTTTAGGTGATGCTGTTCTTTCTAAAGATGGCGATAAACTTTATTATTTATCTAGTTTTGAAGGTCGTTCTAATTTATGGACTACAAATTTAAGAACCAAAGAAACTAAAATGCTAATGAAGTTAAATGTTGGTTATGGTAGCTTAACTTGGGATAAAGAAATGAATAATCTTTATTTACTTAGCAGCGGTAGAATTACGAAATTAAATCCAAGTACAAACAAACAAACAAAAACCAGTTAGTATTAATGGTGAAATAAAGTTTGATGAAATTGCTGAAAAGCAAGCAATGTTTGATCATGTTTGGCTAAGAACAAATGCTGTTTTTTATCACTCAAATTTCCACGGAAAAGACTGGAAAAAATTAAAAAAAGAATATCAAAAATACTTACCATACATTGGCAATGAGTTCGAGTTTTCTGAAATGTTATCAGAATTATTAGGGGAATTAAATGTATCTCATTCTGGTGCTGGATTTAGAGGAAATAATATTAAAAATGCAGATGCTACAGCATCTTTAGGTATTTTTATGAATAACAAATTTAAAGATGATGGTATTTTAATCGATGAAATTATAAAAGGCGGTCCTTTAGATAAAGCTAAATTTAATATTAAAGCTGGTATGGTTATCAAAAAAATAAATGGCGAATTAATTGATAAAAATACAGATGTTGCCAAATATTTAAATCGTACCGCAAATAAATTTATGTTGTTAGAAATAGAAAATCCATCTACAAATAAATCACAAACAATAACAGTTAAACCTATAACATTAGGACAAGAAAATAGGTTATTATATAAAAGATGGGTAAAAATAAATGAAAAACAAGTAGAAAAAGAAAGTAATGGCCAATTAGGTTATGTTCATATTCCTGGTATGAGCGACGGACCATACAGAAGTATCTACCAAGATATGATGGGTAAATATTTGGATAAAAAAGGTGTAATAATTGATACTCGATTTAATGGCGGTGGAGATTTAGTTGCAGATTTAGCAATGTTTTTTACGGGTGTACCATTTTTAACATATGAAACAGAGGCAAAAGTTGTAGGTGGCGAGCCAACGTCTAGATGGACAAAGCCAACTTTATCAATATTTAATGAGAGTATGTATTCAGACGGACATTGTTATGCTTCTGGTTATACAGATTTAAAAATTGGTAAAACAGTTGGTATGCCTGTACCTGGAACTTGTAGTTTTGCAGGTTGGGAAACTTTACCTAATGGAAGTTATTGGGGAATTGTACCTGTATCTGCTAAAAATAAAGCAGGCGAATGGATGGAAAACAACCAAACAGAACCTACAATAAAAGTTAAAAATATGCCGGGTAAGATAGACAATGGTATCGATGAACAATTGATAAGATCTATTCGAGAATTATTAAAAGATGTAGAATAAAACTAAAGAAAATGCGAAGAGAAATCTTCGCATTTTTTATTTTAACTTACCAAATAAATCATCTTTAATTTTTGGTAATTGTAAATGATATTTTACAGAAATTGCTCTTATAGTTATTATTACCAGAGCTGCTATTATAAAAATAAATTTCTCAGGTAAAGTTGAAAATTTAAAAAGTAATAAATATATTATTCCGCCTGCTAAACAAGCAGAAGCGTATATCTCTTTTTCGAAAATTAATGGAACTTTATTTGTTAAAACGTCTCTTAAAACACCTCCAAAAACTGCAGAAATCATTCCCATTATTAAAGCTATTATTGGGTGTAAATTAAAAGAAAGTCCTTTTTGTAAACCTAATAAAGTAAATACACTTATACCAATTGTATCAAACAAAAACATGGTTCTACTTAAAAAAGCAATCTTGCTTTTAAATAAAAAGGTAAATACTACTGCAGTAAAAATTACATACAAATAATTTAAATCTGCAATCCAATTTATAGGATGCGCGTTTATTAAAACATCTCTTAACATTCCGCCACCAACAGCAGTTACAAATGCAATTATAATTACACCAAATAAATCGAACTTTTTATCAGAAGCTACCAAGGCACCACTTACAGCAAAAGCAAAGGTTCCTAAAATATCTAATAGATAAACAACATCCATTTTAAACGCTAACTTCTGTAAACTTAATATTTAATTCTTTTTGAATTTGATGCACTTTATCTAATTCATTTGAAAGAATAAAAGCCAAAGATGTACCTGTTTTTCCTGCTCTTGCAGTTCTACCACTTCTGTGTGTATAATATTCTAATTGTTCTGGTAATTGATGATGAATTACAAACTCTAATCCACTAACATCGATACCACGAGCAGAAACATCTGTAGAAACTAAATATTGTAAATTTTCTTTTTTGAAAGCACGCATCACTTTATCACGTTCTTTCTGTTGCATATCACCTTCTAAAGCGCCTGCAGAAAAACCTTCTTCTATTAAAAAGTTTGCAAGGTTTTGCGCACCTGCTTTAGTTCTACAAAATATAATACCTCTTTGCGTACCTCTTTTTTCTAAAAACGTAACAATATCATCTGCTTTCGTTTTTAAAGTAGTTTTTACGTATTGATGTCTAATATTTGCATTGACCAAAGCATTTTTGTTTACTTCGATTCTTGGCGCATTAGCATCCATATACGTTTTAATAATACGTTTAATTTCTTCTGGCATTGTAGCAGAGAATAACCAAGTATTACGATTACTTTGAGAAGAAAATTTTAAAATTCTATTCAAATCTTGTTTAAAACCCATACTCAACATTTCATCAGCTTCATCTAAAACAACGGTTTTTACATGACTAATGTCTATATCTCCTCTTTCTATTAAATCGATTAATCTACCAGGTGTTGCAACAACAATATGTGTAGTTCTTTTTAAATTATTGATTTGTCTGTCAATTTTTTCTCCACCAAAAACAGCTTCTACAAAAATTTTATCTTCATTAAATTTCGTAAACTTAAAAAGTTGTTTTTTTATTTGCTGAACCAACTCTCTAGTTGGTGACAAAATTAACGTTTGAATATGATCAGATTTCGCATCTATATGATGTAGAATAGGCAATCCAAAAGCTGCAGTTTTACCTGTACCAGTTTGTGCCAAACCAATAAAATCTGTTTTCGATTTTATTAATACTGGTATTGCTTTTTCTTGAATTTCTGTTGGATTAGAAATACCTAATTCTTTAATCGATTTTATATATGCAGGTTTAATACCTAATTCTGAAAATGATGCCATTTTGTCTCTAAATTTTGTGCAAAGATACTTTTATTTAACAGGTTGTAATACTTTTAGAACATTTTCTCTAATTCTAGAAGGTTTATAGCTTTTAGCATCTAACATTCCCCAAACAGTTTTAGCTTTTACAAGTAACATATTGTTTTTATAAAACTCCATTAAACGCTCAGATTTAAAACCTTTGGTTTCACCAACCCAAGTTTTTACAGTAATTACATCGCCAATTACTGCTTGTTTTAAATATTCAATTTCGTGCTTAATTACAACCCAAACATATTCTGGTAAAGGATTATTTTTAGTTAAATACGCCCAATGTTCAAAAGCAACTTTATCCATCCATTTTACATAAACCACGTTATTAACATGGTTTAAATCGTCAATATCTTTAGAAGTCACTGTAATATTTAATTCAAAAATATCTTTCATCTATTAATTTTCTACAAAATTAAAACATTAATAATTCTATAACAATAAAAGTGGTTTCATTTTCTATTTAAATACCGTAATTTGCAACTTCTTCTATGAACAAACTAGCAAACGAATTAGGTACAGAAAAAATTAGCAAATTGCTTTTAAAACAAGCAGTTCCTGCAACTATTGGTATTTTAGTAATGTCTTTAAACATGATTGTTGATACTATTTTTGTAGGACAATGGATTGGTGTTTTGGCTATAGCTGCCATAACAGTGGTTTTACCAATAGCCTTTTTAATATCTTCTATCGGTATGGGAATTGGTATTGGAGGAAGCTCTATCATTTCGAGAGCATTAGGCGCTAATAATACCGAAAAGGCTTTTTTAACCTTCGGAAATCAAATTTGTTTGACTGTAATTTTAGCCATACTATTTGTTGTATTAGGAAATGTTTTTAGCATTCCTATTTTAGATTTATTCGGAGCTAAAGGTGAAATTTTACCAATTGCATCAGAATATTTTAGTGTTATTATTTATGGTGTTCCTTTTTTAGCATTTGCGATGATGGGAAACCCAACAATTCGTGCTGAAGGAAAACCAAAATTTGCTATGTATGCAATGATGGTTCCGGCAGTTTTAAATGTAGTTTTAGATATTTTATTTATAAAATACTTTAATTGGGGAATGTGGGGCGCTGGTTTGGCAACTTCTCTTTCTTATGCCAGTTGTGGTTTGTATATTTTGTATTTCTTTATATCATCTAAAAGTGAATTAAAAATTATACCAAAAAACTTTAAACTGAACTTCGATATTGTAAAAGAAATTGCCCAATTAGGTAGTATTTCTATTGTAAGGCAAGGTGCAGTAAGTGTTTTAATGATTGTTTTGAATTACTCGCTTTTTACTTATGGCGATGAAATTTCAATAGCTGTTTTTGGTATTATTAATAGAGTTATGATGTTTGCCTTCTCTCCTATTTTAGGTGTTTCTCAAGGTTTTTTACCTGTAGCTGGATTTAATATTGGAGCAGAAAAAAATGAAAGAGTTAAAGAAACTATTAAAAAGTCTATTTATTTTGGTTCTATTATTGGAACCATCATATTTATTGCAGTTGCGATTTTTAAAGAACAAATAATTTGGATATTTACCGATGATGCTACTCTTTTAGATAAAACGCCAAGTGCAATGTTAATTGTGTTTTTAGTAACACCAGTTGTTGCCATGCAATTGATAGGTTCTGCTTATTTTCAGGCAGCTGGTAAAGCAATGCCCGCATTATTTCTTACGCTTTTAAAACAAGGGATTTCCTTAATTCCGTTAGCCTACATTTTGCCTAAATATTATGGTGTTCTTGGCGTTTGGTGGTCTTTTCCTATTGCTGATTTACTATCTACAATAATTACTGTTATAGTTCTAAAAAGAGAAATAGATAAAAATCTACAATAATGATTCTCCGTTTAAGTTTGTCGTCAAAATATCGCTAAATAAGTTAAAAAATGGTCGTAAAACTTTAAAACTCTTATCCACTTCTTCTATAAAATTTGGCGCTAGTACTTCTGCATCTGTAAAGTTTCTAGTTGCAATAAACCCTTTTTTTCTTAACAAGTTTACATCTGGATGTTCTTTATCAAAACCTCTCGGAGCCGTTTTTAATTCAGAAAAACTACCAAATTCTTTACCAAAATACTTTTGATAATTTTTATCTTTTAAAATATCTTTAATTTCTGATGCATCTAACTCTATTTCTTTACGAATTCTAAATAAATCTTCTTTATTTGGTTCCCAAAATCCGCCAGCTAAAAAAGATTCTCCTGGTCTTATTCTTAAAAAATAACCACCTCTTAACTCTTTACCTAATCTAGAAAAAGAATTTGCAAAATGAGCTTTATAGGGAGTTTTATCTTTCGAAAAGCGCACATCTCTATAAATACGCATCATTTTAGATTTCTCTATTTCATCGTGCTTTTGTAAGTTTATATGTATTTCTTCAAAGACTGCTTTTGCTTTTTTCTGCTCTAAAACATAGGTTTCCTTATGGTCTGTAAACCAATCTCTATTGTTGTTTTTTTGTAAGTCTTTTAAAAATTTTAAAGTAGATTTTTCGATCTGCATTTTATACATCTTTTAAAAGTTAAAATTACAAAATAGATTTGTAACTTCGAATTTGATATGTATCAAAAAATAAAAGATATTCAGAAAAGATATGATGGTTTTTTACAGACAAATAATCTGTGGAAAAACAATGATGTTTTTGAATTATATCAATTTAAAATACATAATAAATTTTCTAAAATAGATATTTTAATTGATGAAAAATTAAGATTAGGAAAATATATAGAACGTTTTGTTTCGTTTGAATTATCTCAAAACAAATCCATAGAAATACTAGCTGAAAATATTCAAATTCAAAGAAACAAAATTACACTTGGCGAGTTAGATTGCTTATTATTGAAAGATAAATCTCCGGTACATTTAGAAATTATATACAAGTTTTATCTTTTTGATGATAAAATTGGTAATACTGAAATTGAGCATTTTATTGGCCCGAATAGAAAAGATGCTTTAATAGAAAAATTATCTAAATTAAAAGACAAGCAATTGCCTATTTTACACACAAAAGAATGCAAAAACCTGCTAAACAATTTTAAAATAGAATTAAAAGATATTTCGCAACAAATTTATTTTAAAGCACAATTGTTTTTACCGATTTATAAAACTAATATCAATCTTAAATTATTAAACAAAAATTGTATCACTGGTTTCTATTGCAATTTAAAAGACTTACACCGGTTTAATAATTGTAAATTTTTTATTCCAATAAAAAAAGATTGGATAATTATACCACATAAAAATGTAGATTGGTTACAATTCTCTGACTTTAAAAAGGTGGTTACTCCTATTTTAGAAAGGCAATTTTCACCTTTATGTTGGCTAAAAAAAGAAAACGGAGAAATTGAAAAATTCTTTCTTGTTTGGTGGACATAAAAAAACTGAATGAAGTTAATCATTCAGTTTTGCTATGAAAGTAATTAAACTTTTGGCTTTTTAAAATATTTTAAAGGTACAAATAGCATTCCGAAACATTGGCTATCTTCTTTACCCATATTTTTGTGATGTATTTTATGAGCTTTTCTTAATCCTCTTAAATAATTATTATTGGTATTTTTAAACCATTTAAATCTTTGATGAATTAAAACATCGTGTACTAAAAAATAAGCCAAACCATAAAATAAAATGCCTAAGCCAATAAAAAATAAATAGGTATGTTCAGTATAGGTTCCAAAATAAAATAAAGCAATACTTGGTATTGCAAAAACCACAAAAAACGCATCATTTTTCTCGAATCCGCTGTATTTTGGTTGATGATGATCTTCATGTAAAAACCAACCGAAACCATGCATCACATATTTATGTGTACACCATGTGACACATTCCATAATTAAAAAAACCGCTAATGTTATAAGGGCATAAATCATTAAATAATATTTAATTTATATTTTACGTAACTTCTTGCTAATAAATTAATTTTCATAGGATTAGAAATTCTAATTCTAGAATCCATAATCTGTTCTGAAGGCACCTTTTTTAACTTTTTTAGTAACCTTCTGTAATATCTATAAGCTGTATAAACTCCGAATTTTGCTTCTACCGGTAATTTTAAAATTCCGTTGCTGTATGCATATTCAAAATCAGCTTCAATTTCATCAATAATTATTTGTTTAGACGCAGCATCTAATTTTCCTAAGTCAATATTAGGAAAATAAGAACGATTTAACGTTTCAAAATCATCCTTTAAATCTCGTAGAAAGTTTACTTTTTGAAAAGCAGACCCCAAACGCATTGCCGCATCTTTTAACTCTTCATATTTTTTATCATCTCCATCAACAAAAACTTTTAAACACATTAAACCAACTACATCTGCAGAACCATAAATATATTCATCATATTCTTGCTTAGTATTATAAGTAGTTTTATGTAAATCGGCTTTCATACTTTTTAAAAAAGCTTGCACCATTTCGTCTGGAATATTATACTTTTTTATGGTATGTTGAAAAGAATTTAAAATAGGATTTAAACTAATACCATGTTCTTTAGAAAGGTAATAATCTTTTTCGAAATGCTGCATTAAGTGTTCTTTATCATAATCATGAAAAGAATCTACAATTTCATCTGCAAAACGTACAAAACCATAAATATTGTATATGTCTTCTCTAATTTTTGGAGACAACATATTTACGGCAAGAGAAAATGATGTACTATATTTTTTAGTAACTAATTTGCTACAATCATTAGAAACACTATCAAATAATTCTTTCATTTTGTTATTGATTTTTAATTATTAGTTCTGTTGCTATTTTACCAGAAATTAATGCTGGCGGTACTCCAGGTCCAGGAACTGTTAACTGCCCTGTAAAATACAAATTTTTAACTTTACTACTCTTTATTTTTGGTCTTAAAAAAGCTGTTTGCAATAATGTGTTTGCCATACCATAAGCGTTTCCTTTATAAGAATTGTATTCTTTTTTAAAATCGTTAACGCAAAAAGACCTTTTAAATAATACGTATTTTTTAACCTCTTGGTTTGTTAATTCTTCGAATCTATCTAAAATTTTATGAAAATATTCTTCTCTTAAAGCTTCAGAATCTTCAATTCCGGGTGCTAAAGGAATCAGGAAAAAACCTGCTTCTTTACCTTCTGGTGCAGAAGTTTTATCTGTGATAGAAGTAAAATTGGCATAAAACAATGGGTCTGTTGGCCATTTTGGATTGTCATAAATTTCTTTTGCATGTAGCTCAAAATCGGTATCAAAAAATAAGGTGTGATGACTTACATTTTCTATTTTCTTATCAAAACCAACATAAAAAAGTAAAGATGACGGAGCAAAAGTTTTCTTACTCCAGTATTTTTCTGAATACTGCTTTACTTCTTTATTTAATAATGTTTCTGTATGATGATAATCTGCCCCACTTAAAACTAAATTTGTTTTAATTTCTTCACCATTTACAACTAAACCAGCAATTTCATTTTTACTATTTGTAACAATTTTATCGACATTTGCATTTACTTTAAACTCTACACCTAAACTAGTAGCTAAAGAAACCATACCTTCTACAACTTTATACATTCCGCCTCTAGGATGCCAAGTACCTAAACCAAAATCTGCATAATTCATAAAGTTATAAAATGCAGGAGTATCACTAGGTTTTGCGCCTAAAAACAGTACCGGAAATTCTAAAATTTTTATAAGTTTATTACTTTTTATATTTTTTCTTACTTGTTTAGAAATTGTAGAAAAAAATTGAGAAACTCTAGTTACAGTTTTAGTTGTTACCAATTCTAAAGGAGAAACACCCGGTTTATATACCAAATCTTTAATTGCGGTATCATAATTAGATTTGGCTGAACTGATAAAATTTCTTAAATGCTTTGCACTACCAGCCTCCTCATTTTCAAACATTTGATAAATCTCCTCTAAATTTTCAGAAATTTTTAACGAAGAATTTTCTCCAAAATATACTTCATATCCAGGATTTAATTTATCTAAGATGTAATAATCTGATGCTTTTTTACCAAAATCAGCAAAAAATCTTTCAAATACATCTGGCATCCAATACCAAGATGGTCCTAAATCAAAGGTAAAACCATCTTTTTTAAATTGTCTTGCTCTTCCTCCTAAAGTATCGTTTTTTTCTAAAACAGTTACATTATAACCCTCTTTAGCTAAGTAACATGAGGCCGCTAACGCAGAAAAACCAGAGCCAATAATATGTATATTTTTATTCATATCTATTTTTGTTTAACAAATATATAAAATTATTAAACATTTTAGATTATTAATTTATTTTTATATATCATTTAACACATCTGTAACAGTATTAAAAAATGATACGTTAAAATTATATGTATTGTGTTTAACTAATTCTGTTTTTCTACCTATTGCAACAAACTCATGCTTAGTACCTGATAAAATAGTTTCTAACTCTTTAAAATACTCTTCTACTTTATCATCATAAGGTTGAACAGTTAATGAGGTTACAAAACATAATTTCATTTCATGATTAAAAAAGATATTTAAATTATTTAAAGGTAAATTCTGCCCTAAATAAATAGTATTATATCCTTTATTAACAAGTTCAAAATTTAAATATAACAAACCTAATTCATGAATTTCATTTTCTGGTAAAAAAAGTACATATGTTTTTTCTGAAGATAAATTCTTTTGCTCTAAATTTTCTGTATTAATATGTATCTTTTGAGAAATTAAGTTTGATATAAAATGTTCATGCGCCGGTAATACAGTATCTGTTTGCCATAACAAACCAATGTAATTAAGGAAAGGAATAAAGATTTCTTTAAAAATTTCTTTAAAAGTTTTTACTTCTAGTAACCTATTGTAAGTTTCATTAAATAGAATTTTATCAAATTGGAGCATTGATAATTTAAAAGAATTTATAGCTTCGTCATTTAAACCTTCTTTAAAAGCAACATCTCTAGAATTTTGATAAATTTCTTCATCAGACATTTTTGCAATCTTAGAGATTTTAAAATTGTTTTTTGTTAGTAAAACAACATTTAATAACTTCTGTAAATTTTTATGAGAATAATACCTAATGTTAGTATTTGTTCTTTGTGGTTCTAGCAAATTATACCTTTTTTCCCAAATACGAATAGTATGCGCTTTGATACCAGATATATTTTCTAGGTCTTTAATCGTAAAGTCTTGCTTAATATTGTTCAATGTTTCTTGTTTATTATTCAACAAATGTAAAGAAATTTAAGTCAAAAAAATATTTTTTATAATAATTGTAACATTTTCTACATTTACCCTACTTATTAAATAACTAACCTAATTACAAAAGTGCAAAAAGATTTAGAAGCTAAATTTTTAGTAGACTTTGAAACGAATCAGAATATTGCGCATAAAATTTGTAGAATTTACACTACAAACAAAGATGCACATAACGATTTGTTTCAAGAAATAACCATACAAGTTTGGAAAAACTACCCAAAATTTAGGGGAGATTCTAAATTTAGTACTTGGATGTATAGAGTAGCGTTAAATACTGCAATTTCATTATATAGAAAATCTACCCGAAGAGTAAAAACTCAAGATTTTAGTGATGTTGCCTTTAAAATTAAAGCTACAGATTATGATGATACCGAAGAAGTGCAATTAAAGGCACTTTACAAGGCGATTCATAGGTTAAATGATATTGATAAAGCGCTCATTTTTTTATACCTAGAAGATAAACCGTATAAAGAAATTTCGGAAACATTAGGAATATCTAGTGTAAATGCAAGAGTTAAAATGAATAGAGCAAAAGAAAAATTAAAAAACATTCTAAACCCATAGACCATGGATTTATTAGATAATTATAAAAAAGCCTGGAAAAATCAACCAGAAGAAGAAAGTAAATTTTCTACAGTAGAAATTTACAAACTTGCACAATCTAGATCATCATCTATTGTGAAATGGATTTTTATTATTGGTATTTTAGAATTTATAATTTTAAATTCTATGTATTTTTTTGTTGATATGGATGAAGCTTATGATGAGTATAAAAAATTAGGTTTAGAAAACTTTGTCTATTATTCACAAATATTAGCCTATTTAATAATTTTCTATTTTTTGATAATGTTTTATAAGAACTACCAAAAAATTTCAACTTCTGATTCTACAAAATTGTTGATGAAGAAAATTCTTAAAACTAGAAAAACAGTTAGAAATTATATGCTTTTTAATTTAGGTTACATGGCATTATTGCTAATAATTGTTTCCGTTGCTAATATCAATTTAAACATTGATGATTTATCAAGAAAACAAATATTACTTATTGTTTTACTTACATTAGTAGTTACAATAGTAGCTTTAGCCATTTTATGGTTATTTTATCAATTACTTTATGGATTTTTATTGAGAAAACTAAATAGAAATTATAAAGAATTAGCTAAATTAGACGGTAACTTATAAAATAAATACTATGAAAAAGATTTTTTTACTTGTTTGCCTAAGTATGTCAATGGTTTCATTTTCTCAAAAGTCAGATTTTTGGGATAATGTACAATTTGGTGGTGGTGTTAGTTTAGGCTTTGGTAGCCAAACTACCATTGGTATTTCACCAAGTGCAATTTATAATTTCGATAACGGTTTTGCTTTAGGCGCAGGTTTAAATTATTTGTATTCAGAAATTAACGACTTCTCTACAAGTGTTTATGGTGCAAGTATTATTTCTTTATATCAAACAAAATTTGGAGTACAATTATCTGGCGAATTTGATTACAATTTTGCGAATCAAAAAGATCAATTTGCATCTGTAAATACAAATTTCCCAGCACTACACTTGGGTGTTGCTTACAACCAAGGTAGATTTGCTGTCGGAATTAGATATGATGTTTTATATGATGAAAATAAAAGTGTTTTTGCTTCACCTATATCGCCTATAGTTCGTTTTTATTTCTAAAAATCTTTTAATTCTCTTAATAGAATTTTATGCATCTCATTGGTATAATCTAAATGAGTTACAATTCTTATTTTACCTTCTCCCATAGGAGTTAATAAAATATTTTTATCTTTCATTTTAGCTATAAAGTTGTCTGCACCAATTTCTTTATCAACATAAAAAATAACAATATTTGTTTCTATTGTTTCTACTTTAGTGATGTACGAACTAGTTTTTAGAACTTCTCCTATTTCTTTCGCTTTTTGATGATCTTCTGCCAATCTATTAAAGTGATTGTCTAAAGCATAAATTCCGGCAGCAGCTAAAAAACCAACTTGCCTCATACCACCACCCAATAATTTTCTTAATCTAAAAGCTTTATCAATATCTTTTTTAGGACCTAATAAAATTGAACCAATTGGCGCTCCCAAACCTTTAGACAAACAGATAGAAATAGTATCAAACAATTGCCCATATTGTTCTGGAGTTTCATTTTTAGCTACCAAGGCATTAAAAAGTCTTGCACCATCTAAATGAAATTTTAAATTATTATCTTTTGTTACTTTTTTAATTTTTTCTAATTCAGTAAAATCCCAACAAGCTCCACCTCCTTTATTTGTTGTATTTTCTATACAAACCAATTTATTAAATGGTAAATATATTTGTGGTTGTGTACTTGCTACTTCTTCTAGTTGTTTTGCGGTAAACATACCTCTATCACCATCAATTAATTTACAAGTCACACCAGAATTAAATGCAACTCCACCGCCTTCATAATTATAAACGTGTGCATATTTATCACAAATTAATTGGTCTCCGGGTTGCGTATGCAATTTTATTGCAGTTTGATTTGCCATTGTTCCAGAAGGAAAAAACAAAGCTGCTTCCATACCAAACATTTTAACAGCTTTTTCTTGTAATTTATTCACTGTCGGATCCATATTAAAAACATCATCACCAACTTTTGCGCTCATCATTGCTGCCAACATTTCTTTTGTTGGTCTAGTTACTGTATCTGAAATTAAGTCTATTATCATTTATTGATACTTTTCTATTTTTAATTATAACCACTTCCAATAGGAGAACCATCAGGAATTTGTGGTGCCTTTGTTTTTTTAAATGATGTAGGATTTTTCTTATAATCTTCAATCATTTTTATCATTCCAATATCATACATTTTTTGAACTCCACTAGAATTTCTGTTTTCTAAAATAGTTTTAATTTCATTTAATTTAAAATCTACAATTGCATTTACTTGGTTGTATTGATTTTTATAGGAAGCTAAGTAAAATAATTGCTCTAAAACCTTACTATTTATTATGTTTTGTAGTTCTCTATAATAATTATTATTAGTATTTCTTTTTATGGTTTTAACTATTAACGCATCTATTAATTCGTCTAAACCTAATTGATTATTATTTAAACTTTTATGAACAACTAATCTTGATGCTCTTTGAGGGTTTAACAATAAGTTTAACGTCATTTCAGAAGCTGTTTCTACTGCTCCGAAAGCATCAAACTCTGCACCTAATTTACTTTTAAAAGATTCTCTTGTACGACCATACCCCATAGCTCTTGGCGGAAATAAAGCTAATTTTTCTTTCGGAATTGCAATTTCATTGACATTTAATGTTGCTAAAACTGCTTGTAATGCAATTCTTTCTGTATCACCAGAAACACGTTTAACTACAGTTTGGTTATCCCCCTTAACAGCATAACTATACTCTAAACCTCCAATTAACTTAACCGTAGCTTCTGTTTGAAATCTGTGGAAAAAATATAGAGGTACAAAAACATCTTCTAAAACAGAATATGGTTGATTCGTTTTAATATTATCTACAGAAAAATTATCTATTGCTGCTTTTCTAATTTTAAGTACATTATATAATTCATCATGAATATTACCTCCATTATCCCACAAATGTGCAGATGAGCTTGCACTTCCTTGAGGTCTTGCATCAGAATCTGATAAATATTTTAGGCCATTTGCAGATGCATTTTCTAAAATTTTATTCAAATTTTGCTCTTCATTTTCTAAAAAATCTTGATAAAAATAAGCGACTGTAACTTTGTCCCATGCTCCTATTTTATCATCATAAGCTTTAGAAAAATCAATTTTACCGTTATTTAAAGAAAACTGCGGATGTGGATAATCCATTACAGAAGCTCTACCGTTTGTACTTGCAGCAAAATTATGTGCAAAACCTAAAGTGTGACCAATTTCGTGTGCAGATAACTGTCTAATTCTTGCAATTGCCATTTGCAAAGCAAAATCATCTTCTGATGTATTATTTTTATAAGGTGCTTGCAAAGCTTGCGCTATCAAAAAATCTTGACGAATTCTTAAACTACCTAAACTCACATGACCTTTTAATATTTCTCCTGTTCTTGGGTCAGAAATACTTCCGCCATAACTCCAACCCCTTGTAGATCTATGCACCCATTGCACCATATTGTACCTAATATCTAGCGGATCTGCACCTTCTGGCAACATTTTCATTTGAAAAGCATCTTTATATCCAATTGCTTCAAAAGCTTGATTCCACCATCTTCCGCCTTCTAATAAAGCCGAACGAACAGGTTCTGGAGTTCCTCGATCTAAATAATAAATTATGGGCTCTACCGCTTCAGACACTGCAGCTTTTGGATTTTTCTTTTCTAATCTGTGTCTATAAATAAACCTCTTTGTAATCGATTCGTTTACAGGAGTCGCATAATCTAAATAAGACATCGCATAACCTCCAGATCTCGGATCAAATTTTCTTGGTTTATAATTATCATCAGGTAACTCTACAAAAGAATGGTGCTGATGTACCGTAACTGCACTAGCATCTGGTGTTACACTTCTAATATTGTAACCTCTTGCTGTTCCTTTAAAAGTTAATAAAACATCAAATTCTACATTTTTAGGAAACGCTTTGGTTCGCTCTAAATTAAAAGCAGATTTACTTTTATCTAAACTATAACTACCTTGATTATTTCTTGCAAGAGTTCTTGCAACACCATGTGCATCTCTCATAAAAAAAGAAGTTGCATCAACTAAAAACTTACCTTCTTTTTCTTCTTTAATTACAAAACCATGTAAAACAGATTTAGCAAACGCTTCTTTTACAGATTGCTTTTCTTCTTTATTACTTGTTATTGCTCTAAAATCTAAATTTGGCTGTACCAATAATAATTTATTACCCGCTTTTTTAAAATGTACAACAACTCCGCCGCCCAATTGCCCACGATCTAACCCAATATCATTAGAACCAACACCTTCCGAAAGAGAACGAATATATAAAAAATCTGAATCTAATTTTTCTATCTCAAGGTAAATTTTATCTGAATTTACATCATAATAATAAGTAAAATAACCTTCGTATTTGGTAATTCCTTTTTGCAATTTATCTCCTTTCTTATCAGTAAAAAATTGAGAAAATCCATCAAAAGAAATCGTAATAAAAAAAAGAATAAGTAGTAGTTTTTTCATGTTTGGTATATTTTCTATAAATCTATAAAATAACTATCAACTTTTAAAACGAGAAATCTTAAAATTTCATTTATTTTTGCTTTACATATGGTTACACAAGAACAGTTAAAAGACATAGCTACAAGAATAGATAAATTAAAATCTTATTTAGAAATTGATAAAAAACTCATTGAAATAGCCAATGAGGAAGAAAAAACTGCAAACCCAGATTTTTGGAACAACCCAAAAGAAGCAGAAGTTTTAATGAAAGAGTTAAGATTCAAAAAGAAGTGGGTAGAAGATTATAATAAAACCATTTCTTTATATGAAGATACCAATGTGTTATTTGATTTTTTTAAAGAAGGAGAAATAGATGAAGATGAGGTGATTACTCAGTTTGAAAAAACAAGTACTTTTTTAGAAGATTTAGAGTTTAAAAATATGCTTTCTGATGAAGGAGACTCTTTATCTGCAACCATTCAAATTAATGCGGGTGCTGGCGGAACAGAAAGTTGCGATTGGGTAGAAATGTTATCGAGAATGTACACAATGTGGGCAGAAAAACAAGGTTATAAACTTAAAACTTTAAATTATCAATCAGGAGATGTAGTTGGCATAAAAACCATAACTATAGAAATTGAAGGTGATTACGCTTTTGGTTGGCTTAAAGGTGAAAATGGTGTACATCGATTGGTTAGAATTTCTCCGTTTGATTCGAATGCTAAAAGACATACAACATTTGGTTCTGTGTATGTTTTTCCGGTTGCTGATGATTCTATTGAAATTGAAATTAATCCTGCTGATATTGAAATTGTAACGGCTAGATCTAGTGGTGCAGGTGGACAAAATGTAAATAAAGTTGAAACGAAAGTACAACTAACTCATAAACCAACCGGAATTCAAATTTCTTGCTCTAACTCTAGATCTCAACACGATAATAGAGCTACAGCTTTAAAAATGTTAAAATCTCAGTTATATGAAATCGAGTTACAAAAACAACAAGCAACGCGAGACGAAATAGAATCTGGAAAATTAAAAACAGAATGGGGTAGTCAAATTAGAAATTATGTTATGCATCCTTATAAATTAGTAAAAGACGTTAGAACAGGTCATGAAACTGGTAATGTAGATAATGTAATGAACGGCGATATCAATCCGTTTTTAAAATCTTATTTAATGATGAACGGACAAAAAGAAACCTCATAAAAAGCTAACTAAATTATGATAAAAATATATCACAACCCTCGTTGTTCTAAATCTAGACAAGGTTTGGCAATATTAGAAGAATCTAAAAAAGAATTCGAAATAGTAAAATATTTAGATGAAATTCCATCAGAAAACGAATTAAAAGCTATTATCGAAAAATTAGGCATCTCTCCTATTCAATTAGTAAGAAAAACAGAAAAAATCTGGAAAGAAAATTTTAAAGGAAAAGAACTTTCTGATGATGAAATTGTTACAGCGATGGTTAAAAATCCTAAACTAATAGAAAGACCAATTGTAATCAATAATAACAAAGCTGTAGTTGGTAGACCACCAGAAAATATTACTACTATTTTATAGTTAAAAGATGAATTAATATTTCTTTAACTTTTCTTTAACTGAGTTGGATTAAACTATGAATGATTTTTATAGTCTTAAAATAAAAAACCCAACTCAGTTTTGATAAAAAAAATTACATTCTTTATTTGTTGTTTATTTACTATTTCAACAACATTCTCGCAAAGCAAGGACGCTGCAAACACAATTAAAATATTTGGTAAAGTAGTAGACGCTAAAACTAATCAACCTTTAGAATATGCTACTATTATTGTAAAAAACACTAAAACAGCAAAAGTTTCTGGAGGAATAACAGATCTAGACGGAAATTTTTCAATTAAGCTACCAAAAGCAAATTATCAAATTAGCGTAGAGTTTATCTCTTTTAAATCGATAAACTTTCCGGCAGAAGAAATTACATCTAACAAAAATCTAGGTACAATTAAATTAGCAGAAGATACCAGTAGCTTAAATGAAATTGTAATTGTAGCAGAAAAATCTACAGTAGACATTCGTTTAGATAAAAAGATTTACAATGTTGGTAAAGACATGACGGTTAAAGGTGGTACAGCTTCTGATGTTTTAGACAACGTACCTTCTGTTGACGTAGATCCTGAAGGCGCAGTAAGCCTTAGAGGAAGTGAAAACGTTAGAATTTTAATAGACGGTAAACCATCTGCTTTAATTGGTTTAAATGGTGCAGATGCCTTAAGACAGTTACCTTCTGATGCAATAGAACGTGTAGAAGTAATTACATCTCCATCTGCTAGATATGATGCTGAAGGAACCGCAGGAATTTTAAACATTATCTTAAGAAAAGGAAAAGCTGTTGGTTTTAACGGGTCTGTAAATGTTACTGTTGGTGATCCGCAGAACTACCAAGGAGCAGTAAATTTAAACATGCGTACAGAAAAAATTAATATTTTTTCTAATTTTGGATATAATGATAGAAAAGCTCCCGGAAATTATTTAGCAGATATTACTTATTTATCAGACGGTGCAATCGATAGTTTAAGAACCGAAAAAAGAAACTTTGATAGAAATCGTGCTGGTTTTAATGGTAATGTAGGTTTAGAGTATTATTTAAATGATGATAGTTCTATTACGGGTACTGTTTTTGTAAGAAGTTCTAATAATAACTCTTACTCTACAAATAATATTAGTTCTTTTGATTCTTCTGGAAACAATTTGTATAACTCAGTAAGAATTCAAGATGAAGATGAGAAAGATGAGTCTTTACAATTCTCTTTAAATTATGCTAATAATTTTAATGATAAAGGTCATAAACTTACTGTTGATTATCAGTACAACGCTAGTAACGAATTTGAAAGTGCAGATATTTTTGACACAAATTTAGAGTTTAATTCAACAAAAGAGATTTCTGTAGACAATTTATTTCAGGCAGATTATGTTTTACCTATTGGTGAAAATGCACAATTTGAAGCTGGTTATAGAGGTAATTTTCAAGATTTAACTTCTAACTATCTAGTTATTGCACCTAATTTAGATTCAAGATTTAATCCGTCTAATAACTTAGAATTTACTCAAAACGTAAATGCTTTTTATACTCAATTCGGAAACAAGATTAATAAGTTCTCATATTTATTAGGTTTAAGAGCAGAAATAACTGCTATAGACATTAATCTTTTAACAACTCAAGAAAATTATAAGAAAAGATTTACAGATTTTTTTCCTACAGTAAATTTAGGTTATGAAGTGAATGATGACCAAAGTTTTACTTTAGGGTATAGTAGAAGATTAAGAAGACCAAGGTCTCGTTTTTTAAATCCGTTCGAAAACAGAGCCAGCGAAACTGTGATATCTAAAGGTAACGTTAATTTAGATCCAACTTATACGAATTCTTTTGATTTAGGTTACTTAAATCGATGGGGAAAATTAACATTAAACTCTTCTATCTATTATCAGCATTCTACTAACAATATTGTTAGAGTTAACAGAGAGGAAGTTAGAATTATCAATAATAAAGAAACAAATGTATTAGTAAGAGAACCTATTAACTTAGCTTCGGAAGATAGAATGGGATTCGAATTTAATGCAAATTATAATCCTTCTAGAAAATTAAAGCTTTCTGGTAGTTTTAACTTTTTTCAGTTTGAGACAAACGGAGAATATACTTATGATATAACAAACCCTACAACCAATACGGTTACAAATATTACACAAAATTTTGATGCTAAAAACACTTCATGGTTTACAAGGTTTGATGCTAGAGTAAGTTTGCCTTTAGATATCGAGTGGCAAACAAGATTATTCTACAGAGGACCAAGAAGTGATGCACAGAGCGATACAGATGGTGTTTTTTCTGCAAACTTAGCTTTTAGTAAAGATATTTTAAAAGACAAAGGTACATTGGTATTAAATGTTAGTGATGTTTTTAATTCTAGAAAATATGTAACAAACGCATTTGCACCAAGTAGAGAAAATCCTACAAACATTTCGAATCAAACATTTCAATGGCGTGTACGTCAGGTTTCTTTAAACTTTACATATAGGTTTAATCAAAATAAAAGTCAAAAAGATAAAAACCAACAACAGAGAGATGATGATGGTGGCGGAGACGAATTTTAATAGTAAATGCTCAGAGATTTATAAAAACTCTGAGCATTTATTTTCTAATTAAAATATCTAATCTTTTAGAATTAAAAACAAAAAAACTCGTTCAAATTAATTGAACGAGTTTTTTAATATAATTAAATAAAAAGACTACTTTCCTTCAGCAGCTTTTTTTGCATCACTTTTTAATTTGAAATTTTCCCAAATAGTTCCACCAATCCAATAAGGCACTACAAATGTTAATAAGAAAATTAACAACCAAAAACCAGCTGTAAAAATAAACATAAATAAAACTAAACCTGAAAATTGTGAAAAATCTAACATTTATATATTTTGAAAAATTATTACAGCAAAAATAATACTAATTTTTAAAATTTACTATCAAAAATTATTTTTTTTCAATAGTATTTAATGGTTTGTTTTATTAAGATTAAGCTTAGTTTTTGTAAATTTGCATCATCTAAAATCAAGTTAAAATGTCAAAATACAGAATAGAAAAAGACACAATGGGAAACGTAGAAGTTCCTGCAGATAAGTATTGGGGAGCACAAACACAACGTTCTCGTAACAATTTTAAAATTGGTGCTGCAGCTTCTATGCCATTAGAAATAGTATATGGTTTTGCATATTTAAAAAAAGCAGCAGCTTTTACTAATGCAGAGTTAGGAGTTTTAGCTACAGAAAAAAGAGACTTAATTGCACAAGTTTGTGATGAAATTTTAGAAGGTAAATTAGATGATCAATTTCCATTAGTTATATGGCAAACAGGTTCTGGTACGCAATCTAACATGAATGTAAATGAAGTAATTGCAAACAGAGCTCATGAAATAGCTGGTAAAGTTATTGGTGAAGGAGAGAAAACAATTCAACCAAATGATGATGTTAACAAATCTCAATCTTCTAATGACACATTTCCTACAGGAATGCATATTGCTATATACAAAAAGATAAAAGAGATAACAATACCAGGAATTATTAAATTAAGAAATACCTTAAACGACAAAGCAGTTGCGTTTAAAGATGTAGTTAAAATTGGTAGAACTCATTTAATGGACGCTACACCTTTAACTTTAGGTCAAGAGTTTTCTGGTTATGTCGCTCAATTAGATTTTGGTTTAAAAGCATTAGAAAACACTTTAGCACATTTAAGTCAATTAGCTCTTGGTGGTACAGCAGTGGGTACAGGATTAAATACACCTGCAGGTTATGATGTTTTGGTTGCAAAATATATTGCAGAATTTACAGATTTACCATTTGTTACTGCCGAAAACAAATTTGAAGCTTTAGCTGCTCATGATGCTTTAGTTGAAACACATGGTGCTTTAAAGCAAATTGCCGTTTCTTTAAATAAAATAGCAAACGATATACGTTTAATGTCCTCTGGACCAAGATCTGGAATAGGAGAAATTATTATTCCTGCAAATGAGCCAGGTTCTTCTATAATGCCAGGTAAAGTAAATCCTACACAAGCAGAAGCAATAACAATGGTTTGTGCGCAAGTTATGGGTAATGATGTTGCCGTAACAATTGGAGGTACGCAAGGTCACTATGAACTAAATGTTTTTAAACCAATGATGGCGGCAAATGTTTTACAATCTGCACAATTAATTGGTGACGCATGTGTTTCTTTCGAAGAAAATTGTGTTACAGGTATCGAACCAAATCACTCTAGAATTACAGAGTTGGTAAACAACTCTTTAATGCTAGTTACAGCTTTAAATACTAAAATAGGATATTATAAAGCTGCAGAAATAGCAAATACTGCACACGCCAACGGAACAACACTAAAAACAGAAGCAGTTCGTTTAGGTTATGTTACAGAAGAAGAGTATGACGAATGGGTTAAACCAGAAGAAATGACTGGTAGCTTAAAATAAATTTGGAATTACAAGAATTTAAAAGCTGTAATTAATTTTGCAGCTTTTTTTTGGCTTAAAAAATAATTATAATTAAAGTTAATGAAGATGACAAATCACGAAGGATTTATGAGTGAAGCAGTAAAAGCTGCATTAAAAGGAATGAGTAACAATGAAGGAGGACCTTTTGGTTGTATTGTTGTAAAAAATGGTGAAATTGTAGGTAGAGGAAACAATAAGGTTACTTCTACAAACGACCCAACAGCACATGCAGAAGTTACGGCAATTAGAGATGCATGCAAAAACTTAAACTCTTTTCAGTTAGATGGCTGTATTGTTTACACATCATGCGAGCCTTGTCCTATGTGTTTAGGTGCAATTTATTGGGCAAGACCTGATAAAGTTTATTATGGAAGCAATCAACAAGATGCTGCAAATATTGGTTTTGATGATGAATTTATTTATAAGGAAATTCCGTTACCTTATGACAAAAGAAGTATCCCTTTTGAGCAAATTGGTAGAGAAATTGCTTTAGAACCTTTTCAAAAATGGTCTGAAAAAGAAGACAAAACCGAATATTAAATTAAAAAAAACCGAAGCAAACTAAGCTTCGGTTTTTTTATAAATATCTTTCTTTAATAATATTTACATGATGTAATTGATGTCCTGAAAATAAATATCCTAGTGCCCTGACTGAAATTAAGTTTTTAGAAGCAATTCCTTTTCTTAAAAGAGCTTCTGGAGTAAAACTTTTAAACATTTGAATAGTTGATTTTCTTAAAACATCCATTTCTGATAGTAACTCATAAAAATCTCTATCATTTGCATTGTCATTATCAACAAAAATATCTTGATCAAAACCTGGTAATTCGGTTTTATCATTTCTAGCAAAACATAATGCTCTATAACAAAACACTCTTTCTGTATCTATTATATGTTGTATAAGTTCTTTTAAAGTCCATTTACCTTCACTATAAGCGTAGTTATGTTTTTCTACAGGTAAATTCTCTAATAAATTATAGAACTCCTTTTGAGATGCTTCTAAATTATCAACTATAGACATCTCCTCTACAGAAACTAACTGCATATACTGTTCAAAATAAGGCGCGTATTCAGATTTAGAAATCATTTAGTAAACTATTTTTTAGGTTTAAAAATATTAAATACTCTAGACATAAAACTAGTACTTTCTTCATTTTCGTGATAACCATAACCATATTTACCATAACCGTAGCCATAACCATAGCCGTAACCATAACCATAGCCATAACCGTATTTGTTTTTGATAGAGAAATCATTTAAAACATAACTAATATTGGCTACTTCTTTATTTTTATACTTATCATCAATCATTCTCATCATACCTCTTTCTGTATAATTTTGTCTAACTACGTATATTACAGCATCAGAATGTTTAAATAATTCTAAGGCATCAGAAACTAAACCAACCGGAGGCGTATCAATAATTACATAATCGTAATCTTTTTTTAACTGTTCTATCATTTCATCCGCAGCATTACCTAACAATAATTCTGATGGATTTGGAGGTATTGGTCCTGATAAAATCAAATCTAAGTTTGGTATTTTTGTTGGTGTAATTACTTCATCTAACGTTTTTTGCTTAATTAAGTAATTAACAATTCCAATATCATTTGGTAAATCAAAATCGTCATAAATTTTGGGTTTTCTTAAGTCTAAACCTAATAAGACAGTCTTTTTACCACTTAAAGCAAAAACAGTAGCCATGTTTATAGAAATCATTGTTTTACCTTCTCCACTAACAGAAGAAGTTAAAATAAGGGTCTTAGAATCTTTATTACTAGCATCTTTAAACAAAAACTGAATATTAGATCGAAGGGCTCTAAAAGATTCTGCAACCGAAGATTTTGGTCTTTCAAAAACAGCTAAATTATTATTACCAGCATTATTACCAACTACACCCAAAACAGGTATTGAATAATTATTTTGAATTTCTTCTGCAGTATGAATCTTATTATCTAAAATTTCTCTAATAATAATATAAAATAAAGGTAAAATTCCACCCAACATTATAGCTACTAAATAGTTGAAACTTGGTATTGGATAATTTGGTCCTTGCCCTAAATCTTTGGCGGTATCAATAATTTTTACATCAGAAACATTTGCGGCTATCGCTGTACCAGCTTCATACTTTTTCTGCTTTAAATAGTTATAATTTGCCTCAGATAATTCGTAATCTCTTTGATAAGACAACAAACCTTGCTCTTTCTTAGGTAGTTTTTTCTTTTGAGATTGATATTTATTTAAATTCGCATTTAATTTTCTTAATCTATTGCTATTTACCTGCTCTAAAGAAGAAATATTTTCAAGTAAATTATTTTTTATAATCTCAATCTCTCTAGATACTTGTATAACATCTGGGTGGTTGTCTTTTGCAAGGTTTCTTAAACTTTCTCTAAAACTAGATTTTGTAACTAAATTATTAATTAATTCTGCTATTTTAAGATCTTCAATTTGTAGTGATGCAGGGACTAAATTGTCTCTATTATATTTATTATTAGATTTTAAATAACTTTTTAAATTAATTAAATAATCTCGGTAACTTAATAATTGTTGTTTTTCTTTCTCGATACTAATAGCTTCTCCAAAAATTTCTGTTCCTTGTGTAGACAAATCGAAAATATTATTTTTTTCTCTGTATTCACCTAATTCTTTTTCTAGTTTGATTAATTTTAATTCTTCTTCTTTAAACAGAGTATCTATGTAAGCTCTCGTTTTAACCGCATATTCGATTTTCTGAATTTGCTTCACAGAATCTAAAACTTTTACCGTTGCATTTAAATAATCTTCTAACCTCTTTTTATTAACACCATCTTTTCGTAGTCTTAGCATCGAGGCTGCATTAGTTATAGTACTTACAGAAACAGCTTTATTAGCACCTACAGTGCCATCAAAGCTAGCAAACTTTATAAAAAACTGTTCTCCAATATTAAAAGGTGCAATTTGTTTTATTTTAAAACTGAAAAAAGGAGTTTCAATTAGTTCGTTAACACTATATTCTTTTGCAAAATTGGACTCTGATGATGGCAAACTTGAAACTGTATTCGTTTCATAATTAATTACAGCATTATTTCCTGAATCATTGAAATCAAATGAAAGTTCAAATGTTGTATTACTTTTAAATTCAATTTTTATTAATTTATTAAGTAATTGAGGTTTTGTAGTATTTAGGTTTACAATAAACGGAGTATAACCATATTTATCTTCTAACCTAAACTTACCATCTTGTAAGTATTGAATATAAAAATTTAGACGTTTTACAACAATTTCATTATGACTTCTAGATTGCAGAATAACTTTTACAGTTTCTAATTCATCACTAGACCCACCCCAATTAAACGCAATATTTGTTCCAGTAGAAAACAACGGATTGTTTTCTTCTTTTACAGAAATAACAGTATCTAAACTAAATTTTTTCTGTAAGTAACCATTCATAAATTTGGCTACAATTAAACAAATAATTATTGTTACTAAGAATAATTTCCAATAAGCCAATACTTTAAATAGATAGTCTTTGACATCTATATTTGCTCCACTGTTTTGAACGCCTTTAGATTGATTATTCATAGTAATTTATAAGTTTCTTGCTAAAATTATGGTTGATGTAATAAGCGTCAATAAAGAAACTATTGTAGTTAAGCTCTGTAAACCTGTAGTACCAGTTCCCCAAGATTTTTCTTTTAAAGGTTTTATGTTAATGATATCATTAGGTTTTATGTAGAAAGCTTCATCATTTAAAACATCTATGTCTGTTAAGTCTACAACATACTTCTTTACACCGTTATCCGTTTTTCTAATAATCTCTACAGCTTTTCTATTACCCACATCTGTAATATCTCCAGAATTTGCAATTGCATCTATAATAGAAACTCTATTTTGATAGATAACATTCGTTCCTGTGTTATTTATTTCACCCAAAATAGTATATCTAATTCCAGAAATTTTCACCGAGACATATAAGCTTTCATCATTATTAATATAATCTTTTTTTAAGAGATTTTCTATTTTTCTTGTTGCTTCTATCTCTGTATATCCTAAAACATTTATTTCTCCTAATGTTGGTATTCTAATGTTCCCGTAATTATCAATACTGAAATCAGAAAAATAGCCTTGGCTACTACCATTCGCTCCTTCTCCATTTATAAAACCGTTATTTAAACTTTGTTTTTGAAAAACAGCTACAATTTCTGGGTTTTTAGACGAAATTGTTATATTAAGAATGTCGTCTACTTGTAATTTATAAGGAATATTATTAATCCTTTTAATTTCTGAATTAGAAGTTGGGTTTCCTTGCAGATATGTTAACTCTTTGTTAGATAAACAAGAACTAAAAAAAACTACCCCAAAGAGTAATATTAAGTATTTTTTCATTTTAGATTTTAATATCAATAATTACAAATATACTTTTTATAAGTGTAAAGCTATAATTTTATTTTATTTTCGTTTTTTCATTTATATATAATGCTATATCAACAAAAAAAATATCTTCAATTTTTACTAAAATCTAGTAATCAACATGGTGTTCACTCCCCTTTTATATATAAACTGGTAACCAAAGGTTTGTATACTAAAAAAAGTAAAAAAAATTGGATTGAATTCAAAAAAATTAAACAGCAATTATTAGACAATAAAAAAATAATTGAAGTCACAGATTTTGGTTCGGGATCTAAAATCTTTAAAAGTAATAAAAGGGAAGTATCTAAAGTAGCCAAAATTAGTGGTATTTCGAATAAAAAAGCTTCAGTTCTCTTAAAAATTGTAGCTTATTTTAAGCCTCTAAATATTTTAGAAATTGGTACATCTCTTGGTTTATCTACATCTGTATTAAAAACTGCAAATAATTCAGCTAAAATTACAACTTTAGAAGGATGCCAAGAAACAAGTAAAATAGCTAAAAACCTTTTTGAAAGTAATAATTTAAAAAATATTAAAGTTATTGTTGGTGATTTTGACGAAACACTATTCACATCAATAAATGATAGAAAATTCGATCTAATTTATTTTGATGGAAATCATACTAAAGAAGCAACTTTAAAATATTTCAATAATTGTTTACAAACAATACATAATGAATCAATATTTATTTTTGATGACATTTATTGGAGCAAAGAAATGCAAGAAGCGTGGTTAGAAATAAAAAACGATAAAAATGTTACTGTTACAGTAGATTTATTTTATTTAGGAATCGTATTTTTCAGAAAAGAACAAGCAAAAGAACATTTTAAAATTAGAGTTTAGCAAACTCAAAGCAATAACTTTTGTAAATTTGAAAATATTAATTTCAGACAAAACTCAATGAAAATATACACAAAAACCGGTGATGCGGGTACAACAGCTCTATTTGGAGGAACTAGAGTTAAAAAATACAATTTACGTATCGATAGTTACGGAACCGTAGATGAACTTAATGCATATATAGGTTTAATTAAAGATCAAGAAATTGATTTAGAAACTAAAAATTCACTTTTAAAAATTCAGAACGAATTATTTACTTTGGGTGCAATGCTAGCAACTCCACCAGAAAAAGAAACATTAAAATCTGGTAAAGAACGATTGAATATTCCTAAAATTGATGAAAATTCAATTCTCTTTTTAGAAACCGAAATAGATAAGATGGATGCAGAATTACCACAAATGACCCATTTTATTTTACCTGGAGGTCATCAAGCTGTGTCATTTTGTCACGTTGCGAGATGTGTTTGTAGAAGAGCGGAACGTTTATCTGTTGAGTTAAACGATCAAGAAACAATAAATAATGACATTTTAAAATATTTAAACCGACTTTCTGACTACCTTTTTGTGTTGGCACGAAAATTGTCTAAAGACTTACAGATAGAGGAATTTAAATGGATTCCAGAGAAAAATTAATAAGTTCTTTTTTTACCGATTTGATGTAATTTTTTAAATTTAAAACACTAATTTTAAGTGATTCACAAAATTTAATAATTACTTCACAATAAATTTCTTAAAAAAGACTTGCATAATTCAGCAAAAAAATTATTTTTGCACAAAATTAAACGATAAGAAATGTATTGGACATTAGAATTAGCATCTTATTTAGCAGATGCACCTTGGCCAGCAACCAAAGATGAGTTAATAGATTATGCTATTAGAACCGGTTCTCCTTTAGAAGTAGTAGAAAATCTACAAGACATAGAAGATGAAGGTGATGCATACGACTCGATTATTGAGATTTGGCCAGATTATCCAACCGAAGATGATTATCTTTGGAACGAGGATGAATACTAAACATAATAACAAAAATATAAAAGTCTCTAAAGAGGCTTTTTTTTTGTTTTCTTTTTAACAGAAGAAAATAAAACTTTGGCAATTATAAAAACCTGATATACAACCAAATAATAAAGCTATTTTTTTTAGCTACTAAAAACATATAAATAAATGAGTATTTTAAATTCTGTAATAAAACTTTTTGTAGGTGATAAACAACAGAAAGATTTAAAGATCTTACAACCAGTTGTAGATGACGTGAAAAAGTTTGAAATAACTTTTTCTAAACTTACTAACGATGAATTAAGAGCTAAAACCATCGAGTTTAAAGAAAGAATTAAAACGTCTACTAAGAAGTTTGATGATCAGATTACGGCTCTTGAAGAGGAAGCAGTCACTGCAGATATCGACAGACAAGAAGAAATTTATGCAGAAATTGATACTTTAAAAGACGATGCATACAAAGTTTCTGAAGAAACATTAATGCAAATTATGCCAGAAGCTTTTGCTGTAGTTAAAGAAACAGCAAAACGTTTTGTAGAAAATAAAGAAATTGTTGTTACTGCATCTCCTTATGACAGAGAGTTATCTGGCGAAAGAGATCACGTTACATTAGACGGAGACAAAGCTATTTGGGCAAATTCTTGGGATGCCGCAGGTAAACCTGTAACCTGGGATATGGTACATTATGATGTGCAATTAATTGGTGGTTCTGTTCTACATCAAGGTAAAATTGCAGAAATGATGACAGGTGAAGGTAAAACCTTAGTATCTACCCTTCCTGTTTACCTAAATGCACTAACTGGTAATGGTGTGCACTTAGTTACAGTAAATGATTATTTAGCAAAACGTGATAAAGCTTGGATGGGACCAATTTTTGAATTCCACGGTTTTACAACAGATTGTATCGATTATCACCAGCCAAATTCTGATGCTCGTAGAAAAGCATATAATGCAGACATTACATACGGAACAAATAATGAATTTGGTTTCGATTATTTAAGAGACAACATGGCTAGTTCTAAAGACGATTTAGTACAAAGAGCTCCAAATTATGCTATTATTGATGAGGTAGATTCAGTTTTAATTGATGATGCTAGAACGCCTTTAATAATCTCTGGACCTGTACCACAAGGAGACAGACATGAGTTTAATGAATTAAAACCTTTAGTTAACGAATTAGTAGGAATACAAAGTAAGTATTTAATTGGTGTTTTAGCAGAAGCTAAAAAGCTTATTGCTGCTGGCGACACTAAAGAAGGTGGTTTTCAATTATTAAGAGTTTACAGAGGTTTACCAAAAAACAAAGCATTAATTAAGTTTTTATCTCAAGAAGGAATTAAACAAATCCTTCAGAAAACAGAAAACTATTACATGCAAGACAACAACAAATTAATGCCAGAAGTAGATGAGGCACTTTGGTTTGTTATTGAAGAAAAAAATAATCAAATTGATTTAACAGATAAAGGTATTGCACATTTATCAGAAAAAACAGAAAACGAAACTTTCTTTGTTTTACCAGATATTGGTGTAAAAATAGGAAGTATCGATAGTTCTGATGCTTCACCTGAAGAAAAAGCCGCTTTAAAAGAAGAACTTTATAAAGACTTTAGCATTAAAAGTGAGCGTATTCATACA
This sequence comes from Polaribacter sp. OB-PA-B3, assembly GCF_054589375.1. NCBI lineage: Bacteria > Pseudomonadati > Bacteroidota > Flavobacteriia > Flavobacteriales > Flavobacteriaceae > Polaribacter > Polaribacter sp. OB-PA-B3. Next base: position 579,073 of record NZ_BAAIIX010000002.1, read on the forward strand.
ATGAACCAACTTTTAAAAGCGTACACCGTTTTTGAAAAAGATGTTGAATATGTTGTAATGGATAATAAAGTTATGATTGTTGATGAACAAACGGGACGTATTATGGATGGTCGTCGTTATTCTGATGGTTTACACCAAGCAATCGAAGCTAAAGAGAATGTTAAAATTGAAGATGCTACGCAAACTTTTGCTACAGTTACACTTCAAAATTACTTTAGAATGTACCGTAAATTATCTGGTATGACAGGTACTGCAATTACAGAAGCAGGAGAATTATGGGAAATTTATAAATTAGATGTTGTAGAAATTCCTACAAACAGACCAATTCAAAGAGACGATAAAGAAGATTTAGTTTACAAAACTGCTCGCGAAAAATACAATGCCGTTATAGAAGATATTGTAAAATTAGTAGCAGAAAAAAGACCGGTACTTGTTGGTACAACATCCGTAGAAATATCAGAATTATTAGGTAGAATGTTACAAATGCGTAAAATTCCACATAATATTTTAAATGCAAAATTACACAAAAGAGAAGCAGATGTAGTTGCAGAAGCTGGTAAACCTGGTGTTGTTACAATTGCAACAAATATGGCGGGTCGTGGTACAGATATCAAACTTTCTGATGAAGTTAAAGCTGCTGGTGGTTTGGCTATTATTGGTACAGAACGTCATGATTCTCGTCGTGTAGATAGACAATTAAGAGGTCGTGCTGGTAGACAAGGTGATGTTGGTTCTTCTCAATTTTACGTTGCTTTAGATGATAATTTAATGCGTCTTTTCGGTTCTGATAGAATTGCAAAAATGATGGATAGAATGGGATTAAAAGAAGGTGAAGTAATTCAACACTCTATGATTTCTAAATCTATTGAAAGAGCACAGAAAAAAGTAGAAGAAAATAACTTTGGTATTCGTAAGCGTCTTCTAGAATATGATGATATTATGAACGCTCAAAGAGAGTTTGTTTATAAAAGAAGAAGAAATGCTTTAGATGGTAAACGTTTGCAATTAGATATTGCAAACATGATTTATGAAACTTGTGAATCAATAATAAATAATAATAAAGCTGCAAGAGATTATCAGAATTTCGAATTCGAATTGATTAAGTTTTCTTCAATGACTTCTCCGTTTTCAGAAGAAGAATTTAACAAGCTTTCAGAAAAAGAATTAGCAGATAAATTATACGAGCTTATAACAGAACATTACAAAAACAAAATTGAAAGAAATGCAGTTTTAGCTTTTCCTGTAATTAAAGATGTTTTTGAAAATGAAGGTGATCGTTATGAACGAATTGTAGTTCCTTTTACAGACGGTATCAAATCTTTACAAGTTGTTACAAACTTAAAAGAAGCGTATGAAAGTGAAGGTAAAAGTTTAGTTACAGATTTCGAAAAAAATATAACGCTAGCTATTATAGATGAAAACTGGAAAGAACATTTACGTAAAATGGATGAATTAAAACATTCTGTACAAAATGCATCTTACGAACAGAAAGATCCTTTATTAATTTATAAATTCGAAGCATTTGAGTTATTTAAGAAAACTGTAGATGAAATTAATAAAGAAGTATTATCATTCTTATTTAAAGGTGAGTTACCTACACAAGATTCTAATCAGATTTCTGAAGCAAAAGAAGTTAGAAGAGAAAGTTTAAACACAAGTAAAGCCGATGTTCAAAATACTACAGAGCAAGCTATTTCTAATTCTAGACAACAACCATCTGAACCTGTAGAAACAGTTGTAAGAGATCAACCTAAAGTTGGTAGAAATGAGCGTGTAACTATTAAAAACGTTATGAGCGGTGAAGAAAAAGTAGTAAAATTTAAACAAGCAATACCTTTAATTGAAAAAGGTGAATGGGTTTTGATAAACAATTAAAACACCTTATTATCATACAAAAAAAGCCGTTTAGATTTTTCTAAACGGCTTTTTAATTTTAATTACAATCTATTTTTTTCTTAAGTAGATATTACCTAAGCCAGCGTTTAACTTCATAAAAACTTTACCTGAATTTAATTTCAATTTCATTTGTTGTAGATTTTCAAATTCTTTCTCTTCTAAAATTTTAAAATCTATATCTGTAAAAATATCAGATGCATTGGCATTTAAATTTAAACTAGACTCAGACGGTAAAGTAATGTCAATAAAACCATTATTTGAGTAAATTGAATACAGTTCTTTTGGCTTTTTTTTGTCAAACTCAATGGTAACATTACCACCAATTGAATTTATAGAAACAGGACCAGTAACATCTTTTAAGTTAATATTACTTACTGAAAACGAAATCTCTACTTCACCATCAAAATTAGATAAACTTGACTTTTCAGAATTGAAAAAGAAATAACTGCTATTCTTTTTTGATGTATTGCAACTAGTTGTCCAATTTAAATGCAAAGAATTAGGAATTTTAATTTTATATTGTTCTCTATAGCTTGTCATGATAAGATTACCATCTACTTTATCTTTAAAAATTAATTCATCACCGTTTTTTTCAATAGTAAAATATATTGCTAACTCACTATTTTCATCTTTTTTACCAAGTCTTTTTAAACCATCTTTTCGAGTAGGATCGTCAATTTTAAAAAAAACAGTTTTAGGTTTTATTATTTTATCATCATCTGTATATGCACCATTAACTGAATAACTAATTTTTTTAGTCTTTTTTTTAACGGCAATAGCAGAGTCTTTATCTGAAAATGTAACACTACTAACTCCCGGAGTTACTACCCATTTCTTTTTCTTTTTTTTGGAAAAATCGCCACTAACTCCTTTGAAAGAAAAAACAGAACCACCTGTTTTATTTGATTTTGAAGATTTTCTACTTATTGCTTTAAAATTGACTTCATTTTTTTTGTTTAAGCTTTCTATTATTACCTCATCACCATCATAACCTTCAATAATAAAACTTTTTGAAGAACAAATTTTTAAAGTTCCTTTATTAAATTTTATTTTTTTTTCTTGTGCGCTAGATTTTACAACATTGAATAGCACAGATATTGCTAAAATTAATTTTAAAATTTTCATGTGTTTAGTTTTTTAATTTTACCATAGCTAAAGTTGCATTGCTCTTAACTATCGGAAAGGTTTCATTATTATTTATAAGCTTCTTAAGAGGTTCTTTCGCGCGATTTTCTCTTAATAGACTTACAGCTTTTATTAATTTAATTTGCACTAACGGACTTTCATCTCTTCCTAAAGCAGCAATTAAATTTTGTCTTATTTTTTCATTTGAAGGAAACATTAATAATGCATCTATACTTGCAATTCTTACATTAACGTTTTTATCATTTACAAGTATATTAATAAGTTTATCAATTATAATTTTATCCTCTTTTTTATAGACATCATTAAACTTATAAATACTTTCTAATCTTTTTCCAGGAGATTTATTTTCTAAATTAGCAATTAAGTTTTTTGTATCATCTTTAACAGTAACACTTTTTTTAATCCATAGAACTGAAAAAAATACAATTGAAAAACAGGCTGCAATAGAAACATATTTTATGACTAAAGATCTAATTTTCTTCTTTTTATGAAACTTACTTTCTAATAAGTTTGCAAAGTTTCTGTCTGCTTCTAAAGACATTTTTTTATCTCTAAAAGCTGCTTTATTACTTTGAATGTATTTTTTTAAATTCATGGTTATTATTGTTGAATCATTTTTAAAAGTAAATCTTTACCCCTTTTGTATTGATTTCTAACTGTACTTTCGTTTAATGAAAGCATCTCTCCTATTTCCCTATGATTATAATCTTCTATTAAATATAAAACGAGTATGATTCTATATTTTTCTTTTAGTTGATGTATACAATTTTTAATAAAATCAATAGAAATACATTCATCAATCTCTTCTTCTTTCTCTTCTAAACATAGTTCTAAAATAGAGCTGTCGTCTATAAAATTAAATTTCTTTTTGTTTCTTAAATAATCTAGCGAATTATTGATTGCTATTCGTTTTAACCAAGCTCCTAAATTTGCATTATTATCTAAATCTTTTATTTTTTGAAAACCCTTAATAAATGAATCTTGAACAATATCTTCTGCTTGAGATTTGTTTTTCACAATCTGAACAACAGAATTCAACATCATATTTTTATATGAATTGTACACCTCTAACTGAGCTGTATAATTATTCTCTTTGCATTTTTTTATAATATTGACTGTACTCAAAAAAAGGTTGGTTGATTAATTTTGTTTACACTATAAGAACGTGAAAATTTTAATAGTGTCTCAAAAAATATATAAATATTTATTTAACATCATAAAAAATCAAAAAAGTACTGAAACAAAAAGCCGTTTAGATTTTTCTAAACGGCTTTTTGTTATTAGTGTATTATTAAATAAAGATTAGAATTTAGTATCCATTTTTAAATAATCTAAAAACTCTCTTTTTGTTTCTTTTTCGTTAAACTTACCACCAAACTCTGCAGTTACAGTAGAACTCTCGATATCTTTAATTCCTCTTGAGTTTACACACAAATGTTTTGCATCTATTACACAAGCTACATCGTCTGTACCTAATGCTTCTTGCATTGCCTGCACTATTTGCATGGTTAAACGTTCTTGTACTTGTGGTCTTTTTGCAAAATACTCTACAATTCTATTCATTTTAGAAAGACCAATAACCTTACCATCAGAAATATAAGCAACATGAGCTCTACCAATAATTGGTAATAAATGGTGCTCGCAAGTAGAATAAACAACAATATTTTTTTCTACAAGCATTTCACCATAATTGTAATTATTATCAAACGTAGAGGCTTTTGGCTTGTTTTTAGGATCTAAACCCATAAACATTTCGTTAACAAATGCTTTCGCAACTCTTTTAGGAGTACCTTGCATACTATCATCTGTTAAATCCATACCAAGAGTGTATAGAATATCTTTTACACTTTCTTCTATCTTTGCTATTTTTTCTTCGTTAGAAATATCAAAAGCATCTGGTCTTACAGGGTTTTCTGCAGATGTTGCCACGTGATTTTCTCCTAAATCTTCAATTCTTTCGTCATTCATTTTGCTGTTCAATTCAAACATTTCATTCTTAATTATAGTGCAAATTTACGTCTTTGCAACGTATTATCTTAATTTCTTAATAAATTTAAACTATCAAACTATAATTTATTAAGCTTTTAATTCTGAAACTAATTCTTCTAAAGAAACATCATTCTGTTCACCAGAAATCATATTTTTTAAAGTAAAAATATCATTCTCAACTTTAGAAACAACAAATTCTATTGCTCTATTTGTTACGTATTTCCATTGTCGTTTTTGTGCCTTATTACTTTCACCTAAATCAGGATAAAACTCTGTTTTGATATTATGACTTCTTAATTCTTTAATAGCTTTCATTTTCAATAGATCTGACTCAGCATTAAAGTTTAGAAAAACAACCTTAGGCTTTGGTAAATCAACAGACTTAAATAATCCCAATTCTTCTAGCACTAAATAAATTCTATCTAATCCAAAAGAAATACCAACTCCAGAAACATCTTTTAAACCAAAGATTCCTGTTAAATCATCGTATCTTCCACCTCCACCAATAGAACCCATTTTTACACCTTCTGGCGCTGCCACTTCAAAAATTGCACCTGTGTAATAATTTAAACCTCTAGCTAAAGTTACATCTATTTCTAAATTAGCAGTTTCTAAACATAAACCTTCAATAGAATCTACCACAAAACGCAACTCTTCTACTCCGTTTGTTCCTTCTTCAGAACCTTCTAACATACTTTCAAGAGAAGCTAATTTATCTAAATTAGAACCAGAAAAATTGAATAATGGTTGCACTTTTTCTATAGCTTCTGCGGTAATTCCTTTAGACAACATTTCTTCTTGAACCTTTTGTTGCCCAATTTTATCTAATTTATCTAAAGCAACCGTAAAATCTATCAATTTATCTTGGGCTCCAATTACTTCTGCAATACCAGAAAGTATTTTTCTGTTATTCATTTTAATAGTTGTATTAGCCAAACCTAATTTGCTAAAAACAGCATCATATAATTGTACAAATTCAACTTCTTGCCATAAAGATTTACTACCAACTACATCTGCATCACATTGAAAAAACTCTCTAAATCTTCCTTTTTGTGGTCTATCTGCTCTCCAAACTGGCTGAACTTGGTAACGTTTAAATGGAAAGGTAATATCATTTTGATGTTGCACAACATATCGTGCAAAAGGCACTGTTAAGTCGTATCTTAATGCTTTTTCTGATATTTGAGAAGTAACTTTTAAACTATTCTTTTCTGATAAAAGTTTTTCATCAGCTTTTTTAAGAAAATCACCTGAGTTTAAAATTTTAAAAATAAGCCTATCTCCTTCTTCACCATATTTCCCCATTAAAGTAGATGAGTTTTCAAAACTTGGTGTTTCTATTGGCTGAAATCCAAAAGTTTCAAACGCAGTTTTTATGGTATTCATTATATACGTTCTGTTTGCTACTTCTGTTGGCGAAAAATCTCTTGTTCCTTTTGGAATGCTTGGTTTCATTAAAAAAAGTTTTTAGTTGTTGGTTTTAGTAACAGTACTGCAACCAATTGCTTAAAATTAAATATTCTCAATTAAAAATTGCGAGAGCAAATATCGTGAAAAAGTTATAATTTTTTGGGTGTTCTAAAGGTTTTATTTAACCTTCTTAAAGAGTATATAGAAGCGTTTAATTCGAAGCCTAACAAAAGTATAATTGCATTTAGCCAAATAAATAACATCAATATTAAAAGTGTACCTATAGAACCGTAAAGCTCGTTATACTTGGCAAATTCATTCACATAATAACTAAACAAATAAAAAGTTAAAATGGATAAAAGCGTAGTAAATACTGCTCCTGGAGAAAAAAATCTAGAATGTTTTCCTTCTTTTACGCCATAATGATACAACATAGAAACAGTTAAAAATATCATCAATAAAAATATAAAACCTCTTACCAACTGAATCCAAATTAAATTATCTTCTAACCAACCTAGTGTTACCATATCTTTTAAAATGAATTCAAAAGATATTATTAAGGTTACAGTAACCAATAAAAATATAACGATAACTAGAGAGACTAACATTGCAACAAAATAAGATCGAAATACATTTCTTACTTCTTTTACATGATATGAGTACTCGAAACCTCCAAAAATAGCATTTACACCATTTGTCATTAAAAATATAGAACCAATAAAACCAAAAGAGAGCAAGCCACCGTATTGATTTTTTATAATATCTACTAAAACAGAATCTACTGCATCAAAAGTTTTGGGAGGTAAAACATCAGAAATAATTGATAACAATCCTTCTTGTGCACCATCTATAGGTAAAAAAGGAATTAATGTAAGCACAAATAACATAAAAGGAAAAATTGACATAAAGAAACTATAAGCAATTCCGCCAGCTCTTGTGGTTAACGCACCTTCTACTATACCAATAAAATACATTTCTAAGACATCATATAAAGACATACCTTCTAAACCCGGAATTTTAATTTTCTTACCGAGTTTTACCAAAATATTTATAATTGGTATTTTTTCTAATTTGTCTTCTATTTCTTTTGTCATTAGCTAAACGTGCGAAGTGTATTTGCTATTCTATTATAATTTTGTAAGAAACTAAAAGTCCCTCTAAAGTTGTTCTGCTAAACTTTGCACTCGATAATTTATTTTTATTCGGATTGATATTAAAATTTACAGCGGTTCTAAAATCAGATTTTTCGATATTGGTACCCGAGAAAACAGCGGCTTTAAGATCTGATTTTTCAAATAAGGAATTATTTAAATCTGCTTCTGAAAAATCTACTGATTCTAAATTACAATTTACAAATTTTGTTTTCGGAATTTTGAGTTTATAAAATGATGAAAAATTAAGTTGACATCCTTTAAATGAAAAGTCTAATAAAAAAGGGTCTACATTGTCAAACTTAACTCCAATCATTTTACAATTTACAAAACTAACATCTTTAAAAGCTGTATTACCAACAATTGTATTACTAAAATTACAATCTATAAACTCGCATTCTATAAATTGAATATTTGAGGTATGAATTCCTTGAAAGTTACAATTATTAAAAACACAATTATCATACTCTCCTTTTTTAATTTTAGTTGAGGTAAAATCTATTTTCGAGTAGGTTTCGCTATCAAAAAAACTGTCTAGCATTTTAGTCTATTGCTTTTAAACTTAAATCTAAGTTGTAAACCGAATGTGTTAATGCACCAGAAGAAATATAATCTACGCCACATTCTGCATATTTTCTTATCGTTTCTTCGTTAATTCCGCCGGAAGATTCTGTTAAACAAGTATCGCCAATTAAGGCTACAGCTTTTCGAGTATCTTCATAATTAAAGTTGTCTATTAATATTCTATAAACACCATCTACAGACAAAATTTCTTTTATTTCTTCTAAACTTCTTGCTTCTACAATTATCTTTATATCTAAGTTTTTTTCAGCTAAATACTTCTTAGTTTTAGTAATTGCTGCTGTAATGCCGCCAGCAAAATCTATATGATTGTCTTTTATCATTACCATATCATACAAAGCAAATCTGTGGTTTTCTCCGCCACCAATTTTAACAGCCCATTTTTCTAAAGCTCTAATTCCTGGTGTAGTTTTTCTAGTGTCTAAAACCTTTGTTTTTGTTCCTTTTAATAAATCAGCAAAAAAAGCAGTTTTAGTAGCAATTGCACTCATTCTTTGCATTGCATTTAAAACCAAACGCTCTGCCATTAATATAGATTGCGATTTACCTGCAACATGAAAAACGACATCGCCATACTTAACTTTTTCTCCGTCATTTATAAAAGTTTCTACTTCTAAATCTTTATCTACATAAGAAAAAACTTGTTTTGCAAATTCTACACCTGCAATAATACCATCGTCTTTTACCAATAATTTTGCTTTACCAGTAGCATCCGCAGGAATACAAGAAAGAGACGTATGATCTCCATCGCCTATATCCTCGCGAATTGCATTTGTAATTATGAGTTCTAATTCTTTTTCAAATTGTTGTTTCGATATCATATTTTCTGTATTCTGATGTAAAAATAGTATTTTATATTATGAATTACGAATAACAATTTACTAATTGATAATTTGTAATTTCGCACCATGAAAATTAAATTATTAGCCATCGGTAAAACAGATAATAAAAACCTTTTATTATTGATTAATGAATATGAAAACCGATTGAAACATTACGTGAAATTTCAATTAGAAATTATACCAGATATTAAAAATGTTAAAAATTTAAGCGAAATTCAGCAAAAGGAAAAAGAAGGAGAATTGATTTTATCGAAACTTCAAAATACCGATCAATTGGTGTTGCTAGATGATAAAGGAAAACATTATACTTCTATTGAATTTTCTAAATATTTACAGAAAAAAATGAATGCTGGTTTAAAACAATTGGTATTGGTAATTGGTGGTCCTTATGGTTTTTCTGATGCGGTTTACAAGAAAGCAACTGGTAAAATTTCTTTATCTAAAATGACTTTTTCTCATCAAATGATTCGTCTTTTTATTGTTGAACAAATTTATAGAGGTTTTACAATTTTAAAGAACGAGCCTTATCATCATGAGTAACTATTCAGTTTTATTACCGATTAAAATTCTGTAAAGTAAAATTATTTCGAAAATTTCTACAATAAGTTGGGTAAAAATGGCAATAGGAGCTAAAATAATTAGTAGTAAACATACACCTGTAATTATTTCTAAAATCCCTGTCCATTTAGATAAATCTCCAAAATTAATTAATCTTTTAATTGCAATACCAAAAAGAATACTTAAAACACCATAACTTAGTAATTGTGCAATACCGAAAACACCAATAAAGTCTTGCCAAATATATAAGGATGTAATATCTAACAATGAGAAAAAGAGCGTAAAAACAATAATTAAAAATGCGCTTATTTGTAATAAATAATTATTGAATAGAACTCCAGCAATCACAAAACCTCGATAAAATAAAAACATTGAAATAATAGCAATACTTTTTATAATAATGTATATCATTTTAAATAAAGCACTGTCTTTTTCTAAACTTATTACATCTGCTCCTATTTCAAAGAAAACTGTTAAGAAATAAACAATACCAAAAATCATAGCAAGGTTTAGTTGCTTATTTATTTTATTCTTATCTATTCTTAAAATTGCATCGAACTTACCAGATTCATAAGTTTTTTTAAAAATGGTTTCATAATCAAAACCTAAAACTTCTAAAATGGCTTTGATTGTATAACTTCTAGGAGAAACATCACCTGCTTCTATTCTTTGAATTGTTCTAACATTAATATTACATTGTTCTACCAATTCTTCTTGAGTAAAACCTTTTTGCTTTCTTAATTCTAAAATTTTTTTTCCTAATGCAGGCTGTTCCATAATATGTTGTTTGTTAAATTCCATACAATGTTAATGTTGTTATTTAAAATTACAAATTAATTAGTTACTTTTCAACCCGACATTTCCACGACAAACCAATAATAACAAGGGTTAACAGAGAATATCTATTTTTAAGTATTTTATTAAAATTGATTAAAAACTCAACTTTTTAAAAGTTTTTAATAGCGTTAAATAATTAAAGACTAATATAAACAATTCTTTTGCCAACACTTTTGTTTGATTACTTTTGTAAAAAACTACTAAACCAGAATGAAATTAGTCTTCGCTACAAATAACTTAAATAAACTTAAAGAAGTAAAAGAAATGCTTTCTGAAACGATAGAAATTTTAAGTTTAAAAGATATAAACTGTTTTGATGAAGTTGATGAAACTGAATTAACGCTAGAGGGCAACGCAAAATTAAAAGCAGATCACATTACAAAAAAGTATGGCTTTAACTGTTTTGCAGACGATACAGGTTTAGAAGTAGAGAGTTTAGATAACAAACCGGGAGTATTTTCTGCTCGTTATGCTGGTGAGCCATCAAATTCTGAAAACAATATGCAAAAACTACTTTCAGAATTAAAAGACAAAGAAAGTAGAAAAGCACAATTTAGAACTGCAGTTTGTTTAAACTTAAATAACAAACAATTTATTTTTGAAGGAATTTGTAAAGGAGAGATTTTAAAAAAGAAACAAGGTGAAAAAGGTTTTGGCTACGATCCAATATTTAAACCTACTGGTTTTTCTGAATCTTTTGCAGAAATGTCATCCGAAGAAAAAAATAAGATTTCACATAGAGGATTGGCCATACAAAAATTGGTTGATTTCTTGAATAAAAATCATTCTTAAAATTTGTAAAACAAATTAATGCTTCAAAGAAACTTTAAAAGACATTTTATATTTTTAGCAATTGGGCTGCTACTCTTGTTTATCTTAAACATTAGTTTTGGCTCTGTTTCTATACCTATAAAAGACATTTTAAATATACTTTTTGGTAACACAGAAACTAAAGAAAGTTGGCAAATAATAATTATAAATTTTAGGTTACCAAAAGCCATTACTGCTGTTTTAGTTGGCTCTGGTTTATCTGTTGCTGGTTTATTAATGCAAACATTGTTTAGAAATCCTTTAGCGGGTCCTTTTGTTTTAGGTATTTCTTCTGGCGCCAGTTTAGGTGTTGCTTTACTAATTTTAGGCAGCTCTTTATTTGGTGGTTATTTTTTAAGTAATTCTTTTTCTAATTGGTCTTTGCCCATAGCTTCTAGTTTAGGTGCATTTATAGTTTTATTTGCCGTAATAATTGCTGCTAATAAAATTAGAAATACAATGTCTATTCTTATAATAGGTTTAATGTTTGGTAGTTTAACATCTGCAATAATTAGTGTTTTATCTTATTTTAGTGAAGCAGCCCAAATTCAGCAATTTATATTCTGGAGTTTTGGAAGTCTTGGTAACTTATCGTGGCCAGAAATTTTGATATTTTTTATCATTTATATATTTGGTATTATAGCTACAATTGCTATTGTAAAACCTTTAAATAGCTTTTTATTAGGAGAAAATTATGCTAAGAGTTTAGGTATCAATATCAAAAAAAATAGAAATATAATCTTATTAATTACAAGTTTGTTAACTGGTGTAATTACTGCTTTTGCTGGCCCAATTGCTTTTGTAGGGTTAGCGGTACCCCATGTTGCTAGAATGTTATTTACAACTTCGAACCATAAAATTTTGATTCCGGCAGTTTTAATAATTGGTGCAATTGTTATGCTTATTTGCGATACTATTGCGCAATTGCCCACAAGCGAATTTACATTACCAATAAATGCAATTACCTCTTTGTTTGGAGCTCCAATTGTAATTTGGCTACTTGTTCGAAAAAAGAAATTATTTGTTTAAATGAACATAGATAAAAAACATATTGTAATTTCTACTGAAAGCTTAACTATTGGTTATCAGCATAAAAAACAAGATAAAATTGTTTTATCTAATATTAATTTTTCTATAAAAAAAGGAGAATTAGTATGTGTTTTGGGTAAAAACGGAATCGGTAAATCTACATTATTAAGAACACTATCTAAAGTACAAAAACCAATTTCTGGTCATATCAATTTAGAAGGTAAAAAATTGAGTCATTATAAAGAAAACGAACTTTCTAAAAAGTTAAGTTTGGTTTTAACAGAGCGTTTGCCAGAAAGTCAAGTAACCGTTTATGAATTAATTGCTTTAGGTAGACAACCACACACAAATTGGCTTGATACCATTACAGCTAATGATACCAAAAAGATTGAACTGGCTATTTCTCAAACAGATATTTTTCACTTAAAAGATAAAAGATTTTACGAATTAAGTGATGGTCAATTACAGCGAGTTTTAATAGCAAGAGCATTGGCGCAAGATACCGAAGTTATTATTTTAGACGAACCTACTGCTCATTTAGACATGCATCAAACTTTAAATATTTTTGAGCTTTTAAAAAAATTGGCTTTAGAAACTAAAAAAACAATCATTATTTCTTCACATGAAATAAATATTGCTTTAAAAATGGCTGATAAAATTGTATTATTAAAAGAAAATGAAATGCAATTTGGCACAACAGATAACCTTAGTAAAGCTAATGCCTTCGATAATTTATTTCCTAATAATTTGTTAATATTTAACAAAACCTTACAACAGTTTGTAATAAACAAAAGCTAATTTTGATGATAGTGTAACATTTTGTTACATTTGAATACTAATTACAATATCAAATACTTTTTACATCGATGAAAAAAATACTTTATCTTGCTAGTGCTGTAGCTTTTATGGCTTGTGGTTCTAGTAAAAATGCTTCTAATGAAGACGCAAACGTAGATCATGCTGCCAAATACGCAGCTACAATTACAGCTAAAGACTTGGGTAACCACCTATTTACTTATGCTTCTGACGAATTTGAAGGAAGAAATACTGGTGAACCAGGACAAAAAAAAGCGGTTGAATATTTAAAAAACTTTTATGTTTCTGAAGGAATTGTTTCCCCATTGGGTGGAGATGATTATTTTCAAGAAGTACCTGCAGAATGGATAAACAAAAATGTACGTAGAGGAAAATTTAAAGATTCTGAAAACGTAGTTGCCTTTATTAAAGGTACAGAAAAACCAGACGAAATTGTAATTATATCTGCTCATTTAGATCATGAAGGTGTGAAAAACGGAGAAATTTACAATGGTGCAGATGATGACGGTTCTGGAACTGTTGCTATTTTAGAAATTGCACAAGCTTTTCAAATGGCTGCAAAAGCTGGCAAAGGTCCAAAACGTTCTATCTTATTTTTACACGTTACCGGAGAAGAAAAAGGTTTATTAGGTTCTAAATACTACGCAGATGTAGATCCTTTATTTCCTTTAGCAAATACTGTTTGCGATTTAAATATCGATATGGTTGGTAGAATTGATGACAGACATAAAGAAGATCCTAATTACGTTTATTTAATTGGTTCTGATAAATTAAGTACAGAATTACATAACTTATCTGAAACTGTTAATAAGAAGTATACAAACATAAATTTAGATTATAAGTATAATGATGAGAATGATCCTAATAGATTCTACTACAGATCAGATCATTATAACTTTGCAAAAAACAATGTGCCAATTATATTTTACTTTAATGGTACACATGCAGATTACCACAGACCTTCTGATACGCCAGACAAAATTAATTACGAGTTATTAGAAAACAGAACTCGTTTGGTATTTCATACTGCTTGGGAAGTTGCAAATATGGACAAAAGAATTATTGCTGATAAAGCAGAAGCAAAGAAAGAAACTAAATAATAGTTTTTATTTTGATTCAAAATTAAAAAAAAGCAACTCACTGAGTTGCTTTTTTTGTGTCAATTTATATTTAATGAGCACTTTCCTTTAATAAATGCGGATATTTTTTCTTAAACTTGTTCAATCTTGGTACAGAAACCGCCTTTACATAACTCTGGTTTGGGTTTCTTCTTTCAAAATCTTGATGATACTCTTCAGCCTTATAAAATTTTGTAAACTTAGTTACTTCTGTAGCAATCTTGCGCTTGTAAACTTCTGCATTTAATTGCTTAATTGCATCTTCAATTATTTTTTTTTCATTCTCTGTTTTATAAAAAGCTATCGATCTATATTGTGTTCCGTAATCTGGATGTTGTCCATTTTTTGTTGTTGGATTATGAGAACCAAAGAAAACAGTAACTAAAGTCTCAAAACTAACTTTCTTAGGATTGTAATACACCGCAACTGTTTCTGCATGACCTGTTTTACCTGTTCCTATTTTCTCGTAAGTAGGATTTAAAGTATTACCCCCTGCATAACCAGAAACAGCCTCCTCTACTCCTGCAACACTTTCAAAAATCGCCTCTACACACCAAAAACATCCACTTGCAAAGTAAGCTACTTCTGTGTGTTCTTGCGGAACATACATAGCCGTTTTTTGGGTATCTTCTTTATTTGTAAATCCAAAACAAGAAACTAACAATAGTGTAAAACTAGCAACAACAATCGATTTAATTATTTTCATATTCTTTATTTTTAATAGTTATTAAAATAAAAATTGCACCAAATATAAAAAGCGAATATTTGGCACAATTTTCTGAACTTCTAATTCAAAATATAAAAATTCTGAATTACTAATGTAGTCGTAAAATTACGCATCTTTTTACAGTTGTTTACAACTTTAGCATTTTGTTAAGAAAGCTGTTTGTGTAAAACACCTTAGATGATTATTTTTGTTAAACATTTATAACAGAATAAGCAATTGTTATTTTTTAACCTTGCTTAAATCAATAGAAAATTTAGTTAATGGAGCATTTTATAGTATCAGCGCGTAAATACCGTCCTAATAATTTTGAGGATGTTGTAGGGCAACAAGCCATTACAAATACGTTAGAAAATGCTATAAAAAATAACCATTTAGCTCAGGCATTATTATTTACAGGACCAAGAGGAGTTGGTAAAACATCATGCGCTAGAATATTAGCAAAAAAAATTAATCAGCAAGATGCCGAAACTTCAGAAAATGAAGATTTTGCTTTTAATATTTTCGAATTAGATGCAGCGTCTAATAACTCTGTAGATGACATTAGAAATCTAACAGATCAGGTTAGAATTCCGCCTCAAACTGGTAAATACAAAGTTTATATTATAGATGAGGTTCACATGCTATCTCAAGCAGCTTTTAATGCTTTCTTAAAAACATTAGAAGAACCACCAGCACATGCTATTTTTATATTAGCAACTACAGAAAAACATAAAATTATACCAACGATTCTTTCTCGTTGTCAAATTTTCGATTTTAAAAGAATTGGTGTTTTAGATGCCAAAAACTATTTAAAAACGATTAGTGAGAAAGAAAATATTACGGCAGAAGACGATGCATTGCATATAATTGCACAAAAAGCAGATGGTGCAATGCGTGATGCGCTTTCTATTTTTGATAGAGTTGTAAGTTTTTCTGGTAAAAATTTAACAAGAGAAGCTGTTACAGAAAACTTAAACGTACTAGATTACGATACGTATTTTGAAATGACAGATTTGCTAATTGATAATAAGATACCAGATGTTCTAAATGCTTTTAATACTGTTTTAAGTAAAGGTTTTGAAGGACACCACTTTATTAATGGTTTGGCAAGTCATTTTAGAGATTTATTAGTTGCTAAAGATAAAGGTACATTAAACCTACTTGAAGTTGGTGACAATGCCAAGAAAAAATACTTAACTCAAGCAACAAAAGCTAGCATTCCGTTTTTAATGCAATCTATTAAAAAGGCAAACGATTGCGACTTAAATTATCGAGCTTCTAAAAATCAACGATTGTTGGTTGAACTTACTTTAATGCAAATTGCCTCTATCACTTTCGATGGAGAAAAAAAAAAGCCAGCTAATTACATAATTCCGGCAACTTTTTTTCAATCTTTATCACCTGCAAAAAAGAAAGAACCAGCCGCAATTATAAAGAAAATTGCATCTGAAGTAACCTCTAAACAAACTAAAATAGATAAAAAAGAAGTTACAGAAGTTGCTAAAGCAAAACCTGTCTTAAAAAACTTTGGTCGTTTAAATAAACAGCCTAGTAAATATTCTTTAAAAGGTTTTAACCAGCAAAGTAAAGTTAAAAAAGTTGTTGTAGAAGAAAATTTTGACAACCATCCTAAAGACTTTTTTACGGAACAAAAATTACAAGAAACTTGGAAAGAATATGCTCTAAACCTTCATAAAAAAGGAGAACGAAGCATGGCTTCTATAGTTGCTACAGACAAGCCAAGGCTTCAAAAAAATTATAAAATTGAATTTTCGGTACCAAATAAGTTAATGAAAGATCAATTTTTAAAAGGGAGGCCAAAGTTATTGAATTTCTTAAGAGAGCAATTAAATAACTACGGTATTGACATTAACGTTATTTTAAACGAAAAAACAGAAAAGAAATTTGCTTACACTCCGCAGGAAAAGTATAACAAACTCAAAGAAAAAAACCCGCTTTTAGATAAATTGCGTCAAACATTTGAATTAGACTTATAACTATCACCTATATTTTTACCTAAATAAGATAATAATAAATTTTCTTTAGCTTCTTCGGTCTTATCAAATTCTGGAACTAAAAAGATTCCTTGCCCTTTCTCTACAAATAATGGTATAGATTTCTCTTCTTTAGATAATAATTTTAAGATATTATTGTATTCAAATTCATTTTCTATTTCTACCTCAATTATAGCAGGATTTTCTCTGTAAGCCTCACTTAGATTGATATAATCATCATTGGGAGTAAAGAAATTTTTTCTTTCTACATCTGTGGCTTCTTTAATTTCTTTAGATGACGCTAACTTATATGCACCATGTTCTCCAAAAACATCCGAAAAACTATTTAAAGCATATTTATTAACCATATCACTACCAGTTAAAGCTATTAAATAACCCACATCATTTAATTCTATATTATCCGTTAAATCTCCATCATAAATATCAACATTTAAAGCCTCTAAACCATCATTTGTAGCTTGTTCTATAAAGTTTTTATTAGAATCTATTAAAATGACTCTTTTACCTTTATCTTTTAAATAGTTTGCGATTAGCCTAGACGGATTTGAAGCACCAACAAATAATATAGCATCAGATTTTTTAAGAAAAACACCAATCATTTTAGCAAACATTCTTGCTGTTGTTGCGTTTAACAAAACTGTTCCTAATACAATCATAAAAACCAACGGTGTAATATATTCTGCACCTTCTACGCCTTGTTTTAAAAGTTTACTTCCAAATAAAGAAGCAATACCAGCAGCTACAATTCCACGTGGTCCAACCCAACTTATAAAAATCTTTTCATTTAATTTTAATCTAGAGTTAAATGTACTTGCAAAAACTGCTAATGGTCTAATTATAAACACTACTAAAGCAAATAAGGCTGCTGTTTTCCAGGTATACAACAACAGTAAATCTTCCATTTTAATGTTAGCTGCAAGTAAAATAAATAGAATCGATATTAGCAAAACACTTAAAGATTCTTTAAAATATAGAAGTTCTTTTAAATTTTTTAATTTCCCGTTTCCTAGAACCATTCCCATAACAACTACAGCTAATAAACCAGATTCATGAGCAAACATGTCTGATAAAACGAAAACTAATAATACTGTAGATAAAGAAACAACGTTTAATAAATAATGCGGAATTAATTTTTTATTAACCGCATAAGCCAAAGCGTGTGCAAATGTAAATCCGAAGGTTGCACCAAATAATAAAATTTTACCGAACTCCATTAACGCTGTCTTTGTAAATCCACTTCCACCGCCAACACTAATAAATTCAAAAACCAATACGGCAACCAAAGCACCGATAGGATCTATTAAAATACCTTCCCATTTTAATACTGTAGAGATGTCTTTTTTAAGCGGAATATTTCGTAAGATTGGTGTAATCACTGTTGGACCTGTAACAATAATTAATCCTGAGAATAGAAAAGATAAATCCCAACCTAGATTAAAAAAATATCTAGCAACAATTCCTGCACCAAAAAACGTAATGGCAGAACCCAACGTAATTAACTTTGTAATTACGGGTCCAACATTTTTAATTTCGCTTCTTTTAAGAGTTAAACCACCTTCAAAAAGAATGATACTTATTGCTAAAGAAACAAAGTAATACAAACTTTCTCCAGGAAACAAACCTTTCTCGCCATTCCATATTGGTTCAATCCACTTAGAACCGTCTTCACTTAAATATGTTGCAGCAATTGGTCCTACTAACAATCCTATTAAAATTAAAGGTAAAATTGCAGGTATTTTAAATTTCCAAGCAAACCATTGCGCTAATATTCCTAATATGATAATTCCGGCTAACTCTAACATACTTCTTTGTAAATTTATAAGAGGTAAATTTAAGAATGTTTCATCAGCCTAAAAATATAATTGCACTTTATTTTTTATAATACACAATACTTAAGAAAAAATCAAATTACCCAATAAAACTACCTGGAATACAAAATCAAAACTAAAACTTTAAATAATAATATTTAAAATACTGATTTAAAACACATTAAATTAAAAAAAATTAAACACACAAGAAAACAAAAACTAATAAAATTATTAAAAACTATTAAATTACATCAATAAATAGATAAAACAAGCTATACTTTAAGTGAATAGTAAATCTACCACTCAACAAAACATAAACAATAACTTTACTTTAAATATCATAAAATACTGAAAATAAATTGTTTAAACTTACTTGTAAATAATTAAAAAACAGAGGTTTTTTTATTATAAAACCTTAAAATTTGCTATAATGAAACAAACATGTAATTATCAAAATCCTCATAAAAAAATAATAAAATTATTAGTATCATTGAAAGAGAATAAACTAATTTTGTTCTTGATTAATTTGTTAAAAATGAAATTTTTAATAGCTTAATTATATCATTAAAAAAAATCTTCTAGTTATATAAAGATGTTAGGACTACAATTTGAAACAGCGACTTCATGGGCAGAAATTGCCAAAGTAAATTTAGAACAAATATTAACAGATCATGCTTTTCTTGAACAAAAAGCAGCTTCTAACGCAGTATCTATTATTATAAATTATTCTGAAGAAACAGAGCTTGTTAAAGAAATGAGTAATATTGCCATTGAAGAGATGCAACACTTTAAAATGGTGCATTTACTTATGGTTAAAAGAGGAATGGTTTTAGGTAGAGAACAAAAAAACGATTACGCTGTTAGGCTCCAAAAATTTTTCACAAAAACAAAAGACAGAACAAATGCTTTAGTACAACGTTTACTAATTGCTGCGTTAATAGAGGCAAGAAGTTGCGAACGTTTTAAAGTTTTCTCTGAAAACATGGAAGATGAAGAGCTTTCTAAATTCTATAAAAATTTAATGATTTCTGAAGCAAATCATTACACAACTTTCTTGTCTTTTGCTAGAAAATATCAAGATAGAGAAATTGTAGACGAGAAATGGAATGCTTTGCTTGCATTTGAAGCTGAAATGATGAGAGAGCGTGGTAATAGCGCAAAAATTCACGGATAAACTTTAAATTTTTATAGTACATGTTTTCTAGAGCAGAAGCAGAATTAATACGTAAAGAATTTTGGACAAGTTTTGGTAAATCTTTTCCAAGAAAATGGTTACTATACAATACCAAAGTTAAAGGCTTATCTTTTAAATTTGTTGCTGATAGAAAAAAAGCTGCAGTTTGTTTAGATATCGAAAACCCTGATGAATTGCTAAACCTACTCTACTACGACCAAATGCTTTCTTTAAAAGTTCTATTAGAAACAGAAATACCAGAAGTAATATTTGATGATGATTTCTTGCTAGAAAATGGCAAAACTATTCATAGAATTTATGTTCCTTTTGATAAAAAATTTAGCATCCATAATAAAAATACATGGCGAGATTGTTATGAGTTTTTTGTAGATACAATGACCAAATTCGAAATGTTCTTCTACGAATATGAAGATGTTATTAAAAATATATAAATGTAATAAATACAAAAACCGTCTTTTAAAGACGGTTTTTTTTTGAACTATAATTAACTATTATTTTAAAAATTTAATGCTAAAAGGATAATTTGGTGCTTCATCATTATTCACTTTTATCGCGTTAATTATTGGAAAAATTAAATAGAATATACCAATAGTGATAAAACCTAAAATACCCAAACCAAACAATAAAATTAACGGAATACAAATTAGAATATAAATAAACATCGAAATTCTGAAGTTTAGAATTGCTTTTCCGTGTTCGTCAATTCCAAAAACCTCATCTTTTTTTAGCAACCATAAAATTAACGGAACTAAAAACCCACCGATTCCTGTTATAAAGTCTAATAACTGACTTAAATGCATAACTACTAATAATTGTTTGTCTTCTTTCATTTTATATTTAAAGGTTTTTAAAGTTGATTACCTATTGGACGCAAAAACCCTTGTTTTGTTACAAAAAACTTTAAAACGGCTTGTAATATAGCATTTGAGTTAAGAAGAAAACTATTTGAGCAAAACGAAAAAGAAGTACTAACGTAATTTTGTATTGAACAATTAAAAACATATAATTATGAATTATTTAAATATAGAAAAAGACCAAATATTACCAGTAGTAACAGAGTTAAACGTGCTATTAGCAGATTACCATGTATATTATCAAAAATTAAGAAACTTTCATTGGAATGTGTTAGGAGAAAACTTTTTTGACTTACATAACAGATTTGAAGAAATGTATAATGATACTAAAACTAAAATCGATGAAGTTGCAGAGAGAATTATCACTTTAAAATATCATCCAATCAGTAAATTATCAGATTATATAGAAATTTCTAGAGTAAAAGAGTCAAGTCCTTTACTTACTGATAAAGAAATGGTAGCAACAATTATAGAAGATCACAAAATCTTAATTGAGCAATTAAGCAAAGTTATAGATAGAGCAGACAAAGCGAATGATGAAGGTACAATAGATTTAATTGGTGCTTACATTAGAGAGTTAGAAAAATCTACTTGGATGTTAAATGCTTGGTCTAAAAATACCAAAGACGCTTTAGATACTAGTTTTGTTAAATAGTACTTTTTATTTCCAATTGAAATAGAGTATTAATTAAATAAAAATAAGATGAATAAAATAGTAGAAAAGTTAGAAACCTGGAAAGATATATTTATTAAAAACATACCAAACATTGCAATTGCATTGGTAGTTTTAATTATAGCATACTTTGCTTCTAGAGCAATGAATTCTATAGTAAACAGAACTATTGGTAAAAGAATCAGGCAAAAATCTGTTAGAGATTTAGTATCTAGAGTTGCCTCTGCAATTACCATTTTAGTTGGTTTGTATCTTGCCATGACAGTATTAAAGTTCGATGATACGTTAAAAACAATCGTTTCTGCTGCTGGGGTTTCTGGTATTGTTATTGGTTTAGCTCTACAAGGTACTTTATCTAATACAATATCTGGTGTGGTTTTATCATTCAGAAAAAACCTAAATATTGGTAATTGGGTAGAAACTAACGGTTATGCAGGTGAAGTTATCGATATCAACTTAAACTACTTTGTTATTAGAGAAGCTGATAATAATATGGTTGTTTTACCCAACAAAACTATTTTAGAAAATCCATTTAAAAATTATTCTTTAACAACTAAAATGAGGATTTCTATTGAATGTGGTGTAGAATATGGCGCTGATTTAAAGAAAGTTGAAAAACTTACCACAGAAACAATAAGGAAAAACTTTAATCAAGATGAAATAGGTAAAAAAGTTGAGTTTTATTTTACAGAATTCGGAGACAGTTCTATTAACTTTTTATGTAGATTTTGGGTAGATTCAGAAAATGCTTTAGAAAAGTTAAAAGCAAAAAGTAATGCAATTATACAAATTAAACAAGCATTCGATAAAGAAGGCATTAATATACCTTTCCCGATGAGAACTTTAGAGTTTGTGCCAAATAATAAATTAAACTTATCTCAAGTTAAAGAAAACCAAGATTCTGAAAAAGAAGAATCTTTAGAAAATGTATAACTAAATACATTAATAAATTTCAATTAATCTGTCAATTCATTTTGACAGATTTTTTTTGTTCCATTCACAAAAATCTTTATGTATTTTTGCATCATGATTAAAAACGATACTATTATTGCTTTGGCTACACCTTCTGGTGTTGGTGCAATTTCTGTAATTAGACTTTCTGGTGAAAATGCAATTGATATTGTAGATGCCAATTTTAAATCTATCAAAAAAGATAAAACATTAGCAATCCAAAAAACGCATACAATTCATTTGGGGCATATTATCGAGAATTCTATAATTATTGATGAAGTTTTAGTATCAGTTTTTAAAAATCCTAATTCTTATACTGGTGAAAATGTTGTAGAAATATCTTGTCATGGTTCTAGCTTTATTCAGCAAGAAATTATACAATTATTTCTAAAGAAAGGTTGTAGAATGGCAGATAATGGAGAATTTACCATGCGCGCATTTTTAAACGGTAAAATGGATTTATCGCAAGCGGAAGCTGTAGCTGATGTAATTGCTTCTAATTCGGCAGCTAGCCATCAAATGGCAATACAACAAATGCGTGGCGGTATTACTAATGAACTTAAAAATTTAAGAGCACAATTATTAGATTTTGCTGCCTTAATAGAGCTAGAGTTAGATTTTTCTGGTGAAGATGTAGAATTTGCAGACAGAACCAAATTTAAAGAATTGGTTGCAAAAATAACTTTTGTTTTAAAACGTTTAATCGATTCTTTTTCTTTTGGAAATGCCATGAAAAACGGAATTCCGGTTGCAATTATAGGAGAACCAAACGTAGGAAAATCTACACTTTTAAACGCTCTTTTAAACGAAGAAAAAGCTATTGTTTCTGATATTGCCGGTACAACAAGAGATGCCATTGAAGATGAATTAATTATTGATGGTGTTGCTTTTAGATTTATAGATACTGCGGGTATTAGAGAAACAGAAGATGTTGTAGAAAACATCGGAATTAAAAAAACGTATGAAAAAGCAGATAATGCACAATTGATTATCTTTTTAATAGATTCTAATAAATACGCATATTCTGGAGAAGATTTTTTAGATGAAATAGAAACTATTAAAAGCCGTTTTCCGAATAAAAGATTGTTGGTAATAGCCAATAAAATAGATACTTTATCGTGTCATGACAGTTCTATTTTACAATCAGATATCGAAAATTTACTTTTAGTATCTGCAAAAAGTAAAACAGGTTTAGAAACTTTAAAAGAAGAATTAACCTCTTTGGTAAATATTGGTGCTTTAAGTAACAACGAAACAATTGTAACTAATTCGCGTCATTTTGAGGCATTAAATAACGCTTTAACGGCTATAAATTCTGTACAGCAAGGTATCGATTTAGAAATTTCTACGGATTTATTTTCTATTGATATTAGAGAATGTTTGCGCTATTTAGGAAATATCACCGGAGAATATGATGTTGATAAAGATATTTTAGGTCATATTTTTAGTAATTTTTGTATCGGAAAGTAACTACCTTTCTTTTATTACATAACTACTTGTTTTTCTTTATTTTAACTAAATATATCTTCCTTTATTTGTTGCTTATTAGCTCTTTTTTGATTAAATTCGTTGTATAATCGTTGCCTTATTTCATTATTTGTTGCCCAAATAGATAAATAAAAACACATAGGAAATATTATGCACCATAATGCTACCTATTGACCCATAAGGCTACTTAACGCACCAAAAGGATGAGTAGTAACATATATCTTTTAAAAAATTGTCAGCAATGTAATAAGACATTTACAGCGCGAACAACTGTAACTAAGTATTGTAGTAATTCTTGTGGCAAGAAAGCTTGGAAACTAAGAAAAAGACAAGAAAAAATAAATGCTGCTATTTCTGAAACTGAAATAAAAAACGAAACAATCAATAATACTAACACAGTTCTTAATACAAATAAAGAATACTTAAGTATTACAGAAGCTTCTCAACTTATTGGTGTTAGCAGATGGACCATTCAGAGAATGGTTCAAAATGGACGTTTAAAAGCTGTACCATTTGGTAGAAAAAGAATAGTATCTAAAAAACAAATTGAAAATTTATTTAATGAATAAGCTATGAAAGTAACGCTAAGAAAAAGAAAGAAGAATAAAAATATAAGTTTATACCTCGACTATTATCATAAAGGTAAAAGAAAAACTGAATATTTAAGACTATACCTCACTCCTAACCCTAAAACTACAACAGAAAGAGAGGTTAATAAAAAAACCTTACAACTAGCTGAAACTATTTGCGCACAAAGACAGATTGAATTACAAAATGGAATCTATGGTTTTGATAATATTGAAAAATTAAAAGGCAGTTTTATTAGTTACATTAAGACATTAGCTGAAACCAAAAACAATAGTGCTGGTAATTATGGCAATTGGAATAGTATGTTAAAACATCTTGATAATTTTTGTCCAAATGATATAAGCTTTAAAGATGTTGATAAAACGTTTGTAGAGAATTTCAGAAACTATTTAGATAAAGATGCCATTGGTAGAGCAAATAAAAAACTATCTCAAAACTCAAAGCATTCTTATTTTGGTAAATTTATGGCTGCACTAAAACAAGCTGTTAAAGATGATATTCTAAAAATTAATCCTGGGCAAAATGTAAAGCATTTTAAACAAGGAGAACCTCAACGTGAATTTCTAACCTTAGATGAATTACAAGCAGCAGCAAAAACAGAATGTGAAATTCCTATTTTAAAAACCGCTTTTATATTTTCAACATTAACAGGCTTAAGATGGTCTGACATAGTAAAATTAAAATGGTCTGAAATTCAACATTCTAAAGAAATGGGTTATTACATCAGATTCACTCAAAAGAAAACAAAAGGAACACAAACCCTTCCTATATCAGAACAAGCAAGAACTTTATTAGGTGAAGAAGATAATCAAGAAAACCAAATTTTTAAAGGTTTGAATTATAGTGCTTGGTCAAATTTAAAATTACAACAGTGGATGATGAAAGCAGGAATAACAAAAACAATAACATTCCATTGTGCAAGACACACCTATGCTACTCTTCAATTAACACTAGGAACAGATATTTATACAGTTTCAAAACTATTAGGTCATAAAGAATTAAGAACAACTCAAATTTATGCCAAAGTTATTGATGACAAAAAAAGAGAAGCTGCTAACAAAATAAATTTAGACTTATAATGATAAACGATATTTACGCTTCCTTAATTTCCATAACAGAAGGAATCCATAAGGACAAAAAAAACGAACGTGATTATAAAGAACTAAATAGTACGTTTAAAATTAGTATAGCTTATAAAACCCCTCCTCTATTTACAATAAGTTTTACCGAAAAAGATTTTGGTGCTAAACGAAAATATTATAAAAAACTGATTGATATTGAAACTTGCAATAAGTTTAATAAATTAATTGATAGTTTTCCAGAGAATGCAATAGAACACGAACATATTTTCAATTATCAAAAAATCTTTGATCAATACAAACATTATCTACGAAATGTAGATAATTACATCAAAAAATATAATTTTCATAGAAAAAACATCCAAGAAGAGAACACATTTGTTATTCAGTATTTAAAAACAAATATGATCTGGTTGTATTTAGAATTACAAGAACGATTTGCTGAATATGGTGAAGAAGACAGATTTACAGTTGAGGAAATCTATAAACACCATTTTAATGAAGTTTTAAATGAATACGATATTGTTAAAAACAAGGATAAAACCACTAATAAAACAGAATTAAAATCAAATACAAAAGTCTCTAAGAAGCTAAATAAAAAAGTTTCATTTGGTTATTTAAAAGAAGATAAAAATTGGCTTTTAAAAATTTTAAAAAGATTACAGTTTAGTATTGATTTACTAGACACTTCAACAGATGTAGAGGATTTACATAAATTATTATTGACTGAAAACTTTAATCAAATTGAAAAGAAAATATATTTAGATTGTAAGACAACTGAATTTAAGTACGTTGTAAATAAATTAAAAATGCATTTTAAAAACTTGAATCCTACAATAATAGAATCTACAGGTCTATTTTATACTAAACTAGGGAAACCTTTAACTGCTCAAAACCTATATTCTAAAAATAACAATCCGTTAAAAAAAGAAAGTATAGACAATATCTTCAAACAAATACAATAAAAAACAATGAGATTTATTAGAAATCTCATTGTTATCTCCCACTCACCTAAAACTCTCACACTTTAAAAATCATTGTTTTTAAACCTTTGTATCGTTCTTGATAACCAAGAATGACATTTGGCCAGATGTCCTTATTTATTTTAAATCAATTTAAAGATGGACACAAATATCATCGAAAAATTAAACAGCATTGAAAAACTCATAATTGAGCATCAAACAATGCAAAAACAAGTATTAAATTTTAATGAAACGTGTAAGTATTTAGAGTTATCTCAATCTCACTTATACAAACTAACTAGTACAGGAGCAATTCCACATTACAAACCAAATGGTAAGAAAATCTATTTCAATAGACCAGAATTAGACCAATGGTTGTTACGTAATAAAATTGAATCGCAAGACGAAATCGAACAGCAAGCTGCTAATTATTTAATTAATGCAAAAACGGTAAAGCTATGACTGAAATAATCGATTTGCTACTAACAATGTCTCAAGAAATAAAAGACATTAAAGCACGTATAGATTTAATCAAATATCAAAAAGCTGAAAAGCTGAAAGATAATTGGATAGACAATCAAGAGGTAATGCAATCCTTACACATTAGTAAAAGAACATTACAAACTTTTAGAACAAATGGCACAATACCATATAGTAAGATTCAAGGAAAATTTTACTATAAAGTAGCTGACATTGAGCAATTACTGCAAGACAATTACTACAACCATAATTTTAGAAAAGATGGAAATAAGTAAAGCAGCAATACTCAACAAAACACATTATGGCATCAATATTTATGCTTATGTATTAAAACAGTATTATTCAAATCAAACAGTTCTTTCCTTAACAGGAAGGAGCTGTAAAATAATCAAGAATCCTTTTAATAAAGATAAAGAGACACTAAAAATTACGATTGAAAATAATATTGCTGTTCACATAGATACTGAATTAAGCAATTTTAAGGGCGATGTTTTTGATTTTGCGCAATTGTATTTTGATACTGAAAATTCTGAACAGTTGCTTATAAAAATAAGTGAAGCGTTACAATTAAATTTAAAATCGAAACCGAAGGAAGAAGATAAATTCTTTCACAATGCAGAAAATACTTGGATAGCTAAATGTAGCTTTTTCAAAGCTCCTATTAGAAATGTTTTTCCTGCGGATACTTTATGGCTTCATCAAATACATAGCTTAATCATTAGTACTAAATATAAAAGTGCTACAGAAAGTTATAGAAAAATAACTGATACAAAAGAAGCTCGAAAATTCAAAGCAAACAATTTCGACTATGTAACTTTTTCAGGAATATTTAAGAAAAGAAATGAC
Source organism: Polaribacter sp. OB-PA-B3 (assembly GCF_054589375.1). Taxonomy (NCBI): domain Bacteria; kingdom Pseudomonadati; phylum Bacteroidota; class Flavobacteriia; order Flavobacteriales; family Flavobacteriaceae; genus Polaribacter; species Polaribacter sp. OB-PA-B3. The sequence continues at coordinate 606,902 of NZ_BAAIIX010000002.1, forward strand.
AAAGAATTAATCAAACATTCAAATTTGTTAACCTTAGATTTCGACCATTTAGAAAATATCATTGAGCTAAAAAAACGTTTACTAAATGATGATTATTTTGATACTGAACTATTATTTACCTCACCTTCTGGTAAAGGTTTAAAATGGATTATTAGAATAGATATTTCTGAGATAACGCATTCAGAATATTTTAAGGCAGTAGCCAATTATTTAAGTTTCACCTATAATATTGAAGTAGACCAATCAGGTAAAGACGTTTCCAGAGCTTGTTTTTTATCATATGATCCAACTGCTTTTATAAATAAAAGACATCAAATAGTATGAATAAGAAGTTCCAACCTAAAGAATGGTTAAATAAACCTATAAATGAGTTAGTAACAACAAGTAACAAAACAGCAACAATCGTTGTTGAGCATTCTAGCAACAAAATAGAATTCTATATAAATGAAATAGAACGAAATGGTATTGATATTACTGTAAACTATACAAACTGGAGGAATATTGGTTTTGCAATTGCAGAAGAATATGGAGAATCTGGAAGGCAATACTTTCATAGAATAAGTAAGTTTCATTCAAGTTATGACAGTAAAGATTGCGATGAACAATATTCCAAATGCATCAATGCAAAAGGTCACGGAATTTCAATAGCTACTTTATATCATCACATACATCAAGCAGGTATCAGAATCACAGAGCAACAAGAAAGCAACAAATTTACAACAGCGAATGCAACAAGTTATGAAACAGATAATACAACACCAATTGAAACTATTAAGGATAATTTACCTACAATTTCAGAAAATGTATATCAAACCATTCCAGAGTTTTTAAAATTTGTTGTTGAACCTGCATCAAGCGCAGAAGAAAAAGATATTTTATTATTAGGTGCTGTTACAGCTTTTAGTGCGTGTTTACCCAAACTATTTGGTATTTACGACCAAAACAAAGTGCATAGCAACTTGTATTTATTTGTTACTGCCCCTGCTTCCGCAGGAAAAGGAAGGCTAAATAAAATTAAAAACTTAGTAGACCCAGTTCATAAATCTAAAAGAGAACAATCTAAAGTTTTAAAGCAACAATACGATTCAGAAATGAATGTATACAACCTACATAAAGGCAAAAGTGAAAAAGCAGAAAAACCTTCAAAACCTCCAGAACAAATGTTATTCATACCTGCTAACAATAGTGTAACAGGTGTATATCAATTAATATCTGATAATGATGGTAAAGGATTAATATTTGAAACTGAAGGAGATACCTTGGCACAAGCCTTTAAAAGTGATTATGGTAATTATTCTGATGGTTTTAGAAAAGCCTTTCATCACGAAACGATAAGTTATTACAGAAGAACAGATAGTGAATATGTAGATATCGAAAAACCTTGTTTATCAACAATTCTTTCAGGCACACCAAAACAAGTAGCTACATTAATTCCGAATGCAGAAAATGGGTTGTTCAGTAGATTTATGTTTTACTATATGAATATCAAACCAATTTGGAAAAATGTTTTCAATAATAGTAACAAACTAAATTTAGACGATTATTACAACAATCTAGGACTTCAATTTTTAGAGCTATATAAAACGTTACAAAACAATTCAGAAATTGAAATTCAACTTTCAACAAAACAGCAACAACAGTTCAATTCTTTCTTTGAATCGTTACAAACTAAATATTTAAACGTACAACCAGAGGAATACATTGCAACCATAAGAAGATTAGGTTTAATAGCATTTAGAATAATGATGATATTCTCAGTATTTAGAATTATGGAAGATGGTGATGTAAACAAAATTAGACAATGTGAAGATGAAGATTTTAACAATGCCATTTCTATAATTGCAACACTCGTAAACCATAGTAGCAAAGTGTTTAATGATTTACCCATTGAACCTAAAACACAAAAAAGGCTAAATAAAAAAGAGCGATTTTTAAATGAACTTTCTGCAAAATTTACAAGACAAGAGTATTTAAATATTGCAGATAAGTTTAGCATTCCTCACAAAACTGCTGAAGGCTATATGACTTCTTTTGTAAAAGCTAATTTAATTCATAGAGATGCACATAATTGCTATACAAACCCTGCAAAGGAAACCTAAGGATTTTAAGGAAACTAAGGAAGCAAAGGAGCAATCAACTCTTTTTGCTTTTTTTCTTAAAATCCTTAAATCCTTCAAATCCTCAAAGATATAAATTAAGAGTTTCTTTTTTGTTAATGATTAGTTAGTAACTATTAGTTGTCTTTACTTAATTCTTCTTTTCTTTTATTATATTAGTGATGTTTTTTAATCAACTTTATTTCAAAGTTAGATTATTGTGAAAAAGAAAAATAAATGTCATTATACCAAACATCTGTTCTAAAGAACTATATCAACCTACAAGAAAAAGAGGTTATTGTAAAAGCCTACAAAAAGTATGTCAAGTATTTTTTAAATCCTACCATTCAAGAAAATATACGTAGTTCTAAAGAAGAAGAATATCAAGGTATATTTTTAACAGAACTATTTGTAAATATTTTAGGCTATACATTAAAACCAAAAGCAGATTTTAATTTAGTTGCAGAATATAAAAATCAAACCAACTCACGAAAAGCAGATGGGGCAATATTACATAATGATATTGCTATTGGAGTAATAGAGTTAAAAGGCACAAAAACCAAAGATTTAGAAAGTATACGTAAACAAGCATTTGATTATAAAGCAAATCAAAAAGGATGTGTCTATGTAATTACATCTAATTTCGAGAAGTTACGATTCTATATTAATGATGCTACAGAGTTTGAAGAATTTAATTTATTTGAATTCACAAAAGAACGTTTTCAACTCTTCTATTTATGTTTACAAAAAGACAATATTATAAACAACGTTCCTTTAAAAATTAAAGAAGCATCTATAGTACAAGAAGAACAAATTACAAAAGAGTTTTACAAAGACTACTCACTCTTTAAAAGAGAATTATATAGAGATTTAGTAAAACAAAATGCCAAAAGATTAAAGAGTTCTGCTGTCATTTCGAGCACTGGTTCTAATGAAAGGAAAGTTTCATTAGGAGCAACTAACGAAGTTATAGAGAAATCTCAAGAACAACTTCAACTAGAAAAAAACGTAAAACTAACCCTCTTTAAAAAATCACAAAAATTAATAGATCGTTTCTTATTTATATTCTTTGCAGAAGATAGAGCTTTATTACCTGCAAATAGTACAGAGCTTATTTTAGAAAAATGGAAAGCAGACAACGATTTTGGGGATGAAAGACCATTGTACAATCTTTTTAAACAATACTTTCATTTTTTAGACCAAGGAAGACAAGGCACAAAAAGTAGAGACGAAATATACGCTTATAATGGTGGGTTATTTAAAGAAGATACTTTATTAGATGATTTAGAAATAGATAACGAATTATTATACAAACACACCCATAAATTAGCAGGGTATGATTTTGAAAGTCAAGTTGATGTTAATATTTTAGGACACATTTTCGAAAACTCTTTAAATGAAATAGAAAGCGTAAATGCAGAAATTGAAGGTGCTAATTTTGATAAGCAAACCAGCAAACGTAAAAAAGACGGAGTATTCTACACCCCAAAATACATTACCAAATACATAGTAGAAAATACAGTAGGTAAATTATGTGAAGAAAAGAAAGTAGCATTAGGTATTAAAGAAGAAGAATATTTTAAAGGACGTAAGAACAGAAATAAGTCTACAATTACAAAGTTAGTAGATTTGTTAGACACCTATAGAGATTGGTTGTTACAACTCACTATTTGTGACCCTGCTTGTGGTTCTGGAGCATTTTTAAACCAAGCATTAGATTTTTTAATAAAAGAGCATACGTATATAGATGAACTAAAAACAAAAGTATTAGGTGGTGGTTTTCAGTTTTCTGATATTGAAAATACCATATTAGAAAACAACATTTTTGGGGTAGATTTAAATGAAGAATCTGTAGAAATTGCCAAACTATCTTTATGGTTAAGAACTGCACAACCACGTAGAAAATTAAACGATTTAAGCAGTAATATAAAATGTGGTAATTCTTTAATTGATAGCAAAACAGTGGCAGGTGATAAAGCTTTCAATTGGGAAACTCAATTTCCACAAGTATTCGAAAAAGGTGGTTTTGATGTGATTATTGGAAATCCTCCTTATGTAAATGCAAATGAATTAAAAAAGAGCTTAACAAAAATTCAATATTCCTTTTTAAAATCAAATTATATTACTGCAAAAGGAACTGTTGATTTGTATATATATTTTTTCGAAAAAGGTTTAAAACTGATCAAAACAAAAGGAATATTATCTTACATAACACCCAATAGGTTTTTATCCGCAAGCTATGGAAAAGCGTTGAGAGAGCTTTTGGTATTGAAGTATGAAATTTCTGGATTAATTGATTATTCTGATAAAAAAGTATTTCAAGATGCAAGTACTTATCCAGTAATTTCTTTTTTAAAAAATAAGGAGAAAAAAGATTACAATGTGTCAACAGGTTATTTTGATGAAGATTCAAAACAAATAATTGAAACTAAATTTAAATCTGATAAACTTGATGTTTTAGAAGATTACATTTTAGGTTTTTTGCTAAACGATAAATTAGTAATTACTGAAAAAGTAATAAATCAATCTGAAAATTTACAAAACGTTGGTAAAATAAACGCAACATCAACTGCAAGTGAAGCCGATCTTTACTCTAATTTTATTAATGAAGAAGAAAATGGCTATAAACTAATAAATACAGGAACTATTGATCCATATTGTACAACTTGGGGATTAAGTGAATTAACAGATAAAGGAAAAAAAATATTAAAACCATCATTATCAAAAGAAAATAGGGAGATTTCAGAAAATAGACATAATCTATATTCTTCACCTAAAATTATAATAGCAAAAATTGGATTACGATGCGAATCCTTTTTTGATAATGAGGGTGATTATGCCTCAATAAACACAAATTGCATTCACTCTTTTAATAAAGATTATTTACCAGAGTATGTTCAATGTTGGATAAATTCCAAATTATATAATTATATGTTTGAATGCTTTTTTGATGGCTTAAGAATGTCTGGAGGTTATCTTCTTTTTTCTGCTCCAAATTTAAGAAATACATATATCAAGAAAATTCAAATAACTGAACAAGAGTTATTTGTAAAAGAATCAAAAAAACTTCATACAATATTTTACGATTTCAATTTAATGAAATCAAAATTACAAATCTACATTCAACAAAAATTCCAACTCCAAAAACTATCCAAAAAACTACAAAATTGGCAAGATTTAGAATTTGGAGACTTTATAAAAGAGCTAAACAAAGCCATTAAAACAAACAATAAGCAACGTTTAAAAGATAGCTTACAAGAAGTGCCAACCCTAACAAAAAAAGACGAGTTTGAGTGGTTAGACCTCTTTGAAGAAAACAAACAAAAAGCACAAGAGTTGCAAACCCAAATAAACCAAACAGACAAAGAAATCGACCAAATGGTTTATGAGTTGTATGGCTTAACAGAAGAAGAAATTGCAATTGTTGAGAACTCTTAAGTCATTGCGAGTTTACGAATCAATCTCTTAAAAATAGAAAAAGAATAGTATGAGTAAAGAAGAAAAAATTTATAATCGACTAATTTTAGTTGGCAATGGCTTTGATTTAGCTTTAGGGATGAAAACTTCTTACAATGATTTTTTGTTTTGGTATTTAAAAAGTTTACTAATAACTTCAGTTCAGAAAAAGCAGCGTTTTGATGATAGAAATATGAGTACAAAATATTTCTATTACAAAGATGAGCTAACTACTACTTATTGGAATAAGCTTTATGATAATAAACAATTATTAGAATTTATAGATAGGTATGATACGCTTAAAAAAATACAAGACTTACTCAAAGAAAATTCAAGAGTAATAATAGAAAGAGATTCATTACTGTTTAAAATGATATTTGATTCTTCTCTAAACTCTTGGGTAGATATTGAAAGAACCTATTATCATATTTTAAAGTTAAATCTAAAAGAAAAAAAAGAAGTTGAAAAATTAAATAATGATTTTAGCTTCTTAAAAAAACAATTAGAAACTTATTTATCAACTCTCAAAATACCAGAACTTAAAAGAGCGAGTTTTTCACAGTTTATAGAACATTTTTTTTATGGGGTAGATTACAATGAGGTTTTTGATGTAAATGAAAATGAACACTCAATAGGTACACAAAACTACTATTTCTTAAATTTTAATTATACAGATTCTCTTAAAAGTGTATTAGATTCTTTTTTCTTACAAAATACAAATAAGTCATTTAATCCAAGTTACCAATTAAACCATATTCACGGTAAATTAAATTCTAAAACTGAAAAAATAATATTTGGTTATGGAGATGAAATGGATAGTAAATATGAGGAAATACAAAATTTGAACGATAATTTATATTTAGAGAATATAAAATCGTTTCAATATTTTAGGAGTCCTAATTATAGAAATTTGTTAAGGTTTGTAAATTCTAATGAATATCAAGTTTGTATTTATGGGCATTCTTGTGGATTGTCAGATAGGGTTATGCTTAACGAAATTTTTGAAAACGAAAATTGCAAGTCAATAAAAGTGTATTATTATAAAGATGAAAATGATTTTAATAATAAGACTATGGAAATTTCAAGGCATTTTAAAGATAACAACTTAATGAGAAAAAAAATTGTAAACTTTAATGAAAAAGACAAAATACCTCAACTAGAAAAAGATTAGTATAAAATTGTAAAAGAAAAACAATACATTATGTCAGAAAAATTGCACTTTAATATCCTATCCTTTGATTGGCCAGAGGTAAAACCAACATTCTACTTTACAGCAGAGGAAACAGAAAATAGTCACCCCGTTTATAAATCTAAATGGTCTCCTAAAATATTAGAAGCCTTTCCAGAAGTAAACAGTACAGATAAAGAGTTTATTTATACAACCTACACGCAGCAAGTAGAAGGAGCTATTGGGTTAGAAATAAAAATGTTTAAAAAAGAACTTCAAATATATAAACAGTACCTTAAATTCAAAATTAGAAATCACTTTAAAGAAAAAGGGTTTATCGTAGTCAAAAATTTTATTGGAGATATTCAAATATGGTTAAAAGAAAAAAAAGAGATTCACCCATTATACAACAGATATTATAAATTTTCTTTAAAAATTCAATTTGCTCAGGTTTCAGAACACCCAGAACTAATTGTTTCTTTTGATGGTATGGCCAAGGTAATGAACATTCCTTTATCGGAAATTGAAGACACAACTTTGGTAAAAAGAACGGTATTTAATAACAGCGTATTCAATTATCAAAAATTAAAAGATCCTGATAAACAAGACTTTTACAATACCATAGAATTCGATAAAGCTTTCCCTTTATTGCGCAAAGATTTGGCAAAAGTTTACAACATTCCAGAGCCAGCTCCTGAACGTAGCAATAGATATATAAAGTATCTAAAAAATAGTACAACCTTTGCAAATGCTTACCTGTTAATAGAAGAATTTAAAGCAATAATTCCAATTTATGGCAAAAATTTTATTGAAGTACCCAAAAAACTAATAAACCACATAGACCCACAAAAAGGTTTATTAGAGTATGCAAATAAGAATAAAGGGCTTTTCCCAAAAAAAGAACTAGGAAAATTCAAACCATATAGAAGACCTGAAAATCCAAATATCAAATTCTTTTTCATTTATCACGAAAGTCATCAACCTCAAATAAAAACGCTCTATAAGTATTTAACAAAAGGTACAGGTGAAGGTACTTTTTATCAAAGTTTAGAAAGTTATATAAATATCAAAGCAAAATTGTCTAATGAACATTTTATAAAATATACAGATGTACACAATCCTATTCCAGAAATTATAGCGCAATTAGAACAAAAAGATTTTGACAAAGATTCAATTAGATATGCTGCATTTTATATCAGTCCTTTTGATAAGTTTACACCCAACAAAGAAGACAAATTAGTATATGTAAAAGTTAAAGAACTATTACTCAAAGAAGGTATTATTTCTCAAGTAATAGATTATAATAAAATGCAAATAGATATCAATAAACCTAAGAGTTATCAATATACATTGCACAATATATCTTTAGCTATACACGCTAAATTAGGAGGTGTTCCTTGGAAGTTGGCAGTTACAGAAAAAAAAGAATTAGTAATTGGTGTTGGTGCTTTTACTTTTCAAGATGCAAATAGACGCTATATTGCAAGTGCATTTAGTTTCCAAAACAATGGTTTGTTTAATGGTTTCGATTATTTTTCTGAAAGCAATAGTAAAGCTTTAGCAGGTAGTATATGTAATAAAATAAGAACTTTTTCTTCTCAGATAGAACCAGAAAAAGTAGTCATTCATTTCTATAAAGATATGAGCGAAAAAGAAATAGCACCTATAAAAAAAGGAATGAAATTGTTAGGCTTAAATGTCCCATTATATATTTTAAATATCAATAAAACTGAAGCACAAGATATTATTGCTTATGATAGTAATTGGTCTAATCTAATGCCAAAAAGTGGTACATATATTAGAATAGGTTTCAATAAGTTTTTACTATTCAATAATGCAAGGTATAAAAATGATTATAAATATCCTGCTGCAGAAGGTTATCCCTTCCCTATTAAAATTGGTATTTCAAGTCCAGATGAAGACGCTTTCGAAGATGCAAATATTATTACGGAGCTACTCACACAAGTGTATCAATTCAGTAGATTGTATTGGAAATCTTTAAGACAACAAAATGTACCAGTAACCATAAAATACCCAGAAATGGTTGCACAAATTGCACCTCTTTTTCAAGGTACAATTCATAAAGATTCTAAAGATAAATTGTGGTTTTTGTAAATACTTTGCACAACCATTGCATCATTAAATTTTTATCTTTGTAATTGTGAAATTTGTAACAGTCATATTATCCTTAATAATACTATTGCTTTCAGCAAAGCCTTGTTCTGATGGTCAAAACATAGAAGACCAGCATCAAGACGAAATAAGTGTTAATCACAATCATCAAGAAGATAGCGACGATTCTTGTCCTGTAACTTGTATTTGTAATTGTTGTGGTATGTCTATTACTTACGAACCAATCAAGACATTTGATTTAAAATTCAATATTAAAATTTCAACGGAGTTAATTTCTACATATCAACCTGTTTATAGGTTTAATTTTATTTCTAATATTTGGCAACCGCCACAAGTAATAAGCTAAAACAACACGATTTTAAATCAATTATTTAGTTAATTACAATTATAATTCAATGAATAAATATTTATTGAGCATAAAGCTCATATTAATACTTTGTCTATCATTACAGGCACAAACAACTGACATACAAATTAAAGTTATAACAGAGGCTGAAAACGAGCCTTTAATGGGTGCTACGGTTTACTTTGAAGCATTAGAAAAAGGTGCTGTAACTAATTTTGATGGTATTGCAGAATTTACAGAAATACCAAACGGTCAGCATCAAATAATAATTTCCTTTTTAGGTTTTGAAACATTTGAGACAACAATTCAAATTCCAAGTAATAATGAATTAGTGTTTAAACTAAAAGAGGGCGGCAATCAATTAGATGCTGTAGTACTGCAATCTACAAGAAGCACAAGAACAGTACGAAAAATACCTACACGTATCGAGTTTATCGGTGCAGAGGAATTAGGAGAAAAAGCAATAATGAACCCAACTAATATTTCTATGGTGCTTCGTGAAAGTACAGGAATACAGATGCAACAAACATCATTAAGTAGTGGGAGTACCAATATTCGTATTCAAGGATTGGATGGTAGGTATACACAGCTTTTAAGAGATGGTTTTCCATTATATGGTGGTTTTTCAAGTGGATTAAGTATTTTACAAATACCACCTTTAGACTTACAACAATTTGAGATTATTAAAGGAAGTTCATCAACACTTTACGGTGGAGGTGCTATTGCAGGATTAGTAAATATGGTATCTAAAACACCAGACGAAGAACCTACATTAGATATAATGCTCACGCAGACACAAGCGTTAGGAAGTACAGCTAATGTATTTTATAGCAAACGAAATAAAAAATTTGGTTTTTCACTTTATGGCTCTGGTCATTATCAAAAAGTATACGACCCAGAAGATGATGGCTTTAGCAATCTACCAAAAACAACATCAATTTCTTTTAATCCTAAACTGTTTTATTATCCATCCTATAAAACAACACTTTGGTTCGGATTAAACGGAACGTATGATGATAGAATTGGTGGAGATATTACCAAAATTGAAAGTGGAGAAAATGGCATACATCAATATACTGAAGAAAATAATTCTAAAAGATTAAGTAGTCAATTGGTGTATCAAACGCAATTAGATTCTGTTAGTTCATTAGAATTTAAAAATAGTGTCTCTTTTTTTGATAGGAATTTAACTGTTCCTTATTTTAATTTTGATGGTCAGCAAACAAACACTTTTACTGAAATCACATATACCAAAGCATCAGAAAAAACAGATTGGATAATTGGAGCTAATCTATATACATCAAATTTTGATGAAAATGACAGTGCAACTTTACAACGTGACCAAAAGGATGTAACTGCTGGAGTTTTTGTAAATAATACTTATGATATATCAGAAAACTGGATTTTGGAAACAGGTTTAAGAGCAGATTATAATACTGATTTCGGTTTCTTTCCACTTCCAAGAATTTCATTACTATATAAAAATAATAGTGGATTTTCAAGTAGAATTGGTGGAGGTTTAGGGTATAAAATTCCAGATATTTTTACAGAAGAAGCAGAGTATATAAATTTCGAAAATGTTCTTGCAATAGATAAATCCACAGTAAATGCAGAACGTTCTTATGGTGTTAATTTCGATTTCAACTATCAAACACGTTTAACTGATGAGATTGGTTTTTCTGTAAATCAATTATTCTATGTTACTGCTATTAATGATGGGTTGCTTTTAAATTCAACAGATAACGGATTATTTCAGTTTGAAAATGCACCAGATGAAATCTTTAGTAAAGGAGCTGAAACAAATATTAAATTTACTTACAAAGACTTTAGATGGTTTTTAAACTATGCGTTTATTGATACCAAACTAAATTATTTACCTGGTAATCCTCAAAAACCATTAACAGCAAAACATAATGCAGGTAGTGTATTAATGTATGAGTCTGAAAAGTGGCGAATTGGTTATGAAACCTACTATACAGGAAAACAATTTTTATCTAATGGAACAGAAACTACAGATTTTGTTACTATGGGTTTGTTGGTTTTGCGTAACTTTAAATTAGGTAGTGTATTTGTGAACTTTGAAAACTTTACAGATAGAAGACAAAGCAGATTTTCACCTTTGGTTTTACCACCACACGAGAATCCTGTATTTCCAGAGATTTATGCACCTACAGATGGTTTTATATTTAGTGTAGGGCTTATTATTAAACCATTCGGAAACGAAGACCACGATTAGTTATGGAAACAATAGAACAATTATTAGAATCAAAAGATATTCGAGTTACAGCAATGAGATTACTCATTTATAAGTTTCTAGCTGAAAAAGAAATTGCAGTAACATTAAGCGATATTGAAAAAGCATTTGAAAAAGCAGATAGAACTACGCTTTACAGAACCATAAAAACTTTTGAAGAAAAGGATATTGTACATCAAATAGACGATGGTACAGGTATTACCAAATACGCTTTATGTGAACAAGGTTGTAATTGTGATATAAAGACCGATTTACACTTACATTTCCATTGTAACAATTGCAATGAAACCATTTGCTTAACAGACCATAAAATACCTCAAATAAAAGTTCCTGATGGTTTTGTTTCTGAAAATGTAAACTTGGTTGTAAAAGGTATATGTGATAAGTGTAGTGGATAATAAATGCACTTCCATTGCACTAACTATTGTACTACTTTTATTGAAAATTAATGTATATGAAGTTAAATACTAAAATACCAAGCAATTTAAAAGTTGCTTTTGAAAGTGAATTGGAAAAATATAGACAACATCTTAATTCTGGTAATTATAAAGATGCTTGGTATCATTTAGAACGAAGTCATATCATAGGGCAATCTTATCCTATAGAACATACTTATTCACATTGGTTAATGCTAAAATTTGGATTTATGCAAAAAGATACTAAAGAAGTACTCGGTCAAATTATTAGGTTACTTGTTGGTGGTTGGAAATCATTTATTGACCACGTTCCACTTGGCAATACAGGTGGTGCAAACGTACCACCATTAAAGCGTATGCCCATTCCTAAAGATATTAAAGAATTATTATATAAATAAAACGCCAGTTGAATGATATTTAAAAATAAAATTATTCTTTTTTATTTTTTTGTTAAATATTTAAAAGCAAAACAATGATTCTATTTACTTATTTTATATTTATTTCCTATTTGTTTTTGTAATCAGGTCTATATTGTTGTGGCAGAGAACAGGTATAAATCCTTTGACCTTCAATAAAACTGATGATGCTCACGGTTTTAATGGTAAGATTTTTACATTTATTACAATTTTTGAACTCATTATTGTTGGTGTCTATGCTTTCAAAAAAGAGTGGTACGAATATTTATTACCTTTTTGGTATTTAGAAAATCCTATTTTACAAAAAATTGGATGGGCATTTTTGTTTACATCATTGATTTTAGTGTGGATTTCTCAAAGCCAAATGTCAACCTCTTGGAGAATTGGAATTGATGAAAAGAACAAAACCAAATTAGTAATAAATGGAATGTTTTCAATTTCAAGAAACCCAATTTTTCTTGGAATTATAATAGCAAATATTGGATTGTTTTTAGTAATTCCGAACGCTTTTACTTTATTGATAATTTCATTATCTACAATAAGTATAAACACACAAATTAGATTAGAAGAAGAATTTTTAAAACGAGAGTTTGGAGATGAGTATATAAAGTATGCTAAAAAAGTAAGACGTTGGTTATAAATATGTTGTATTAGAATAATAATGAAAAAAAAGAAAGTCAATTTAAGAGATTTAAAACCAAATTCAGAAGAACAACATTCTCACGATGATGGTCACGACCACGGAGATGGTAGCGCATTCAAATCATACATTCCTGCTATCATAAGTTTTGTAATGTTAATTGTAGGTATCACTGTAGATTATTTTATTGCGATTCCTCAATTTAAAGGATGGATTCGAGTAGTTTGGTACACTTTAGCATATATTCCAGTTGGATTTCCAGTAGTAAAAGAGGGTTGGAATAGCATTAAAAAGGGCGAAGTTTTTACAGAGTTCTTTTTAATGTCTATTGCCACGATTGGTGCATTTATAATTGGTGAATATCCAGAAGGTGTTGCAGTTATGCTATTTTATGCAGTAGGTGAGTTATTTCAAAATGCAGCAGTAAATAGAGCAAAAGGAAATATTAAAGCATTATTAGATGTTAGACCAAAAGAAGCCAATGCATTTCGTGATGGTGACTATATAAGTGTGTCGCCAGAAGCTGTAAATATTGGAGAGAAAATTCAAGTTCGAGTAGGTGAAAAAATTCCATTGGATGGTATTTTATTATCCGAAAAAGCATCTTTAAATACTGCAGCATTAACAGGCGAAAGTAAACCAGATACAATTGCAAAAGGCGAAAAAGTATTTGCAGGTAGTATTAATATGGATGGCGTTATTGAAATTGAAACCACAAAAGAATTTAAAGATAGTTCCATTGCTCGGATTTTGGATATGGTACAGAACGCAACAGCTCGCAAATCTAAAACAGAATTATTCATCAGACAATTTGCTCGCATATATACACCAATTGTAGTGTTTTTAGCTATTGGCGTTACTTTCCTACCTTACTTTTTTGTTGATGATTATGTATTTAGAGATTGGTTATACAGAGCATTAATTTTCTTGGTAATATCTTGTCCTTGTGCGTTGGTAATTTCAATTCCATTAGGATATTTCGGTGGATTGGGAGCAGCTTCAAAAAATGGAATCTTATTTAAAGGTGCTTCATTTTTAGATGCAATGACCAAGATAAATACTTTAGTAATGGACAAAACAGGAACAGTTACCAAAGGTGTTTTTAAAATCAAAGAAGTAAAAGCAATCGGTTGTAATGAAACCGAATTTATGCAATACTTAATGGCGATGGAAGAACAATCCACGCATCCAATCGCTAAAGCAATTTTAGAGTATAAAGCAGAAGGAGAATATTTTGAAGCTACCGAAGTATCTGAAATTGCAGGTAAAGGTTTAAGAGGGATTGTAAATGGTAAAACAGTTTTAGTAGGTAACAAAGCCTTAATGATTGCCAATAGTATTGATGTTCCAACTGAAACGAAATCTATTGTAGAATCTATCGTTTTAGTTGCAATCGATAATCAATTTGCAGGTTATGTAGTAATAGCAGATGAATTAAAAGAGGATGCAAAAGAAACAATTACAGATTTACATAAAGTAGGTATTAAAAATATTATGATGCTTTCTGGTGATAAAGATTCGATAACGCAACAAGTAGCCAAAGAGTTAAATATTGAAATTGCTAAAGGTGGTTTACTACCAGAAGATAAATTAAACGAAGTAGAAATTTTAAAGAAAAATCCTGAAAATAAAGTAGCTTTTATAGGTGATGGTATTAACGATGCACCAGTTTTAGCAGCGAGTAATGTTGGTATTGCAATGGGTGGTTTAGGTAGTGATGTCGCTATTGAAACAGCAGATGTGATCATTCAAACAGACCAACCTTCAAAAGTGGTAAAGGCGATTAAAATTAGTCGTTCTACACGTAAAGTAGTTTGGCAGAACATCATATTAGCTTTTGGTGTTAAAGTGATTGTATTGTTTTTAGGAGCAGGTGGTTTAGCTACAATGTGGGAAGCGGTATTTGCAGATGTAGGAGTAGCATTATTAGCAATTTTAAACGCAGTCAGATTACAACGGATGAGATGGAGTTAACCACTAAACTTATGTTAAACAAAACCAACATTTGTTAAATTTTCGTAACTTCGCAATCAGTATGAAACAAGTATTCCATAAAATAATGTCTTTAGCAATGGCTTTTGTAGTGTTATTCTCTACAATGTCATTTACTATGAATATGCATTATTGCGGAGATACTTTAGTAGAAACGGCTATTTTCCATAAAGCCAAAGGTTGCGGTATGGAAATGGAAAAACCTTCTACTGAAGGATGTTCTATTACCAAGAAAAATTGTTGCGATGATAAACAATTAGCAATTGAGGGTCAAGACGAACTTCAATTACAAGTTGACAAAATTTCATTTGAACAACAGGTATTCATTGCTTCATTTGTTTACACATATATTAACCTTTTTGAAGGTATAAAAAATAATGTATCTTCTTACGAAGAGTACAAACCGCCACTCGTCATAAGGCAACTCTACAAAATTGACGAGACGTATTTAATTTGATTTTTAAACTTTAGACTGTTTTATCCAATGGCTTTGTGTCATAAGGATAATTTGTTGTATTCGGTGTTTTCTAAACATCAATGTCTAACTGTTTAATAATCAAAATATATGCTTAATAAAGCAATCAAATTTCTTATAGAAAATAAACTCGTTGCAGTACTACTACTCGTTCTTTTCGTAGGATGGGGAACAGTAAATGCACCTTTCAATTGGGATACAGGATTTTTACCAAGCAATCCAGTAGCAGTAGATGCCATACCAGATATAGGTGAAAACCAACAAATTGTATTTACAAAGTGGGATGGTCGTTCACCACAAGATATTGAAGACCAAATTACCTATCCATTAACCACATCCTTGTTAGGTATTCCTGGAGTAAAAACCATTCGTAGTTCTTCTATGTTCGGCTTTTCAAGTATCTATATCATTTTTGAAGAAGATATAGAATTTTACTGGAGTAGAAGTCGTATTCTCGAAAAACTCAACTCATTACCAAGTGGTTTATTACCTGAAGGTGTTAATCCTGCTTTGGGTCCAGATGCAACAGGATTAGGACAAATATTTTGGTACACTCTTGAAGGACGTGATGAAAACGGAAACGTAACTGGTGGTTGGGATTTACAAGAATTACGCAGTATTCAAGATTACTATGTAAAATATGCGCTATCATCTGCAAGTGGTGTTTCTGAAGTCGCTTCAATTGGTGGTTATGTTCAAGAATACCAAGTGGATGTCAACCCAGAATTGATGCGTCAATATAATATTGGTTTGCATCATATTGTAAAGGCAGTTAAGGAAAGTAATAAAGACATCGGTGCACAGACTATTGAAATCAATAATGCAGAATATTTAGTGCGTGGTTTAGGGTATGTCAAGTCTATTTCAGACATAGAAAATGCAGTAGTTACTTCCGAAGATTATACAGCAATACGAATTAAAGACATTGGAAAAGTATCATTAGGTCCTGCAACAAGACGTGGTTTATTAGATAAAGAAGGTGCAGAAGTTGTGGGTGCTGTTGTTGTGGCTCGTTATGGCGCAAACCCAATGGAAGTAATCAATAATGTAAAAGAAAAAATTAACGAATTAAGTGCAGGCTTACCTTCAAAAGTATTAGCAGACGGTAGAACTTCACAAGTCACAATAGTTCCATTTTACGATAGAACAGAACTCATTCAAGAAACATTAGGTACACTCAATGAAGCCTTAACATTAGAGATACTAATTACCATTTTGGTCATTATCATTATGGTATTCAATCTTCGAGCGTCTGTACTTATATCTGGACTTCTACCAGTTGCGGTTTTAATGGTGTTTATAGCTATGAAGTTCTTTGGTGTAGATGCAAACATTGTCGCTTTATCAGGTATAGCAATTGCTATAGGTACAATGGTCGATGTTGGTGTCATACTTTCAGAAAACATCATTAGGCATATAGATGAAAATGAAAATGTCATTCCGACAGAGGGAGGAACGAGCGACGAGGAATCTCATAAAGGATTAACAATAAATCAAATTGTTTATAATGCCACAGCTGAAGTTTCTGGTGCAATCGTTACCGCAGTAATGACAACAATAATCAGTTTCATTCCTGTATTTACAATGATTGGTGCAGAAGGTAAATTATTTAGACCATTAGCCTTTACAAAAACCTTTGCGTTAACCGCCTCTATTATTGTTGCTTTATTTTTAATACCACCATTTGCAGCATTTTTATTCAGAAAGAAAAGCATTAAAAACACTTTTAAATATGTTTTAAATGGTGTTTTAATAGCTTTAGGAATCATAGCAATAGTATATGGGTATTGGTTAGGGTTGATTTTGATAGCTTTCGGAATTACAGCACTTCTCAATCTTCAAAATAAGATAACAGACAAACAAACTAATCTTATCAATATCATTATTTCAGCATCTGCGATAGTATTCCTATTAGCCGAATATTGGCGACCATTAGGCGTTGATAAAAGCATCTTTTGGAATCTCATTTTTGTAAGTGTTATATGTTTTGGTTTATTAGGTGTTTTTTCGCTATTCATCAATTACTATACTCGTATTTTAAGTTGGTGTTTAGATAATAAATTATTATTTCTATCTGTACCAACAGCTATTGTAATTGCAGGGTTTTTCATTATGAAGAACACAGGCAAAGAGTTTATGCCATCCTTAAATGAAGGCTCATTTCTACTAATGCCAACTTCAATGCCTCATTCTGGCGTAGAAGAAAACAAACGAGTTTTACAGCAATTGGATATGGCAGTTGCCAGTATTCCAGAAATTGAAACAGTTGTGGGTAAAGCAGGTAGAACAGAATCAGCGTTAGACCCAGCACCTCTATCAATGTATGAGAACATTATTCAGTATAAATCAGAATATATGCTGAATGCAGATGGAGAAAGACAACGCTACAAAGTAAATGATGATGCTGCGTATATATTAAAAAACGGATTGTCATTGCGAGCGGAACAACGTGAAGCGTGGCAATCTCTCAATGCAAAAGAACAACTCATTCCAGATGACAATGGTGAATACTATCGTAATTGGCGACCAGAAATTGAATCGCCAGACGATATTTGGAATGAAATTGTAAGAGTTACCAAATTACCAGGTGTTACGTCAGCGCCAAAACTACAACCCATTGAAACGAGATTGGTAATGCTTCAAACAGGAATGCGAGCGCCTATGGGAATTAAGGTGAAAGGCCAAGACTTAAAGCAAATTGAATCGTTTGGTGTGCAATTGGAAAACATTATCAAAGAAGCTGAAGGAGTTAAAAAAGAAGCTGTTTTTGCAGACCGTATCGTTGGTAAACCCTATTTATTGATTGATATTGATAGAGAGAAAATCGCACGTTATGGAATTTCTATACAAGATGTTCAAGATGTATTAAAAGTAGCAGTTGGTGGTAT
Organism: Polaribacter sp. OB-PA-B3; assembly: GCF_054589375.1. NCBI lineage: Bacteria > Pseudomonadati > Bacteroidota > Flavobacteriia > Flavobacteriales > Flavobacteriaceae > Polaribacter > Polaribacter sp. OB-PA-B3. The sequence continues at coordinate 625,182 of NZ_BAAIIX010000002.1, forward strand.
GGTATTAACACAAACGGTTGAAGGCCGTGAGCGATATGGTGTTCGTGTGCGATACCCAAGAGAATTAAGAGCTAACCCAACAGACTTACAACAGATTTATGTGCCAGTTGAAAAAGGCAGTCCTGTTCCATTAAGCGAATTGGCAACTATTCGCTACGAACAAGGTCCACAAGTCATTAAAAGTGAAGACACCTTTTTAGTAGGTTATGTCTTGTTTGATAAATTAGATGGTTTTGCAGAAGTAAGCGTTGTTGAAAATGCACAAGCATTGATTCAAGAAAAGATAGATTCTGGTGAATTGATAGTTCCAAAAGGAATCAACTATGCATTCACAGGAACGTATGAAAATCAGTTACGAGCAGAAAAAACCTTATCGGTTGTTGTGCCATTAGCATTGGCAATCATTTTTTTAATACTGTATTTCCAATTCCGTTCTGTGGCAACCTCATTAATGGTGTTTACAGGAATTGCAGTAGCTTTTGCAGGTGGTTTTGTAATGATATGGCTTTATGGTCAAGATTGGTTTTTAAACTTCAACTTCTTTGGCGAAAATCTGCGAGACTTATTCCAGATGCACCCAATTAATTTAAGTGTGGCTGTTTGGGTAGGCTTTATTGCACTATTTGGTATTGCAACAGATGATGGTGTGGTTATGGCAACGTATTTAACGCAAACTTTTGATAGAAATACACCAGAGAATAAAAAGGAAATTAGAGCATCTATAGTAGAAGCTGGAGAAAAACGTATAAGACCCTGTTTAATGACAACAGCAACCACCATTTTAGCATTATTACCAATACTAACCTCTACTGGACGAGGAAGCGATATTATGATTCCAATGGCAATACCAAGTTTTGGCGGAATGTTAATCGCTTTAATCACCTTATTTGTTGTACCAGTTTTATATAGCTGGAAAGCCGAAGTTCAACTTAAAAGAGCATCAAAATGAAACATATAAAAACAGTCTTTTTTCTTTTTTCAATTCTCTTTTGTCTCAAAGGTAACGCCCAACAATTAGAAATTTTAATTAATCAAGCGTTGGAAAACAATCCAGAAATTCAAAAATTCGAGTTACAGTACAAAAGAGTTTCTGAAAAAGTAAACGAAGTCAATACGATACCTAATACTGAATTTGGTGTAGGTTACTTTGTGCGCGAACCAGAAACGAGAACAGGAGCGCAACGATTTAAAGTATCGGCTAAACAAATGTTACCGTGGTTTGGTACAATTACATCAAGAGAAAATTATGTGAGTTCGTTAGCCGATGTAAAATATGAAGACATCGTTATTGCAAAGCGAAAATTGATGGCTTCTGTATCACAATCCTATTATAATTTATACGCCTACAAAGCGAAACAAAGGGTGCTAACAGAAAACATTAAACTATTGGAAACCTATGAGACATTAGCACTAACATCTGTTGAGGTTGGTAAAGCATCTGCTGTAGATGTATTGCGATTACAAATGCGTCAAAACGAAATGCAACAACTAAAAGATGTTTTAAGGCAACAGTTTTTAGCAGAACAAACGAATCTGAATAACCTTTTGAACAGAGAAAATGATGCTGCTGTTAGGGTGGTAGATAGTCTAATGATGCCTTCAGAAGACTTTGAAGTCACTACTAAAAATTTAGCATTGCATCCTGAATTGTTAAAGTATGATAAACTATTTCAATCCATTGAGCAATCAGAATTACTAAACCAAAAAGAAAGCAGTCCTTTGATTGGTTTTGGATTAGACTACATCAATGTTTCTGAAAGACCAGGTATGAATTTCTCGGATAACGGTAAAGATATTGTGATGCCAATGGTTTCGTTGTCAATCCCAATTTTTAATAAAAAATATAAATCTCAAACCAAGCAAAATGAGTTAGAACAGCAAGAAATAACATCTCAAAAACAAGAAAGACTAAATACTTTGGAAACACTTTTAGACAAGGCAGTAAATGAGCGTATATCAGCAAGAATAAGTCATAAAACAGCAATCAAAAACATAAAACAAGCTAAAGACGCAGAACAAATCCTGATAAAAAGCTATGAAACTGGTACGATTGATTTTAAAGATGTTTTAGATATTCAAGAACTGCAATTAAAGTTTCAAATGAGCCAGATAGAAGCGATTAAAAATTATTATTTACAGAGTACCATTATTAATTATTTAATTCAATAACAATGAAACATACATATAAAATAACAGGAATGACCTGTGGCAGTTGTAAAGCATCTGTAGAAAAAAGCTTAGAAAGCATTGACAATGTTACTAATATCGAAGTTAATCTCGAAAAAGGAGAAGCTACTATCACTATGGAAAAGCACATTGAGGTAGAAGAACTTCAAAAATCTTTAGCTACAAAATATACCATATCTCAAAAAGAGGAAAAGAACGTCTTTTCGTCTTCTCAATTTATGAATGTTGAAGCTGTAGAAGAAAAAAGCAAACTACAGCAACTAAAGCCTTTACTACTAATCATCTTTTATATAGCAACCGCAAGTGTATTATTGCATTATAAAGACTGGAGTTGGAGTGCATTTATGCTCGACTTTATGGGCTTATTCTATATCGTGTTTAGTTTCTTCAAAATGTTAGATTTAAAAGGCTTCCCAGAATCATTTAAAATGTACGACCCGTTAGCAAAAAAAGTTCCTGCTTATGGATGGATTTATCCATTTATTGAAACCGCTTTGGGTTTAATGTTTTTGTTGCGATTTGAAGTTAAAATTGGTTTAGTAATAACACTTGTTGTATTAGGTATTACAACCATTGGTGTAACTAAAACCTTATTGGATAAAAAATCTATTAGATGTGCTTGTTTAGGTACAGCTTTAAAGTTACCAATGACAGAAGCCACGTTTATTGAGAATGCCATAATGATTGTAATGGCAATACTAATGTTAACAAATATTTTTTAAGAATGAAAAAAATACTACAAATATCCGTGATAATTACACTTCTTTTCGCCTGTAAAAACGAATCCAAAAAAGAGGTAAAAAATGAGCAACAACACCACAAAGTTGAAAAGAAAGAAACACCAAAGAAGAAACCATTAAGCCCACACACATCTACAATGGCAATGATTGGTGATGCACATATTCATATAGACTATTCGTCACCAGGAGTTAGAGGACGTATCATCTTTGGTGGATTAGTTGGTTATAATAATGTCTGGCAAGCAGGTGCACATAATGCCACTTGGATTGAAACCAATAAAGATTTAATTATTAATGGTGAGGTGCTTCCAAAAGGGAAGTATGGCTTTTTCACAATTCCATCAAAAGAGGATTGGACTATAATGATTAATAAAAACTGGAATCAACACGGGAAAGACGATTATAATGAAAATGATGATGTGATACGATTTAAAGTGACACCAAGTATTTCTGACAAAATTACAGAGCATTTAGTGTATAGAATAAATAAGATTAGTGATACAGAAGGAAGTATTTCTCTTGCTTGGGAGAAGGTAACAATTAGTTTTCCATTCAAAATAAATCAATAAAATGGTAAACAGGCATACAGCATTAAAAATTAGAAAAACCCATAGATATTTAGGCTTGTTTTTGGGTATTCAATTTTTGTTTTGGACAATTAGTGGATTGTATTTTAGTTGGACAGATATTGATGAGATACACGGTGACCATTTCAAGAATTTAGATTATCAACCACAAGCTTTCAATAATTTAATTAGTCCATCACAACTCAATGTTACTAATGGCATCAATACTATTGAATTGAGAGACATTAACAATACACCTTACTATTGGGTAAATAAAAAACAATTATACAGTGCTATTGATGGAAGTCCAAAGAATAGCATCACAAAAGATGAAGCACTTTATATAACAAAAAACTATATAAAAAGCGATTTGGTAGTTGAAAATGTAGAGCAAATTAATGAGACTGGAAAGCACCACGAGTATAGAGAAAAGTTATTGCCAGCTTATGTGATTTCTTATAAATCTGACGAAGCATTAAAAGCTTATGTGTCCGTAAAAGATGGAAAATTTCAAACTGTAAGACATCGTAGTTGGCGTTCGTTCGATTTTTTATGGATGACGCACACAATGGATTATGAAGGTAGAGATAACTTTAATACAGTAGTTTTAAGAGCTTTTTCACTTCTAGGGCTAATAACGGTATTAAGCGGATTTCTATTATGGTTTACTTCCTCACCTACGATTAGAAAATTAAAAAAGGAAAGAAAATAATATTAATACTAAAAACAGAAATTATGAACAATCAAGAACACAAACACAACGAAAAGGGTTTGAGCAATTACACTAAATTCTTTTTAATGTTAGGGGCATCATTTATAGCAATGTACATTACAATGTATTTAAATACCTATGAATTTGACCACGTTTGGTTTAGTCTCACACGTTTTTATATGGTTTGTTTGGGTATTGCCACAATGGCATTAATTATGTTTTTCTTTATGAGAAATATGTATAAAAATAAAAAGAAGAATTTAGGAATTGTCATAGGTAGTATAGTGCTATTTCTTGGTGCTTTAGGGTTAGTACGTGACCAAAAATCAACCGTAGGTGATGTCCTTTGGATGAAGGGTATGATACCACATCATTCCATAGCAATCTTAACAAGTGAAAGAGCAGACATAAAAGATCCTGAAGTCAAAAAGTTAGCAGAGGATATCATAAAAGCACAGAAGAAAGAAATAGAAGAAATGAAAGCAATGATAAATCGTTTACAGAATGAAAAATAATAAAATAGTCATATACATAGGATTACTCGCAGTAGGCTTACTCTTGGGTTGGTTACTTTTTGGTAGTTCATCAAACGAAGAGACAGCACATAATCACAATGAAGTTTCAGAAACCAATCAAATGTGGACGTGTTCTATGCATCCACAAATTATGCAACCAGAATCAGGTGATTGTCCTATTTGTGGGATGGATTTAATTCCTTCCGAAAGTGGAAATGATGGCCTGTTAGCAGACCAATTCAAGTTAACTGAAAATGCGATGGCATTAGCCAATATTCAAACAACCATAGTCGGTAATGGAAATGTTGTTAGCAACACCATTAAACTATCAGGTAAAATTGCTGAAAATGAAGAAGCAAACGCAGTACAAGTTAGTTATTTTTCGGGCAGAATAGAACGTTTAAATGTCAGTTTTACAGGTGAAGAAGTACGTAAAGGTCAGCTATTAGCAACTATTTATTCGCCAGAATTGTATGCAGCACAACAAGAGTTAATTACAGCATCATCTTTAAAGGAATCGCAACCTGCATTATATAAGGCAGTTCATAATAAACTAAAATTATGGAAGCTATCTGAAAATCAAATTAATCAAATAGAAGAAACTGGAAAAGTAAAAGAAAACTTTCCAGTCTATGCTACGGTTTCAGGTACAGTTACCGCAAAATTAGTAGAACAAGGCGACTACATCAAACAAGGTCAACCATTGCTTAAAATTGCGAATCTAAACACGGTTTGGGCAAATTTTGATGTCTATGAAAACCAGATAGAATTATTTAAAAAAGGTCAAGAAGTTTCTGTGTCAACGAATGCATATCCTAATAGAGAGTTTAAAGGGAAAGTAGATTTCATTGAACCAATATTAAATACCAAAACAAGAACAGTAACCTTACGTGTGGTGCTTAATAATAAGAACGATGTATTTAAACCAGGAATGTTTGTAACCGCCAATATTGAACGAGTTTCAAGTAGTAATGATGAGGTATTAACAATCCCAGCCTCTGCTGTACTTTGGACAGGTGAGCGTTCTGTTGTGTATTTAAAAACCAATCCAGACCAAACCATTTTTGAAATGCGCGAAGTTGTTTTAGGCAATCAAATTGGTAATGAATATGAAGTTTTAGAAGGTTTATTTGTTGGCAATGAAATCGTGACTAACGGAACATTTACGGTTGATGCAGCAGCTCAATTACAAGGCAAAAAATCAATGATGAATAAGGCAGGTGGTAAAGTAATGACAGGTCACGAAGGACATACAATGGATATGATGACAGAAAAGGTTGATTTTAATAGTACTGTTGAAAAATCATTTCAACCTATTATTGACGCTTATGTCAATCTTAAAGATGCTTTAATTCAGTCTGATATATCGTTAGCATCATCCAAAAGTGAAGCATTTAGAAAAGCATTGGAAGAAATGCCAGTAAGTCAAAGAGAGCAAACGCATAATTACTGGGCTATTTTGCATAAAACATCTAAAGGTATAAATGAAAATGTAACTCTGGAACATCAACGTAAACAGTTTCAAACAATTTCCGATAAGCTTATAGAAATGGTTAAAAACTTTGATAAGGTAAATGATAAGCTATATGTACAATTTTGTCCTATGGCAGATAACAATAACGGTGCGTATTGGTTGAGTAAAGAAGAACAAGTTTTAAACCCATATTTTGGTGACGCAATGCTTAAATGTGGTGAGGTTAAACAAACAATAAAATAAATAAACACTGATAATAATTAAATTTTAAAAAATGAAGAAAGTAATTTTAAGTGTAGCTGTAATAATAGCTATGGGATTAACAAGTTGTAAAAACGAAACTAAAAAAGTTGAAGAAACTACAACAACAGAAGTGTCAAAAGAAATTGCAATGACAGATTTATCTTTTGGTGTGAGAGGTAATTGTGGTATGTGTAAAAGTACCATTGAAAAAGCAGCCAATAGTGTTGAAGGTGTTGCAAGTGCCAATTGGGATGTCGATAAAAAGAAGATTGATGTTTCTTTTGATGATACCAAAACAGATGCAATGGCAATTCATAAGGCAATAGCAGCATCAGGTTATGACACCGAAAAAGTTACAGGAAGTGAAGAAGCCTATAAAGATTTACCAGGTTGTTGTCAATACGACCACGAAATGGCTATGAATCAAACAGGAGAAATGAAATCGGAAGACCATTCAAATCACGATCATTAAGCCAATAATTTAAGAGTCTTTTTCGAAAGGCTCTTTTTTATTCCCCACAACCCAAAACCCAGTTTTCTCGTACCTCAAAATCCTCTGTTTTTTGTGTTGTTCCGCTCGCCACAAAAGTTTAGCGTTTTTTTTGTCTTTAAGGTAATAGCATATTACAGCTTTGGTTTTCATAAAATCAAACCAAACTGCAATAAGCTATTCTTTTATTATTCTATCATAAAACCCTAAACTCACCCAAGCTATGTTACATAATACAAGTTATAGTAGCAAAAATCCTTTCAAGGGTTTGCTAACGCAGTATTCTTATATTTTCGTAGCTATAACGTATTTTTGTATGGAAAGTTGCGATTTTTGTGAACGAGGAATTTCCAACGGAAATTCAGAAGTTTACAAAAATGCAACAGCCTTTGTTTAAGCTAAAAGTAGCAATTTTTTATACAAGTTGTTGGCAAATGCGTGATCTTTTTATTTCGTTCAACTTTTTCATAATTTTCTTTTTTTTCAAAATTCAAACTCTGAGTGAGAATTCCGTAAACTTGCTAAATTCAGAGTTTGAGTAAGAATTCCACCATTTTGTTTTTCCGTATTTTGCTAAATTCCGCAAACTTGCTAAATTTAAGGCTTGAGTGAAAATTCCGCAATTTTGTATTTTCAGGGTTTGAGTAAATTCCATTTTATTAAATTTTTCAAACTCTCCAATTTTTACAAAATTTCACGAGCGAGAGACTGTTCCATAAATTTTAAATTACTACATTTTCCGAAATTGGGTTTTGAAAAGAGAGGAAAAGCAAGAAGTAAATTTATAAAACAGACTTTATTTTGGCGCCTTTCCCGAGTTTTTGCCAACTGGTATTATGTAAAATATCCGCTTATCCCACGCTCACATCCGTTATTAACAATGAAGTTTAGATATTTAAATAACATTCAGTCTTTAATGCATTGTTTTTATAAGTGCTATTATAGTTTCAATAAGATGCTCTTGTTAGAATGTAAAATAGAACTTTATAAGATTAATTGTTAAGCACCTATAAAATCATAAAAAGCCAATAAGAGTATAACTTATTATTTGTCAGAAAATTCGTAAAGTTGTTTTCACTAAAATTGGATATTTTAGTAAGTTTATAAAAGTAAATAACACTCTACTTTATTGATATTAATAATACAATTAGAGCATCCAATTTTAAAGAAACCAATCAATAAACTTAGTACAAAACAAATAATAAGTTACACACTTATTTTCGCTGCTGCCCACGCACTAGGTACTCCGTCATTAATTATTTAAAAAAAGAAACCCACATCGTTGAGAGGTGGGTAAAAAATTGCTATGAAAAAGAATGTGAGCGTAAACTCACAATATTAAAGATACTAAATTTTAAAGAACATTTTTAGTTTATTATTTCTTATCTCATTCATCTGCACAAAACCATCGCTAAGTCCAAGTATTCCTTATCTCAAGTCTTTGTTTGTTTCATTTCGCTAACAAATAGTAATTTTAATCCTATAAATCAAAAGTCATTTAATTTAAAAATAAAAAAGATGGTTACAAAAACAATTCAAATTACAGAGGTTACAATAGATGAATTAGCTGATAAGGTTTCAGATATACTTTTATTAAAAATAGAGAATTATATTAAAGAATTAACAAAACCAAAAAACAATAAATTATTAACACATAAAGAAGTGGCTGTAATGTTAAGAGTTAGTTTAGTTACAATTGGTGTATGGTCTAAAGTAGGTATATTAAATCCAATTCGTATGGGGAATAGAATTTTCTTTAAAGAACAGGATATATTAAATACTTTAGAACAACAATCAATAAATAAAAAAAGATAGCAAATATAAGTGCCTTGCATCATCCAACGCTTTTAGGTTATCAAGGTCAAGCCCTACGGGTTTTGAATAAAACTTTTTTTAATAGCCTTTTATCTTTTTTGTTCAAATTTTTTACTTAAAAAACTTTTACCCAAAAACCTTGACAACCTATCCTAAGGCACAAGTCTAAGGCATATCTCTTTTTACTTCCAAAAAAATGTGCGAAGCGCAGCGAAGCATAATTTTAATTGGATACCTATGTCAACTTTTGAAATCAAGACCCACCAGATTGGACGCACTTACTCAAACCCACATTTTTTTATTTTAAACAAAGGGCTAAACAGCGGAAAACCTTTATCTCTCTCCTGCCCTAATTGTTTTGTAATAATAACAAAAACAGAAAAAGAAAAAAACATATTATATCATTTATCTATGATGCTGCAAATTGGCGGATATTATGCATATTATTTAAAAGGCAGTGCTATTCCTTTTATTTCTATAAACGATTGTAAAAACACTTTATTAAAAGGTTTTGAATCAAGTAAAAATTCAGAATTTAATAAGCATATAAAAGCTGTCAGTATAATTTCTAAAAAAGAAAAAGAACTACAATATGTCATTAAAAAAATGTCACTTTTAAAAAAAGCATACATTAAAAATGTCTTTAAAGACGCAAATTAAGGCAACAAAAGGCAACAAAAACAGAACGCATCAAATTGCATAATAATTGGTGTATATTAATATAGTTGGTACAAGTTAAAACCAAGTCCGTACCAACTCCAAATGTATATTAATATTTAAATCGTAGTAAAATGGGTAAAATTTCACAAGGTATTTTAGGTGGATTATCTGGTAAGGTTGGAAACGTTATCGGAGGAAATTGGAAGGGAATTGATTATTTAAGAATCAAACCTTCAAGTGTTAAAAACCCTCGAACAGAGGGACAAGTAAATCAACGTAATAGATTCTCTATTACTTTAAACTATTTACAACCAAATTTAGGTTTTATTAAATTAGGTTATAAATCGTTTGCAACAAAAAAGACTGAATTCAATGCTGCAATGTCTTATGTATTGAATAATGCAGTTAGTGGTACAGCTCCAAACTTCACTATTGATTACTCTTTAGCATTGTTAAGTAGAGGTACTTTATCAGGAGTATTAAATGGAACTACTGATTTGTCAACTGCTGGAGAAGTAACTTTCAATTGGGATGATAATTCAACAGAAGGAAATGCAAATGCAGATGACAAAGCAATGATCCTTGTTTACAATCCAGACAAAAAAGAATCTATTTATGTTTTGGATGGTGCAAATAGAACAACTGGAACAGATGTAATTTCAATTCCAAGTTCTTATGTAGGTGACACTGTACACCTTTTTATGGCATTTGTTACTTCTGATAATAGTACAGTATCAAATAGTATTTATTTAGGCTCTGGAACAGCTATTTAATTTTTGATGTTTTAATTGAAAAACCACTCAAATGAGTGGTTTTTTTTATGCTATATTTGTTCTTCAATCTATTGTTATTTATTCCCAAGTTTCCTTTAACATGTATAATCTGTACCCTATTTGTTGCCCTATCACTTCAAACCTACTAAAATCAAGGGTAGTTAAATATTGTATCGGAAAATAAAATTGAGATTTTTTTCAGCCTTAATAAGCTGAAAAAAATCTAAGTTTTAAATATTAATTTACTCTACTATTTTAATATCTACAGAAGTTCTAGATTGCCAACCCGTTTGGTCTGTTACAGAATATGCACAATGATAATCACCAGTATCAATATCTTCTGGAATTTTAATTAATACATTAATTTCATAGTTTGTAGATTCTTCTTCAATTTCAAAATTTTCTACATAAATTAACGGATTATCAGCTTGCTTTAATGGTTCTAAGCTACATTCTGCAATTTGATCATCGTGTGTATGATGATCGAAGTTATGGTGAATATCTATACTATAAGAAGCCAAAGCTTTATTATCTGTAACCTTAGCTCTAAAGCTATAAGTTTCTCCTCTTTTTAATTGAGTACATCCTTTAGGAAAACCTTCGTTGTAGTTGATACTTATTGTTGGCTTTTCTACATCTTTATCTATGCTGTCACTACCAGAACAAGCAGCAAAAAATAATATAAATAATAAAAGATAAAAATAATTTAGGTTTGTTTTCATATAATAAGCTTTAAACCGCATAATAATAATTTACTATGCGGTTAATTAGATTTAATTATGCAGTTACATCAATATGAGTTTCATATTCTTTAGTATTACCGTCTTCATCTTCTACGGTAAACATAATGTGATACTCTCCTGCCGGCGCAGTTGCTGGTACATCAATGTGCTCATGAAATTCTACTGAAGTTTTTTCATGGTAATCTCCTAAATATTCCTTTTCAAAATCCCACTCTACTTCTCCATCACCTACAGCAAGATCATGTGCATGAATATCTACAGAAATACTGTGAATTCCGTTTACAGCATCAATCATAAACTCTGCATGTAAATCTTTACCTCTTTGAACTGTTGTATCTACAGACATTTCACTTAATGTAATTGGGTCTAAAACATCTACATGTCCTTCAACTTCTGTAGTATTTCCTAACTCATCAGTAACTACTAATTCTACGTGATATTCTCCTGCAGGAATATTTGCAGGTATATCAACATGCTCATGAAAAGTTGGGTTAATAACTAAGTATTTGGCATCTGTATACACTTGCTCAAACTCCCATTCTACTTCGTTGTCACCAACAGCTAAATCATGTCCGTGGATATGTAAAGTAATACTACTTACTACTGCTTCTGCTGTAATATCTGCTTCTAAATGAATATCAGAACCTTTGTATGCAACTTGCTCTGTTGTATGATCACTTCCTTCTCCGAATTCGAAGTTGGAAATTACTGGTGCACTTAATTCGATTTCTTCTTCGCTACTACAAGATTGTAAAGTAATACCGACAAATGCGATAATGGCTAAAAATTTAAAATTTGTTTTCATAATTTTGGTTTTAATTGTGTTTGAATTAATTATTGATTATTGATTTATATTAAAAAGGAATGGTTATCGACACCGACACGTTTCTACCTGCTTCTGGCACATCTATTAATCTGTAAAAACTAGTATGATTAAAATATTTAGTATCGAAAACATTATTTAATTTTACTCTCATTTCTAAAGGATTGTTGTTTTTAAAAACATCTAAATCTGCTAAAAAAGACATATTTAAAACCTGATAACCCTCTGTTTTTTCTTCTGGTGGCACAATTTCTTCTTGAGCTGCAGTTATTCTTAAATCTGCCATAAATTGCGGATTCTTAAAAAACATTAATTTTTCTAACTTATAATTAAAAGATAAAACAGTAGATAAAGGCGGAGAAAAAGGAAGTGTAAATCCTTCTTTTGGTCCGCTAGTTTGTCTAGAGTATACATACTCTAAAGACGCGTTTAATAATAATTGCTTAGTAATAGTTGCATTTGCTCTTAACTCACCTCCTGCCCTAAAAACTTTAGCTTGCGTGTACTCGTAAATTTGCAAAGTTTCGTAGTAATTTGGTGTAGGATTTAAATAAATATAATTATCAAAAATATTTACAAACGGACTTAACCCAATACCAAATATATCATTCGAATGATCTATGTCTAAATCTAATTGATATGATACTTCTGGATCTAAATTGATATTACCCCTTTCATATCTATACATATGATAATTAACTCCATCCGAGGCTAACTCACTAGACAATGGCATTCTAAAACTTCTACCAACATTAACTTTGTAAGTTGTTTTATTATGAATATAACTAAGGCCAAAAGAAGCACTTAAATTACCAAAGTTTACCGTTTTATTTTTTGATCTCTGTAAAAACACATTAGATGTAGAACCATCATTATTTTTTACTCTAGATTGAAACCAATCAAAATATGCTTTTGTATCTACAAAACCATAATCGTAACGCAAACCTCCTAAAAAATGTAAATTAGAATTTATTTCATATTGATCGTATGCAAAAGCTCCTGCAGTAAATCGATTATATTCAGGAATCAAAAATCCCCAACCACCAATATTGTTATCTTGATATTCTACATTTAAACCAACAACCATATTATGCTTATAATTAGGTTTAAAAGCATCTCTTGCATTAAATGTAAATGTGTTTTTCTTAAAAATTCTTTCTACTGGGTTTAAAGGAGTTGGCATAAAACCGTGTGGCACAGGTTCTGAATGTTCTTCTCTATGATTGTTTTGAAATCCGAAGTCGAAATGCAACGTGTGATTCTCTAAATTAACTGTAGTATTATTCGTAATTTTAAAGTGATTTACTTTGTGAAACGGTAAATCGACATCTCTATTAGAATTATCATAATCTATACTAGAAGTTCTAACTTCTAAACCGTGTGCATTCGCAAAAAATCCGTTTTTAGCATTTACATTACTAAATACAGTTTCTGTTGTAATATCTTTTCCAATAAACCCAAAACTAAAACTTGCATCTGCCTCATTACCTGCAGTATTTCTTAAATTATTTTCATGTAAATTAAAAACGTAATTTTCATAATTAATTTGATCTGCAGGTACTTTGTAATCTGCATAATCTCTATAAGTTAATCGACCACGATAAAACCAATTTTGTTTTCTAGTTGCAATTCCTGCAGAAATTCCTAATAAATCATTATTGCTTTCTCCTAGAATATTTACTTCTCCTTTTGTTGAATTTGGTGACGGAATTTTATTTGGCTGAATGTCTACAACACCAGCAATTGCATCCGAACCATACAACAAAGATGCGGGTCCTTTTATAATTTGAATATTTTCTATACCGTGTTGATCTATTTCTAAACCATGATCGTTTCCCCACTGTTGTGCCTCGTGTTTTATACCGTTTTGAACTACGGCAACTCTATTAAATCCTAAACCTCTAATTACAGGTTTCGATTGCCCAGAACCTATATTAATAGTGCTTACTCCAGGAATTTTGCTAAGAGTTTGCATTAAACTATTTTCTCTATTACTTTTTAAAAATTCTTTTGAAACCATTTGTGAAACGATAGGCGTTTCTTTAAACTTTCTTTTTTTAGATTTACCTAAAACTTTAATTTCGTTTAATGTTGTAGTAGCTTCATTTAAATAAATAGTTATATTTTTTTCTTCGGAATTTATAGTTACAGGAATTGTTTTTGCTTTAAAACCTACATGAGATATTTTGAAACTGTAAGTTCCGTTAATAAAGTTTTTTAATTTAAACTCACCGTTTTTAGATGAAATGGCATAACCTTTCTTACTTAAAATATTAGCACCTTCTATAGGTTTTAATGTTTTTGCGTTACGAACAATTCCGTTAATTTGATAAGTCTTTTGTGCTATTGTTTGAAAACAAATGCAACAAAAGAGTAATAAACTCAATAAAAATTTAAACATAATTGTATTCTATAAGATTTACACAGTGTTCTCTAACAAGAATCTTGATAAATCTGTACATTAATCCGTCTTAAAAAGACAAATTAAATTATTATTAATCTACTATTATATAGATAATTAGATGATATTTAACTGTAAAAACCTACAGTAAATAATATAAGTGAATAGAAAATTAAACTAAAGAAGGTGGTGGTCTCGAAAGGAGTTTTCTTAGTTTTTTGTTTTTAGAAAGAGAAAAATTGTAGTTAACTATTTCTTCTTTCTGTAATGTAAAAGTGGTAATACTTATATCAAAATCAATTGAATTTGGTACAAGTGTAGGTGTTAAATTATGATCTATAGAACTGTCGCAAATAGCACAATATATTGCATTCTCACTTTCATCAGAATGCGACAAACTATGCACACCAGCCATTTTCATAGAAAGAAAAAGCGCTAGTAATAGATAGGTAATGCTATTTTTTACAATACTTAGTTTCATTATTTGTATAAACTAAAACCCCAAAATTATTCAGAGGTTTTCATTTCAAATTTGTTTTAAATCTTAATAATTTCCAATTTAAATAATGTGCATAAGAAACAATAAAAGCTCCTAAAACGGTATTTAATATTTCAAATATTTCTGACAGATTTAATCTACCTGCGGCAATTAAAAGAAAACCTAAAAAAGCAATTACAAGTGGTTTACTATTTCTGTGCACCTTTTTATAGCTTGGCAATAAAGAAATGATTACAAAAACAAGTCCGAAAAAAATAAATGCCCATTCAATAAATTTATTTCCTAGAAAATGTAAACTACTTAAAGATGAAAGTGAAAGTAACAACGGTATTGTTGCACAATGTACAGCACAAATTAATGAGCTAAAAAGTGCTACAATATCAATAGTGTTATTATTAATTTTCATCTTATTAATTTCCGTTAAATAAATTAAATTAGTAAAACCTTTAATTAAAGCAATTCTGTCGCGTTAATAAGGTTGCAAACATATTATATTTTTTATAATATTGCAATAGAATCGCAATAATTATTGCAAATACATCGCATTAATATGAAAAGAAGAAGTACACCTACTAAACAAGCTGTTTTAGAAGTAATTACAAGAACAGGCAAAGCGATGAGTCAAGATGCTATTGAGAAAAAAATTGATATCGATATCAATAGAGCAACTATTTACCGAGTTTTAAATCGTTTTTGCGATGACGGAGTGTTACATAAAGTAGTTGCTGAAGATGGCAAACAGTATTTTGCATTGTGTAAAGAGTGTGAATCTGAAAAAAAAGAAATACACCATTTTCACTTTAGATGTGTAAACTGCGAAACGATAGAGTGTTTACCAGATGAAGTAAACTTTACTGTTCCTAAAGATTACCAATTACAAAATGCCAATTGTGTTTTAACAGGAATTTGCAAAGAATGTGCATAAAATTACAGTTTATTATAACACAAAAAAGCCTCAATATTCTAACGAAAATTGAGGCTTTTTAGATTTATTAAAAAATATTTTATTTCTTTATCTCAAGTAAAACAATGTCAAATTCAGATTCTATTGAAATCATTCCTTGTTTTACATCTACAGATTTTTTTGAATAAAAATCATGAATTTTATCGCCGTTTTCAAAAACAGATGCTACATTTATTACTTTCTGACCTTTCGGTAAATTTATTCCGGCAATAATTTTATCATCATTTCTAATTCTAGAAAAAATCAAACCATTTTTATCACTAATTAATTGATGTCTACCTGCCCCTACTGCCATATGATTCGCTCTAAACTGACCTAATTTTTGCCAATGGGTCATTATTTTTTTAGTCTCTTCATCTTGCTCAATATCATCCCAATTCATAAAAGAACGTAAAGTTGCATCACCAATGGTACCTTCTATTGTTAAATCTCTTGCAGATTCATCACCGTAATAAACTTGCGAAGTTCCTGGGGTTAACATTAACATTGTTGCCGTTTTATATGGTAGTTTTCTTTCTTTATCGAAAGGTTGTCCATCATCATGAGAAGTTAAATAATTTAAAATTCCGTAATCTTTTAATCCATTATTTAAAATTGAATCATATTTACTAAAAACATCCTTTGCAGCCATTTGCTTAGCGTTCCATTTAATTTCAAAATTTATCAAACTATTAAAAGCTTTGTCAAAATAGTTTACTTTTTTATCACCAAAATTAAATGCCTTTTCTGCAGAAATACCATAATTATACACCTCTCCAACCAAATAGAAATTAGTATTATCTAACACTTTATCTGAATTATTTTTTTTAAACTCTTCGAAAGCGAAATCACATTCTTTTTTAAACTCTTGCCAAACAAATTCTTCTGTATGCTTTACTGTATCAACTCTATAACCATCAATTCCAAATTCTGTTATATAATCTGTTAACCATTTCATGATATAAAAACGCGGCGCTCTTGGGTGTCCTGTTCTTTCAAAAAAAGCGTCTAGTTCTTTCAGTTCTTCTTCATACCTGCTTTCTGCTTTCCATTTTGCAACCAATTGTGGTGGTAACTCTACATTTTTATTACTTTCAGTTTTAATATCTGGTAAATTTTTAACCAATGTACAAGTAATTGTATTTTCATAATTACTATATTGACACTGTGGATCTGTTCTTACCCAATCTGATGGCCATACAGCATCTTTATCTGTAACAGGACCTGTGTGATTAATTACCGCATCTAATAATATTCTAATCCCGTTTTTATGAGCAACTGCAATCAATTCTCTTAAATCTTCTTTGGTTCCGTAATTTGGATCTATTTTAGTCCAATCTTTTGCCCAATACCCATGAAAACCGTAAGAAACACCAGTACCTTCATCTGTTGCACCATGAATTTGCTCTACAATTGGCGTCATCCAAATTGCATTGATTCCTAATTTTGTAAAATACCCTTCTTCTATCTTTTCAGTAATTCCTTTAATATCTCCACCTTCAAAACCTCTTAAAATTCCTGTTTCTTTTGTTCTATCAAAATTGATATCATTTTCTAAATTTCCATTATTAAAACGATCTGTTAAAAGAAAGTAAATATTTGCTCCTTCCCAAGCAAACTCTTTTTTTGTAATTTCTTTATTTGATTTAAATTCTGATGATTTTTCTTTACAACTAAAAATAGTTGCTATTATAAATAAGAAAAGTATATTTTTCATTTTTAAATATTATTGTAGTTGTAGAATAAATGACTCTAATGGTGCTATTTTAATTTTTACTATACCTGATAAATTATCTACTGTTAAGTTGAAATTTTTAGCATTATACAAAACGTCTTTTAATAGATAATCTTCATTTTTAAGATTCCATTTTTTTATAATTTCTGATGGAATTTTTAATTCAAACTCATAAGTTTCTTTATCATTAAAATTTGAAACTATAATTAACTTTTGGTTTTCAGACCAACGTACAAAAGATAAAACTTTATGATTGTAATTCTGGGTATTTTCTCTGTTATAATGATGTATATCTTTATAATCGCCCATTAAAGCATCACTTTTTACAGCAAAATTTAATAAACGTTTGTAAAAATCTCTTAAAGCTAATTCTTCTTTTGTAGATTTCCCTCCATCAAACTGCTTACCATTTACCCACCTTTGTAAAGATGGCACACCTATATAATCAAAAATAGAAGTTCTAGAAGGTGTTCCAAAGCCTGCGTTTTCAGAACCGTCTTCACCTAATTCTTGTCCGAAATAAACCATAGTTGGTGCAGTAGAAATAGTTGTAGAAACCACCATGGCAGGTTTTCCTTTCGTAGCATTTCCTGCAAATTCTGGACTCGCAATTCTTTGTTCGTCATGATTTTCTAAGAAATGTAACATATTGTGCTCTATATCTTTTAAATCTTCTAGAATTGACGGTATATTATCCGTTAAACCATGACCTTGCATTACATGTTTAATTGTATCATATAATTGCACTTTATCATACAAATAATCCATTTTACCTTTTTTAATATAATCTCTATACATTTTTGGGTTGTATACTTCTGCAAGTAAAAAAGCATTCGGATTTTTCATTTTAATTGCAGAATTCATAAAACTCCAAAATTCTACTGGTACCATTTCTGCCATATCATATCTAAAACCATCAACACCTTTTGCAGTCCAATACAAAGCAATATCTCTAAATTTTATCCAAGAATTTGGTACTTTTTTATCCTGCCAAAACTTAAAATGTTTTTTGTAATCTTCATTATCGAAACCCTCTGGTAATTCGTCAAAATCTTTTTTTCCTTCTGGCGTAATACCATAATTTACTTTTACTGTTTCATACCAATCATAAAAACTAGGTTTTACAGATCTCGATCCATTTCCTGTCCATTTAGCAGGGTTTTCTTCAAATTTTTTATCAGATAAAACATTATTTTCGCCTCCTAAAGGTTTGTAATCATTTAAAAAATCCGGAACTTCAAATGCTTTATTTGGCGTGTAATAAAAATTATTATCTACGTGATATACTACAGAAGTATCATCATCTGCGCCAAAATCTTTTGTTCCTTTTGGGTTTGTTAAACTTTGATAGTTTCTAGCTACATGATTTGGTACAATATCTATAATTACTTTTAAACCATTTTTATGAGATCTATCAATTAAAGCTTCAAATTCTTCTAATCGATTTGCTACATTTTCTGCTAAATCTGGATTTACATTATAGTAATCTTTTACTGCATAAGGAGAACCTGCTCTACCTTTTACTACATCTGGATCATCATTCGAAATTCCGAATGCTGTGTAATCTCTTATAACATCATGATGCGGCACACCTGTATACCAAATATGTGTAATTCCTAAATCTTTAATTTCTTTTAATGCTTTATCTGTAAAGTCGTTAAACTTACCTACGCCATTTTCTTCTATTGTTCCCCAAGGTTTATTCGTTGTATTTGTGTTACCAAATAATCTTGTAAATACTTGATATACAACCACCTTTTTTTTACTCGACACAAATTTTTCTTTTATTTCTGATTTTTTTTCTGATGTACAACCTATCATTATTACTAGAACTAAGGTTGCTATAATACTATTTATTCCTTTCATTTTTAATTTTAATTTAATGAAATTTTAATTTTCAATTCTTTATTTGTAGACCAAGTTACCGGAATTATTAGTGTTTTATCTACCGTGGAAATTCGCTTTCTTTTTCCGTTTACTTTGATTTTTTTAGGATTGAAATTGATATTGTGTATAATTAATTGAATTTCTTTTTTCTTCGGATTCCAATTTTCACCAGAAACAGCATCAAACTCTATTTCTAAATATTGTTTTGAAAAGTTAGCATCAAACTCTAAAATTTCATACGCTCCTTTTTCAAAAGCGTCTGCTGTTTCACCATCATCATTGTAAAAAGTTCTTTTTGTTGCTTGTTTTGTTTCATTAAAATAGTAATGAAGTTGCAATTTATCCGAATTATAATAGTCTGTACTTTGCACAACATCAGACATTAAAATAAATGCGCCTTCTCTTACATAAGTTGGTATTGAGTTTTCTTTTACATTAACCAATTTAAATTGCCCACCTTCTATTTTTTCATTGGTATAAAAATCTATCCAATTGGCAGTTCTAGGAAAAAAAACTTGTTTCGTAATCACCGAATCTTTTAAAATAGGTGTTATTAAAAAATCTTTTCCCCATAAATAAGTAGATGAATTTGTAATTAACTCTGGCGTATCTTCTTCAAAAAAAACAGGTCGCATTAGCGGAGTTCCTTGTTGATTATTTTGAAAAGCCAAATTATAATTATAGGGTAATAGTTTATATCTTAATTCTATAGATTCTTTTGCTAACTGCATTGTTTCTACAGTTCTATAAATAGGTTCGCTTGCAACTTCTTCTTGAGCATGTGGTCTAAATATTGGCTGAAAAACACCATATTGCAACCAACGAGTATATAAGTTATCGTCTAAATTTGCTCCGGCAAAACCACCTAAATCAGAATGCATATAACCAAAACCTTGCATTCCCATTTGCAATGCAATTTCTGGTTGACTTTGTAATCCGCCCCAAGTTCTATTTACATCACCAGACCAAGGAATCATACCAAAACGCTGAGAACCAGCAGCACCAGCACGCATTAAAATAAATGGTCTTTCGTTTGGAAATTCTTTCTGATAACCTTCAAAAATTAATTTAGCCCAATCATGACCATAAATATTATGAATTTCATCTGCTTTTTTAGCGCCAAAATTCACCCAATACGGTAACACTTCTGGCTCACCTAAATCTCCCCAAAGTCCTTTTACACCAATATTTAATAGATCTTTATAAATATTCCAAAACCAATCTTTCCCTTCTTTTTTATAGATATTTACAATACCCGTATTTCCGAAGTAAAAATCGTATTTCGCTGGCTTTTGCACAGAATCTGTGGCTAAAACTCCTTTCTTAGCAGCTTCTTGCCATTTAGACGAATTTGATAAAACAAAAGGTTCTGTTATTAATACTGTTTTTACTCCTTTATTTTTTAACCTAGAAATCATTCCTTTCATATCAGGAAAAGAATCTTTATCAACTTCTAAATTACCCATTGTGCCTTGTATTGTTTTACCAAACCAATACAAATCTAAAATAACAGCATCTACAGGAATTGCTTCCTCTTTAAATTTAGCTATCGTTTTTTCTGTTTCTTGCTGCGAATGATAACCAAATCTACTAGAAAAATTTCCTAAAACCCATCTTGCTGGTAAAGGTTGTTTACCTGTTAATTGTGTATAATTTTCTATTAAATTTCCCCAAGAATTACCCACAATTACTTGGTAAGTTTTACGACCAGAAATAGTTTCGTAAATTAAAGAATTGTCTTTTTTACTGTCTAAATCTAAATATCCAATTGGTGCATTGTCAAAATGAAGTATGTATTTCTTAGATGAAATTACCAACGGTAAAGTAAAATTCATTAGTGGTGCTTTTGTTTCATAACCGTATTGCGCTCTATTGTATAAAGCTAATCGATTGCCTCTTCTATTCATACCCAAAGCTCTAGAACCTCCACCAAATAAAACTTCGTCTTTTGTTAAATTAAATTCAATTTTTTCTGTAAAATCATATTTAATATTTCCTTTTACAATTTCTAAAGGAGTATGTTTAGATTTATAATATCCTTGTTTTTCTGATGTAACAACCTCACCGTTAAATCTATATTCAATCTGAAAAGGATTATGATTTATATGTACAGAAATTCCATCCGTAGAAAAAACACTTTTATCTTGAGAAATTACAGGTGAAATTTTAATGTTTTTAGCTTTTAAAATAACTGCATGCGATTTTTTTGTATAAGTTTCTCCTTTCGGAATAAAAGATGTTTCTACAATTTTATCAGAATAAAATTCTATATAATATGTACCATCGTTTACATAGACCTCTACCCTGTTGCTAGTTTGGTTAACATTTTTAAAAATTCTACTAGAATTTTGAGAAAATGAAGAAATTGATAAAAAAAGTAATAAAATAAATAGCTTAAGTGTTTTCATATTTTTTTAAACAACTAAATTATAATGAGAGTATTTATTATTTTTTCAATAGAAAAGTCAACGGAATGTCAATTCTATTTTGCCATGAAACTTCGGAATGGTCTGTTCCTTCGAAAAATAAATTTCTATAATTTGATTCTGTATAACCATTTTTCGTGAAAATAGTATCTACTTTAGGCGCATATTGTGGATAATACTGATCTAAAGTTTTATTACCATAATCAAAATATATCTTATGTGTTTTTGCATCTGGAACGTTTTTTTCTAAGTAAGAAAAAATGGCATTTGGTAGCGGATTACTTTCGTTTGGCAAACCACCAACCCAATGTGTAGAAATACATGCAGCACCTTCAAAAATAGCTGGATACTGAGTAATTGCATACATAGACATTAAACCGCCCATAGAAGAACCCGCTACAAAAGTATTTTCTTTATTTGTATAAACAGCATAAGTTGCGTCTATGTATGGTTTTAAATCTTTAACTAGAAATTGTAAATATTCGTCTCCTGTTAAATCTTTCAAATCAACAGCACTATTCGAGAAACTTTTTAAAGTTTCTAACTCTTCTGCAGACAAAAAATTCATAGCTTTTTCTGGAAATAAATTTAGCCATCTTATTTTAGGAATGTTATGAATACCAACTACTATAAAATCTTTGGTAACACCTTCTTTCATTAATTTAGATGCAACTTCATCGATTTTCCATTCCTGTTTATTCCAAGTAGACGTTTCATCGAATAACATTTGACCATCGTGCATGTATAAAACTGCATATTTTTTTTCATCAGAGTAATTTTCGGGTAACCAAACATCAACAGGTCTTGGTGTAATGTGTTTTGTAGGAAAAGAATCAATTCTCATTAATTTTCCTGCGGATAATTTCACAGATTTTAAGACTCTAGCATTTATTGTAGGCTTCTGTACACGCCCTTTAACTATTTCTTGTTTTGTTTGCTTACAAGAAAATAGCATCATAATCGAGAATAATATTGATAAATTTTTCATGTTTATTTATTTTTTAAATAATTATTCATACAATTTCATGATAAAATTGAAATTGTTAACATAAACAATGCTAAAATTAATTTTTAGAAGTTAAAATTGTAATTCCTTTTGCTGAAAGTTCTATAACATCATTCCACAAAAATTCTTCCCCAGTAATTAAGTTTTTAAACTTCTTGCCTTCTAAACCAACTTCTTTAAATCGGTTTAAATCTATAGAAATCGATTTTTCATTTTTATTGATGATATGAACTACAACTTCATCTTTATAAATTCTGAATAAAAAATAAGTTCCTTTAAATGGTGCAAAATGTAAAGTTTTACCTTGTTTAATTGCATCACTATTTTTACGATAATTTAAAATAGTTTTTACAAAATCTTGCATTGATTTTTGGTCTTCTGATAAACCTTCTTTTGTAAAAGCATTTATTACATCGTCTTTAAAACCTCCAGGAAAATCGGTTCTTATTAAACCATGGTCTCCGGGATTTTCGGTATCATTCATTAAAATTTCTGTACCGTAATATATTTGCGGAATTCTAGGTAACATTAACATATAACTTAATGCCATTTTTGCTTTTACAGCATCTTCTTTTACTTCGGTAAACAACCTACTTTTATCATGATTGTCTAAAAACACCATAATGTCTTTTGGTGAAGCATAATAAAAATCATTAGCTAAACCTTCGTATAATTTTACCAAACCTTTATCCCAAGATTCTTCTTCGTTAATACCTTCAATAATGGCTTTTTGCATCGGAAAATCCATCGTAGATTTTAAATTAGACTCATAACCATCTTTGTTTTTTGCGCCTTTTTGCCAATAACCTACCAATAAAGGATTGTAACTCCATTCTTCTCCAACAATTGAGAAATTAGGATATTCATGCATAATGGCACCAGCCCAGTCAGACATAAATTGTTTATCAGGATAAGGATAAGTGTCTTGTCTAATTCCGCCTAAACCTAACGTTTCAATCCACCAAATACTATTCTGAATAATATATTTTGCTAAATAAGGATTCTTCTGATTTAAATCTGGCATTGTAGAAACAAACCAACCTTCATTATTTCCTTTTCTATCACTTTTTGATGCATAAGAATCTTGATTTGTAGTTCTTCTATGATTAGAATTTATGTTGGTTTTATTATTCCAGTTTTCGATATTGTCTTCGTAATTCTTTTGATTATTTACCCAATCTTCAAAAGGTAAATCTTTCATCCACCAATGTTCTAATCCGCAATGATTTGCAACCTGATCCATTATCAATTTCATACCTCTTTTTCTTAATTCATCTGCTAAATTTTTATAGTCAGATAAATTACCAAAACGAGGATCTACTTTATAATAATCTGTAATTGCATATCCGTGGTAAGAACCATTGTACATATTATTTTCTAAAACCGGTGTTGGCCAAACCGAGGTAAAACCTAAGTTTTCTATATAATCTAAATGTTTTGTTATTCCTTGTATATCACCACCATGACGCTTGTAACCATGCGATCTATCAATAGTAGTTTCATGTAAATTTTTGTTGATATCATTAGATACATCTGCATTCGCAAAACGATCTGGAGTAATTAAATAAATAGCATCAGAATTATTAAAACCTACAAAATCTTCTGCAGCTTTTACTCGAGATTTTAACTCGTAAGTATGTGTTTTTTTAGATCCGTTCTCAAAATTAAAAACAATGTCAAATTTACCAGGTTTTGTGTTTTTATCAACATCTAAGTCAATAAAAAGGTAATTTTTACTTTTTGCTTTGTTTACTTTCTTAATTGTAACGCCCGCATAAGAAATTGTTGGTGTAGCATTACCAATATTTTCTTCTTTTACTAATAATTGTAATGATGTATTTTTAAAATCTATAAACCAATTTGGTGGTTCTACTCTTTCTAAAAATGTATTAGAAAATGAAACCTCAGAAACATTTTTAGATGATTCTGATGTATTACAAGATTGTAAAGCAACTAAAATTGCAACTAAAAAAATGTTTCTGATAAGTTTCATGAACTACTAATTTAAACTGTTAATAAGCTGTTTGGAGAAACAACTACTTTTTCTCCGTTAACTAAAATGTTTATTTCTTGTTTTCCGTTTAACTCAAAACTTGTTCCGTCTTGAGAAACATTAACTGTAATTACTTGATTTCTAAAGTTTACTTTAAAAGAGTAAGATTTCCATCCTTCTGGAATTCTAGGTGTAAACGAAAGTGTATTATTTACAATTCTCATTCCACCAAAACCTTCTACAATACTCATCCAAGTACCCGCCATAGAAGTAATGTGTAAACCTTCTTCTACTTCGTGATTGTAATCATCTAAATCTAATCTAGAGGTTCTTAAGTAAAATTCGTAAGCCTGTTCCATTCTACCTAATTTTGCAGCCTGAATACTGTGTACACAAGGTGATAAAGAACTTTCATGAACTGTAAATGGCTCGTAAAAATCGAAATGACGCTCTAATTCTTCCGTAGAAAATTGATCTTCGAACATATAAAAACCTTGTAAAGTATCGGCTTGCTTTATGTACGGAGAACGTAAAATTCTATCCCAACTCCATTTTTGGTTAATTGGTCTTTGACTTTTATCTAAATCTGCAACAGTAATTAATTCTTTATCTAAGAATCCATCTTGTTGCAAGTACACATTATGCTTTTCTGAAAAAGGAAAATACATGTTGTCTGCAACATTTTTCCAAGAAGCTAATTCTTCTTCCGTAAAGTTTACTTTTTCTTTAATTCTGATGTAATCTGAAATATGATCATTTTTAACAATATCAATATTTTCTAAAGCATACTCAATACACCATTTTGCAATATAATTTGTATAAAAATTATTGTTAATGTTGTTTTCATATTCATTAGGACCAGTTACACCTAACATTACAAACTTTTCTTTATCTGCAGAGAAATTTACTCTTTGATGCCAAAAACGTGCAATTCCTATTAAAACTTCCAATCCTTTTTCTGGAATGTAAGAGTAATCTTCCGTAAAACGGAAGTAATTAAAAATAGCAAATGCAATGGCACCATTTCTATGAATTTCTTCGAAGGTAATTTCCCATTCATTATGGCATTCTTCTCCGTTCATTGTTACCATTGGGTACAATGCTGCTCCGTTTTTAAAACCTAATTTAGCTGCATTTTCAATAGCTTTTTCTAAATGCTCATATCTATATTCTAGCAAAGTTCTTGCTACAGATTGATCTTTAGTTGCCATGTAAAAAGGAATACAATATGCTTCGGTATCCCAATACGTACTTCCTCCATATTTTTCTCCAGTAAATCCTTTAGGTCCAATATTTAAAGAAGCGTCTGTACCTAAATACGTTTGGTTTAATTGAAAAATATTAAAACGAATTCCTTGTTGTGCTTTTACATCACCTTCAATGGTAATATCAGACATTTTCCAGATTTGTGCCCAAGACTGAATTTGCATTTCTAACAATGCATCAAAACCAAAACTTACGGCTTTATCTAGTGCTTCTTTAGCGGCACTTAATAAAGCTTCTTTTTTATGATTTCTGTCTACAACATAACCACCAAATTTATGAATTGTATACGTTTCATTCTGTTTTACCTCTTGTGTATAGCTACAAGAAGCTGTTTTATCTGTTTTTGCATTTTCACAATCTGCAGAAACCTCATTGCTATTTACAAACAAACGAGACTGCATAAATGTGCATGTATAAAAATGCGTTTTCATGGTTCTAGCCTCTACAAAAGATTGCTGATTATTTTGAGAAACTTTTAAAACATCCCAAAATTGATCATCCCAATTGGTATCTTCATTTGTAATACCTGCATCTAAATAAGGTGTAAAAGTAATTTTTGCATCCGTATTTATTGGTGTTACACTATAACTTATTGCTCCAACTTCATCTAACTCTAAGCTTAGAAAACGTTTTGTATCTACTTTAATTTTTACATCGTTTTGTAAAACTGCTTCAAAACTTCTAGACAACCAACCCTCTTTCATGTTTAGTTCTCTTTTAAATTTTGAAACTTCTTTACACGTATGCAAATCTAATTTCTCGTTATTTACAAGAACGTTTATACCAATCCAATTTGGTGCGTTTAAAACTTTTGCAAAATATTCTGGATATCCGTTTTTCCACCAACCAACTCTGGTTTTATCAGGATAGTAAACACCTGCAATATAACTTCCTTGAAATGTACTTCCTGTATATTCTTCTTCAAAATTAGCTCTTTGTCCCATGGCACCGTTACCAATGCTAAACAAACTTTCTGAAGATTTTACCTTTTGAGCGTCAAATCCTTCTTCTAGAATAGACCATTCATTTGGTTGTATATAATCTTGATTCATTTTTTTTTCTTTTAAGAGAAAAGAATAGAGAAAAAATAAAATTTTCTTATTTCTATCTTCTCCTTTCTTATTTTTCTAATAACTCTTTAATAAAATCGGTATTAATTTCTGTGAAGTCTACAAAATTAAATTGGGCTTCTGTTAAGACTTTATTGTCTCCAATACCAATACTTACCATATTTGCTGCGTTTGCAGCTTCTACACCAGCAACAGCGTCTTCAAAAACAACACAATTTTCTGGCAAAACATTTAATTGCTTTGCCGCCAAAAGAAACACTTCTGGATCTGGTTTTGCCTTTGTAACATTGTTACCGTCTACAATTGTATCGAAATAATGTAATAAACCAACTTTTTCTAAAATTGGTTGTGCATTTTTACTTGCAGAACCTAAAGCAATCGGAACATTATTTTCTTTTAAAAATTGTAAAATCTTAGGTACATCTGGTAATATTTCTGATGCATCCATATTTTTTATATACTCTAAATAATCTACATTCTTGTCTATCATCCAAGTATCAAACTCTTCTTTAGTTGCTTCTCTATTTCCTATTTCTAAAAGAATTTCTAAACAACGTTTTCTACTAACGCCTTTAAATAATTCGTTTTGTTCTTCAGTAAATTCAAAACCTAATTGGTTAGCTAGTTTTTTCCAAGCTAAGTAGTGATATTTGGCAGTGTCTACTATAACACCATCCAAATCGAAAATAAATCCTTTCTTATTCATTTTTTAATTGTTCTCTTGATATGTAATTGCATTTTTTTCTGTAATTAAAAAATTACTAAGTCCTGCAATAATTAAACTTAAACCTGCTACAATCATAGCATTAATAGTTTCTTCTCCTATTAAATTAGATACAAAGTTGATACCTCCTAAAGCTGCAATTATTTGCGGCATTACTATAAACATGTTAAAAATACCCATAAAGACACCCATTTTGTTAGGATTTACGGCACTAGATAACATTGCGTAAGGCATAGATAAAATACTACCCCAAGCAAAACCGATAAGAATAAATGAAACTGCTAAATACTCTGGTGAAGGAATAAAATACATTAGAATAAAACCTATTCCTCCTAAAATAAGAGAACCCATATGTATATATTTTCTATTGATTCTTCTTTTTCTAGTATATAATACAAGAATTAAAGCAAATGCCATAGAAGACAATCCGTAAATACCCATATAAGAACCTACCTCGTTAGAAGATTTCTGAAAAGCAGTATTTTCAACGTCAAAAGCAGCTTTTTGCTCTGGATTAGACATTACGTACTCTTTTTCTACAGGTGCAGGTGTTTTAAAAACATGTTCTGTTAAAGCAGGATTTGCCATAGACCACATAGTGAAAAAAGCAAACCAACTAAAAAACTGAACTACACCTAACTTTTTCATAATTGTAGGCATGTTTCCAATATTTTCTAAAATATCAGCAACAAATCTATTCTTTTGTGACTTTTCCTCTTCAAAAGCTTGCATGTCTTCTGGCGGATACTCTTTTGTAGTAAAAACTGTATATAAAATACTTAATAAAAATACTACTGCACCAATTGTAAAAGCAACCTTAACAGACATTGGCACAATACCAGAAGCCGCAGAATCGCTTACTCCTAATTGAGAAACCATCCAAGGCAAACTACTAGCAACCCAAGTACCAACACCAATAATAAGTGTTTGAATTACAAAACCATAAGACCTTTGAGAACTAGGTAATTTATCTGCGACTAAAGCCCTAAAAGGCTCCATAGAAATGTTAATAGAAGCATCTAAAATCCATAAAAAACCAGCTGCAACCCATAAAGTAGGAGAATGTGGCATTATAATTAACGCCAACGAACTTAGTATAGCACCAATTAAAAAATAAGGCCTTCTTCTACCCCATTTAGGGCTCCATGTTCTATCGCTCATGTAACCAATAATTGGTTGCACAATTAAACCTGTTAACGGAGCTGCAACCCAGAGAATGGGTATATCATCTATCTCTGCACCAAGTGTTTGAAATATTCGAGACATGAAACCACCCGTTAAGGCCATTCCAAATTGAATTCCAAGAAACCCAAAACTCATGTTCCAGATTTGCAAGAAACTTAATTTCTTTTTGTTCATTATCGTTATACTATAAAATTAATATTACGATAAGCATGTTAGACTTATCAATTATTATCATGTGTGGAATGTAATTTATTGATAAATCGTAATAATGCAACAAAAATAAGCTTAAATTATCAATTTGATAAAAAAAACTTTACAAATCTACGACGACGGTTTCGTAGATTCTCTTAGTTTCAAATCGCTAGAAATTACAATAGTTTTAGGACTATATTTTTCGCTTTCATTTTCTATTCTATTAATAAGTGCCTCTACTGCTTGCTTTCCCATTGTTAAACCGTGTTGAGCAATAGTAGTAATAGAAGGTGTAGAATATTCTGAAATAAGACCGTCTGTAAAACCAGTTACAGACAATTCTTCTGGTATTCGAATACTCTTTTCTTTAGCAATTCTTATAGATTTTGCTGCATAAATTTCATTTACTGCAAAAATTGCATCAATATTATGATCAAAAACAGGTCTTATTTGTTCTTTGATGTTTTCATTCTCATCAATCTCAATAATTAAGTTCTTGTCTATTGCTATTTTTCTTTCTAAAAGTGCTTTTTCATATCCTTTTCTTCTTAGTGTACCTACATTAACGTATTCTGGCGTTGTAATAATTGCTACTCTTTTACAACCTGTATTTAATAGATGCTTTGTTGCTTTATAGCCAGCTCCAAAATCGTCTACAACTACTTTATCACACTTAATATCATCTACTACTCTATCTAATAACACTAAAGGTATTTCTTCTGAAACCAAATCTTGAAAATGCTTAAATTCTTTATTTGCAAGAGTTTCATTAGCTATTGATACAATTAAACCATCTACACTACCGTTAGATAGTACTTTTAAGTTTTCTACTTCTTTAGTGTGAGATTCATCAGAAAAAC
The DNA here is from genome assembly GCF_054589375.1 of Polaribacter sp. OB-PA-B3. Classification (NCBI taxonomy): domain Bacteria; kingdom Pseudomonadati; phylum Bacteroidota; class Flavobacteriia; order Flavobacteriales; family Flavobacteriaceae; genus Polaribacter; species Polaribacter sp. OB-PA-B3. The sequence goes on from NZ_BAAIIX010000002.1 coordinate 655,110, forward strand.
AAACCATAATCCTATAACCTTTTTTATGCGCACCTTCTTCTATACCTTTAATAATAGTAGAGAAAAAGTGATGTACTATTTTAGGAAGTATAACGCCTATAAGTTTTGTTTTTTGATTTCTTAATTGTAATGCTAAATTATTAGGCTTATAATTGTAGAGATCTGCATAAGCTTGAATTTTTTCTTTTGTTTCTTTACTAATTTCGTGGCTGTCTTTTAACGCTTTAGAAACGGTTGAAGTAGAAACCCCTAATTCTTTAGCTATTGTTTTTATGGTAACTTTTTGCTTCATATTTTACAAAAATGCAATTTTTAATAGTCTTTTTTAATAATTTAATGATATTTTAAGTAAAGTTGTCAACACGAAACCGATTTCGTAACTTTTAAAATATTGTATTTGCGAATCTAACTTCTATATTTACAGAGTGGAATGTAAATTTATTGTTAATAACAAATTCAAAATATAGTTATTATTTAACAAATTATACATGAAAAACTTTAAATTATTGTTATTTGGTATTCTTTTAAGTACTTCTTTTACAATGTTTGCGCAACAAACTGTAAAAGGTATCGTAAAAGAAAAAACATCGGGTGATCCTTTACCAGGTGTAAGTGTGGTAGTAAAAGGTACTACTAAAGGAACAGAAACCGACTTTAACGGAAACTTTAAACTAGACAAAGTAACTACAGGAGCTATTCTTGTTTTTAGATATTTAGGTTATGCCGATAAAGAAATTACTATTGGAACGGAAGTAAACTTAACTGTTGAACTAACAGAATCTTCTGAACAATTAGATGAAATTATTGTTGTTGGTTATGGTACCACTACAATTAAAGATGCTACTGGCTCTGTAGAAGCTATTACTGCAAAAGAATTTACTAAAGGAAATATTGTAACTCCAGAAAACTTATTAAATGGTAGAGTTGCCGGTGTAAATATTACTACAAGTGGTGCTCCTGGTTCTGGATCTGAGATTACCATTCGTGGTGGTTCTTCTTTAAGTGCATCAAACGCACCTTTAATAGTTATTGATGGTTTACCAGTTACTAATAACGGTACTGCTGGTAGTAGAGGAATCCTTTCTAGTATTAATCCGGCAGACATCGAATCTTTTTCTGTACTTAAAGATGCTTCTGCAACTGCAATTTATGGTTCTAGAGCTTCTAATGGTGTAATTATTATTGTAACTAAAAAAGGAAAAAGTGTTTTTTCTTTAGATTATGATTACCAATATAGTGCTGGTGAGGTTTTAGATAGAATTAATGTATTTTCTGCAGACGAATTTAGAAACCTTGTTAATTCTCAACCAATTTCTGGTACAACTCTAGATACTAGCTTATTAGGTAATGCCAACACAAATTGGCAAGATGAAGTTTTACAAAACACAGTTTCTACACAACATAACATTACTGCTAAAGGATCTCTTTTTAATAAAATTCCTACAAGATTGTCTGTTGGATTTTCTGAGCAACAAGGTGGTATTATTACATCTGAGTTTGATAGAGCAAACGTTTCTTTAGCTATGAATCCTTCTTTCTTTGAAGATCATTTAAAAGTTTCTTTAAACTACAACAGAGCGTTTACAAACAGTAGATTTGCTGCAGGTGGTATTGGAGCTGCATTAAGATATGACCCAACACAACCTGTAAGAGCCGCAGGACCTTACGGTGGATTTTATCAACATTATACAGGCGGTAGTTCTGATTTTGTATTAGCAAATGGAGGTACAAACCCAGTTGCCAGCTTATTACAAAATAACAACACAGGTAAATCTTTTAGACAATATGGTAATTTAAATTTAGACTATAAATTCCATTTTTTACCAGAACTAAAATTTGTTGTAAACGTTGGTTTTGACAGAACAGAAGGAAGCTACATTTCTAACGGATCTGTTTTAGGACCAAGAAGTTTTAACACAGTAGTAGTTGGTAATAACTCTTATGGAAACCAAAATAGACATAATGAATTATTAGATTCTTATTTTAATTATACAAAAGAGTTTAATAACATAAAAGCAGATATTACCGCAGGTTATTCTTACCAAGAATTTACTGGAGACGGTTTTAACAGTGGTAACTTAAACGACCCTAATAGTAGTAGAGATACGTACGTAAATACACCAGAAGTACTAATTGGTTTTTTTGGTAGAGCAAACTTTACATTTTTAGAAAAATATTTACTTACACTATCTTACAGAAGAGATGGTACTTCTAAATTTAGTTCAGAAAACAGATGGGGTAATTTCCCAGCAGTTGCTGCAGCCTGGAGAATTAGTGACGAAGATTTCTTAAAAGATTCTGATGTAATTTCTAACTTAAAGTTAAGAGCAAGTTATGGTATTACTGGTCAGCAAGATATTAGCAACCCAGAGATTTACTTAACTACTTACCGTTTTGGTAATAGTAACTCGCAATTTTTATTTGATGGTAATGCAATTCAATCTACAATACCACAACCATTTAATCCAGATATTAAATGGGAAGAAACTACAACGTTAGAGTTTGGTTTAGATTATGGTTTATTTGACAATAAGGTTTCTGGTACGTTAGGCGTTTTTCAAAAAAACTCAAACGATTTATTATTTGATACTCCTATTGCAGATGGAACAAACTTTACCAATAACATTACAAGAAACATTGGTGAATTACAGATACAAGGTGTAGAATTCTCTTTAAATTCTGATGTAATTAAAACCGATGACATTGATTGGAACTTAAATTTTAATGCAACTTATATCGATAGAGAAATTACTTCTATTCCGTTAGGTAGAGATTTAAATGTAGGTTCTATTGCTGGTGGTACTGGTGCTACAATTCAAGTTCAAAGAGAAGGTTTTGCTCCTAATTCATTTTACGTTTATAAACAATTATATGATGCAAACGGTGCTCCTATTGAAGGTGCGTATGCAGATTTAACTGGAGATGGAATTGTAAACGCCGATGATAGATACATTAAAGACAATGGTCTTGCAGATGTAACTCTAGGGTTTCAATCTAACTTTAACTACAAAAACTTCGATTTATCTTTTAACTTAAGAGCAAGTATTGGTAATTACGCATACAACAACGTAAACTCTTCTACTGCACAATATGCTTTATTACAAGATCAGCAAGTATTAGGTAATATTCCTACTTCTGTTTTAGATTATAATTTTAGAAATACAGCAGATGTAATTTCTTCTGATATTTATCTAGAAAACGCTTCTTTCTTAAAAATGGATAATATTACTTTCGGGTACACAATCAATCCATTAATTAAAAAGTTCTCTGGAAACAGCATTCGTTTATGGGCAGGTGTTCAAAATGTCTTTACAGTTACAAATTATTCTGGTTTAGATCCAGAAATTTTTAACAATGGTATAGATAATTTAAACTTTCCAAGATCTAGAACTTTCTTATTAGGAGCTAATATTAAATTTTAATCAAATTAATTATGAAAACAAATTTAACAACATATAAAGTAATGATGTTGGTAACGATATTTTTCGTTTCATTTACATCATGTACTAAAGATTTAGATATTACTCCGCAAGATGATCAAACATTATTAGGAGAAGACTTTTTTGCTAATGAAACTGCTTACAAAGAATTATTAGCCGGTGTATATGCAAACTTATCTTTAACAGGTATTAATGGTCCAGAATCTTCTAATATAATTGGTCTAGATGCAGGTACGAGTCAATTTGGTAGAACACTTTTATACTTACAAACATTAGCTGCAGACCAAATTATTTGGTCTTATGAAAATGATGGAGGTGTTGCAGGAATTCAAAGAAATAACTGGACAGATCAAAATCCTTTAATTTTAGGAATGTTTAGTAGAACGCATGCAACAATTGCATTTGCTAATAATTTTTTAAGAGAAACAACTTCAGAAAAATTAGATAGTAGAAACGTATCTACAGCTGTAAGAGCAAATATTACTACTTACAGAGCAGAAGCTAGATTATTAAGAGCAATGGCTTATTACTATTTAATAGATTTATTTGGTCAAGCAAATTTTGTAACAGAAGAAGACCAAGTTAACTCTATACCTAAAGCAGCTAATAGAGCAGAGCTTTTTACTTATGTAGAAGCAGAATTAAAAGCTATAGAAGCAGATTTATTAGATGCTAAAACTAACGAACATGGTAGAGCAGATAAAGCTGTAGCTGCAATGATATTAGCCAAATTGTATTTAAATGCAGAAGTATATATTGGAGAAGCAAAATATGACGAGTGTGTTATAGAGCTTAACAAGATAATTGGTGCTGGTTATTCTTTAGCTCCAGATTATTTATTAAACTTTACTGCAGATAACGATACAAATGCTGCAACAAATGAAATTATTTTTCCTTTAGTTTCAGATGGTACAATTGTTCAAAATTACGGACCAACAACTGTTTTAGTAAATGGTTCTGTAGGAAGTTTAGAAGCTAACGGTGCAGCATTAGGTGTTGGCGCTGGTGGCTGGGGAGGCGCAATTAGATTAAGAAAACAATTTGTACAATTATTTGATGGTGGTGTTTTCTTACAAGACACAAGAAATAACATTATTTCTGGTTCTAGAAGTATCGATATTTTAGATATTTCTAATAAAGATCAAGGTTATGTAATCGAGAAATATTCTAACGCAAAATCTACTGGAGGTTTTGGTTCAGATCAAACTTTTGTTGACACAGATTTTCCTTTATTTAGATTAGCAGATGTATATTTAATGTATGCAGAAGCACATTTAAGAGGAGCTGCGAATACATCAGAAGTAAATGCACTTGCTTATGTAAATAATTTAAGAGTTAGAGCTAACAACCCCGAAACAATTACTTCGGCAGAGTTTGATTTAGATTTTATTTTAGATGAAAGAGCAAGAGAATTACACTTAGAAGCTCATAGAAGACAAGATTTAATTAGATTCGGTAAGTTTACTGGTGGTTCTTACAATTGGACATGGAAAGGTAACGGTACAAATGGTATTTCATTACCAAATCATTTAGACTTGTACCCTATTCCTTCAGCAAGTTTAGCAACAAGTCCAAACTTAAAACAAAACTTAGGTTACTAAAAACTAAAACATTTAATAATGAAAAATATAAAAAGATTTTCAGTATTTGCAATCATAGGAATGCTACTATTAGTATTCAATGCTTGTGATGATAGTTCTGAATTATTCGAAATATCAACACCTACAGCAGCTAATTTATCAGAATTAAGTTTCTCTAAATTAGAGTTAGATGCTGTAAATACAAATAATCCTGCTTTAACCCTTAATTGGGATAAAGCAGATTACGGACAACAAGCTGCAGTAAATTATACCGTAGAGTTTTCTAAAGATGAAGATTTTACAGCTCCAGCAATTGCTACTGTAGTTACAGGTTTAAACTCGGTAACTTTATCTGTAAACGAAGTAAATGCAGCCGCAGGTAATGCAGGTTTAAACCCTTTCGAATGGAAAGATTTATATGTTAGAATAGTTTCTTCTTTAGGAACTCAAAATGGTGTAAAAACTCCTTCAAACACGATAACTTTAGAAGTGTATCCTTTCTTTAATTACGTTTTTAACGATTTTTATATAGTAGGTGATGCTACCGCACCAGGTTGGAACAACAACAATAACAATCCTGCTTTATTTAGAGATGCCACAGATAGTAATACATATTATTACACTGGTTTCTTTGCAGATAACGGACATTTTAAAGTTTTAGCAACAAAAGGTTTATGGACACCTCAATACGGTACAGATGATGGTTCTTCTGTTGGTGTAAATGATGGTACAGGTTCAGATCCTGAGAGATTTCCTACTGCTGGTGCAAGCGGAATTACAGCAGGTTATTATACTTTTAAAATAAACTTTGCTAGTAACACTTTTTCTTTTGAACCTTTTGATGAAACAGGAATTACAAGTCCTGCAAGTTTATCGTTACAAGGAACAAGTACTGCAAATGTAGCCTTAACTCCGTTAGATTTTGATGGACATATTTGGACAGCTTCAAACGTAAAATTAAATCCAGGAAATGTTGAGTTTGTTACAGATGCTGGTTCTAAGTGGGGTAATTCTACTTCTTTCTCTGGAACAGCTACCGCTGGTGGTGGTGCAATTCCGGTTGTTGTAGAAGATGAATATGATGTTTGGTTTAATGACTTAACAGGTCGTTACATCTTAATTCCTTTGAATTTATAATTTCAAAATAACTTATAACAGCGATATAATGAATACATATATAAAAAAACTAAGCTACTTATTTTTATCATTAACACTTATTTTAGGTGCTTGTGATGCAAATGAGAGTTTAACAATAACAAGCCCAGAAGCTGAGTTTGTTTTAAAATCTCCTGGAATTAGCAATATTTTTCTAAACTTTGCTTTACCAGATAACCCAGCGTTTACAATTACCTGGAATGATGATATAAACACAGGAGCAACTTATAACGTAGAAATGTCTTTAGACGCAGAGTTTAGTGCACCTGTAATATTAGGTTCTACAGAAAATAAAAACTTTTCTATGACGGTTGCAGAACTAAACGAGGTTTTAAGTAATGCAAACATTAAGTCTTATGAAGAAACGGGCGTTTACATGAGATTAAATACTGGTTCTTCAGTTTCAAATACAATCTTATTTCAAGTATCTAAGTTTGTAGTTACTCCGCCGGTTTTTAAAACTCCTGCTAATGGTTTTGCTGTAGTAATAACAGACACAAATCCAGATGATATTGCATTAACTTTAACTTGGGAAGATCCAGAAATTACAGAAAGCAGTACAGTAGACGTATCATATAATGTAGAAATGGATTTAGCAGGAAATGACTTTGCTGCTGCGACATTAATCGGTTCTTCAGATACTAATACATTCGAAATTTCTCATGATAATTTAAATGATTTAGTAATTGCTGCTGGAGGAAAAGCAGATGAAGCAACAGATTTTGAATTTAGATTAATTGCAGTTGCAAAAACAGCTGGTGGAGATTTAAATAGAACATCAGAATTAATTACGCTTTCACTAACTGCATTTAAAGCAGCAATACCAGATAATTTATTTATGGTTGGTGCGCATAATGGATGGAACAATGCTGATGCAACACAACAATTTTATAATGATGGTAATGGTGTTTTCTCTAGAGTTCAAACTTTTTCTGCAAATGATGAGTTCAAAATGATTCCTGTTTCAGGAGCTTGGGATGGTGATTATGGTGAAGACCCAAACAATCCTGGTAAAATTGTACAAGAAGGAGAAAACAACATTAAAGTTACTACTGCTGGTACTTATTTAGTAATTGTAGATTTTAATACTTTAAGTTTTAAATTATCAAACATAGATACTTTATTTATGGTTGGTGCACATAATGGTTGGAACAATGCTGATGTTACACAACAATTTAGTACTTCTGGAAATGGTGTATTTACAAGAATGCAAACTTTTTCTGAAGGTGATGAATTTAAAATGATTCCTGTTTCTGGTGATTGGGGTGGAGATTATGGTGAAGACCCAAATAATCCTAGTAAAATTATACAAGAAGGCGAAAACAACATTAAAGTTGCTGCCGCTGGTACATTTATGGTTACTGTAGACTTTAATGATTTATCTTATAGTTTAGTTGAAGTTCCTACAAACTTATATTTAGTAGGTTCTCCTAATGGTTGGGACAATGCATCTGCACCTGCTTTTACAAAATTAGAAGACGGAGTTTTTGAAATTACACAAACGTTAACTGCAACAGATGAATTTAAATTTTTACCAGTACAAGGTTCTTGGGACAATGATTGGGGAGAAAGCGGAACTTATGCAGGTATGCTAGTTAGAGATAACGAAAGTAATGTAAAGTCTCCTGGAGACGGAACTTATAAAATTACTGTAGATTATACTAAAGGAACAGTAACAGTTCAATAAAAATAATAATCTTTATAGAGGCTATTCTTAACCGAATAGCCTTTATATTTTTACAATTAATTATATGAAAAAAATTACCTCTTTTCTTTTTTTATTATGCTCTATAATAAGTTTGGCACAACAACAAAATGTAAATTATGCTGTTTCGCCAGCTTCTTTTGATGCTACGGATGAAATAACAATAACTGTAAATAACATTAACCCTGCTACTTGGGGAGTTACAGATGTATATTTATGGTCTTGGTCTTATGATTTAAATGATGCTAATGAAATAGATTCACCAAACAATGGTAGTTGGACCAATTCTAGTGAAGCTCAAAAAATGACCAAAATTAATAATACAACTTATGCTATAACCTTTACTCCTACTACATTTTATAATAGAACTGAAATAGGAAGAATAGGAATGTTAGTGAAAGCAAAAAACGGTGATGGAGATAAAAAAACTCAAGATAAAATTTTTGAAGTTGGTAAATTTCAGGTGACTTTAAATGCTCCTATCAAAAAAACTTCAATTCTAAATTCTGGAGATCAACTTTCTATTTCTGCAACTGCAGGATTAAATTCAAACTTTAATTTAAAAGCGAACGGTACTTCTATTGACCAACAATCTAATATTACAGATTATAATTTTTCTGCAACGGTTACAGAAAACACAGATTTTGTTTTAGAAACTACAAATAACGGAACAACAATTACAAACGAATTTTCTGCCATTGTAAAACCAACTGTTACAGAAGCTAGTTTACCAATTGGTTTAAAAGATGGTATCAATTTAAACTCTACAGACAATACGAAAGCAACGTTAGTATTTTATGCTCCTTTAAAAGAATTTATTCACGTTTTAGGAGATTTTAATGACTGGAGTATTGACAATAATTATTTATTAAAAAAAGATAGCTCGAAGGATAGATTCTGGATAGAATTAACAAATTTAACACCTCAACAAAATTACACTTATCAATATCTAGTTGATGGTGAGTTAAGAGTTGCAGATCCTTATTCTACAACTATTTTATCAGAAAATAACGATACTTATATTGATAATGTTACATATCCAGATTTACCTGCTTATCCATCAGGAAAAACATCAAACGTTGTAACTTTATTAAGAACTGGCGATGCAGATTTTGTTTGGCAAACAACAAATTTTACAAAGCCAAAGAAAACAGATCTAGTCATTTACGAATTATTAATTAGAGATTTTGATGCTTTACATAGTTTTGATGCAGTAAAAGCAAGATTAGATTATTTACAAGATTTAGGTGTAAATGCAATAGAATTTATGCCTGTAAGTGAATTTGATGGTAATGAATCTTGGGGTTACAATACTTCATTTCATATGGCATTAGACAAATATTACGGTAATAAAAATTCGTTTAAATTATTAATCGATGAATGTCACAGAAGAGGAATTGCAGTAATTTTAGATGTTGTTTACAATCATGCTTCTGGTCAAAATCCGTATTATAGAATGTACAATACAGATAATGGTGGTTTTGGTGGACAAGCAGTAGCAAACAGTCCGTTTTTTAACGCAACGGCTAAACATTCTTTTAGTGTTTTTAACGACTATAATCACAGTAAACAAGCTGTAAAAGATTATGTTAAAAGAACTACTCAATATTGGATTGATGAATATAAAATTGATGGTTTTAGATGGGATTTAACAAAAGGTTTTACTCAAAATTGTACAGCAAATGATGAATCTTGTACCAGTAATTACCAACAAGACAGAGTTGATGTTTTAAAAGAATATGCAGATTATCAATGGGAAAAAGATCCTAACTTTTATATTATTTTCGAACATTTAGGTAAAAATGAAGAAGAAAAAGAATGGGTAAATTATAGATTAAATGAAGGTAAAGGAATTATGGTCTGGGGAAATCATAATGGAAATTATAGTGAAGGAACTTTAGGTTTTAATTCTAATGGAAAATCTGATATTTCTTGGGTTTCTTATAAAGAAAGAGGTTTTTCTGTGCCAGCGAACGTAAGTTATATGGAAAGCCATGATGAAGAAAGATTGATGTATAAAAATCTTCAGTTTGGTAATTCTAGCGGTAATTATAGTGTGAAAAATCTAGCAACTGCTCTTGATAGAGTTGAATTAGCTGGTGCTTTTTACTTTACTATTCCGGGTCCTAAAATGATTTGGCAATTTGGCGAATTAGGTTATGATATTTCTATCACCCAAAATGGTAGAGTTGGTAATAAACCAATTTTATGGAATTATTTTGATATTGAAAATAGAAAAGATGTTTACAACACGTATTCTAAACTAATTCAATTAAAATTAAAATATGATATTTTTGAAACTTCTAACTTTACATTAGATGTTGCCAATTCTAATGGTTTAAAGAAAATTCAACTTACAGACACTTCTTCATCAGATATGCAATATGTAACAATTGTTGGTAATTTTGGTGTTACAACACAGAACATAAGCCCTTCTTTTCAAACTTCTGGTACTTGGTATGATCTTTTAAATGATAATGCCACAAAAACCGTTGTAAACGTTAATAGCACAATTACTTTAGCGCCAGGAGAATTTAAAGTATATGGTAATATGCCAGCAGCGCTCTCTACAGAAGATATTTTTTTAAATAATAAAATTGTTGCTTACCCAAATCCTACTTACAATAATTTTAGAATAAATTCTGATACTAAAAAGGTAGAAATCTATAACTTACAAGGCAGAAAAGTGAAGCAGTTTAAAGGAAACTTTAATACAACTTCAGAATTCTCTGTTGACAATTTAAGTAAAGGTTTATATTTTATTAAAGTTGATAATTTAGATTATTCTCTTAAAATCTTAAAAAAATAACAACTTTTGCAAACAAAAAAGGTCTTCAAACATTTTGAAGACCTTTTTTATTATGTAATTATTTCCTTTTTTGGTTTAAAGGAACAGGTTTTTCTATTTTGTTTACTGGTGTACCATATAAATCATAATCACCTGCATCATGAATTTTTATATCAATAAATTCTCCTATTTTAATATAATGTTCTTTTGCATCAACAATTACATCATTATCAACGTCAGGAGAATCAAATTCTGTTCTTCCGTAGAAATACTCACCGTCTTTTCTATCAAATAAACATCTAAACGTTTTTCCTATTTTTTGCTGATTCAATTCCCATGAAATCTGAGATTGAACTTCCATTATTTCATTTACTCTTTGAAATTTAACATCAGCAGGCACATCATCTTCTAACACATACGCACCTGTATTTTCTTCATGAGAGTATTCAAAAGCACCTAAACGCTCGAAACGCATTTCTTCTACCCAATCTTTTAACTCTTGAAACATTTCTTCAGTTTCACCAGGATACCCAACAATTAAAGTTGTTCTTATTGCCATTTCTGGTACCGCCTCTCTAAATTTATGAATTAAAGACGTAGTTTTTTCATGAGTTGTTCCTCTTTTCATCGATTTTAACAACTCTGTATTAATGTGTTGTAAAGGAATATCTAAATAATTACAAACTTTAGGTTCACGTTTCATTACATCTAAAACATCCATCGGAAAACCTGTAGGAAAAGCATAATGCAAACGAATCCACTCGATACCGTCTACTTTTACCAAAGCTTCTAACAATTCTGCTAAAGCTCTTTTTTTATAGATATCTAAGCCATAATAAGTTAAATCTTGTGCTATTAGCATGATTTCTTTAATTCCTTTTTCGGCTAATTTTGTAGCTTCTATAACAATATCTTCTATTGGCGTAGATTTATGTTTACCACGCATTAACGGAATCGCGCAAAAAGAACATGGTCTATCGCAACCTTCTGCAATTTTTAAATAAGCATAATGTTTAGGAGTTGTAGTTAAACGCTCACCAATAAGTTCGTGCTTATAATCTGCTTCTAAAACCTTTAAAAGGTTTGGTAAATCATGCGTACCAAAATATTGATCTACATTCGGAATTTCATTTTCTAAATCTGGTTTATATCTTTCACTTAAACATCCAGAAACAAAGACTTTATCTATTTCACCGGCTTCTTTTCTTTTAGCATAATGCAAAATAGTATCAACACTTTCTTCTTTTGCTTTACCAATAAAACCGCACGTATTAATTACTACAATGTTTCCATCATCTTCTGGGTCTTCATGTACAACATCTTTTCCATTTGCTTTTAATTGTCCCATTAAAACTTCACTATCGTAAACGTTTTTGGAGCAACCTAAAGTAACAACATTAATCTTATTTTTTTTGATGGTTTTTGTACGCATATTTCTAGCTTTTAGCCTAAGTATTATTTACTTAAAACTTTAAATCTTATTTATAATTGTTTTATTTACTTAAAAATAAAAACGAGTGCAAAAATAGTACTTTTTAAATGATTGGTATTCTTTCTATTGATAGTTTTTAGGCATTTTTCTAACTTTTGTTAATTGTTCAAATGCATAACCAATTTCTAAAAGCTTTCTTTCTGAAAAAGGAACGCCTATAAAGGTTAAACTTATTGGTTCACCACTATCTTTATATCCCATAGGTACTGTAAGTGTAGGGTATTTAGCAACTGCAGCAATACCAGAATGATAGTTGTTAATAGATAAAATTGCGTCTAAATTTTGCTCTTTTAATGCATTTAAATATTTAATACCTTCATTATTTAATTGCTTTTTTATTTTTGATAATTCACTTAAAGTTGTTTGATCTTTAACAATACCGTCAAATAACTGCTGTCCATAAGGCGCTCTAATTAAACTATCTTGTAAATTAAAAAGAGTAACATCTTTTACTGATTTATGTATTATATTTTTATCTGCATTTATAGATAAATACTTAGGTAAATCTACTTTCATATCTATATTTAACAGTGTTGTAAATCCATCAAATGAAATTTCTGGCGGAGTAATTTCTTCAATTTCTACACCAACTTTTCTTAATTTTTCTATAGTTAAAGCATATATTGAATCTGATAAAAGTCCTTTAATTACACCTAATTTTCTTCCTTCTAAACTATTTTTAAATCCGTTCTGAAAATAATCTTCATCAACAGTTTTAGAAGCAGAATCTAATTTATCAAAACCTAACATTGCATTCATAAAAATTGCATTATCAATAACATTTTTTGTCATTGGACCAGGTGTATCTAATGTTGAAGAAATTGGTACAATACCTGATCTACTTAACACACCAATTGTTGGTTTTAAACCTACAACAGAATTTAAACTAGATGGTGAGGTTATAGAACCCGCAGTTTCTGTTCCTACAGCTGCAACAGCAAAATTTGCGGCTACTGTAACACCACTTCCTGCAGAACTTCCTCCTGTTTCAAATTGACCTCTACCATAAGGGTTCAAGGTTTGACCACCAACAGCAGAATATCCTAACGGACAACCAGAGCAAAAGAAATAAGCCCATTCACTTAAATTTACTTTTCCTAAGATTAAAGCTCCTTTTTCTTTTAATTTTTTAACGATAAATGCATCTTCTGTATTTTTATTTTCTGCTAAAGCAATTGCACCCGCAGTTGTAGGCATACCTTTTGTATTAATGTTATCTTTTAAAAGAATTGGCATACCAAACATAGAAAATTCAGAAATGGACTCTTGATTTTGATCTTTTTCTCTTGCTTCTTTTAATACATCAGAATTAAGACTTATGATGCTATTTAATGACTTAGTAGAATCACTTTCAAACTTTCTAATTCTATATAAATAAAAAAGTGTTAGCTTTTCATAAGAAAGCTTACCCTTTTTTATGTTTTGCTGTAATGTTGGAATGTCTTTTTCTAAAATAAACGGTTTTAAGCGATTATATTCCTCATCAGAAAAAGTGGATAAATCGTTTTCAAATGGTTTAAAAACAGAATTCATATCTAAATATTTAGACTGAAACAGTTTAAATTGCATTCTTTTATTTTTATGATTTTGCTGCTCTTTTAACGCAACTTGCTCATCATATTTTTTAAAAATTACATTAGGCTGTTTTTCTGCATTCTTGTCACATGCAGATAATAATAGACCGATTGATAAAATAAATAGTAGTTTTTTCATAAATTAAGCTATATTTTCAAATATACAATTTTAAACCATTTTAAAATTTGATAGTCTTAAATACAAACGTTTTATATGAAGCTTAGCATTTGGTTTATTATAGGAATTCTACTTTTTTCTTGTAGTTCAGAAAATATGTTAGAAGAACAAATCGATTCTTTAAATCAAACTTATTTTCCTGATAATAATTCTGATAATTGGGATACTATTTCTTTAAATGAACTTAATTGGAATACAGCAGAACTACAACCTTTATTAGATTATTTAGAAGAAAAAAACACCAAAGGTTTTATAATTCTTTATGATGGCAGAATTGTAGTAGAAAACTATTTTAACAATCATTCTGTAAACTCTAATTGGTATTGGGCAAGTGCAGGCAAAACACTTACTGCAACGGTAGCCGGAATAGCTCAAGACAATAATCTTATAAATTTAGATGAAAAAGTTAGTACTTATCTTAATAAAAACTGGACGAGCATTCCCATTGAAAAAGAAAATTTAATTTCTTGCGAGAATTTATTAAATATGACTTCTGGCTTAGATGATAGTTTTGGTGATTCCATTTCTCCTAACAATTTAAAATATGTTGCTGATGCAAATAGTCGTTGGGCATATCATAACGTGTATTTAAAAATGCAAGATGTAATTTCTGCAGCCAGTAAAAAAACTTTTGAAAATTATTTTGAAAACAATTTAAAAGATAAAATAGGTATGACAGGTTATTGGGTAAAACTAAACAACCTAAATGTTTACTGGAGTTCTACAAGAAGTATGGCTCGCTTTGGATTATTAATACAGAATAATGGTAAGTGGAATGACACACAAATTGTTTCTGAAGACTTTATTAATAAAGCGACAAATACATCACAAAACATTAACAAATCATACGGATACTTATGGTGGGTAAATGGAAAAACTAGTTACCAATTGCCGCAAAGTCAATTTAAGTTTAGTGGTTCTTTAATACCAAATGCTCCAGATGATTTATTTTGTGCACTCGGTAAAAATGATCAAAAAATATATATTGTACCTAGTAAAAAACTTGTAATTGTTAGAATGGGTGCATCAGCAGATAGTTCTAATTTTGCGCTTTCTAATTTTGATAATAATTTATGGGAGAAAATAAACACTCTTATAAATTAATAAAAAACAAAAAAGTCTCTAAAATTAGAGACTTTTTGTTTTTTATTAAAATGTAATTTCCTATTTAAAGAAAGAATCTACAAACTCGTGTTTATTAAAAACTTGTAAATCTTCGATACCTTCTCCTACTCCGATATATTTTACAGGAATTTTAAACTGATCAGAAATACCAATAACAACTCCTCCTTTTGCTGTTCCGTCTAACTTTGTTACGGCTAAAGAAGTTACCTCTGTTGCTTTTGTAAATTGTTTTGCTTGTTCAAATGCATTTTGCCCTGTAGAACCGTCTAATACAAGTAATACATCGTGTGGTGCATCTGCAACAACTTTTTGCATTACTCTTTTAATCTTAGTTAACTCGTTCATTAAGTTAATCTTATTATGTAAACGACCTGCAGTATCTATAATTACAACGTCTGCATCTTGTTTAACAGCAGATGTTAATGTATCAAAAGCTACTGAAGCTGGATCTGACCCCATTTCTTGCCTTATAATTGGCACATCTGTTCTATCTGCCCAAACTTGTAATTGATCTATTGCTGCAGCTCTAAAAGTATCTGCTGCGCCTAGTACAACTTTTAAACCTTGTTTTTTAAATTGAGATGCCAATTTACCAATTGTAGTAGTTTTACCAACACCATTTACACCTACAACCATTAATACATAAGGCATTTTATTGCCATTTGCATCTTTTGGAATTGCTGGTATTTTAAATTCTGTTTCGTTACCAAGATTTGTTTCTGATAATAAACCAGCAATTTCTTCTCGTAGAATTTTATTTAATTCTTCAGTACCAACATATTTATCTTTAGCAACTCTAGATTCAATTCGTTCTATAATTTTTAACGTAGTGTTTACACCAACATCAGAAGCAACTAATACCTCTTCTAAATTATCTAAAACATCATCATCTACTTTAGATTTACCGGCTACAGCTTTAGATAGTTTATCAAAAAAATTAGTTTTTGTTTTTTCTAATCCTTTATCTAATGTTTCTTTTTTTTCTTTTGAAAATATTTTTTTAAAAAAACTCATTTTTATATTTTAATCTATACAAAAAATACGTTAAAAAACGTGCCATTTGTTGGGTTTGGTCAAATTGTCACTTAAAAAGCCTTTTGCGTTAGCGATAGAGGCTTTGTTGGAGCTCCTTGAAAAGAGCGACTGCCGAAAGCGCGACCTTTTAAGGAACGCCCAAAAATACGGAATATTAGGGCACAAAAAAAACTACTTTCTAAAATTAGAAAGTAGTTTAGATATATTTATATAGTAAAAATTACTTTTTTGCTAAAAAGTCGTTTACTTTAGAAGGATCCATGATCTTTTCTACAAACATGTAAGCTCCTGTCTTTGGAGATTTAACCATCTTTATAGCTTTACTTAATCTTTTTGATGAAGTTT
Source organism: Polaribacter sp. OB-PA-B3 (assembly GCF_054589375.1). Taxonomy (NCBI): domain Bacteria; kingdom Pseudomonadati; phylum Bacteroidota; class Flavobacteriia; order Flavobacteriales; family Flavobacteriaceae; genus Polaribacter; species Polaribacter sp. OB-PA-B3. The sequence goes on from NZ_BAAIIX010000002.1 coordinate 671,527, forward strand.
GTAACGATGCTACTGTTTTTTTTGCCATTGTCTAATGTTTTTTATCTATGTGCTCTATTCTGAGTTCTAGATATGTTTAAATTACTTAATTTCTTTGTGAACAGTCATTTTATTTAAAATAGAGTTAAATTTCTTAATCTCCATTCTATCAGGACTGTTTTTCTTGTTCTTAGTTGTAATGTATCTAGAAGTACCTGGTTTACCAGTTGCTTTGTGCTCTGTACATTCTAAAATTACTTGAACTCTGTTACCTTTTTTTGCCATCTCTGTATAATTTTAATCTGCTTAAACTTATTTAGTTAAAAAACCGTTAGCTCTTGCTTCTTTTATAACTGCAGAAATTCCTTTCTTGTTAATATTTTTTAAAGCAGATGCAGATACTTTTAAAGTAATCCATTTATCTTCTTCTGGAATGTAAAAACGCTTTGTCATTAGATTAGCGTCAAACTTTCTCTTAGTTCTATTTAAAGCGTGAGAAACATTGTTCCCAACCATTGCTTTTTTTCCTGTTAATTCACAAACTCTAGACATCTTTTCGACAGTTTTATTAGTGTTATCTCTAAACGAGGTGCAAATTTACAAATAAATCTAGTTTTGAGCAAAATAATTTTACAAAATTTTAAAGAATTTCTTTCTGAAGAATTTCTAATGCTTTACTTACTGTTCTATTAATAACCTTTTCTCTTGGTTGCCCAAAATCGAACTCTTTTACAAACTCTTCATTATCAGACACAAAAGCAACAAATACAACTCCAACACTTTTATCTGTCTTGTCTCGCAAAGGACCTGCATTACCTGTAACGGCAATTGCATAATCTGTTTTTAATTTATTTTTTACGCCTTTAGCCATTGCCAAAGCAACCTGTTTACTTACTACAGAATGTTCTTTTATAGTTTCTGCAGAAACATCTAACAAATGTATTTTAGCTTCTGCCGAGTATGCAACAATACTTCCTTTATAATATGAAGACGAACCAGGAACCGCTACCAAAGTAGCTGCAATTTTACCTCCAGTTAAACTTTCTGCAGTGGCTAATGTTTTTTTATTTTTGGTTAGCAGCTCTCCTACTCGCTTTTCTAAAGAATTATCATCGTCTAGACCAGTGATAAATTCTGGAATTAATTTATAAACTTGATCTACTTTAGATGTTAATTCTTTTTCTAAAAGTTCTCTATCGGAACCTTTTGCCGTTAAACGTAAACGAACTTTACCAAAAGAAGGTAAATATGCCAACTTTATAAAACTTGGTAAATTGTCTTCAAAATGCTCTAGGGTTTCTGCGATAGTACTTTCTCCGGCTCCATAAGTCATAATTGTTTTATGAATTATGAAAGGTAATTTAAATTGATTTTGAATCCTTGGTAAAACTTCATTTGTAATCAATCCTTTCATCTCATAAGGAACACCTGGTAGGGATACAAAAACTGTTTCATTTTCGTAAAACCACATTCCGGGTGCTGTACCAAATGTATTCATTAACAGAGTTGCTTTAGAAGGTAACTGCGCTTGTGTTTTTTGAATTTCTTTAAATGGGTGGTTTATTTTTTTAAAGAGTGCTTTTATGTGTGCAATTACTTCTGGATACTCTATAACCTCATTATCGTTAAAGTAAGTTGCAATAGTTTTTTTTGTGATATCATCTTTTGTTGGCCCCAAACCGCCTGTTAAAATAACAATATCTACTCTTTCTTGCGCTTCTTTTAAAGCATTTAAAATATGCTGCCTATCATCTTGAATAGACGTTACTTGATAAACAGAAACTCCTATTTTATTTAATTGCTGACCAATAAATTGAGAATTTGTATCTACAATTTGACCAATTAAAATCTCATCTCCTATTGTTATAATTTCTGCGTTCATTCTTTGCCTATATCATTTATATCTGTATCGTTTCCGTTATTATTTGCGAGTCTTTTTCTTAAAATCATAAATAAAATATACGGAATAATAATACTTAATAACACAGATAAATTCTTGTTATAATTATACTCTTGAGTAATTTTAAAATCTTTAAAAAACCCATAAACTAATAAATAAATTAATCGTATTACTATGGATATAATAAAACCGATAAAAAAATAAATTACTTGATTTTTTTGATAGCGTTTTGCCAAATAAGTATAACAAACACCAATAAATATGGAAGCTATTATTTGAAAAACAAAATTAATCAACTTTATTTTACTCTAATATTAAATGCTTCTTTACCTTCTATTATACCTTTTAAAGTATCGTTTTCGACAACTTTGCCAACACCTGCTGGTGTACCTGTATAAATAATGTCTCCTTTTTTTAAGGTAAAATATTGAGAGACATATGCAATTAACTCATCAATTTTCCACAGCATTGCATTTGTATTTCCATCTTGTACAATTACATCATTTTTGTACAATTGAAAATTCAAGTTTTCTAAATCAAAGTTTTCCTTCGGATAAAACTCTCCAACAACTGCACTGCCATCAAAAGCTTTTGCCTTTTCCCAAGGCAATCCTTTTTCTTTACATTTAGCTTGCACATCTCTGGCGGTTAAATCAATTCCTAAACCAATTTCATCGTAATATTTATGAGCAAACTTAGTATCTATATGTTTCCCTACTTTATTTATCTTAACTAAAACCTCTACTTCATAATGCACATCATTAGAAAAAGGCGGAATAAAAAAAGGATTTTTTCTAGGTAAAATTGCCGAATCTGGTTTTAAAAAAACAACAGGGTTTTCTGGTCTTTCATTCGCCAACTCTTCTATATGTTTTGCGTAATTGCGCCCAATACAAATTATTTTCATACTCAATTACTAATTTTAATTACGAATATTAAATCCGTAATAGATGATTCATAATTAAAAATTATTCTCCTGCTTCCGGAAAAACAATAGCCCTATTTCCAGAAACTATTATTTGATTATTTAAATGATTTTTAACTGCTCTTGCTAAAACCAACTTCTCTATATCTGCACCAATTCTTTTTAAAGTTAATGGCGTACTTTCATGTGTTACAGGTTCTACATCTTGTTCAATAATTGGTCCTTCATCTAAATCTTCTGTAGCATAATGTGCTGTTGCTCCTATTAATTTCACACCTCTTTCATACGCTTTTTTGTAAGGATTTGCTCCTTGAAACGCAGGTAAAAAAGAATGGTGAATATTAATAATTTTCTCTGGATATTTATTGATAAAGTTAGAAGACAGAATTTGCATATAACGCGCCATTATTGTTAAATCGATTTCATTTTCATCTAATAACTGCATAACCTGAGCCTCTTGCGCTTCTTTTGTATCTTTTGTAACTGGCAAATAATAATAAGGAACATTGAACATTTCTGCTATATACCTTAATTTATTATGATTACTGATAACCAACTTTACATTACAATCTAACAAACCTTCTTTATTTCTAGACAATAAATCATATAAATTATGGCTTGTATGAGAAACCATAATTGCTACGTTTTTTTTGTCATCACTATAATTTACAGACCAATCTATTTGTAAAGGTTTTGATAATTCTGTGAAACTATTTTCTAAAACAGTTCTAGAAATCTCTGCACCTTCAGCATCTAGACGAATTCTCATAAAATATGTATTCTCTATTGCGTTTACATATTGCTGACAACTAACAATATTAAAAGAGCGTTCATAAAAGAAATTGGTAATTTTTGCCAATAACCCTTTTTGATCTGGACATTTTATAAGGAATGTAACTATTTGTGGTTTCATCGTAATTTATTGTAACATATTCATATCAAATTACGAATTTAAACAAATCGCAATTCTATATTCTAATAATTAATAATTGGCTATGGTATCCATTTTTTAGGAAAGTTAGGTTTTCTTTTTTCAAGAAATGCATCTCTTCCTTCTTTTGCTTCATCTGTCATGTATGCCAATCGTGTAGCTTCTCCTGCAAAAACTTGTTGTCCAACCATACCATCATCAGTTAAATTCATTGCAAATTTTAGCATTTTTATAGAAGTAGGTGATTTCTCTAAAATTTCTTGCGCCCATTGATATGCCGTATCTTCTAATTCATCATGCGGTATTACAGCATTTACCATTCCCATTTCATAAGCTTCTTGCGCAGAATAATTTCTACCTAAAAAGAAAATTTCTCTAGCTTTTTTCTGACCTACCATTTTTGCTAAATAAGCAGAACCATAACCACCATCAAAAGAAGTTACATCTGCATCTGTTTGTTTAAAAATTGCATGTTCTTTAGATGCTAAAGTTAAATCGCAAACAACATGTAAACTATGTCCGCCACCAACTGCCCAACCTGGTACAACACAAATTACCGCTTTTGGCATAAAACGAATTAAGCGTTGTACTTCTAATATATTTAACCTGTGATAACCATCTTCACCAACATAACCTTGATGTCCGCGTGCTTTTTGATCTCCGCCAGAACAAAAAGAATAAACACCATCTTTTGTACTTGGGCCTTCTGCAGATAATAAAACAACACCAATACTTGTATCTTCGCCAGCATCATAAAATGCATCGTACAATTCTTTGGTAGTTTTAGGTCTAAATGCGTTTCTTACATTTGGTCTATTAAACGCAATTCTTGCAACACCGTTGCATTTCTTATAGGTAATATCTTCGTATTCTTTAACAGTTTTCCACTCGGGTTGTATCATATTTTTGTATTTTAGACGTTCTAAAAGAGAACAAAAGATTCTTATCTACAAAAATAAACATTCTAAATGATGATTAAGAAATCACCGCTATTAATATTCTTATTTTTTTCAATTTATATTTTTTCTCAGAAAATTCTTACCAAAACTATCAATTCTGATTATGTTGATGATAAGAGAGAAATTAAAATTTATTTACCTGAAGGATATGATGAAAAGGAAGAGAAAAATTATCCTTTAGCAATTGTTTTAGATGCCGAATACCTGTTTGACGCTTATGTTGGCAACGCTGTACTTTTTGCAGCCAAAGACAAAGCACCAAAACAAATAATTGTTGGTGTCAAAATGGCATCCACAAGAAAAAAAGACACGTATTTTAATAGAAATAATGGTAATTTAACTGTTGATAATAAAAAGTTCTATCAATTTTTAAGAAACGAGGTAATCTTCGAGATAGAAAGTAATTACAAAACATCACCTTTTATTTCGATAATAGCAGAAGGAACTTCAGCAAACTTAGCAACAAATTTTTTATCTGAACAAACACCAATTATAAATGCATACGTATGTATAAATCCTACTTTTTCTGATTTTATAGGCACACAATTACAAAACTACAATTTACCGGGTTTAGAAAAAGAAGACAATACTTTTTACTTCTATACAAATAACTCCAACTCTTTTTCAACAAACAAGCAGACTAAAATTACTCAATTACAATCAGGGCTTTCTAGCTTAGAAATTAAGAACTTTAATATCATAAACGATACAATTAACACTAACAGTAGTATTTCTGCAATTTCTGAGGCAATCCCGAGAGCCTTTACAAAAGTTTTTGAAATTTATTCTGCAATTTCAAAAGAAGAATTTGATAAAAACATTAAAGATTTGTCGCCAATAGACGCAATAACATACTTAGAAAATAAATATTTAGACATCGAGTTTTTATTTGGAAGCAACTTAGGTATTAGAGAACAAGATGTTTTTGCTGTAGAAAAAATAGTAATCGAAAAAGAAAACGGAGATCAATTATTAAACTTCGGAAAAATGATTTTAAAACTTTTTCCTTCTTCACCTTTAGGCAACTATTACATTGGTCGTTATTATGAAGAAGGTAAAAATATTAAGAAAGCATTATACCATTATAAAATAGGTTATGGTAAAATGGATCCGGCAGATCCTAATGCAGATGCGTTTTATGAAAATGTATTAAGATTAGGCGGTCAATAAATTATTTAACCAATTCTATACGGTCTTCTTTAATTACAATTAATTTCTGTCTATAAAGGTTACCAACTGCTTTTTTAAATGCTTTTTTACTCATTTTCATATGAAAACGAATAGAATCTGGCGAGCTTTTATCTGTTAACAATAAAAAGCCTTCTCTACTACTTTTTAGCTTTTCTAAAACTTTTTCAACATCAGAATCTATTACATTTCTAAAACCTTGTGGTCTTAAAGAAACATCAATTTTACCATCTTCACGAATCTGTTTTATATAACCAACAACTTCCATGTTTTCTTCTAAATCCTGAAAAACTTCACTTCTAAAAAGCAAACCATCATATTCTTCGTTAATTAAAACGGTATATCCTAAACCTGTTTCGGTTTCTATTACAAGGTTTACTTTTTCACCTTCTTTCAAATTCATTTCTCCTTCGTGTGTATCTTCTTGTGATTCCATTATTTTATATATTTAAAATATTCTTTTAAAATTAAATCATTTTCTTTACTCGGTGTAAAGATTTCTAAAATTTTTGGTTTTTGTGACTGTGCCGAAATTTTTTCTGCATTTTCATCAAAAAAGCCTTTTAATTGTTTCGCAACAGTTTCTGTAGAAAAAGCTTTTAAATACTCGAAATTATACATTTTACATAAATGCTCTGCAGTTAAGCAATGTGGTGTTTCAAAATATTTTGTTGCGTTGGTAGTTTTTGGTCCCGGAATGATTTTAAAAATTCCGCCACCAGAATTATTAATTAAAATAATTCTGAAATTACTTGGTATATTTTTATTCCAAAGCGCATTAGAATCATAGAAAAAACTTAAATCTCCTGTAATAAAAACAGTCTGATTTTTATTTGCAAAAGCAGCACCAACTGCTGTAGAAGTACTACCATCTATACCACTTGTACCTCTATTACAAAAAACTGTGTTACTTTTATCAATAGAAAATAATTGTGCATATCTAATAATAGAACTGTTGCTAATTTGAAGTTGACAATTATTTGGTAAATCAGCTAAAACCTGTTCAAAAACTTTAAAATCTGAATGTACCGTTTCTGCTAAAAAAACTCTATGCTTTTCTCTTCTTTTATCTCTAATTGTTAACCATTCGTCTTGATAATTACTTTCTTTTTTAACCACCAAGTTGTTAAAATTCTTAAAAAAATCTACGGGTTGTGTTTGTATAAATTCTGATAAACAGAAAAAAGTATTCGTTGCTTTTTTAGCATCGATGTTCCAATGATGTTTTGGTTGATATTTTCTTAAAAACTGTTTAATTCTTTTAGAAACAATCATGCCCCCAAACGTAATTAAAACTTCTGGTTTTAAATTTTCAAACTGATTTTCATCCAAAGAAAATATCAATTGATCAATAGAATTTACAGCTTTATTATGATGTAAATTAGAAGTTGTCTCTGTAAAGATCAAAACCGAATCGTCATCTGCATACAAATCTATTAATTGATGTAATTCCTCATCAGGATAACTAACACCAACTAAAATCATTTTCTTCTCTGCAGCATTCCAAATACTCGATAAATTATCATAATTAATATGAGAATTATCTAAAGAACTCATAGAAATATGCGGAAAATGGTACTCTTGTAATTCAGGAACAGTTTCGTACAAAGGTTCATCAAATGGCACATTTATATGAACCGGTCCTTGTTTAGAAACTGCAGTTTGTAACGCTTCTCCAATCAACTGAGAGTTTCTAGTTTTAAACTTTTCATTCTCTATTAAATTTGCAGAAAATAAAATATGATTGTCAAAAACATTTTCTTGACGAATCGTTTGTCCGTCACCAATATCAATTAAGTGTTTTGGCCTATCCGCAGATATTACAACTAGCGGTATATTGCTATAAAAAGCTTCTGCAATTGCCGGATAATAATTTAGTAACGCAGAACCCGATGTACATAAAACTGCTACAGGTTTTTGAGTTTGCTGCGCAATACCTAAAGCAAAAAAAGCAGCACAACGTTCATCTACAACACTTAACGTTTCGATTTCTTTATGATTAGAAAAACCAACTGTTAATGGTGCGTTTCTTGAACCTGGTGATATAACAACAGTATCAATTTCGAATTGAGTACATGCAGATATTACAATTTGTGCGAGTTCTTTTTTTGGATACATTACTATAAATTACAAAGTGGCAAAGTTACGAAGTACAGAAGTTATTAAAGACAAAAAAGCCAGAAAGTAAAAATAACTTTTCTACTTTCTGACTAGTTTTATGTAAAATCAACTATACTGATTAGTTTCCTTTTTGGTAATCTGCTAAAAACTTAGCTAAACCACTATCTGTTAATGGATGTCTTAACAACCCTTCGATTGCGCTTAAAGGACCCGTCATTACATCAGAACCTAATTTTGCACAATCTATAATATGCATTGTGTGACGTACAGATGCCGCTAAAATTTCTGTTTCAAAACCATAATTATCATATATATGACGAATCTCTGCAATTAAGTTTAAACCATCTGTAGAAATATCATCTAATCTACCAATAAATGGCGAAACGTAAGTTGCACCTGCTTTTGCCGCCAATAAAGCTTGTCCTGCAGAAAAAACTAAAGTTACATTTGTTTTAATTCCTTTAGAAGAAAAATATTTACACGCTTTTACACCATCTTTTATCATTGGTAATTTAACCACAATCTGCGGATTTAAAGCAGCCAAAGCTTCACCTTCTTTCACCATTCCATCGAAATCTGTAGAAATAACTTCTGCAGAAACATCACCATCTACCAACTCACAAATTTCTTTGTAATGATTAATAATGTTTTCTTCACCTGTAATTCCTTCTTTAGCCATTAAAGATGGGTTTGTAGTAACTCCGTCTAAAATACCTAAAGCCTGCGCTTCTTTAATTTGCTCTAAATTTGCTGTGTCAATAAAAAATTTCATTTGTATTTATTTTATTTTAGTTGTGTTCTTATTTTTTTTTTGGGCGTTCGAGCGGGCTTTCCGCACTCGCTTTTTGTTCATCCTTCACAAAAGAGCTCAAACAAAGCTCCAATCCCTAACGCAAATATAGTTAGTTGTAAATAATTTATGTGAAATCAAAAACTATATTTTATTACTAGTTATAAACAGTAGTGTTATAATTTATAATGATTCATTAATAATTTTTCAAACCAAGTATCTGGTAAAATTCGTTTTAAAACAATAGAGAATTTCTCTAACGTTCCGCCCACTTTATAATGAATTTTAGGATTTTTGGTATTGATAATTTTATACACTTTTTTAGCCATTTCTATAGGATCTTTACCTGTGTCAACATGCGCATCCATTAAATCTAAATTGGCTTTGTAATTTTCTTTGTATACAGAATCTTTAAAAAGTGGCGTATGGTATCTTCTAGAAATTATATCTGTTGCAAAATCTCCTGGTGCAACATTTACAATATTAATTCCGAATCTTTTTACCTCCATTCTTGTCGCTTCGGTTACCAATTCTAATGCACCTTTAGACGACGAATAAATACCTCTAAACGGTAACCCCATATAACCAGCAATCGAAGTTGTGTTAATAATAACACCATATTTTTGCTTACGCATAAAAGGTAAAACTGTTTTAATTACATCGATAGCACCAAAGAAATTTGTGTTAAAAGCGTTTCGCATTTCATCTGTTGGCGTTTCTTCTATCGGACCTGTAACACCAATACCAGCATTATTTACTAAAATATCTATTCTGCCTTCTTTTTCTATGATACTAGAAACTGCCGTTTTTATCGTTTCAATTTTTAAAACATCCAAAGCAATTAATTCAAAAGAAAAATCTTGCTCATTTTTTGGGTTTCTACTTGTACCATAAACTTTATAACCTTTTTCGGATAAAAAAGTAGCAATTGCTTTACCAATACCAGAAGATGCACCGGTAACTAATACTATTTTAGACATATTTTAATACTTACAACAGATTACATTCTTAAAAGTAATCTTTTAATTTGCTGCAAATATCTAAAAAGTAAACCAAGCAATCTAAAAATTAGAAAAGTAATTGTGTAAAGTTAAAAGAAGTATTTCTACGAAACTATCGGGTACAAAAAATGGCAAGCTACCTACATCACACCGCTACAACCTAATACCTTTGCTGCGTTCCCGCCCTGGAGGATTCAAAGGGAGCTAGTTGTGTAGAACTTGCCGATGCAAATTTACAATCTATTTTGATTAAAACAATTAAAATTTTATTAATTTTTTTGTAACATTTTTAAATTACTGAATACTAATATATTGTTGCGATAGAAATATAAAAAAAAATTAAAAATTTATGCTATCTCATCGAAATGAATATATTTGTATAACTAACTAATCAAAAAAACAAATGGACAATCAAGCAAACAGTAAAGGTTTTATAGTAAACAACGGTGTAATACTAGGTGTTGTAAGTGTAATATTCTCTTTAGTATTATATGCTACTGGTAATCACTTAAAGCCACATTGGTCTGCTGGTATTATAAATGCAGTAATTTTTATAGGAGCTTTAATTCTTGGTATTAAACAATTTAAAGCAGCAAACGGTGGTTTTATGTCTTGGGGACAAGGCGTTAAAGTTGGTGTAGGTGTTGCCGTTTTAGGCGGATTAATTGTGGTGATATATAACTACATCTTCATGAATTTTATAGAACCAGATTTCATGAATCAAATGACAGAAATTCAAAACCAAGCTCTCTTAGATCAAGGTATGACAGAAGAGCAAATTGAAGCTGCAAATGCCATGGGAGAATCTTTTAAAGGACCATTTATTATGGCTGCATTAGGCATCGTAAGTTATGCAATATGTGGTTTTATAGTATCTGCAATTGCTGCAGCAATCATGAAAAAATCTGCAGAAGAAACTTACTAAATTTTAAATTTATAAGTTTAATTTTACAACTTATAACATTATATATTAAATATGGATATTTCGGTAGTAATACCACTTCTTAACGAAGAAGAATCTTTAGATGAATTATACAATTGGATTGCAAAAGTTATGCAATCCAATTGTTATTTATATGAAGTAATTTTTATTGATGATGGTAGTACAGATGCTTCTTGGAAAACTATAGAAAAACTAGCCAAAGAACACGAACCTGTTAAAGGAATTCGTTTTCAAAAAAATTATGGAAAATCTCAGGCTTTAGACGCTGGTTTTGAATTGGCAAAGGGTGCTGTTGTAATTACTATGGATGCTGATTTACAAGACAATCCAGAAGAAATACCAGAATTATATAATCTTATAATTAAAGAAGATTTCGACCTAATTTCTGGGTGGAAAAAGAAACGTTACGATAACGTTGTTACTAAAAATATTCCTTCAAAACTTTTTAATGCTGCTGCAAGAAAAACATCTGGCTTAAAATTACACGATTTTAATTGTGGATTAAAAGCCTATAAGAATGAAGTTATTAAATCGGTAAAAGTTAGCGGAGAAATGCACAGATACATTCCTGTTTTAGCTAAAAATGAAGGTTTTACAAAAATTGGAGAAAAAGTTGTACAACACCAAGCAAGAAAATACGGAGAAACAAAGTTTGGAATGGACAGATTTGTTAACGGATTTTTAGATTTAATTACAATCTCATTCCTGTCTAAATTCGGCAAAAGACCAATGCACTTTTTTGGTCTTTGGGGAACTTTTATGTTTTTATTTGGTACAACAACCGCATTTTATATTGGTGCAGTTAAACTATATAAAGTTTTTAATGGCATTAAAACCATCTTAGTAACAGATAATCCTTGGTTTTATATTGCCCTTACCTCTATGGTTTTAGGAACCTTATTATTTTTAGCTGGTTTTATAGGTGAACTTATTATAAAAACCAAAACCAACGAAAAACACTACTCAATTAAAGAAAAACTAAATTTCTAACTGTATATTTGTAATTAAGTATCAATTAAAAATCAAACCAAAATGAGCGAAATATTAGAAAAAGCAAAACAATGGTTAACACCTACATTCGATAAAGAAACACAAGATCAAATTCAGAAATTAATTAGTGAAAACTCATCTGAATTAACTGATAGTTTTTACAAAGACATGGAGTTTGGTACTGGTGGAATGCGTGGTGTAATGGGCGCAGGAACCAATAGAATAAACAAATATACATTAGGTAGAGCAACACAAGGTTTGTCTAATTACTTAATTGAAAACGTAAATAAAGAACAAATAAAAGTAGTAATTGCATACGATTGTAGACATAATAGTAAGAAATTTGCTAAAATCGTATCAGATGTTTTATCTGCAAATAATATAAAAGTTTTCTTATTCGAAGATTTAAGGCCTACACCAGAATTATCATTTGCCGTAAGACATTTAGGTTGTGACGCTGGTATAGTACTAACAGCATCTCACAATCCGCCAGAATATAACGGCTACAAAGTATATTGGGCAGATGGAGGACAAATAGTACCTCCGCATGACGGTGGAATTATTAATAAAGTAAATGCATTAAATTTTTCTGAAATTAATTTTGATGCTAACGAAGATTTAATTGAAACAATTGGTAAAAATGTTGACGATGTTTTTATTGAAGCATCAGTAAAAAATGGCTCATTAGCAGAGAATATCAATAGAGATAATTTAAAAATTGTTTTTACTTCTTTACACGGTACTTCTATTGTATCTGTGCCAGATGCTTTGGCTAAAGCAGGGTATACAGATGTTCATATCGTAGAAGAACAAAGAGTTCCTAATGGCGATTTTCCAACGGTAAAATCTCCGAACCCAGAAGAACCAGAAGCGTTAAAAATGGCTACAGATTTGGCTAATAAGATAGATGCTGATATTGTTATTGGTACAGATCCTGATTGTGACAGATTAGGTGTTGCAGTTAGAGATACCAACGGCAAAATGAAGTTATTAAATGGTAACCAAACTATGGTTTTAATGACTGAATTCCTTTTAAAGAAATGGAAAGAAGAAGGTAAAATGAACGGTAAGCAATTTGTAGGTTCTACTATAGTTTCTACTGAATTGGTTAACAACGTAGCTGCAAATTATAATGTTGAAACTAAAATTGGTTTAACAGGTTTTAAATGGATTGCCAAAATGGTGAAAGATTTTCCAGAACTAGACTTTATTGGCGGAGGAGAAGAAAGTTTTGGTTATATGGTTGGTGGTTTTGTAAGAGATAAAGATGCTGTTACTGCTACTTTACTAGCTTGTGAAGTTGCTGCTTATGCAAAACAAAACGGAAGTTCTTTCTACGAAGAATTACTAAAAATATATGTTGATAATAAATTTTACAAAGAACATTTAATTTCGATTGTTAAAAAAGGAATGGATGGTGCTGCAGAAATTCAACAAATGTTAAGTGATATGCGTAACAATCCGTTGACAAATATTGATGGTGAAAAAGTAGAATCATTATCAGATTATCAAGCATCTACTAAAAAGAACTTAATTACTGGTGAAGTTTCTACGATAGACTTACCAAAATCTAATGTATTGATCTATCAAACTGCAAACGGAACAAGAATTGCAGCTAGACCAAGTGGTACAGAGCCTAAAATTAAATTTTATTTTAGTGTAAACTCTGCTTTAGATGCTAAAGAAAATGCAGAGAAAGTAGAAGCTGAATTGGATGCTAAAATTCAACGAATTATTAAAGAAATGAAATTGAGTTAATGGGATATTTTAAAGACATTTTAAAATACGAAAAGAAGTATAGAAAATTTACCGTTTTAAATATACTTTTCAATATACTTTATGCTATTTTTAATGTACTTTCTGTATTAGCATTTATTCCGGTTTTAGGTATACTTTTTAGTACAAATAAAGAAGTTGTAAAAAAACCTACTTACCAAGGAATTACTAAAATTGGAGACTTTTTAAAAGAAAGTTTCTATCATTTTATTTCAGAAAAAATAGAAAACGAAGGCAATATAAAAACATTAGTTTTTATTTGCCTTTTGGCTATTTCTTTGTTTTTTCTAAAAAACTTATTTCGATACTTAGCATCATATGTTATTACTTTTTTAAGAACTGGTGTTGTAAAAGATTTAAGAGACAATTTATATCATAAAATTGTAGAGTTACCTGTTGCATATTTTTCAGAAAAAAGAAAAGGAGACATTATTGCTCGAATGACTTCTGATGTTCAAGAGGTAGAAAATTCAATTTTAACATCTATAGAAACAATTGTTAGAGAACCTTTAACTGTTATTATTGCTATTTCTTTAATGCTTTTTATGAGCGTTAAATTAACCTTATTTGTATTTATTTTATTACCAGTTTCTGGTTTTATAATTTCATCAATCAGTAAAAAATTAAAAGCAAATTCTATTAAAGCTCAAAAAGAAACTGGTAATTTTTTATCATTTATAGAAGAAACATTAACGGGTTTAAGAATTATAAAAGGTTTTAATGCAGAAAGCGTAATTGCTAATAAATTTAAAAATTCAACTTTAAAGTTTAAAGATTTAATGACCAATGTAATTCATAGACAAACATTGGCATCTCCTATGAGCGAATTTTTAGGATCTGCAACAATAATTGCAATTCTTTGGTATGGTGGTACAGAGGTTTTATCAAATAAAAGTTCTCTAAAACCTGATGAATTTATGGGATACATTGTATTATTTTACACAGTTTTAAATCCTATAAAGTTAATTACAACCACTTTTTATAACATTCAAAAAGGAGAAGCTTCGGCAGAAAGAATTATGTCTGTTTTAAATACCGAAAATAGTATAAAAGACATACCAAATGCTCTACAAAAAAATGAATTTTCTTCAGAAATAGAATTTAAAAATATTTCATTTAAATATAAAGATGATTATGTTTTAAAAGATTTCTCTTTAACAATCAATAAAGGAGAAACTGTTGCTTTGGTTGGGCAATCTGGTAGCGGAAAATCTACATTAGCCAATTTAATAACTCGTTTTTACGATGTAAATAACGGTGAAGTTTTATTAGATAATAACAACATTAAAAATATCACAAAAAAATCTTTGAGAGATTTAATGGGAATTGTTTCTCAAGATTCAATTCTTTTTAATGATACAATTGCGAATAATATAAAATTAGGAACTCAAGGAGCTACTGATTCCGCAATATTAGAAGCTGCAAAAATTGCAAATGCAGATGAATTTATTCAGAATTTACCAGAAAAATATAATACAAATATTGGTGATAGCGGTAATACGCTTTCTGGCGGACAAAAACAGCGTTTGTCTATAGCTAGAGCAGTTTTAAAAAATCCACCAATAATGATTTTAGATGAAGCTACTTCTGCCCTAGACACAGAATCTGAACAACTAGTGCAATTAGCTTTAGAGAAAATGATGCAAAACAGAACGTCTTTAGTAATTGCACATAGATTATCTACAATTCAAAAGGCAGATAAAATTGTGGTACTTAAAAAAGGTGAAATTGTAGAACAAGGTAAACATGAAGAGTTATTAGCTCAAAAAGGAGAATACTTTAAATTAGTAACCATGCAAAGCTTATCTTAGTTAATCGATATCTTGGTGTGTTTTAAATCCGAATTTTCTATACACCATTTTTTTTCCAATTTTAAACATATTTTTGTAAACTAGTACAGATAATATTGCTTGATCTTGCCTATGATTTAACCTACTACTGCCCTCTGGAGCAATACATGCTTTATTTTTTGCACAGTCGCTCCATTTTTTAATTACATTTCTTGCAGCTACATTATTATAATTAGCAGCAACACATGCACCGTTTAAATTTCGTTGATTTAATATTTTAGAATCATTAGAAATACCCAAACAATCTAAAGATTTTTCATGCGTCCATTCAGAAACTATACCTTTAGAAAAAGGTGAATAAAAACCATACAATTCTATTATCTTTCTAAGAGAAATTAATGGTTTAACAACTTTATTACCGCCGTCTAACCAACATACAGATGTTTTAAATTCATTTAAAACGGCATCAATAATTACAGGTTTCCAAGCATATTCACCAGCATTTACTTTCACATTAAAATATTTTGGATACTTATCATAATCAAAATCTCTTAATTCGAAGTTTTTAAAGTTCAATTTTATTTTTAAAACCTCATCAGAAGTTAAACCAAGATTATAAATTATAGTTTTTGTATTGTTTTCATGAACTTTTAAACTTTCTAAAAGCTGATAAAGGCTTTTAAAATGAGAACTATCAGAACCTGTTACTATAACTAAATCTTGTTTGCTATCAATAAAAAAAAGTCTAAGATCTAAAAATAAGGTTCTTATTTCTGTAAGTAATTTCATTAATTTATTCTGAAAGTGTTAAACCCAATTCTTTTCCTTTTTCGATCATAAATTCATAACAAGCATCGTGTTCATTAGGTATTTTACCGTCTAAAATAGCTTCTTTTATTGCCTCCTTAATTTGCCCAATTTCCCTACATGGTTGAAGATTAAAAGCTTCGATAATTTCTTCACCAGATATTGGTGGCTGAAAGTTACGAACTCGATCTCTTTCTTCTACTTCTTTAATTTTAGCTCTTACAACTTCAAAATTACTATGATACCTTTTAAACTTCTTAGGGTTTTTAGTAGTAATATCTGCTTCACAAAGCGTCATTAAATCATTGATATCGTCTCCTGCATCAAAAACTAATCGTCTCACTGCAGAATCTGTAACATCGCTTGCTAAAACAATAGGTCTAGAACTAAGCATTACCATTTTTTTTACAAATTTCATTTTATTGTTTAATGGCATTTTTAATCTTTTAAAGATTTTTTGAACCATTTTAGAACCTACAAATTCATGCGAATGAAATGTCCAACCAACTTTTTTACTAAATCTTTTTGTTGGTGCTTTTCCGATATCATGTAACAAAGCTGCCCAACGAAGCCAAACATCATCTGTATTTTCAGAAATGTTATCAACCACTTCTAAAGTATGATAAAAATTGTCTTTATGTTTTTGTCCTTCTACCTCTTCTACCCCTTTAAGAGCAATTAATTCTGGTAAAATTTGCTTTAACAATTTTGTTTTTTCAAGTAATAAAAAACCAACTGATGGCTTTGAAGAAGACATAATCTTATTCAACTCGTCAACAATTCGTTCTCTTGTAATTATATGTAATCGATCTGCATTTTTTGTTATTGCTGATAAAGAATCATGTTCAATTTTAAAATTTAATTGTGTTGCAAATCGAATTGCACGCATCATTCGCAATGGATCATCAGAATATGTAATATCTGGATTTAAAGGAGTTTTAATAATACCTTTTTCTAAATCTTCAATACCATTAAAAGGATCTAATAATTCTCCAAAGTTCGATTCATTTAAACTTAATGCTAATGCATTTATAGTAAAATCTCTTCTATTTTGATCGTCTTGTAAACTACCTTCGGTAACTTCTGGATTTCTACTTTCTTCTGTATAAGACTCTTTTCTGGCGCCTACAAACTCAATTTCTAGATCTTTAAAACGTAACATTGCGGTTCCGTAGGTTTTAAAAACTTGTACCTTTGGTTTTTTAGGTAATAAGCTAGAAACTTTTAAAGCCAAATCGATACCACTACCTATGGCAACTACATCAATATCTTTTGCTGTACCTCTTTTTAAAAAAAAGTCTCTAACAAAACCACCAATTACGTAACTATCTACTTGTAACTCTTTTGATGCCTTAGATATAATATTAAAAATTTCTGATGAGATTGCTTCTGTATACTTCATATTTCTTTAAAAGTGTTCGCAAATTTATTATTTTCTAAGCTTTTAAACAGTAAATTAATCAAAGAAAATTGTAATAACATTTGTACTTTTGCTTATTGCATAAAAAATTACCTTTTTTTATTTAAAATTAACCATGATTATTGTTAGAATACTTGGCGGATTAGGAAACCAAATGTTTCAATATGCGTATGCTAAATCGCTTGAAATGAAAGGTTATAAGGTACAACTAGATCTCTCAAAAATAAAAAAATACAAATTACATGGCGGCTATCAGCTAGATAAATATAAAATTGATTTAAAAACTGCAAGTGCTTTAGATGTAATTTTATCAAAAATAAATCCTTTTAAAAACCTAAAAGAGAAAAATTTATTATTCGATAAAAACTTAACTAACCTAAAAGGAAACGAATATTTAAAAGGATATTTTCAGACAGAAAAATATTTTTCTGATATTAGAAGCGAATTAGTGCATCAATTTGTACTTAAAGAAGAACTTTCTAACTCTACTAAACTTTACAAAACCGAAATTTTAAAATCAGAAATTAGCTGTTCTTTGCATATTAGACGAGGTGATTATGTAACTAATTTAAAATCGAATACAATTCACGGTACTTGTAGTATAAGATATTATAACGAAGCCATAAAAATTATCAATAAAAAGTACTCTAAAGTTTCTTTCTTTGTTTTTTCTGATGACATCAACTGGACAAAAGAGAATTTAGTTATTCAAAACGCTGTTTATATAAATCATAAATGTTTACCACATGAAGACATTTATTTAATGAGTTTATGTAGTCATAACATTACAGCAAATAGTAGTTTTTCTTGGTGGGCAGCTTGGTTAAACAATAATAAAGGCAAAACGGTTATTGCACCAGAAAAATGGTTTGTTAATAAAGTAAATGAAATTGCTTGCCAAAATTGGATAAAAATATGATGTCTTATAAAGTTTACTACATAAATCTAGATAAAAGTTTAGAAAGAAGAAATTTTATGGAAAATCAATTTAAAAAATTGAATATTCCTTTAACCAGAATGACGGCAGTTTACGGTAAAGAATTGCCTAAAACGTTTTTAGAAAAAGCAAAAAAACAACACAATATACTTACTCATTATCCGTATTTAAACGATGGCGAAATAGGTTTAACAAAAACGTACTTTGACCTTTGGGATATTGTAGCCAACCAAAAAGAAGATTTTGCAATTATTTTAGAAGATGATGCATTACTTACTGAAGATTTTTTTGATGATTTAGAAAAAATATTAACTTCTACCACGAATAAAGATTTTATTGATATTGCAGGTAGAAAAGGTTTTTTATCTATAGAAAGTAAAGGACTGTTAAACAAATTTGTAATACCTGCTTTACAAACAACGGGACAAATAATAGGTAAAGATGCTGCTAAATTATTATCTAAAAACTTAACTACATATTATGCTCCAATAGATGTTTTAAAACAAGATGTTTTTAAACACAAAGTAACAGTTTACACTACTTTGAAAAGTTATGTTAGTAGTAATGATAAAAATATAGGTGGCACAACTATTCAGCAAAAAAGTATGCCAAAATTTAAAAAAATTTTAAGAGAAATTGTAAGACCCGTTTGGCAACTAATTGCATTTTTATCTTATAAAAACTATAGATTTTTCAGGAATATTATTTTTTATAAGAGCAATTAATTTTCTTCAATACCTTTATTTAATAGCCACAACTTTATATACCTAGTAAAAACAGAATACGCTAGTATTTTTGATAAAATTAACCCCGTTAATCCGTCTAAAAAACCTAAGCGGATTATATAATGTATAAAAAACCTGGCAGTTGGCTTAATTAATAAATGATAGGCATTTACTTTTTTACCTTGTTTGTGAAGTTCTTGAGCTTTTAAAATCGAATAATGATTTATTTTAGAAATAAAATGATTGTAATTTCTATAACCAAAATGATCAATTTTATTTTTAAGAAAACCTAATTCTCCTTTAGAAACAATAGTTTCATGAACTACTCCTCTGTAATAACATTTATCTTTTAAAAACAATCGAACTACCTTATCTCTTTGCCAACCACTATAATTTACTTTTTGATTTGCAAAATAGAAACTTCTACGAACATAAAACCCAACAAAGTTAAGGGGATTTTTAACAGCTTCTAAAATTTCTTGTTTTACACTTTCTGTAACACGCTCATCTGCATCTAGAATATAAATCCAATTATAAGCTGCTTGCTGGATAGCAAAGTTTTTTTGAGATGAAAAATCATCAAACTTTCGTTTGATGATTTTTACATTTAGCTTTTCGGCTATTTCTAAAGTATTATCTGTACTATAAGAATCTATAACAATAATTTCGTCTGCAAAACTTACAGATTTAATTGCATCTGCAATATGAATCTCTTCATTAAGTGTAGGTATTATTGCCGATATTTTTGTCATAGCATTTTAAAGTCTTAAACAGCTACGTCATATTCACGTAAAGCATCATTTAAAGACGTTTTTTTATTTGTACTTTCTTTTCTTTTTCCAATAATTAAAGCACAAGGTACATTAAATTCTCCAGCCGCAAACTTTTTAGTATAACTTCCAGGAATAACAACAGAACGAGCAGGAACTCTACCTTTCATTTCCACTGGTTCATCACCTGTAACATCTATAATTTTTGTACTCATTGTTAATACAACATTTGCACCTAATACCGCTTCTTTTTCTACATGAACACCTTCTACAACTATACATCTAGAACCTATAAAAGCACCATCTTCTATAATTACTGGCGCAGCTTGTAAAGGCTCTAAAACACCACCAATACCAACACCACCAGATAAGTGTACATTTTTACCAATTTGAGCACAAGAACCAACTGTTGCCCAAGTATCTACCATTGTACCTTCGTCTACATAAGCACCAATATTAACATAACTTGGCATTAAAATAGTTCCTGCAGAAATATAAGCACCATGTCTTGCTACTGCATTTGGCACAACTCTTATACCTCTTTCTGCAAAGTTCTTCTTTAAAGGGATTTTATCATGATATTCGAAAATTCCAGCTTCTAAAGTTTCCATTTTCTGAATAGGAAAATATAAAACTACAGCTTTTTTTACCCATTCATTTACTTGCCAACCATCTGTTGTAGGTTCTGCAACTCTTAACTCTCCTTTATCTAATAAATCAACAACTTTTCTTATTGTATCTATCGTATTTTGTTCTTTTAACAATTCACGATTTTCCCATGCCGACTCTATAATTTCTCTAATTTCTTTCATTTTAATGGTATAATTTCTGCAAATATAATTGTATCTGTAAAAACTAAAAGCGAAGATACATTTTTTAAACAGATATTTCTGCTTTGTTTAAAAATCGTATTTTTGCTAAAACAATTGTAAATGGCTAGAATTTTAGCAATAGATTTTGGAAAAAAAAGAACAGGAATTGCAGTTACAGATGAATTACAAATAATAGCATCTGGTTTAACAACTGTAAATACTAATGAGCTTTTATCCTTCTTAAAAGAATATACTTCTAAAGAAAAAGTAGAACTTATTTTAGTTGGTCAACCAAAGCAAATGAATAATACCGATAGTGAAAGTGAAGTATTAATTCTTCCTTTTGTTAAGAAATTAGAAAATTTACTACCGCATATTCCGAAAAAAAGAATAGACGAACGTTTTACATCTAAAATGGCTTTTCAAACGATGATTGATAGTGGCATGAAGAAAAAACAACGTAGAAATAAAGCTATGATTGATGAAATTAGCGCTACAATAATCTTACAATCTTATCTTTATAGTCTTTAAAAATTGAATCCTTTACACGTTTACAGTTAGTATATGTTAAAATCAGTTTAAATATTCTTGATTTTTAAAATTCTCAATTCAAAAATTCGTGAATAGTAATTGTAAATTGTACTTTTGCAAACGTTTTTAAATAAAAATAAATGATATTACCAATTGTTGCTTACGGAGATCCGGTTTTAAGAAAAGTTGCTACAGAGATAACTAAAGATTATCCTGACTTAGAAAAACTAATTACCAATATGAAAGAGACTATGTACAACGCGTCTGGTGTTGGTATAGCAGCACCCCAAATTGGTAAAGCAATACGTCTATTTGTTATTGATGCATCTCCTTTTGCTGAAGATGAAGAACTATCAGACAAAGATAGGGCTGCATTAAAAGATTTTAACAAGGTATTTATCAACGCAAAAATAATCGAAGAAGAAGGTGAAGAATGGGTTTTTAATGAAGGTTGTTTAAGTATACCTGATGTTAGAGAAGATGTTATTAGAAAACCAAACATTACAATCGAATATTTAGACGAAAATTTCGAAAAGCATACAGAATCTTTAGATGGTTTAGCTGCAAGAGTTTTTCAACACGAATATGATCACATAGAAGGTATATTGTTTACAGATAAACTTTCTTCATTAAAGAAAAGAATCATCAAAAAGAAATTAGAAAACATTTCTAAAGGAAAAATTAGAGCAGATTATAGAATGCGTTTTCCAAATCAAAAAAAAGGTAAATAGTCTTAATATAAAGACACAAAATATATAACATGGAATTTAATAAAATTATAGCCGTAACAGGTAAAGCAGGTTTATACCAAGTAGTTTCTCAATCTAAAAATGCAATTATTGTTGCTTCTTTAACAGATAACAAACGCATCGCTATTAATGCGACTCAAAATGTTAGCTTATTAGAAAACATTGCAATTTATACGTATGAAGAAGACATTCCTTTATTACAAGTTTTTAAGGCAATGTTCGAAAAAACGGAAGGTAAGGAAGCTATTTCTCATAAAGAAAGTGGTAAAAAACTAGAAGCATTTTTTGCAGAAGTTTTACCAGATTATGATGCAGAAAGA
This sequence comes from Polaribacter sp. OB-PA-B3, assembly GCF_054589375.1. Classification (NCBI taxonomy): domain Bacteria; kingdom Pseudomonadati; phylum Bacteroidota; class Flavobacteriia; order Flavobacteriales; family Flavobacteriaceae; genus Polaribacter; species Polaribacter sp. OB-PA-B3. The sequence continues at coordinate 693,891 of NZ_BAAIIX010000002.1, forward strand.
GTGTATACTTCTAACATAAAAAAAGTAATTCAATGGTTTAACATTTTGGTTAAAGCAGGAATGGATTTTTCTAAAATCGAAGAAGCTTCTGAAGAAAGCGCAGAATAATTTTAAAATTATTGTTACTGTTTCTATGTAACTCTAAATTTTTACTAATTAATTTATATGAATTCTAGAAAAGAACAATTAGCTGCCTTTAATCGTTTGTTAGATATTATGGATGATCTTCGAGAGAAGTGTCCTTGGGATAAAAAACAAACTTTAGAAAGTTTAAGACATCTTACCATAGAAGAAACATATGAATTAGCAGACGCTATTTTAGATAATGATTTACAAGAAATAAAAAAAGAATTAGGCGATGTGCTTTTGCATATCGTCTTTTATGCTAAAATAGGTAGTGAAAAGAATTCTTTTGACATTGCTGATGTAGCTAATACAATTTCTGACAAATTAATACATAGACATCCTCATATTTACGGAGATGTAAAAGTTGATAATGAAGAAGATGTAAAAAAAAATTGGGAAAAGTTAAAGCTTAAAGAAGGCAATACATCTGTTCTAGAAGGTGTACCTAAAAGTTTACCTGCGTTAGTAAAAGCTAGCAGAATTCAAGAAAAAGTAGCGGGCGTTGGTTTCGATTGGGAAAAACCAGAACAAGTTTGGGAAAAAGTACAAGAAGAACTAGAAGAACTAAACGAGGAATTAAAAGCAGGAAATAAAGAAAATATTGAAAAAGAATTTGGAGATGTTTTATTTTCGATGATAAATTACGCTCGTTTTATTGATGTTAACCCAGAAAATGCTTTAGAGAAAACAAATAAAAAATTTATTAATCGTTTTCAATTTTTAGAAAAAGCCGTCAAAGATGCTGGCAAAGACCTTGCTGAAATGTCTCTAACTGAAATGGATATTTATTGGGAGAAATCAAAAAAATATTTTAAATAAATAGCACCTAATTTTAAAAAATAAAAAAATCCAATTCTAAATTTAGAATTGGATTTTTTTTATCATGAACTTAATAAGTTTTTATTTACTTAAGTACATTTTTCTTCTTGAATATAAGTTATAGAAATCATCATCTTTTAAACTATCTATAAATAGAATACTTTCTCCTGTTGATTTCATTTCTGGACCTAGCTTCTTATTAACATTAGGAAACTTGTTAAATGAAAATACTGGTTGTTTAATTGCAAAACCTTCTAATTGAGGGTTAAAATCAAAATCAGTTACTTTATTATGACCTAACATAACTTTTGTAGCATAATTTACATAAGGTTCTTTGTATGCTTTTGCAATAAAAGGAACCGTTCTTGATGCTCTAGGGTTTGCTTCAATAATGTAAACAACATCATCTTTAATTGCAAATTGAATATTTATTAAACCTACTGTTTTTAATTCTCTTGCAATAGTATGCGTATGATCTTTAATTTGTTGCATAACAAACTCACCTAAATTAAAGGCTGGTAAAGTTGCGTTTGAATCTCCAGAGTGAATTCCACAAGGCTCAATATGCTCCATAATACCAATTATGTATACATTACCATCTGCATCACAAATTGCATCTGCTTCTGCTTCTATAGCTCCATCTAAATAATGATCTAACAATAGCTTATTATTTGGCATTCTACCCAATAAATCTACTACGTGTTTAATTAACTCTTCTTTATTAATTACAATTTTCATTCCTTGCCCTCCTAAGACATAAGAAGGTCTTACAAGAATAGGGAAATCTAGCTGATCTGCTAATTCTAAAGCTTCATCTGCAGTTTCTGCTATACCAAATTCTGGGTAAGGAATGTTATTATCTTTTAACATTGATGAGAATCTACCTCTATCTTCTGCAATGTCTAATGCCTCAAAAGAAGTTCCTATAATTTTAATACCGTAGCTTGTTAACTTTTCTGCTAATTTTAATGCAGTTTGTCCTCCTAACTGTACAATAACTCCTTCTGGTTTTTCATGACGAATAATGTCATAAATGTGTTCCCAAAAAACAGGCTCGAAATATAATTTATCTGCAGTATCAAAATCTGTAGATACCGTTTCTGGATTACAGTTGATCATTATAGTTTCGTAACCACATTCTGCAGCCGCTAGAACACCATGTACACAACAGTAATCGAATTCGATACCTTGCCCAATTCTATTTGGTCCAGAACCTAAAACAATAATTTTCTTTTTGTCTGAAACAATACTTTCATTAGCAATTGTTATTTGCCCATCTGCAGTTTCAATTTCATTTTCAAAAGTTGAATAATAATAAGGCGTTTTTGCCTTAAACTCTGCAGCACAAGTATCCACTAATTTAAATACACGTTGTACTTTTAATTCCTCTCTTTTAGAGTATACTTCACTTTCTAAACATTTTAGCATGTGTGCTATTTGTCTATCACCGTAACCTTTTTGCTTCGCTTCTAATAATAAATCTCTACCAATAGTATCAACTGTATACGTAGAAATTTCTTTTTCTAAGTGAAATAACTCTTCATATTGTTTTAAATACCACATGTCTATTTTTGTGATATCGTAAATCTTACTTAACGGAATTCCTATTGCAATTGCGTCATAAATTGCAAATACACGATCCCAACTTGCGTTAGTTAATTTGTCTATAATTTGATTATAGTCTGTGTATCCTTTTCCGTCTGCACCTAAACCATTTCTTTTTATTTCTAAAGATTGAGTTGCTTTGTGCAGTGCTTCTTGAAAAGAACGACCGATTCCCATCACTTCACCTACGGCTTTCATCTGTAAACCTAAAGTTCTATCAGATCCTTCGAATTTGTCAAAATTCCAACGAGGTATTTTTACGATTACATAATCTAATGTTGGCTCAAATAAAGCTGATGTAGATTTTGTAATTCCGTTTTCTAATTCATCTAAAGAATAACCGATTGCTAATTTTGTAGCTACTTTTGCAATAGGATAACCTGTTGCTTTAGAAGCTAATGCAGAAGATCTAGAAACCCTTGGGTTAATTTCAATTGCTATAATATCTTCTTTTTCGTCTGGCGAAACTGCAAACTGTACATTACAACCACCTTCAAAATCACCAATAGAGCGCATCATATGAATTGCCATATCACGCATTTTTTGGTATGTTTTGTCAGAAAGTGTCATTGCTGGTGCAACCGTTATAGAATCTCCTGTATGAATTCCCATAGGATCCATATTTTCTATAGAACATATAATTACAACATTATCGTTTTTATCACGTAATAATTCTAATTCATATTCTTTCCATCCCATCATTGCTTTATCAATCATCACCTCGTGTATTGGTGATGCTTCTAAACCTCTACTTAATAATTCATCAAAATCTTTTGGATCATAGACTATAGAAGCCCCTGCACCACCTAACGTGTAAGAAGAACGAATTACCAACGGAAAACCGAATTCTTGCGCAATTTCTTTTCCTTTCAAAAAAGAAGTTGCAGTTGCTTGAGGTGCCATTGGCACACCAATTTTTATCATTAATTCTCTAAACTGCTCTCTATCTTCTGTGACGTTTATAGCATCAATATCTACACCAATTAATTTTACATCAAAATCTTTCCAAATCCCTTTGTCATCCGCCTCAATACATAAGTTTAATGCAGTTTGCCCACCCATTGTTGGTAAAACAGCATCAATTTGAGGGTGCTCTTTTAAAATTTGAATAATAGATTTTGTTGTAAGAGGCAGCAAATAGACATGATCCGCCATAGAAGGATCTGTCATAATTGTTGCAGGATTAGAATTTATTAAAATCGTTTCTATTCCATCTTCTCTTAAAGATCTTAAAGACTGCGAACCAGAATAATCAAATTCACAAGCTTGTCCAATTACTATTGGTCCAGATCCGATAATTAAGATAGATTTAAGGTCTTTTCTTTTTGGCATGGTAAAAATTTGTTGTGTTGTTTATTGTTGTAAAAATAGTTAATGATTAGGTATAAAAAAAGGTGTTACTAAAAAATAGCAACACCTTAAAATCATTAACAATTGTTAATCATTATATTATCTTTTAGGTCTAAATTCTGAAGACACAGAAATTTTCTTTCTTCCTTTAGCTCTTCTTCTAGCTAAAACTTTTCTTCCATTAGCAGAAGCCATTCTTTCTCTGAAACCGTGTTTGTTTCTTCTCTTTCTTTTCGATGGCTGGTAAGTTCTTTTCGGCATTATATGTATTTTTAAATATCTTCTTGATTACTTTACTGTTGCTTAAAGATTATTACCTCTTTTAAAGCGTGGGCAAATATACAACTGTTTTTATTTTTGACAAACACAATTGTAAAAAAAATAAAAATATTTTTTTGCTTCACAAAAATAGAAATTTTAAAAATGTTTTTACCTTTTTTATTTGACAGAATTTTTAGAGTTAGTACTTTTGCCTAAACCTAACAGCACCATGAGTAACACTAAATACGTTTTTGTAACAGGAGGCGTAACTTCATCCCTTGGAAAAGGAATTATAGCAGCATCTTTAGCAAAATTATTACAAGAAAGAGGCTTTTCTGTAACCATTCAAAAATTAGATCCATACATTAATATAGATCCAGGAACTTTAAACCCATATGAACATGGCGAATGCTATGTTACAGATGATGGTGCAGAAACAGATTTAGATCTTGGGCATTATGAACGTTTTTTAAATATTCCAACCTCTCAAGCCAACAATGTAACCACAGGTAGAATTTATCAATCTGTAATTAATAAAGAACGAAAAGGTGAATTTCTAGGAAAAACTGTACAAGTTATTCCTCACATTACAGACGAAATAAAACGTAGAATTCAACTTTTAGGAGAAACTGGCAACTTTGACATTGTAATTACTGAAATTGGAGGAACAGTTGGTGATATAGAATCTTTACCTTATGTAGAGTCTGTTCGTCAAATGTTATGGGAAAAAGGTGAAGAAAATGCTATTGTTATACATTTAACGCTAGTACCATATTTAGCTGCTGCCGGAGAATTAAAAACAAAACCTACACAACATTCTGTAAAAATGTTAATGCAAAGTGGTGTGAGTCCAGATATTTTAGTTTGTAGAACAGAGCATGATATTTCTGATGACATTAAGCGCAAACTAGCTTTGTTTTGTAATGTTAAAAAAGAAGATGTTATACAATCTATTGACGCAGATACTATATATGATGTACCTAACTTAATGTTAGAACAAGGTTTAGACAGCGTGGTTTTAAATAAATTAAAGCTTGCATCAAAAAAAGACCCTGCATTAAAAACTTGGAACGAATTTGTACAAAAACATAAAAACCCACAACACGAAGTAGAAATTGCTTTAATTGGTAAATATGTAGAATTACACGATTCTTATAAATCGATTACAGAAGCATTTATTCATGCTGGTTCTTCTAATGAAACAAAAGTTAAAGTACGTTGGGTGCACTCAGAAAGCTTAACTCCCAAAAATGCTGAAAAGAAATTACAAGGTGTTAATGGTATTTTAGTTGCGCCAGGTTTTGGTGATCGAGGTATCGAAGGTAAAATTAGAGCAGTAAAATATGCAAGAGAAAATAATATTCCTTTCTTCGGAATTTGTTTAGGAATGCAAATGGCAGTTATCGAATATTCTAGAAATGTACTAGGTTTAGAAAACGCCAGTTCTACAGAAATGAACAAAAGCACAAAACACCCAGTTATCAACTTAATGGAAAGCCAAAAAGACGTAACAGAAAAAGGTGGAACCATGCGTTTAGGTGCTTGGGATTGTGAACTTAAAAACGATTCTAAAATATTTGATGCTTATAAATCAGAATTAATTAGCGAACGCCACAGACATAGATTCGAATTTAATAATGATTATTTAGAACAAATTGAAGCAGCCGGAATGAAAGCAACAGGAATTAATCCGAAAACTGGCTTGGTAGAAGTTGTAGAAATACCAACCCACGATTGGTTTGTGGGCGTACAATATCATCCAGAATATAAAAGTACGGTTTTAAAACCACATCCTTTGTTTGTAGATTTTATAAAAGCTTCTTTAAAACAATCTAAAAAATAACGTAATGGTTTTCTAAAATTAATTATCATTTTAGAAAACCATTCTTTTATTAATAAAGTGACAACTTAATTTTAGGAACACTATTTGAACTATTTGATATAGTAACAATAACAGTAGTAAAATCTATTAAATTATATTCAGTTTTGCTACATTTGTCGGCTTTTACTTTTACTCTATAAAGTAAAAATGACAAATTGACATTTAAAATAACATAATGGAACAAAAAAAATTCGACTTAAATTCTTTTATTGGATTAATATTATTGGGTGGTATCGTTTTCTGGTGGATGAGCACACAAAAACCAGCAATTGAAGAAACTGATAATTCTGCACAAACAAGCGTAGTAAATTCAACTGAATCATCTAACACCAACAATACTTTAGTTAAAGAAACTGCTTATCAAAATGATTCTTTAAAGCAAGTAGCTTTAAAAAATGAATTAGGTGCATTTGCACAAAGTGCTATGAATGCTACTTCTGGAGTTTCTGTATTAGAAAACGAAGTTGTTAAATTAACCATAGACAATAAAGGTGGTCAAATAAAAGAGGCATTAGTTAAGAATTATAAAACATACGATTCTTTACCTTTATACTTAATTAAAAATAAAAATGCTTCTTTCAATATTAATTTTGGCACTACAGACAACAGAATTTTAAATACCAAAGATTTATTTTTTGAGCCAACAGTTTCTAAAAACGGAGAAAATCAAATTGTTTCTATGAAACTAAAGGTTTCTGAAACAAAGTTTTTAGAATATAGATATGAAATGGAACCAGATAATTATATGGTTAACTTTTCTGTCCGATCTCAAGGCTTAGGTAATATTATAAATTCTTCTAACCCAATAAATTTAGATTGGTCTTTAAAAGGATTTAGAAACGAAAAAAGCATTAAGACAGAGAACACTATGTACACCAACTTCTACTATAAAGCAGAAGATGAGGTTGACGATATTAGTGCAGGTAAGTCAGAAATTTTAAACGATGTAGATTGGGTTGCTTATAAACAACACTTCTTCACATCAAACTTATTATCAGAAAAACCATTTAACAACGCTACAATTACTTCTACAGATTTAGTTCTAAATGAAGAAATTGATACGGTTTTTACTAAAAAATTCGAATTAAAGACTCCTTTAGAGTTATCTAACGGAGAATTAAATTATAATATGAAATGGTTTTATGGGCCAAGTGATTATAATTTATTAAGTAGTGATAAATATGCTGACACAGATTTAGATCAAATTTCTGATTTAGGTTGGGGAATCTTCGGTTTTTTAAACAGAACAATATTTTATCCTGTATTTAATTTCCTAAAAGGGTTTTTATCTAATTATGGATTAATTATTATTTTAATGACAATTGTTGTTAGAATTATCATGTCTCCTTTGGTATATAAATCATATTTGTCAAGTGCAAAAATGAAAGTAATTAGACCAGAATTAACTGCACTAAACGAGAAATATCCAGGTAAAGAAAACGCAATGAAGCGTCAACAAGAAACTATGGCAATTCAAAGAAAAGCAGGTGTAAGTATGATGTCTGGTTGTATACCAGCTCTTTTACAAATGCCGGTATTCTTTGCCTTATTTAAATTTTTCCCAACAAATTTATCTTTAAGACAAGAAAGTTTTTTATGGGCAAACGATTTATCTTCTTATGATACTATTTTTAAATTACCTTTTAGTATTCCTTTCTACGGAGATCACGTAAGTTTATTTCCAATTTTAGCATCTGTTGCAATTTTCTTTTACATGAAAATGAATCAAAGTCAACAAGCAAACATGCAAGCACCTACGCAAGAAGGAATGCCAGATATGAGTAAAATGATGAAGTACATGATTTACTTCTCTCCTATTATGATGTTATTTTTCTTTAACAATTATGCAAGTAGTTTAAGTTTGTACTATTTTATATCTAACCTTTTAACAATTGCAATCATGTTAGTAATTAAAAACTTTGTGATTGATGAAGAAAAAATTCATGCTAAAATAGAAGAAAATAAAAAGCGTCCAGAAAAGAAAAAAAGTAAGTTTAGACAAAGAATAGACGATGCTATGAAACAAGCTCAAGAGCAACAAGCACAGCAAAAAAGAAAATAAATTCTTTATTAATTATAAAACCGAAACATAAAAGTTTCGGTTTTTTTTTACAATAAATTGATATCTAAAAAAAAAACAATATCTTTGTAAACTATTAAAGTGCATAAAACCACTTTATTAACCCCTAAAACAATACTTTATGACCCCTAAATCTAAAAGTAATTGGCTTTCTATGCCATTTATATTATTACTATTTATTTCATTATATAGTAATGCACAAACTTGCAATAATTATATTGTATCTCCTAATACAACCATAGATCAAACTCCTGGTGGTGAAAAAACATACAATACAACTATTAATGTAGCTGATAGTTTCACTATTTCAGATGTAAATTTAACAATCGATATTACACATTCTTGGAATGATGATTTAGATATTTTTTTAATATCACCATCAGGTACGAGAGTAGAAATTTCTACAGATAATGGTGGTAATGGTGATGATTACAATGCAACTTTTGATGATACATCAGGTAACCTGCCTCCTACAACAAATTCTACAATTTCAGGAACTTACAGACCAGAAGGAAATTTAGCAGATTTTAATTCGGAAAACTCAAGTGGTAATTGGATATTGGAAATCACAGATGATACAAATCAAGATGGAGGAACGATAAATTCAATTACTTTAAATATATGTAATTTTAACATTGAAGAAGACTTTGAAAGTGGCAATACATGGTCTACTGCTGGTACAACTGGTACAACTGGTAATTTTATAAATATAGATCCCATAAGTACAACTTATCAATTAGAAAATGACCATACATCTACAGGTACAAATGCATTAATAACCGGACAAAACCCGAGTAATTCAATAGGAGCTGATGATGTTGATGGGGGTACTGTTTTTGCAACTTCACCTTCATATAATGTTCCAGTAGATTCAGAACTTTCAATATGGTATTTTTTTGGTCAAAGGGATACAAATGACGATGCTGGAGATTTTTTCAGATTAGAAATTTCTTACAATAACGGAACTAATTTTTCTGATTTAGTTTTTATTGGGGATGTAAATACGGCACCTGTTTGGACAGAAGCTACTGCAACTATCCCCGCAGGATCAAACGTCATAATTAGAGTAAGTGCAGCAGATGGTACATTTAATGGAGATATTATAGAAGCAGGTATAGACGACTTAACAATTACCGAAAGTACTTCAGTTACTCCAAGAATACCAATTACAATAACTGCTGATGCAAGCTCTAAAGAATTCGGTGATGCGGATCCTGAATTTACATATCAAATAACTTCAGGAGCCTTAGAAAGTGGAGACACTTTAAATGGTGCATTAAGTAGAGATACAGGTGAAGCTGTTGGGAATTATAATATTAATCAAGGAACGTTAACTAATGCTAATAACTCTAAGTATGACATAACCTTTATACCCGCAATTTTTTCTATTAGCTCTAAAGATACAGATGGCGACGGTTATGCCGATACTGTAGATATCGACGATGATAATGATGGTATTCTTGATACAGTTGAAAACTGTGTGATACCTGGAGCTGCGAGTCCTGCCAGTGACGCTGAAATATGGGAAGATGGGAATTACAGTATTTTTGGTATTGGTAACAATAATAATGGACTTGGGTATCAAGAATCTGGTTTTCAACAAGCAGCTTTTCAAAGAGGCATTAGTTTGACTGTTTTAGATGATAGTGGCTCAAATGTAAATTATCTAAGAGAAAATCCAGCTTCAACCTCTTCTCCTTTGTCTCTAGATGATAAAGTATATTTCGGTATTAACCCAACCAGTTCAAATAACGATGGTGTAGCAACATTAACTCATAATTATTTAGCTCCAGATTATGATGCAGATACTGGTGTTGGTTGCAGTTCCCCTGTTTCTAGTCAAACAGGAAGAAACTCTGAAATAAGAACAACTACTGGTAATGAATTTATTTCTGGGAATACCACTTCGGGAACTGCAATTTACATTATACCAGAAAGAGGTGCTGTAGCTGGTAATTCCTATTCAATAAATTTAGCATTTAGCACACCCATTTATGCGTTTAGTTTTGATTTAAATGACGTATTTGATACAACAGATGGCTCTACACCTCCTACATATGAAGTAGAAGTAATTGCAGATGGTAAATTATTAGCTCTACTTAAAGCAACTAGTTTAGGTAATGATGGTTTACCTTTAATGCAATTATTTAGGGGAGACAATGCAACAATTCAAAATGGAGCAATACAAGTTGGTAACGAAAAAGAAATTACAATAGGTTTTATAAATGCTACTGCAGTTTCAAATGTTGAAATTAAAACAACTATTGTTTCTGGGCAAACTTCTGCATGTGCACGTGATCCTCATGCTATTGACAATTTGGCATACGGAACAACACCTCAATCATGTTTTGCAGATGATATTGATGTTGATGGAGACGGTATAAATAATGATTTAGATATTGATTCTGATAACGATGGAATACCAGACAACGTCGAGGCTCAAACTACTTTAGACTACATAGCACCTAACTATGATTATACAGTTAACGGTTTAGATACAGCATACGGAACAGGGTTAATACCTATAAATACCGACGGAATTGACAATGCCGACTTTACAGATTTAGATTCTGATAATGATTCACTTTTTGATACATTTGAAGTTGGTTATACTATCGATACCGATAATGACGGAGTTACAAATGGCACTGTTGGAGAAAACGGATTGGATAATTCTTTATATCCTGCGGATGACTATTTAGATGTAAATGCAAGTATTGATGATCCAAATACACTACCAGATATTGATAATGATGCAGCTACTATTGGTGATGTAGATTATAGAGACACACATCTTTCTGGTACTCCGATGATAACTCAATTTTATTTAGAAGGCACAAGTAGAGTTATAGAAATCACAAACATAGATCCTACAAATAGTATTTTAGCGAACACTATTGAATTATCTTTATTTGAAAACAAAACTGGACCACAAACTTCTGTAATACCAAATAGTTTTTTTACAATACCAACTGCACTTGCACCAGGAGAATCGATTATAATTAACAATTCAACTTCAAGTTATACAGGTATAACTAATGATGGAATTACTTCTATAATTGGTGAGAATGACATCTTAGTTTTATCTCATCCAAAAAGTATTGCAACTGGTTTAAATGATTGGAAAAACAGATATGAAAGTGCAATAAACCTTCAAAATGATAAGATTTATGTAAGAAGTGATGAAGTACTTTCTACAAATAAAGATTTTACGGACACAGAATGGATTGTTTATGTTAATGAAGATTTAGATCCTTATAGAGATAAAGATTTAGGTGGTCCAGAAAGACATCCTCATGATCCTGTTATATCTGAAATTGCTTCTGCAAACTCAGAATCTAACTTAAGATTAGGTGTACACAGAGTAAATCCTACAATTTTAACAGGTGGTACTTGGTCTAACGGTTATCCAGATAGAACTAGAAGAGTTGTAATAAATCAAAATTATACTCATTCAGGAATTTTAAAGGCAAGACAATTAACAGTAAACTCTGGTAATAAGTTATCAATAGATAACAACTTATTAGTAGTATCCGAAGATATAACATTAGGAAATGCGAATAGTGAAATTAGATTGATTGGTAATTCGCAATTAATCCAAACACATGAAACTACATCTAAAGTAACTGGTGCTGGAAAATTATTAATAGATCAAAACTCCCCTACACCAAGTACATATAGATACAACTACATGAGTTCTCCGGTTGGAGGAGCATCTTTCACTATTGCTGACGTTTTAAAAGACGGTACTTTAGCAACATCTGCTACATCAAATATTGTAGATATTAATTTTGTTGGTGGTTACGATGGTGAAGTATCTTCTCCTATTAAAATCTCTGAATATTGGATTTACACTTATGCTAGTGCAGATGGTAAAAGGTCTAGATGGAGTCAGAAAAAAAGCACTGGTTCTATACCTGTAACGGATGGATTTACTTTAAAAGGGCCAGGTACTCAACAAAACTATACTTTTACAGGTACTCCTAACGATGGTAATTTAAGTACTGCGGTTGGTGGAAATCAATCGTATTTGGTAGGTAACCCTTACCCTTCTGCTATAAGTTCTACTAAATTTTTAGAAGATAACGAAGATTCTACTACAAGTACTTTATACTTCTGGCAGCATGCAGGAGAAAAAGATGACTCTAGTTCAGAGGCAGGACATTCATTTAACGGATATATTGGTGGATATGCAACGAAAAACTTAGCAATGGGCCTTGCCGCAAATGTTCCTTCTATTTCTGGCGCTTTTGACTTTAATATGGAAGCTATAGATGCTACAACAACAGGAACTTCTACAAATGACGGAGGAAACAATGTAGTTTTATTAAATTCAATAAATGAATATGTAGAGTTTAATAGACTACCTAGAGCAGTTGATGGTTTAACAATTAATTATAAATCTAATACCCCTGCTTTAATAAGGGTTAAAATTAACGAAACAAATACTACGGAATACACATTACCCGCTTCTACTGTTTATACAGATTTTACTATCACAGATTGTATACAGGTAAATAGCGATTTTACAATTGAATCTCTAAGTATTTTTAATTTATACATAGATAGTATTAATTTACAAGATGATGACGGAGAAATTTCTTGTCAACCAACAGCTGGTTTAAATGCTAATTCTGCATATAGTGAACCTTTAGAATACATTGCTGTAGGACAAGGTTTCTTTATTAGTGGAGATGAAGATGGCGGACCAATTGTCTTTAACAACAGCCAAAGAGAAAATATTGTTGAAGGAGCACAATCTACATTTTTTAAATCGAATATAAAACACAAAAAGAAAGCTACAGCAACAAGAAAAGAATTACCTATTCTAAAATTAGGAATGAATTATACAGGACAAACTGGTACAGAATTACACAGACAAATCGGTATATCTTTTAAATACAATAACTCATTTAAATATGACAAAGGTTATGATAGTTTTACATTTGATGTGAATGATACTGATTTCTATTGGAAGTTTTCTGATAATAACGAAAAATATGCTATTACAGGAATTCAGAATATCACAGAAGATTTAGAGGTGCCTTTAGAAATTATAATTGGTCAAGATGATGAAATTAGTATTGAAATAGACGAAATCAACTTTGATAATTCAGACTTATACATTTTAGATAAATTAGAAAATAAAACATATAATTTAAAAGAAGGTAAAGTTAAAATTAACTTAGTAAAAGGAGAATATTCAGACAGATTTTTCTTAGCATTTAAAGAAAGTGTGGTACTAAGTACAGAAGACACCATTTTAACAAATGACTTTAATATATTTTATAACAAAACAGATAAAAACATTAATATCGAATTGTTAAACGGTTTAGAAATGAGTAAAGTAAATTTATACTCTATACTAGGTCAAGAAATAAATACTTGGAGTTTGAACAACGATAACAAGAAAACTTTAGATGTAAAAAATCTTTCAAAAGCAATTTACATAGTGAAGATTAAAACCAATAGAGGTGATGTTTCCAAAAAGATACTAATCAACTAGTGTTTTTTTACTAAAAAGAGAATCTTAAATGATTCTCTTTTTTTTACTTTATAAAATCCTTAATTTTTGAAATTGCAAAATCTATTTCTTCAATAGTATTATTTCTAGAGAACGAAAATCGCACAGAAGTTTTATCTTCTTCACCATTAAATAAAATTTCAGAAAGTACGTGCGAGCCCTTATTACTTCCACTTTGGCAAGCGCTACCACCAGAAACAGCAATTCCTAATAAATCTAAACTAAACAAAAGCATATCATTTTTAACAGGAAATCGAACACTCAAAATTGTAGCACTACTGCTATCTAAATTATCCGATTTACCATTAAACTTTATTTCTTTAGAAAGTTTTTTCAATTCAGAAATAAAATAAAGCTTTAAACTTTCAATATAGTTTTTATTTTTTTTCAGCGCAGTATAAGAAATATCTAAAGCTTTTTCCATACCTAAAATAGCATGAACATTCTCTGTACTAGATCTAGCTCCTTTTTCTTGTTCACCACCATGAAGCATTGGTGCTATACCAAATCCTTTTCTAAAAAAAGCAAAACCAACACCTTTCGGGCCATGAAATTTATGTGCACTTCCTACAAGAAAATCAATATTAATATCAGATAAATCTAGTTTAAAATTCCCTATCGCTTGTACAGTATCAGAATGAAAAAGTGAATTATACTTTTTACATAAATCAGTAACAATTTTAACTGGTAATATATTCCCAATTTCATTATTAACCATCATTAAGCTAACAATTGTCTTTTTTTCTGATGATTTTAAAAGTACTTCTAAATGTTCTAAATCTATATCTCCATTATCTTTAACAGATACAAATTCTAACGTAATATTATATTTTTCACTTAGAAATTTACATGTATTTAAAACAGCATGATGTTCTATTTTAGAAGTTATAATTCTAGTAATCCCTAAATTTAAAACAGCATTATTTAATATTAAATTATCTGCTTCTGTACCACTTGATGTAAAAATTATTTCTGAAGCAGAAACATTAAATTGCTTTGCAATGTTTTTTCTGGCTGTTTCTAAACTCGATTTTGCTTTTCGTCCAAATTGATGTATCGAAGAAGGATTACCAAAATTAGTTGCCATAGAATTTTGCATAACTTCTATAACTTCTGGATGCATTTGCGTGGTAGCAGCATTGTCTAAATAAATAGCATTCATACTAATATCTTTTTTAACTAGATTGAATTTTGAAAAATATAAACTTCTGTGGCACCTAAACCATATTGTTTATATGAAGCATCGTAATATTTAACAGGATATTTATTTAAAAGTGAATGCAGTTCAGACTTTAAAACCCCTTCTCCTACTCCGTGTATAAAAACAATTTTAGAAATTCTTTTATGAATTGCAAATTCTAATTTTCTTTTTGCAGTATCTAACTGTAGATTTAACATATCGTAATTATCTAAACCTTTTACAGACTTAGTTAGTTTATTAATATGCAAATCTATTTCCATTAAAAATTCTTGCTTTTGCTTCTTAAAAAAACTGTTTTTCTTTTTAACCTCTGTAGTTTTTTCTTTTAAAAAGTTATTATTTATATCAGAAAATTTAGACAACTCATGTTGCTCTATTTCAATCTTAACCAATTCTTTTTCATTAAATTTAAAAAGCATGCCATCTAATGTTTCAATAGAGATTAAATTGTTATCAATTGCAACCACTTTTCCTTTTAAAACATCGTCTAAAACTGCAACAGTATTACCAATTTCTAAACCCTTTCTTAACATTATTTTAATTAATTTAAAGATATAAGCTACTAACTTTACTACAAAAATAAGCATATGTCTAAAACTTTTGCCGTTTCTACAGAAAACTTCTTTAAACTCTCTTCAAAAAAAATTGTACTTCTAAATGAGAGAAAAGAAATACTTACTAAAATTTCTGAAAAAATTGCAAAATTTTATCTTGATAATGGTGCTGCAAATATCAATTTTATTTGCACTCACAATTCTAGAAGAAGTCAAATAGCACAAGTTTGGTCTTATTATGCTTCTAATTATTTTAAATTAAATATTAATGCTTTTTCTGGTGGAACAGAAGTTACTTCTTTTAACAGGAACACTGTAAAAACACTACAATCTGCTGGTTTCGATTTTAACGTAAAAGATTTCTCTCATCAAAATCCGAAATATTTAATCTCTTTCCTTGGTTGTAAAAAATCGATATTAGGCTTTTCTAAACGTTACGATCACGAAATTAATAAAGAACCTTACTTTGTTATTACGACTTGTAATGATGCGGATAAAAATTGTCCGTTTATACCAACTGCAATAAAAAGGTTTCATTTACCTTTTGTAGATCCTAAGTTTTCTGACGGAACATCTGAACAAACTAAAACATATTTAGAAACCAACGAAGAAATTGCTGCAGAAGTGTATTATCTATTTAATGCTATAAAAAAAATTAGTCTTTAAATTTCTAAATCTTTATCATAAGGTATGCTGTTAAGAACGTGATTTATAACATTAATTCTCGCTTCTGTTTTTCTATTTGCTCTAATAACTTTCCACGGAGAAATTGCTGTATTGGTTCTTTGAAACATCGCTTTTTTATAAACTGTATATTGATCCCATAATAGTTGAGCTTTCTCATCTAACTTGGTCATTTTCCATTGTTTTAAAGGATTGCTTTTAATATCGGCAAATCGTTTAGCTTGTTCTTTTTTAGAAATAGACATATAAATTTTAACCAAATGAATTCCTGATTCTAAAATCATTTTTTCAAAATCATTTACCTGATTCATAAAAATCTCGTATTCTTCTGCTGTACAAAATCCGTTTACAGGTTCTACAACTGCTCTATTATACCAACTTCTATCAAAAAAAACTATTTCACCTGCTTTTGGCAATTGCTCTACATAACGCTGAAAATACCATTGAGTTTTTTCGTCTTCTGTTGGTTTTGGTAAAGCCACAATTCTCATGTGTCTTGGGTTTATTCGTTCTGTTAATCTTCGAATGGCACCACCTTTACCCGCTGCATCTCTACCTTGAAAAACAATAATAATTCGTTCGTTGTTATTAATTGCCCACGTTTGTAACCGAATTAATTCTACCTGTAATTTTTTTAACTTTTTCTGATAATCTACATAGCGTAAACTTTTCTCTGTACTAAGTGGATCTTTAGATAAAAGAGCTAACAACCCTTTTTTAGTTGTTAACTTATTTAATTGCTTTTGTGTAAGTTTCTTATCCATAGTCTTAATCTATATTGGTATTAGACCTGTAATAGCGCATTACAACATTTGGGTCTGGAGTTAAAGATATTTTTGAAGTTTTTCCTTCATAATCGAACTGAGATATCACATGTCTTATGGCTTCTAATCTTGCCACTTGCTTGTCGTTGGTTTTAATCATCATCCAAGGGCTATATGCTGTATGCGTTTTAGAAAACATTTCCGACTTGTAATGTGTGTATTTATCCCATAAAGCTTGTCCTTGTTTATCTACTGGGCTAAATTTCCATCTTTTTAGAGGGTTTTCTTTTCGTTCTTCAAATCTTTTAAGCTGTTCATCTTTTGTAATCGACAACCAAAATTTTATAATAATTACTCCATCTTCATACATCATATGCTCAAACTCTGGCACCTGAACTAAAAATTCTTTGTATTGCTTATCTGTACAAAAACCCATTACAGGTTCTACAACAGCTCTATTATACCAACTTCTATCAAAAAAAACTATTTCACCAGGATTTGGTAACTCTTTAATATATCTTTGAAAATACCATTGCCCTTTTTCTACTTCCGTTGGTTTGTTTAAAGCAACTAACCTACTAGACCTAGGATTTAAATGCTCCATAAATCTTCTAATATTACCACCTTTTCCTGCAGCATCTCTACCTTCAAAAATAATTGCAACACGCTTGTTTTCCTTAGAAATCCAACGTTGTAATTTTACCAATTCTATTTGTAAAAGACGTAGCTCTTCTGTGTAAACATGAGTTTTAAGTACTTTTTTATATAAACTACTTTTTTCTTTAATAAGTTCTAAAAGGTCTTCGTTACTTTTAAGGTTTTCAAAGTCTTCTGAAGTAAAATTTTTGCTTGTACTCATATATAATTTTTCGAAAATTAAAAATATTACTTTTTTTTCTAAATAAAGTTAAATAAATATGAATTTAAACAAGTTATTCTATATTTGTTTTTATGAAAAAGAAAGTACTGTTTATCTTCTTATTTAGCTCTTTGATTGCCTTATCACAAGAGAAATTTTCTAAAGAAATTAGTTTTATTACAGATAACGATTTATACACATCTACTTACGACGATAGATATTACACAAATGGTATGTTCCTATCTTTTAAATACCTCGCTAAAAAGATGGATAATTCTTTAGATAAAAAAATTCTAGAATGGCAAGTTGGTCACGAAATGTTTACACCTGCTAAGGCAAATACAGAAAATATTAATGAACACGATAGGCCTTTTGCGGGTTATTTATTTGGTGCATTTAGTATAAATAGAGTGTACAAAAACAAACAAAATTTTAAAACTACCATTCAGTTAGGCGTTATTGGGCCTAATGCTTACGCTATGGAAATGCAAAATTTTATACATAACATATACGGATTCAAAAAGGCAGAAGGTTGGAAATATCAGATTAAGAGTGCTCTAGGTATAAATTTTGATACTGATTATAATAGATTTATCACTAAAAATAAAAGTAATCATTTAGATTTAACTTGGGTTAATTCTGCAAAGTTAGGTACAGTGTATACAAATATTTCTACAGGGCTCTATACAAGAATAGGTTTTAAACCGTTACAAAGTTTTGCAAATTCTATTGCTTTTAATACAAATATCAATAACAAAAATAATTCTTACTACAGAGAATCTGAAGCTTTTATTTTTATTAAACCAACCATAAGATATGCTATTTATGATGCAACATTACAAGGAAGTTTTTTAAATAAAGGTAGTGAAATTACAAACGAACTTGAATCTTTAATTTTTCATATTCAAGCTGGTTTTAAGTTTACTGTAAACAGACTTAATTTTGGATATACTTTTAATTATAATACAAATAAATCTAAAGGATTAAAATTTGATAATGGCCACAAATACGGTTCTATAAACATCAATTACCTGATTAGGTAATTAATTATTCAATAAAAAATTCATCTTTAAAACCGATAAGATATAATTTTTCCTGCGCTCTAGTTATTGCAGTATAAAGCCATCTAAAATATTCTTTAGAAACTCCGTCTGGTAAATAAGGTTGTTCTATAAATACAGTTTTCCATTGACCTCCTTGAGACTTATGACATGTCATCGCATAAGAAAACTTAACTTGTAGCGCATTAAAATATTTATTCTTTTTTACAGACATAAATTGTTTGTATTTCGATTTTTCATGGGCATAATCCTCTAAAACCGCCTGATACAATTTATTAGATTCATCGTAAGTTAAAGACGGACTTTCACTTGTTAGCGTATCTAACAACAATACAGTTTCAAAAGGATGCATATCAGGATAATCAATCATTCTAATTTCTACTTCTGCAAACTTAAAACCGTATAATTCTTTAATAGAAAAGATTTTTAAAACTTCACAAATATCTCCGTTTGCGATAAAACCTGCTTTAGAAGAATCTGGTAACCAATAATAATTATTCTTAACAATCATGATATAATCTCCGGCAGAAATTTCGTTCTCTTGCCCTCTAATATTATATCTAATTTGTTGGTTGTATTGGTTAGCTCTTTTATTAGATCGCACTATAAAAGCAGTATCTTCTACTCCGCTGCTTTCATAAGAAGTAACAATGGCGTCTTCTATATCATAACCATCTTCTAACCTTTTTATGTCTACAAAATCTAAATCAAACTGAAAATTATCACCTTCATTTCTTAACAATAACCTTAAAGAGGTTGCGTTTGCTAAAATCCCAGAATTTTCGTGTTGACGCATTACCTCATCTAACTCTATTTCTGTTACTTGCTTGTCAAAATCATAGGTTAAAGTATCTTGTTCTAAAGCAGGTGAAACGTCTAATTTTACCGGAGGTAATTGTGCGGTATCACCAATAAAAATCAGTTTACAATTATCACCAGAATATACATAAGATATTAAATCGTCTAAAAGTGAACTTGTATCAAATAATTTCTGATTTTGTCTACTATCTGGAATCATCGAAGCTTCATCAACAATAAAAATAGTATGCTTATGTTTATTAGGTTGCAAAACAAAGGCTACAGAGCCATTAGATTGTTTTTTAGGAAAATATATTTTTTTATGAATTGTAAAAGCAGGTTTCTTAGAATATAGAGAAATAACCTTAGCTGCTCTACCTGTTGGCGCAAGTAAAACTGCTTTTTTGCCCGCTGTCCATAAAGAGTTAACAAAAGTACCAATGGTAGTAGTCTTACCTGTACCTGCATATCCTTTTAGTAAAAAAAGAGCATTTTTGTCTTTATTAAAAATAAAATTACTAAGTAGATTTAAAAGTTCTTTTTGTTTTATTGTTGGTTGATGTGGGAATTTCTTTAACAATTCTCTGTTAAAATCTGCAGGTAATTCTATCATATATTAATTAAAATAACAAAGATACGTCGATTTATAAATAAAAATTTTTATCATTGAAAAAAAATTGTAGATTTGCGATAGGACTATTAAAAAAAAACATTAAAAATGGGATTATTAGGAATGATTTTAGCTGCGGTTTTAGCTGCAGTAATTATAGCTATTGTTATAGTTAAATATTTACCTCTAAAGTTAAGATGGATTCCATCTATTTTACTTTTATTCTTAGCAGTATATTTAGGCTTTAAAATATACAACGGTATTATGGAGCCAATTAACTTTAACAAGAATAAGATTACAAGATATGCTAAAGTTGTAGATAATCTAAAAATGATTAGAGATGCAGAAGTAAAATATTACGAAGCAAACGGTAATTATACAAAAGATAAAAACGCTTTAATTAAATTTATAGATACTGCTAAATTAGCTTTAACAAATACAAAAACAATTGTAGAGACTGTTAACAAAGGTGGTGGTATTACAGATGAAGTAGAAAGAAGAGTTACAGATACAATTGGTTATGAACCAGTATTAAAGTACTTTAAAGACAGAGATTATAAAACAATGTTTAGCGTACCAGGTTTAAAAGGAACTGAGTTTGAATTAGAAGTAGGAACTGTAGAAAAAGTACAAGGTTTAGTTGTACCAACTTTTATGGCGAAAACACCAAAAAAGGCTTTATTAGAAGGTATGAACGAATCTTTAGTTAAGCAAGAATTAGAAGTAATTGCTGCTGATCAAATTAAAGGAGAATATGTTTCTGTTGGTTCTTTGGATGAAGTAACTACAGCTGGTAACTGGCCTCCATCATATGATAAAAAAAGTGATAAAAAAGAATAGTAGTATTTCTTTGAAACCATTAAAAGATAATAGATTATCCATCCAATTTAATTTGGATGGATTTTCTTTTTGTATATATAATAATAGTTCAAATAAAGAAATCTATTTTTATGAATATGAGTTTGAAGAATCATTAAACACACCCGAAAATTTACTTCTTAAAATTGAAGAAATATTTAAAAATGATACACAACTTCAAAATGATTTCATTTCGGTAACTGTTATTCATCAGAATAATTTATCAACCATAGTGCCTAATCAATTTTTTGATGAAAAAGAATTAGCTACTTATTTAAATTACAATATAAAAACGCTAATTACAGATTTTATTAGTTTTGATAGCATCGATGTACTTAAAACTAAAAACGTTTATGTCCCATATGTAAATATTAACAATTATTTGTTTCAAAATTTTGGCGAATTCGAATACAAACATCATAGTACGGTTTTAATAGAAAAGTTACTAAAAGCTACTAAATCTGATAAGAAAACAATGTATGTAAATGTTGGTAAAACAACATTAGATATTGTTGTCATCGCTAATAAAAAGTTACTTCTTTCTAATACATTTTCTTACAATTCTAAAGAAGATTTTATCTATTACATCCTTTTTGTTGCAGAACAGCTAAATTTAGACACCTTAGAGTTTCCTCTATATTTTACAGGAAACATAACATTAGATACTGCTATTTATAAATTAACCTACAAATACATTAAAAACATTTACTTTTTAGAAAGTGAAAAAGCTATTTTTAATGAATTAAAAATTCCTAAACACTCAAATTATATACTTTTAGGCTCATGAGAATTATTTCTGGTAAATTAAAATCAAGACGCTTATCAGCGCCAAAAAACCTACCTGTTAGACCAACAACAGATATGGCTAAAGAATCTTTATTTAACATCTTAAATAACACGTATTATTTCGATGCTATTTCTGTTATAGATTTATTTGCCGGCACAGGAAATATTAGTTATGAATTTGCTTCTAGGGGCACTAAAACTATTTATGCAATAGATGCGCACTTTGGATGTATAAAGTTTATAAATTCTACTGCTAAAGCCTTAGATTTAGATATTAACACCTATAAAAGTGATGTCTATAAATTCTTAGAAAAAACAAATTTAAATTCTGATGTTGTTTTTGCTGATCCTCCTTATGACTTTGAAGAGGATCAATTTTTAAAAATTGTAGATTTAGTTTTTGAAAGAGGTATTTTAAATGAAGACGGAGTTTTAATTGTAGAACATTCTAAACATACAGATTTATCAAAACACGCAAAGCATAGCTATGATAAAAGATATGGCGGTAACGTCTTTAGCTTTTTTGAAAATCCTGCTAAAGAAGATGAAGAAGAATAATATTACAATAAAGAGTTGATAATATCGGCAATAGAAACACCCTCAGCTTCTGCTTTATAGTTCTTAACAATTCTGTGCGATAAAATAGGAATTGCAACTGCTTTTACATCTTCAATGTCTGGTGAATATTTACCATTAACTGCAGCGTGAGCTTTAGCTGCTAAAATTAAGTTTTGAGAAGCTCTTGGTCCTGCACCCCAATCTAAATAGCTTTTTACCATTTCTGTAGCTGCAGCAGCCTTTGGTCTTGTTTTACCAACCAAACCAACCGCATACTCTATCACATTATCTGCAACAGGTATTTTTCTAATTAATTTCTGAATTTGAACAATTTCATCTCCAGTAAAAATAGCGTTGATAGTTTCTTTTAGGTTACTAGTTGTACTTTTCACAACTTGTACCTCTTCCTCAAAACTTGGATATTCTAAGTTGATAGAAAACATAAACCTATCTAACTGCGCTTCTGGTAAAGGGTAAGTTCCTTCTTGTTCTATTGGGTTTTGAGTTGCTAAAACAAAAAACGGTAAATCTAATTTATAATGCGTACCAGAAACAGTTACAGAACGTTCTTGCATTGCTTCTAACAATGCTGCTTGTGTTTTAGGCGGAGTTCTATTGATCTCATCTGCTAAAATAATATTAGAAAATATTGGCCCTTTTATAAATTTAAACTGTCTATTTTCATCTAGAATTTCACTTCCCAAAATATCCGAAGGCATTAAATCTGGCGTAAACTGTATTCTTTTAAAATTTAAACCTAAAGCATCAGAAACAGTATTTACTAATAATGTTTTTGCTAAACCGGGCACACCAATTAATAAAGAATGACCTCCACAAAAAACAGACAATAGTGTAAAATCTACTGCTTCTTTTTGACCGATAATTACTTTACCAATTTCTTTTTTTAAAGTTTCAAATTTTTGTACTAGGTTATTTACCGCTTTAACGTCTGACATTATTTACCTGTTTCTTTTTTCCAATTTTTATTAAAAGTACAACTCTTGTAATCTGATGATAATTTAATATACGTGTCTTTAATTTTATCATTAGACCATTTCTCTATTACCTCTTCTTTCTTTTTCTTTAAAGCAAGTGCTTGTATTTTCACATAATCATCTACTAGGTCTGCTGTATGTGTATCTGTTCTATCTTTCATCAAGATAAACTTATACATTTTCTCTCCTCCTCTAGCTTCATCGTAAAAAACATCTGTAAACTCACCTTTCTTTAAATCGTTAACTCTTGCATACATAGCAGGATCCATTCTTGTTAAATCGAATTTAGTTTCGCCTGTATAACCATTAATAATTACTCCTCCGTTGTTTTTAGAATCTTTATCATCAGAAAACTTTTTTACAGCTTCTTCAAAAGTTAATTTACCTGCTTTAATATCGTTTTTAATTTCTTCTACTTTTAATCTAGTTTCTGTTAACCTAGATTCTGGTATTTCTGGTTGTAATAAAATATGAGAAACTACTCTTGTATTCCCTTTAATTTCATGAACCTGAATAATGTGATAACCAAAAAGGGTTTTAAATGGTTCTGAAATTTCATTTTTTTCTAATGAAAAAGAAACTTCTTTAAATTCTTTAATTAAGTTAGCTTCTTTAGTAACCTGAATTCTTCCTCCGTCTTGTGTAACACCAGGATCTTTAGAATTAATAATTGCTTTCATTCTAAAACTAGCACCATTTAAAATTTCATCTCTTAGTTGGTTTAATTGAGCAATTACTTTGTTGTTTTCTTCTTCTGTAGGTTCTGCATTTAATACTATTTGAGCCAATTCTATTTCTGCAGTAAATTCTGGTAATTCTCCTTTTTCTTTTAATCCGTTAAAATATAAGCGCACCTCTTCTGGCGTAACATCTACTTTTTCTGTAATTTTTTGTTGTTCTCTCTCTACTAAAGCATTTTCTTTCTGAACATTATAAAGTTCACTTTTTAAATCGTCTAAATCGTTAAAACCGTAAGCTGCAATTGCTTTATCTATAGAACCATATTCTTGCGCAAAAAACTGTATACTTCTATCTACTTTAGAGTTAACTTCTGCATCTGTAACAGTAATACTATCTATAACGGCATGATGAGAAAGTAGTTTTTGTTGCATTAACTCTTCAAGCATTTCACAATCAGAAATTTTAATTTTCCCTTCACTTTTAAATTCTACTTCTTGCTTAAACTTAGCAATATCAGAATCTAAAACAATATTTTTACCAATTACTACTGCTACACCGTCAATTTTAACTTTCTGTGCATTTACTTGTAATGATGTTACTGCAAATAATACAGCTGTGATAAATATTTTAGTATATTTTGAAATTATTGTTTTTTGTGGCATCTTTTACTATTAGTTTTTCAATCTCTCTTATTAATTCGATTTTACGCTTATGTAAAATCATTTCTTTTATTGTTGGCTTAATATAGCTTAAAGGCGCTATATCATTTCTATTTAATACGTCTTTTATAGCCACCAAATATAAACCTAATGAATCTTGTTTCTGAATGAATTTTGATTTTTTTAACAGATTTTCTTTAGAAAATGGTAGTTTTAACAAAATCTTATCCAATTCGGTCCAAACAGAGTCGTTTAGTTGATACATTTTAAAGCTTAATTGCTGTCTTTCTAACGCTTCGGCATCTTCAATGTCATCAGATTTAAACAATTCTATAATATCTTTTTGATCTTTTAAGTTATTATCAAAATTTAAATATTTAGACTTTACTAAAACCTCGTTCAATTTAAAGTTTTCATTATTAGCTAAATAATATTCTTCTATCTCTTCTTCGGTTACTAAAGTATCTAACTTCTGTTTAATTAAATCTTCTTTGTAATTATTTATTAATAAGCTTTCTTTATAGTCTTGCACCAACTTATTAATATTTTCTAAAGATTCTGATGAATAATTATTTTCTGCAGCTTTTAAAAACAACTTTTTTACTGCCCAATCTTGTATTAAACTTTTAACCAAAATTAAACTGTCTTCTCTAGAAATGTTTCTTGGCAAAAGATCTTTTAAATCTTCTTTAAATAACTTTTCTGTATTAACAATGGCTACAATTTCAGAAGAATGCTCTTCTTTTTCTTGCATATCGAAATACTGACAAGAGGTTAATAAAAAAGCGCAATAAATAAAAAGTACAATTCTCATTCTAATCTTTATAATAGTTTATTAGTTTCTTTAACTGTTTTTTATGAACCTTTATTTTATTTTTTTCTCTTAAATCTGCAATCCATTTTTCTTCTAAATAATTTTGATAATCATTCATTACTTCACCTTTCACCGATTTTAATTCTTGAGAATTATACTTGGCTTTATTATTATTAAAATAAGATTTTAATCCCAAAGAATCTTTAGAAGATTTCATCCAAATTTTTTGCTGCATCAACTCAAACAACAACAACCCGTCTTCGTATTCTTTTAAAGTATACGCATATTCTGGCTCTGTATTAACCAAGTTTTCTTTGTAGTATGCTAAAATTTCTTTGTCTTTAAACATCTCAAACAACACAAAAATAGGTTTATGTCTTCTATTTCTTGTATAGTTTACAAATTCTTCTTGTGTAATTTGTTTATTATTGATGCTTAAAATAATGTTTTGCAAAGAATCTTTAGAAATTGATCTAATATTTTTTTGATTAAGAATTTGTTTTGCGCTTTCAAATTCTATAATATTATAAGTTGATTTTAGCTTATTTATAATTGCTTTTTCTGACATTTGCATACGAGAACTTCTTTTAATTTTTTTACGAAGTTCTTTTTCCATTTCAGCAAATGATTTAATAGGGTGCTTTCTTAAAAGTTTTACAATATGCCAACCAAAACGAGTTTTAAAAGGTTTTGAATAATCGCCAATATTTTGCAAAGAAAATGCCGCATCTTCAAATTCTTTTACCATTCTACCAGTACCAAATTTATTTAACTTTCCTCCTCTTGCCTTAGAACCGATATCGTCAGAAAATAAATTTGCCAACTTTTCAAAAGACTCATTATTTAGAAGTCTTTTGTAAACCTTATCAATTTTAACTTTACTAGCATTTGTAGTATCTTTTATTAAAATATGCGCCGCTTCAATTTCTCCTTTTGAAGGTCTTAAATCATCAACTTTTAAAATATGATAACCATACTGAGTCCTAAAAGGCATCGAAACCTTACCAACTTTTGTTGTAAATGCAACATCTTCAAATGAAGTAACCATTTGAAAGGCTTTAAAATAACCTAAATTACCTTTATTACCAGGAATCCCCTTTTTCGCGTCTCCTTTTGCAGATCTATCTTCGGATGTTTCTACAGCTAATTTTTCAAAACTTTCTCCTTTTACAATTCTGTTTCTAATACCAAGAATTTTATTGTAAGCAATTAAAGTATCTTTTGGCATTGCATCTTTAGAAGTTCTAATTAAAATATGCTTTGCTTTTACTTCATTTTTTGTCCTAAAATAAATTTCTTTAACTAAATCTGCAATAAAAGTAGTGTCTTGTAAATATGGTGCTGCTAATTGATTTTTATAAGTAGCTATTTCTCTTTTATAAGAAGGTAAAGTATCCAACTTAATTTTATAAGCTTCTTTAACCTTTAATAAATAGTTAATGTATAAATCTAAATTTTTGTGTATATCTTTAGCTTCTTCATTATCTATTGCATCTAAATTCTTTTCGTAAACACGTTTAAAATCTGCTACAGAAATTTTTTCTTTATTAATTGTTATTAATGTTTTAGAATCTTGCGAATAAACACTAATAGCTAAAAACAATATACAAATTGATAAAAATTTACCTTTCATAAGACTATTTTATAATGATATAATACCTTTTATACTCTCTGCTTTTTTATAATATGCTATTACTTCATCAGAAGATTTAACTTTTAAAACAATAGAAACACTAACATATTTACCTGTTTTAGATTTTTTAGTATTTATAACCGCACCTGTATCATTAAAAATAGCCGCTACTTCTGCTACTTGATTTTCTGTACTTGGTACAATAAATTTATATAGATAATCTGCAGGAAACTTGGTGGTATCATCTAATTGAACTTTTAACTTGCTATAAAATTCGTTTTTATTACTCATAATAATTGTTAAAATATTTCTAAACTATTTGCAAATTGCAAGACACAAAATTACATTAAAATTTAATTTTATAAACGGAATGATTTATTTTTGTGCGATGCAGCAAAAAATTGTTCTTATTGGCGGACCAGGAACTGGTAAAACTACTATTATAAATGAACTTATTAAAAAGGGATATTATTGTATGCCCGAAGTTTCTAGAGAGGTAACTTTAAAGGCTAAAGAAGAAGGTATCGATCAACTTTTTTTAACAGAACCTTTATTATTTAGTAAAATGCTTTTAGAAGGTAGAGAAAATCAATACCAAAAAGCAACAAAATTAGACAAAGAAATTGTTTTTTTTGATAGAGGAATTCCGGATGTACACGCCTACATGGATTATTTTAAAACAGAATATCCAGATTACTTTCTAGAAAAGTGTAAAAAATATGAATACACCAAAATATTTCATTTTTCGCCTTGGGAAGAAATACACACCACAGACAACGAACGTTATGAATCTTTTGTAGAATCTGTTAAAATTGATAAGTTTTTGGTAAAAGCCTACTCAGATTTAGGTTATAATTTAATAAATGTGCCTTTTGGTTCTATAGAAGAACGCACAAATTTCATTTTAAATTCGCTAACAAGCGAATGATGTTATCACCAGAAAATATATTAAAAAAATATTGGGGATTTACCTCCTTTAGAGCTCCTCAAAAAGAAATTATTTCTGCAGTCTTAAACAATAAAGACAGCATTGCATTGTTGCCAACCGGTGGCGGAAAATCTATTTGTTTTCAAGTACCCGCATTAATTAAAGAAGGTGTTTGTATTGTAGTTTCTCCTTTAATTGCTTTAATGCAAGATCAAGTAGAAAACTTAAAGCAAAAAAATATAAAAGCAATTACAATTCCTTCTGGTAGTCAGCAAGGTGAAATTGTAACATTATTTGATAAAATTAAATTTGGTAAGGTTAAGTTTTTATACATATCACCAGAAAGGTTACAATCTTCTTTAATTCAGCAAAAAATTAAAGAACTAAACGTAAACTTGGTTGCAATTGACGAAGCGCATTGCATTTCGGAATGGGGACATGATTTTAGGCCTTCTTACAGAAATATTAAAGTATTAAAAGAAATTTTACCAGAAGTTGGTTTTATTGCGTTAACAGCAACAGCCAATAAAAAAGTTTTATTAGACATTGAAAGCAATTTAGAATTAAAGAATACTTTACTATTTAAAAAGTCTTTTTTTAGAGAAAACTTAGCATATCAAGTTTTTAAAATTGAAGATAAATTAGAAAGGCTAACTAGTATTTTTAAAAAAACCAAAACCCCTGCTATCGTTTATGTAAATTCTAGAAAAAAAACCGAAGAAATTTCTAATTTTTTAAATGCTAATAACTTTAAAAGTACATTTTATCACGCGGGTTTATCTTTTTTAGATAAAGAAACGGCTTTTAATAATTGGATGTTAGAGAAAACCCCAATAATTGTAGCAACCAATGCTTTTGGTATGGGCATAGATAAACCCAATGTTGGTTTAGTTATTCATTATAATTTACCAAATAGCCTAGAAAACTATGTGCAAGAAACAGGTAGAGCTGGTAGAGACGAAAAAAAATCATTTGGTGTTTTATTATATAATGAGCATGATATTTATTTACATCAAAAACAAATAGAAAATTCAATACCCTCAATAAATGAAATCAAAGAGGTTCATAAAAAGTTATATCAGCAATTTAGAATCGCATTAGGCGAAATTTCAGAAGAAGTTTATGCCTTTAATTTTTATGAGTTCTGCAAAAAATACAAATTGCAAATTCTTAAAACAGATGCTATTTTAAAATTATTGGTTAATTATGGTATTATAGAACTCAATAGTAGTTTCAATAAAAAATCTACTTTAAAAGTAACAGCATCGCATTATTCTATATTAAATTTTTCTAACAATAATAACTCTTTAAAAAACTTTATAAATGTGCTTTTAAGAACTTACGGTGGTTTGTTTGAAGATGAAATAAAAATAAACGAATTCTACATTGCTAAAAAAGCAGGTATAACTTCTAACAAAGTTATTCAGAATTTAGAACTTTTAGAGCAGCAACAGTTACTTGTATACAATCAATCTAATGATAATGCTGCTTTAAGTTTTTTAATGCCAAGAGAAGATGACAAAACCATCAATAGATTTTCTAAAGAAATAAAACAATTTCTATTTCTAAAACAAGAAAAAGCTAAACGATTCATCTCATTTATAAAGAACAATCAAATTTGCAGAAGCAAACAACTTTTAGCATATTTTGACGAAACTAAACAAGAAAATTGTGGTATTTGTGATGTTTGCATAGCGCATAAAAAAAATCAATCAAAAAACCTATCCGAAGAAATTTTAGCTCTTCTAAACCTCAACAAAGAATTATCTTCAAAAGAAATTTGTAATTTTTTAAATGCTAAAGAGAAAGACATTTTAATACATTTGCAAACACTTCTTTCAGAAGATAAACTAATCTTAAACAATCTAAATAAATTTCAACTAAAAATATAAATATGAAAGATATGCGTATCGTTTTTATGGGAACGCCAGACTTTGCCGTAGCCATTTTAAAACATTTAGTAGAAAACAACTATACAATTGCAGGTGTTATTACTGCACCAGATAAACCAGCCGGTAGAGGAAGAAAAATAAATGAGTCTGCAGTAAAAAAGTATGCAAAATCTAAAGACCTTAAAATATTACAACCAACAAATTTAAAAAACGAAGATTTTTTAGCTGAATTAAAATCTTTAAATGCCAACTTACAAATTGTTGTCGCATTTAGAATGTTACCCAAAGTAGTATGGCAAATGCCAGAATTAGGTACCTTTAATTTACACGCTTCTTTATTACCTGAATACAGAGGAGCTGCACCAATACATTGGTCTATTATTAACGGGGAAACAAAAACAGGGGTTACTACTTTTTTTATTGATGATAAAATTGATACCGGAGAAATAATTTTACAAGAAGAAGTTGCTGTACAAGAAACAGAAACAGTAGGCAGTTTGCATGACAAATTAATGCATATAGGCGCAAGCTTGGTTTCTAAAACAGTAGATTATATTGCAAAAGGAAATGTAGTTACTACAAAACAACCCGATTTAGAAGAAAAATCTGCACCAAAATTAAACCCTAAAAACACTAAAATAGATTGGACTGATTCTTTAGATAACGTCTATAATAAAATAAGAGGTTTAAACCCTTTTCCGGCAGCTTGGACATTAATATATAATAATGACGAAGAAATTTCTGCTAAAATTTATGACATAAGTAAACAAATAGAATCACACTCTTTAGATTATGGTGCTATTATAACTACCAAAAAAGAATTAAAAATAGCAGTAAATGGTGGCTACATTATTATTAATGAAATAAAACTTTCTGGTAAGAAAAAAATGGATACAAAAAGCTTATTAAACGGCTTTGGTTTTTCTTCGGATGCAAAAATGATGTAAAGCCTTTATTGATGCGGTTTGTAGAGTTTTTTGATTTTCAAAGCACGCTTTATTAACAATTAACCTGCATTTATTAACAAAATGCCCTTTTTTGGGCCTTCACATTTGCGTAAACCCACAATCCGTCTATATTTGTTAAGCTATTAAGCAAAAAGTATAATAAAAATAATTTTAAAATCAATTCATTATGAACAAATCAGATTTAATCGATGCAATGGCTGCAGACGCAGGAATTTCTAAAGTAGCAGCTAAAGCAGCTTTAGAGTCTTTTACAGATAACGTAACTTCTTCTTTAAAAAAGGGAGATAAAGTTGCTTTAGTTGGTTTCGGAACTTTTTCTGTTTCTAATAGAGCTGCAAGAACTGGTAGAAATCCTCAAACTGGAAAGACTATTGAAATTGCTGCTAAAAACGTAGCTAAATTTAAAGCTGGAGCTGGATTAAGCGATGCTGTAAACTAATTTTTACAGTTTTAAATAAAAAATTAAAAACTCTCTTTTTTAGAGAGTTTTTTTTTGTTAAAAATTTACCTATATTTAATAAAAAAATTGAATGTCTAAACTCCTCCCAAAAAAAGGTAGACTTTTGGTTGCAGAACCATCTATCTTAAACGACAATTCATTTAACAGAGCAATTGTTCTATTAACTGAACATACAGATAATAATTCTGTAGGTTTTATTTTAAATAAGCCTCTAGAATATTGTATTAAAGATTTGTTACCAGAAATAGATTGCGATTTTATCATATATCAAGGTGGCCCTGTAGAGCAGGATAATTTATATTTTGTACATAGAATACCCCAATTATTAGATAACAGCATAGAAGTTGCTAATGGTGTTTTTTGGGGCGGAGATTTTAAACAACTAAAAGACCTTCTTAACAATGGTTTATTAGATGAATCTGATATTCGTTTCTTTTTAGGCTATTCTGGTTGGGATAAAGACCAATTAGAAGATGAATTATCTGGAAATTCTTGGTTTGTTACAGAAAACAATTTCGAAAACATTTTTTCTAATGACGAAGAAAGCCTTTGGAAAAATAAATTACTCGAAAAAGGAGGCAATTATAAACTTTGGGCAAATGCACCCAACGATTTTAATTTAAATTAATTTCCTGCAATTTGTAAAACATTTAAATTGGCTTGTAATTTAACAGCCAAATTACTTGTAAATGTTTTTTTCTTGTACTTAGTTATTGCTTGCACACCAATAATTGCGTTGGTAATAAAAACTTCGTCTGCTTTTTGAATCTCAAACGGAGAAATTGTAGTTTCTTCAATAGTAAAATCTTTATTTTTGGTTAAGATTTCTATTATCTTACCTCTAACAATACCCTTAATACATCCTTCTGTTAAAGCAGGTGTTTTAACAATATTTCCTTTTACTACAAAAATATTTCCGTTTGTAACCTCTACTACTCCTTTTCTTTCATTTAATAGAACACAACTATCTAAATCATTTTCATTGGCATAAATACTCGCTAAAGTATTTATCATTCTATTATTTGTTTTTACTGTAGACAACAAACCAGAATAATTATAAAAATCTTTAAAAACATCAACTTGATACTCGTTTTTAAAAACATAAGTATTCTCGCTAGCTTCTATTAAATAATCAACTTTATTTGTTTTTGGTGTATATAAACCACCATCTTTTCTGTAAACATTTAAACGGACTCTAAAAGATGGCGCATCATCTAGAACTGCAATAGTTTTTAAAATTTCCTTTTCTAAAAACTCTAACGTAAACTCCATCGGAATTTTCATACGCAACATTCTCATCGAAGCCATCAATCTAAAATAATGATCTTCCCAAAAAACAACTTTTTTGTTTACAACTTTAATTGTTTCAAAAATAGCGTCTCCGTATTTAAATCCTCTATTATCTTTAGAAAGGTTTATATTTTCTTTAAATAATAACTCACCGTTTAAATTAATCATCCTTTAAATTTTAAGAACTGCAAAAATACTACAAATCTTAGTATTATAAACATAAAAAACCAGCAATAAATGCTGGTTTTTTATGTTTAAATTTATCTAATTAAGCACCAATTGTATGCCTAAGTTCTTCTATTTGATTTTCCCAAAGCTGTTTAGCCTCATCTACTTCGTCTTCATCTTCTGCAAAATCTGTAACTATTAAAGAAACGTCTTTTGTTAATGGGTCTACTTGAATTCTAATTTCGAAATAACTATCATCATCTTCGCTCTCAAGCCACTTCCAACGCATTCTTTCTCCTGCCTTTTTGGTTACTAGATTTGCTAATTCTTCTGTACCTTCCCAAACAAAGCTAAATACTTTACCTCTAGAGTTAACTTTATCTGCAAACCATTCTTGTAAACTAGAAGGTGAAGATATATATTGATATAGCATATTTGGCGATGCGTGAATTGGAATTTCTAATTCAAATTTTACTTTATCCATTGTTTGTTTTGTTAGGCGGACAATATAGGTATTAATTCAATTAAAAAAAAATCAAAACACTTCTTGCAGGTTTGTAAAAAGTGTCTATATTTGCACCCGCAAACCAATGGCGAGGTAGCTCAGTTGGTTAGAGCGCAGGATTCATAACCCTGAGGTCACGGGTTCAAATCCCGTCTTCGCTACAAATTAAAATAAAAAAACAGTTTAGAATATTCTAAACTGTTTTTTTATTTTAAGCTCTTCACTTAAATTCTATTTCTCTTAAAAATAGCTCTTTTTAAAAAGACTAATTTAAATATAATACCTTAAAAAACAAATAATTACAAAAAAAAAATATACTTTTATCTAATTTAAAATTAAATTTAATTATATTTATGTAAAATTGTTTTCTCCCCTTCCATCCTTAAGTAACCCCTCTACAATCTTAAGCTATGAATTATAATGTTATCCTAATCTTACTTTTACAAGGCTCTCTAGTTGCTTTTGTAATACTCTTTTTATTTAAATTTAGAAAAAAACTTGGAAAAGGCGTTTTATACGCTTGTCTTGGCTTGTTTCAGTTTGTACAAGTTATGGTTTTTATACTAAATAGTGTATATCAAAATTTTGCTAACGAATTTTTAATTACTCCTGGCTCTTCTATATTTATAACAATTTCTCTTTTTACACTATTATTAATTTATATAAAAGAAGATGCTAAAGAGGCTCGAAAAATTATTACTACAATACTTATTGTTAATGTTTTAATTTATTTTATTGTAGTCACTTTTTTTTGGAACCTAACCGATTTTAATTCAAAAAATTACTTTAGCGTTACAGAAAACTTCTTAAAAAACACTCCCTCTTTTATAGTTGGTAATATTGCATTGTTTTTAGATGCATTACTTTTAATTTTTATTTTCGAATCGATTTCTAGAAAAATAAAATTTCTTTTTTTGCAAATTAGTATTACAATGATATTAGTGCTAACATTTGACACTATATTTTTTACTCTTATAACTTTTTTTAATTCAGATAATTTATTTGATATACTAATTTCTGGTTTAATATCTAAAAACAGTTTTACTATTTACTATAGTTTAGTCTTTTATCTTTATTTAAGATTCTTAGATGAAACAGACAAAGACTTAGTTTATTTTAAAATAAAAGATGTATTTAAACCTCTTACATATAAACAAAAATTTGAAGTAGCAGTAGATGATATTAAAAAAGCAAATGAGATGTACCGTTTGCTTACAAAAAATTCTAACGACATTATTTGTTTGCAAGAATTAAATGGTAATTATAAATATGTTAGTCCTTCTATAAAAACCGTTTTAGGTTACAATCAATCAGATTTTTTAGGGAAACAAATCTTCTCTATTGTGCATAAAGATGATCTTAAAGATCTTCAAAAGAAAATATCTGAAAAAGAGTTTTTTAATAACTTAAATAGAAAGCCTCTAATCTTTAGATTAAAACATCAAAAAGGTTATTATATCTGGATTGAATACCTAACTTCTCCTATTTATGAAAACGGAAAAATATCTTCTTCTGTAACCTCTGCTAGAGATATAACTGATAGAATACTAGCCAAAAATGAACTTAACAACTCTCTTTTACTTTTACAAAAAAGAGAAAAAGCATTAAATGAAGCTAGTAGAATTGGTAAAATGGGGTTTATAGAGTTTAATGAAATTACCAAAACATATATTTGGTCTGATTATTTATTTTATATTTTTGGTTTAAAACCCTCTAAAACACCACCTTCTCAAGAAACATTTTTAAATTATTTTGAAAAAAATTCTAAACAAGCTATCATAAAGAACATAGAAAATCTCAGAAAAGAAGGAAAAGCATTTAATATAGAAGTTAAAGGTAAAAATCAAACAAATAAAATTATTTGGTTACGCTTAATTATAGAGCCTGTTTTTAATTCTGATAAAAATTTAATCGGGCGTAGAGGTGTTTTACTAGATATCACCTACAGCAAAATTGCCAAACTAAAATTAGAGAGTTCTTTAAACTTGTTAGAGAAAAATGAAAAATCATTAAATATTGCAGGCAAAATTGGGGATCTAGCCTTTATAGAATACATTTCAGAAACAAACACTTATAGTTGGTCTAACTATGCCTATAAAATTTTTGGTTTAAACCCCAAAGAAGGTGTTCCTGATTTAAAAGAAATTTTAACCTTTTTTAATTCAAAATCTCAAAATAAATTAAAAAAGGCCATCAAAGAAATAAACACAAAAGGTAAGTCCAGCGATATTGAACTAAAAGGAAATAAAAAGAATGGAGAAGAATTTTGGATTAGAAATATTGTACATCCTATTTTTAATAAAAATAAAGAATTAATAGGTAGTAAAGTTGTACTACAAGATATAACCAAGTACAAAAAAATACAGCATAAACTAGAAAGCTCTAAAAAAGAGTTAAAAACATCTTTAAGACTTCTAGAAAAAAAAGAACTTTCTTTAAGAGAATCTAGTCGAATTGCAAAAATTGGTTATTCAGAATTTTTGTTCGAAACCAATTCTTTCTATTGGTCTGATTACGTTTATAAAATTTTTGGTTTAGACCCAAAAAAGAAAATTCCGTCTAGAGAAGAAATGATTGCCGTTTATAAAGGTGAATTTTTAGAAAAATTAATTAACGCCACTAAAAAACTAGACGCTGATGGTAAACCATATGACCTAGAACTTAAAATGACTAATTTTAAAAATAAAGAAGTATGGGTTAGAGTAATAGCTCATTTAATTTACAATAAAGACAAAGAAGTTATAGGAAGAAGTGGAGTATTACAAGATATTACAGAGTCTAAATTAACGAGATTAGAATTAAAAAGATCAAAAAAAGAAATTGAAAACTCTTTAACATTATTAGAAAAAAATAAAGCTTCTATGGATGAAGCAAGTAAAGTAGCCAAAATAGGATATTTTGATTATAATATTAGTACAGATTCTTTTAATTGGTCTGAATATCTTTATGATATTTTCGGTTTAGACAAAACAAAACCCGTGCCACCTAGAGCAGAACTTGAAACTCAAATAGATAAAGACTCTTTATCAATTATTGAAAACGCCATACTAGAATTAAACAGTAATGGTTTACCATTTGATATTGAAATGAAAATTTATAATAAAAAAACTAGTAAACCGGTTTGGGTAAGAAATGTTGCTCAACCAATATATAATGAAAAAAATGAAATAATTGGGCGAAGAGGCGTAACACAAGATATTACAGAAAAAAAGAAATATAGAGACAAAATTGAAAAAGCAGAAGAATTATATAGATTACTTGCAAATAATACAAACGATTTAATCTGTTTACAAGAATATGATAGCACATTTAAATATATAAGCCCTTCAATAGAAAATCTTCTAGGTTATAAACAAGAAGATTTTATTGGCAAAAAGGTTTATAATATAGTTCACAAAGAAGATTTGCCTGCTTTAAAAAATACTTTTATGAATATATCTAAAAACATTAAATCACAAGCCTTTCCTTTTAGAGCACTTCATAAAAATGGTCACTATATTTGGTTAGAGTTTTTATCTACACCTGTATTTAAAGAAGATAAAATTAGCTACTTTGTTACTAGTGCAAGAGATATTACACCATGGATGCTTGCAAATCAAAACATACAAGAATACCAAAATTCGTTAAAAAAATTAACTACAGAAATTACTTTAATAGAAGA
Source organism: Polaribacter sp. OB-PA-B3 (assembly GCF_054589375.1). Classification (NCBI taxonomy): domain Bacteria; kingdom Pseudomonadati; phylum Bacteroidota; class Flavobacteriia; order Flavobacteriales; family Flavobacteriaceae; genus Polaribacter; species Polaribacter sp. OB-PA-B3. The sequence continues at coordinate 730,925 of NZ_BAAIIX010000002.1, forward strand.
AAAACAAAAGAAAGAAATTGCTTCTAATATTCATGATCATTTAAGTCAATCTTTAGTAATCTCAAAAATGAAAATTAAGGAATTAAAGAATAACGAGAATTATAAAAAACTTTTTAAAGATTTAGACTTTATAGAAACACATATTTCTGATGCTTTAGATAATAGTAGAAAAATTACTTTTGAACTTTCTCCACCCGTTTTATATCAATTAGGTATAATTGATGCTTTGTTTTGGTTGTTCGAATATATTGAAAAAACATATGAAATAAAATCTGAAATAAACACTACTGTAGATTCAGTAAAAATGAATGATGCAAAATCTATTTTATTGTATCGAAGTATTCAAGAAGTTGTTAACAACTCTATAAAATACTCTAAATCTAAATTTTACACTTTAAACATCACAAGTACCCTTAACGGTATTGCAATTGTTTTTGAGGATAACGGTATAGGTTTTAATATTAATCATTTAAAAAATAATCATAATACCAATGGCTCTGGTTTTGGATTATTTACAGTAAAAGAAAGAATTGAAAACATTGAAGGAGAATTTGATATTTCATCAGAAATTAATAAAGGGACTACTGTAACATTTTTAATTCCTACATCTTCTTAAAATTAAGAAAGTTTTAACTTTATTTTTTCAAAATCATATTTTTTGTATATTTAAAAAAAAATCCCCTAAAAATTGATACTCCTACTATCAATTTTAATTAATTTTCGCTATGACTTTTAATCAATTTTCGACATTATTTATACAAAGCTCTTTTGTTGCTTTAATAATATTACTTTTATTTAGAGTAAGAAAAAAACTAGGTTTAAGTGTACTTTATGCTTGTTTAGGCTTATATCAATTTGTACAAATTTTTTTATCAAATAGTATAAATACAAATTACCCAACAAATCATTTAATATCTCAAGGTTCATCCATATTTGTTACAGTAACTCTGTTTGCTCTATTAATAATTTATATTAAAGAAGATGCTAAAGAAACAAAAAAAGTTATTTACGCATTATTTATAGTAAATTTATTAATTACTCTTTTATTACAAGTTTTTAATTGGAGAATAGAAGACCCTTTAATTGATAACGCTATTATAAACTCTGCGAAACCTTTTAAAAATTCGCCTTTTATATCTACTATTTCGAATATTGCACTACTAATAGATTCTCTATTATTGATTGTAATATTCGAGTTTATTTCAAAAAAAACAAAGTATTTATTCTTACAAATTTTTATTACAATGCTGATTGTAGTAAGCTTCGACACAATTTTTTATGCTACATTTTCTTTTTGGAAATCGGATAAATTATTACCTATAATTACAAAAGGTTTAGTATCTAAAGGAATATTTGCAACCTATTTTAGTTTCCTTTTTTACATATACTTAAGGTTTTTAGATACTACGGACAAAGATCTTGTTTTCTTTAAAATTAAAGATGTTTTTCAACCATTAACCTACAAACAAAAATTTGAAACGGCTACAAACGACAAAAAAAAGGTAGAAAAAAAGTATAAATTATTAACAGATAATTCTAATGATATAATATGTTTACAAAGTATAGATAGTTCTTTTGAATATGTTAGCCCTTCAATAAAAAAAATTTTAGGTTATGAAAGCAAATATTTTATTGGAAAAAAAATTTTTGATTATGTACATGAAAAAGATTTAGAAAAATTAAAAGAGACTATAGGTAAAAAGCTATTTATTACGGATTATAATAACAATGCATATACTTTTAGAGTTAAACATAAATCTGGTCATTATGTATGGCTAGAATTTGTAACTTCAGCTATTTACGATAATAACAAAATAAGTTACTTTGTTACCTCGGCAAGAGATATTACGCAAAGAATTTTAGCTAAAAATAAAATTGAGACTTCATTAAAATTGTTAGAGCATAAAGAAACTTCGTTAAATGAAGCTAGTAAATTAGCCAAAATTGGATACTGGGAGTATTTAAAAACTACAGATAGTGTTAGTTGGTCTGAGTATATTCATATAATTTATGAAAGCGACGTTAAAGACAATATACCTAAAAGAGAAGATATATTTAAAAAGTTTGATAATGAATCTCAAATAAAAATTTCTAATGCAAATATAGAACTCGAAAAAAACGGAACACCTTACGATTTAGAATTAAAACTAATCAATAACAACAATAAAACTGTCTGGATTAGAAATGTTGTGCAACCAATTTATGATGATAATAATATCATAATTGGTAGAAGAGGTGTTTTACAAGATATTACAGAAAGAAAAAATATTAATATAAAATTAAAAGAGAGCGAAGAAAAATTCTTTAAAATTTTTAAAAATAGCCCTAACTTAATTATACTTAATAGTTTTGATGAACAAAAAATTGTTGATGTAAATGACGCTTCAATAAAAATATCTGGATACACACCAGAAGAATTAATAGGCACTGTAAACATTCATTCAAGTATTTGGAAATCTCAAAGAAAACGAAATATCTACTTTAATAGATTAATTAAAAACGGAAGCGTTAAAAATTTTGAATCTGAATTTATTACTAAATCTGGAGAACTTAGAATATGGAAGGCCAACGCAGAAATTATTTTAATTGGTAATAAAAAATATGTCTTAAGTATTATAGAAGACATTACAGAAGTACGACTTACACAAAACAAGTTAAAAGCTCAAAATGAGTTTATTGTAGCAATGACAGAAAATCAAAATGCAGGAATTGTTGCTAGTAATGATAAAGGAGAGCTTGTATTATTTAACAAAACCGCAAAAGAATGGCATGGTATCGACATTCTTAAAATACCACAAGATCAATGGGCTAAAAATTATGGCCTTTATAAAACAGATTATACAACATTATTAAACAAAGATGAAATACCATTAATACAAGCATTTAATGGAAAAGTCTTAACAAATGAAGAGATCGTTATAAAATCTTTAAACCAAGAACCTAGAATTGTACTTTGTAATGGAGCATCTTTTTTTGACAATAATGGTAAAAAATTGGGTGCGGTTGTAGTAATGAATGATATTACGAATCAAAAATTAATAGAAAAAAACCTAAGAGATAGTAAAGCTGAAATTAAGAAAGCTCTTATTACCGCAGAAAGAAGTAGGTTTTTATTAAATGAATCTGGAAGAATTGCAAGAGTTGGTGCATGGGAATTAGATTTAAAAACAGAAAATGTTACTTGGTCTGATCAAATTTTTAAAATTCATGGTCTACCAATAGGAAATATTCCACCCTTAGAAAAGTTAATGAAATATTACGTTAATGGATCTGAAGAAATTTTACAAAAAGCTATTGATACTTGTATTGCAGAAAACAAAAGCTTCAATTTAGAATTGAATTTTAAAAATGAGCACAACGAATTACTTTGGTTAAATGTAATTGGATATACTGAAACTAATTCAAATGGTGAAACCACATTTTTAAGAGGTGTTTTACAAGATATAACAGAAAGAAAATTAAATAGAGACAAAATTGACAAAGCCGAAGAAATGTACCGCTTACTTGCAGATAACACTAGCGATTTAATCTGTTTACAAGAGCCAGACGGCACATTTAAGTATATTAGCCCTTCAATAGAAAACTTATTAGGTTATAAACAATCTGATTTTATTGGGAAAAAAATCCTCTCTATAGTTCATGATGATGATTTAGAAAATTTATATAATGCCATTAAAGATGTTAACCATAATTTAAAAGCAGAAGCACATCCGTTTAGAGCAAAACATAAAAATGGAAAATATATTTGGTTAGAATTTTTATCCACTCCTATTTATAAAAATGATAAAATTAGTTACTTTGTAACAACTGCTAGAGACATAACTCAATGGATGTTAGCAAATATAGAGATTAATGAATATCAATCTTCTTTGCAAAAACTAACCACAGAGTTAACGCTAATTGAAGAAAAACAGAAAAAAGAAATTGCATCTAATATTCACGATCATTTAAGTCAGTCTTTAGTAATCTCTAAAATGAAAATTAATGAGTTAAAAAGAAATGACAAATTAGAAGAAATTTTTGAAGATCTAGATTTTATAGAAACTCATATTGTTGATGCTTTAGAAAATAGTAGAAAAATAACTTTCGAATTATCACCTCCTGCACTCTATCAATTAGGCATAATAGATACTTTATATTGGTTGTTTGAAAATATAGAAAACACTTATAAAATAAAATGTGAAATAATTACTAATTTAGATTTTGTAGAGCTAGATGAAGCTTCTTCTATTTTATTATATAGAAGTATTCAAGAAGTAACAAATAATGCTTTAAAATATGCAGAAGCTACTTTAATAACGTTAGAAATTAATAAATCGAACTTAGGCTTTTGGTTTATTATAAAAGATAATGGTATTGGTTTTGACATCAGCATATTAAAAAACTTAAAAAACTATTCGGGTTCTGGATTTGGTTTATTTACAGTACAAGAAAGAATTGCTAATATTAATGGTGTTTTTTCTATAAATTCAGATAAAAACGTAGGAACAACAGTTAATTTTTTTATACCTTTAGCTGTATGATGACCAATAACCAAATAAAAATTGTTTTAGTAGATGATCATAAACTTCTTAGAGATGGTTTAAGAAATATCATAGAGCAAAAATCTAATATGCAAATTATAGGTGAAGCTTCTGACGGAAGAGAAGCGATTAGTATTTGCTCTAAATTATTACCCGATGTTCTTGTTATAGATGTAGCTATGGCTGGTTTAAATGGTATAGAAGCAGCGAAACAGATTCATAAAACCTGCCCAAAAATAAAAATTATTGGCCTTTCTATGCATTCAAGCAAACAATTCATACAAGGTATGTTTAAAGCTGGCGCTTATGGTTATTTATTAAAAGACGGAGATTCGAACGAACTTATTACAGCGATTAATACTGTTATACAAGATATCAAATATTTATCTAAAGATATTAATCAAGAATTTTTATCAATAATTAAAAAAGGAGATACAATAGAAAACAACCTTTTAAGTTCTAGAGAAAAAGAAGTTTTACAATTAATAACAGAAGGAAAAACTTCTAAAGAAATTGGAGAAATATTGTTTTTGAGCTCAAAAACTATTGATGTTCATAGAAATAATATTATGAAAAAAATTGATTTATTTACAATACCCGAATTAACCAAATATGCAATTAAAAAAGGTTTTACCTCATTATAAATTTTATAAGCTTATATAAAATAAGCAACTTACCTATTTAAGGCAAATAAAATTAATTGTAAATTTACAATTGACCAAATAATTAAACTCAATTAATACTTGAAACACCAATTAAAAAATATGCTAATTGTAGAAGACAACCCTTTAATTGGTGAAAAAATACTTAAAGCAAGTAAAAATATTCATCCTCTAAAAAACATAAAATTAACAGCAACTCTAAAAGAAGCAATTTCTTTTTTAGAAAAAAACAATGTCGATATTATAACATTAGACTTAAGTTTACCCGATGGTAATGGAATTGAATTGCTAAAATGGTTTAAAGAAAAAAATAATTTACCAAAGGTTTACGTATTCTCTACGAGTAAAGAATTAAAAAGAACCTGCCTTAGGTACGGAGCTTTAGGTTTCTTTGATAAATCTACTGATTTTGACAATCTAATCAAGACAATTGAAACTTCTGATATTGATAATTAATCTTTAGTCGCAATTTAGATATACTTATTAAAAAAAGAAACCCAGTTATAAGAATAAATTATTATGCTTGTTAACTGTGTTTCTAAATTATAATACTTGAGATATAAAATTTAATTAAGGGAATAGATTAATTAAAGGGGGAATCGTTTTAATTAATTTAGGGTAAAAATCTTAATAAAGTTTTCTCATTCTTCCTTCCCAGGTTCTGCCGCCTAAAGTAGATTCGTAAAAGATATAACCTCTTTTTATCTTTGTTATCTTCATTTTTAGTTTGATTCCTTTTTTAAATGGAAAATTTGGTAGATTTGATTCTTGTAATGTCATGTAACACTCATCTTCTGACACCCAAGAAATATCAGATTTAATAAAATATTTACCTTCATTAAAATACTCTACATGCTTATTCTCAGAAAACACAACAACTACATTTTCTCCTTTGTACTTGTATGTGTATTTAGTTTCATTTAGTAATGGTACTATTGCTTCTTTTTCTACTGTAGAAATAGTATTACCATAATTGTTTAATGTGTTCATTGCCAGGTTTTGTCCTGCTGCAGAAAATGCAAATAATGCGAAGATTACTAATAGTTTAAATTTTTTCATGATGATTAAATTGGGGGATTAAACATATAATTATATTACAAAGATATACCCAAACTTCAGTTTTATAAATAAGCAAATTCCTTAATCTTAAAAACGAACTTAAAATTTCATTTTATAATGTAAGTTTTATTAAACTTATAAGTGTTTAAATTAAGCAAACTCCCTACAAATAAAGCTTTACTTAATCTTTATTTTTGTAATAAACCAAAACTACATGTTAACTAGTAATTTAGAATACACATATCTTTCTAATAATTTATTAATTGTTGAAGACAATTATTTAATAGGAGATAAAATTTTAGATGCCAGTTTAAAATCCAAAAAATTTAAGAACGTTAAACTTACGTATACTTTAAAACAAGCTATAAATTATTTAAAAAGTAATTCTGTAAAATTAGTTAGCTTAGATTTGAGTTTACCCGACGGTAATGGCATAGAGCTATTAAAATGGTTTAATAAGAATAATATAAACACTAAAGTTTATGTGTTTTCAACTAATAAAGAACTTAAAAGTACATGTTTAAGATACGGTGCAAAAGCTTTCTTTGATAAGTCTAAAGATTTCGATAAACTTATCATTACATTACAAAATACAATTTTATAAAATTATTTCTATTAAGAATAAAACTACTGGTAATTGTAATAAACAGAAATTGTCTTTCAATATTATAATTATTCATTTTGAAGCAAAAAAATATCCCAGTAATAGAAAACGATTCTATCAACTGGGAATAATATAAATTTAAGGTTAACTTGATTAAAAATATTGGTTTTACTGTCTAATACATTTTTCTCATTCTACCTTCCCAAGTTCTACCACCTAAAGTAGACTCGTAAAAGATATAACCTCTTTTTATCTTTGTTATCTTCATTTTTAGTTTGATTCCTTTTTTAAATGGAAAATTAGGAAGATTTGATTCTTGTAATGTCATATAACACTCATCTTCTGAAACCCAGGAAATGTCAGATTTAATAAAATATTTTCCTTCATTAAAATACTCTACATGCTTATTCTCAGAAAACACAACAACTACATTTTCTCCTTTGTACTTGTAGGTGTATTTAGTTTCATTTAGTAATGGTACTATTGCTTCTTTTTCTTCTTTTGACTTGTATGCTCTATAATTGTTTACTGATGTCAATGCAAAATCTTGTGCTGATACTGAGAATGCAAATAATACGAAAATTACTATTAGTTTAAAATTTTTCATAATGATTAAATTGGGGGTTAAACATATAATTTAATTATATGCCTAATATAAAAATTAACTTCAATTTTATAAATAAGCAAAATTCTTAATTTCATTATTTCGTTGGATTTAATTATGAAATTAGAACCACGATCGTATTTTTAAATAACCAAAAGACAATATTGGTAGAAACATAAAAGCCCAGTTTGAACAAACAAACTGGACTTTGTAAATTATAATATGTTAGGGTTATAATTTAACTTAGGGGAATATATTAATTTAGGGAATTAATATAATTTTCTCATTCTACCTTCCCAAGTTCTACCACCTAAAGTAGACTCGTAAAAGATATAACCTCTTTTTATCTTTGTTATCTTCATTTTTAGTTTGATTCCTTTTTTAAATGGAAAATTAGGTAGATTTGATTCTTGTAAAGTCATATAGCATTCATCTTCTGACACCCAAGAAATATCAGATTTAATAAAATATTTTCCTTCATTAAAATATTCTACGTGCTTACTCTCAGAAAATAAAACAACAACGTTTTCTCCTTTGTACTTGTATGTGTATTTAGTTTCATTTAATAATGGTACTATTTCTTCTTTTTCTACTGTAGAAATAGTATTACCATAATTGTTTAATGTGTTCATTGCCAGGTTTTGTCCTGTTGCAGAAAATGCAAACAATGCGAAGATTACTAATAGTTTAAATTTTTTCATGATGATTAAATTGGGGGATTAAACATATAATTATTCTTCAAAGATATACCCAAACTTCAGTTTTATAAATAAGCAAATTCCTTAATCTTAAAAATTAACTTAAAATTTCACATGATTATGTAAATACTTACTCTAATAAATTAAACTAAAACATTCATTAATAAAAAAAATAATAAGCTAACTATTTCATTATTAACAACATCAAATAAATGTGTGTTTTTTTGTAAAAAAAATGCTTGCAGATGTTAAAAAACGTTATATATTTGCATCTCTTTACCACGCGAAAGTAGCTCAGTTGGTAGAGCGTCAGCCTTCCAAGCTGAATGTCGCCAGTTCGAACCTGGTCTTTCGCTCAAAAGCTTCATAAGAAATTATGAAGCTTTTTTTTTGATAAAAATTTGGCTAGTTTAAATTATTTTTTTGGCAGTTTATCTCCAAAAATTAACAAAAGGATAATTGGTATAGCTAATAACATAATTGTAGTTAAATTGTATTTAAATAAATATGTATTGAGACTAATAGTTAGAATAAACCCTCCTATTGCACCTCCTAAGTGCGCTGAATGCCCAACATTACCTACTTGATTTTTCATACCATAAATAGAATATATAATATAAGCGATACCAAAAATAAATCCTGGAATTGGTATTGGTATAAATAAAAGATAAATATTCATATCTGGATACAATAAAATAGCTGCAAAAATTATCCCAGAAACTGCTCCAGATGCTCCTACGGCACTATAATAAGGTTCTTTTTTATGTTCTTTCAAAGAGTACAAACTACCCGCTAATAAACTTCCAAAATATATAATTAAGAAGTTAATAGTAGAAGTATTGTCTGTAACAATATCACCAAAAATGTATAAAGCATACATATTTAAACCTAAGTGCAACCAATCTACATGCAAAAAACCAGATGTTAACATTCTCAATTTCTCTCCAGATAAAATTCTACTTACTTGAAATTTATATTTATCAAGAAACGCATATTCTTTAAAACCTTTTATAGATACCAAAACATTGGCAATCATTAAAACTAAAATAGCTCTATTTATATTTTCTATCATTTAACAAACTTAATAAAAACCGATAAGTATTTTATGTTTTCATTTTAAATATATATACGATATTTGCAACTATAAAACCTAAATATGCAATTCATAATATTTGCCATTAGCTATCCTTTAATCTGGTTACTTTCTAAATTACCAATGAGAATTTTATATATAAAGTCAGACTTTTTCTACTTTCTTATATACTATGTCTTTGGTTATAGAAAAAAGGTAGTTTTAGAAAATTTAGAAATGGCTTTTCCAGAGAAACCTACAGAAGAATTATTAATTATTAGAAAAAAATTCTTTAAACATTTGATGGATTTAATGATGGAAAGTGTGAAAGCTTTTTCTATTTCTGAAAAAGAAATTCTAAAACGTTATACATATGAAAATCCAGAGTTAGTAAATAAATATGCTAAAGAAGGTAAAAGTATTGCACTAGTTGGTGCACATCAAGCTAATTGGGAGTGGTCTACAAGTTTACCTAAAGTATTAAATATTGATGTATATGGTGCTTATACTAAACTTAATAATAAGTACTTTGAAAAAAAGGTTAGAGATTCTAGGGAAAAATTTGGGGTAATTGGATACAAAACTTCAGAAATGGTTAGAGGTATGCAACAACGGTTTTCTAATAAAGATCAAGGAGCATATATTTTATTAAGCGATCAATCACCACAACCACATAAAACATATTATTGGAGAGATTTTTTTAACATTAAAGTTCCGGTACATACGGGTGCAGAAATGCTTGCAAAAAGATTTGATTTAGTTGTAATAAATTACGTGACTAGAAAAGTTAAAAGAGGATATTATAAAACCGAATTTCAATTGATTACAGAAAACCCTAAAGATTTTGATAATTATCAAATTACAGATTTATATACCGAATTAACAGAAAAAAACATTTTAAATCAACCGGAATTCTACCTTTGGTCTCACAAAAGATTCAAACATAGAGATAAAGTTCCGGCTGATTTTTTATAGACTATAGATTAAACCACTCTTTCACTAAGCTATGTTCTATTGGTGTAACAGATTTATGTGAATAATCATTCTTTATACGATCGTATACATAATCTTTAGACCATTCTTCTATGTGTAAAGAAAGTTCTTTTAAAGAATTACAAACAAAATCTAATTCTTTATTTGTTATTGTTGGATGAACAGATAAACGAACCCAACCTGGTTTTTGCGTATTACAACCATGTAAAATTTCGTCTTTAATTCTATTAGAAGTTTCTTGATCGACATTTAATAAATAATGACCATAAGTTCCTGCACAAGAACAACCACCCCTAGTTTGAATTCCAAAACGGTCATTTAAAAGCTTTACTACAAGGTTAAAATGATAATTTTCAAAATAAAAAGAAAAAATACTTAATCTATCTTTATGATTTGGTGCTAAAATATTAACCCCATTTAAACTCTCTAAAGTGTTAAAAACTACTTTATTAATTTCATCTTCTCTCGCTTTAATTTTATCTGTACCCATTTCTTCTTTCAATTGTATTGAAAGTGCAATTCTAATTGTTTGTAAAAAAGCTGGTGTTCCGCCATCTTCTCTAGTTTCAACATCATCAAAATAATCATGTTGACCCCAAGGATTTGTATAACTTACCGTTCCGCCACCTGGGTTATCTGGAATTGTATTTTTATACAAGCTTTTATTAAAAATTAATACACCAGAGCTTCCTGGTCCTCCTAAAAATTTATGAGGAGAAAAGAAGACAGCATCCAAATATTCATCTGCTTCCTTCGGATGCATATCAATATCTACGTAAGGACCACTACACGCAAAATCAACAAAACATAAACCATTATATTTATGTATCAATTTTGCTACTTTATGATAATCGGTTTTGATACCAGTTACATTAGAACAAGATGTTATAGAAGCTATCTTAATATTTCTGTGTTCGTGTTTCTTAATACTTTTTTCAAAACTTTCTAAACAGACTAAACCTTCATTATTACACGGTACAATTTCTACATCTGCAATAGTTTCTAGCCAAGAAGTTTGATTAGAATGATGTTCCATATGAGATATAAAAACAATAGGTCTTATTTCTTCTGGTAATTCTGTGTAATTTTTTAAACTTTCGGATACTTTTAACCCTAAAATCCTTTGAAACTTATTTACAACGCCAGTCATACCAGAACCCGAAGTTATTAATACATCGTTTTCATTTGCGTTCACATGACGCTTAATAATTTTTCTAGCTTCATGATAAGCCAATGTCATTGCAGCACCAGAAGTAGATGTTTCTGTGTGTGTATTGGCAACAAAAGGCCCAAACTTATGCAACAATTTATCTTCTATAGGATGATATAACCTTCCGCTTGCTGTCCAATCTGTATATATTAAATTTTGCAAACCATAAGGAGATTCAAATTTTTGGTTTATACCAACTATATTTTCTCTAAACTTATTAAAATATGCTTCTAAATTCATTGTAAACTGTTTTAAAAAATTCTGAATCTTCCTCCTATTAATATATTATTCTCGAAAAAATAAAAACTTTGAGATGCAGAATCTGCAGTACTTAAAGAGGTTTTAATATCTGGCATGTTTATATAACCAACTTTATAATCTGATTGAATATAAAAATGTTTTAAAAATGTAATATTTACCCCAGCTCCAATAGAAACTCCCCAACCAGATAAATGAAAGTTATCATGTCTTTCTTTACCCAAAAGTGATGTATCTGTTCTTGGGTATAAACCTCCTACTCCTATTCCTTCTGTTAAATTTATTTGAAGGTTCTTTAAATCCAATCCGAACCAATGATCAATATTATCAAATCTTTTAACTTCTACATTTACATAATTTAAACCATCTGTGTGCTCAAATCTTAAAAAGTCTTCTGTTAGTTGTATATTCTGATTGTTGTAGGTACCATCATACTTTGCATTACCTATATTAATATTACCATTTATAGTTACATTTTGATCATTATTAACAACATATTTCATGTGATCTACACCAATTGAAACTGTATAATTTTCTTTAAAAAAATAACCTATTCTATAGTTATTCTGTGGAATTGTTATATTACCAGGATTAAAATAATTATGTACAGAAAATTTAGTTGGTCTATCTTGTGCTTTAACATCAGATAATGTAAAATCATAATCTTTCCCTTTAAAACGGATGTCAGAATCTGTATAACTAGACCAATTCCATCCCCAGTAAACAAAAAATTTACCTTTATTTACTACCTTATTTTTCTTAGAAAACTTTTTATTTTGTTGTCCTAAAACAGTAACCGAACTAAATAATAGTATCGTTAAAACTATAATGTTTTTTTTCAATCTAAATTATTTTTAAATAATTGCTTTAATTTCATTTATAAATCTTTCTGCTAAATTATCTGCTGCTGCTTGCGATTTAGCTTCTGTGTAAATTCTAATAATAGGCTCTGTATTCGATTTTCTTAAATGTATCCACTCATCAGCAAAATCAATTTTTACACCATCAATAGTGTTAACATCTTCATTTTTATAAGTTGTTGCCATTGTTTCTAAAATAGCATCAACATTAATTTCTGGAGTTAATTGAATTTTATTTTTACTCATAAAATAACTTGGGTAAGAATCTCTTAATTCTTTACAAGACATTTTAATATTTGCTAAATGACTTAAAAATAATGCAACACCAACTAAAGAATCTCTACCGTAATGAGAAGCAGGATAAATAATTCCTCCATTACCTTCACCACCAATTACAGTATTGGTTTCTTTCATTTTAATAACAACATTAACTTCTCCAACTGCAGACGCTGTATAAGTTCCGCCATGTTTTTCTGTAACATCTCTTAGTGCTCTAGAAGAAGATAAGTTAGAAACCGTATTTCCACCACCTAATTTTCCTAGCACATAATCTGCGCAAGCAACTAAGGTATACTCTTCCCCAAACATAGATCCATCTTCAGAAATTAAAGCTAATCTATCTACATCTGGATCTACTACAATACCAAAATCTGCCTTTTCTTTTACTACTAATTCAGAAATATCTGTTAAATGCTCTTTTAAAGGTTCAGGGTTATGCGGAAATTCTCCGTTTGGTGTACAATACAATTCTATGCATTCTACATTTAATTCTTTTAACAAAGCGGGTATAAAAATTCCTCCGGTAGAATTTACACCATCTACAACAACTTTAAAGTTTGCTTTCTTAATAGCTTCTACATCTACCAACTCTAAATTTAATACCTCTTGTATATGCTTTTCTAAATAAGAACTGTCTTTAGAATACAGACCTAAATCGTCTACATCTGCAAATTCAAAATCTTCGCTTTCTGCCAATGCTAAAATTTTTTCTCCTTCAGACCCATTTAAGAATTCTCCTTTTTCATTTAGTAATTTTAACGCATTCCATTGTTTTGGGTTGTGAGATGCTGTTAAAATAATTCCTCCATCGGCATTTTCCATAGGAACTGCAACTTCTACTGTTGGCGTTGTAGACAAACCTAAATCTACTACATCTATACCTAAACCAACTAATGTGTTGGCAACCAAACTAGAAATCATTTTACCAGAAATACGAGCATCTCTACCAACTACAACAGTTATTTTATCTTTATTAGGGTTTCTATTTTTGATAAATGCACCATAAGCAGATGCAAATTTCACTGCGTCTATAGGTGTTAAATTATCTGCTGTTTTTCCGCCAATTGTTCCTCTAATTCCTGATATTGATTTTATAAGTGTCATTATATATTTTGTCTTTGTTATAGATATACAAAGATAAATTTATTAAATGGTTCTCTAAAATAAATTAACATGTACTGCCTTTATAGTTTGCGAATTACTATCAAGTAGTTACGTTAGGGATTGAAGCATTTGTTTGAGCTCTTTTGTGAAGTATGAACAAAAAGCGAGTGCGTAAAGCCCGACCTGAAAGGTAACGCCCAAAAAATAGAAATAAAAAAGCCGATGCAAAAATGCATCGGCTTTTAGATATTATAAATATCGGCTTGCTAAAAAAGAATTATTTCTTTTTGTTACCAGCTTCCATTTTTTCTTTAAGAGCTGCTAAACCACCTATGTCTCCAAGTGTAGTTTTTTCTGCGTCTGCAGATTTTTTAACTGCTGCTTTTACATTTCTCTTTTCTTCTTCTCTAAAGATAGAAGTATGAGATACTACAACTCTTCTGTATTCTTTAGAAAATTCTAAAACTACAAATTCGATTGTATCTCCTTTTCCTAGTTTAGAACCATCTTCTTTTTCTAAGAATCTTGTTGGTGCAAAACCTTCTACTCCATCAGCAAAAGTTACAACTGCTCCTTTATCATTCTTTTCTTTGATTGTTCCTTCGTGTGTAGAACCAATTGCATACGTAGCTTCATGAGCATCCCAAGGGTTATCTTGAGTTTGCTTATGACCTAAGTTTAACTTTCTGTTCTCTACATCTAATTCTAATACTTGTACTTCTAATTTGTCTCCAACAGTAACAAAGTCTGATGGATGCTTAATTTTCTTAGTCCAAGATAAGTCAGAAATATATACTAAACCATCAATTCCTTCTTCTAATTCTACAAAAACACCAAAGTTAGTGTAATTTCTTACAGTACCTGTATGTGTAGAACCTACTGGGAATTTAGTTGTAATATCTGTCCAAGGATCTGGGTGTAATTGTTTGATACCAAGAGACATTTTTCTGTCTTCTCTATCTAAAGTTAAAACTTGCGCTTCTACTTTATCACCAACTTTTACGAAATCTTGTGCAGAACGTAAGTGAGTTGACCAAGACATTTCAGAAACGTGAATTAACCCTTCTACTCCTTGCTCTACTTCTACAAATGCACCGTAATCTGCAATTACTACAACTTCTCCAGTTACTTTATCACCAACTTTTAAGTCAGTATCTAAAGCTTCCCAAGGATGTGCAGATAATTGTTTTAATCCTAATTGGATTCTAGACTTGTTATCATCAAAGTCTAAAATTACAACGTTTAATTTTTGATCTAATTCAACAACCTCGTTCGGGTGATTGATTCTAGACCAAGATAAATCTGTAATATGTACTAAACCATCTACACCACCTAAATCAACAAATACACCATAAGAAGTAATGTTTTTAACAATACCTTCTAATACTTGTCCTTTTTCTAACTGACCAATGATTTCTTTTTTCTGTAATTCAATATCAGCTTCAATAAGAGCTTTATGAGATACAACAACGTTTTTAAATTCGTGGTTGATTTTCACAACTTTGAATTCCATAGTTTTCTCTACGTACTGATCGTAATCTCTAATTGGCTTCACATCAATTTGAGATCCTGGTAAGAATGCTTCGATACCGAAAACATCTACAATCATACCACCTCTAGTTCTACACTTAACAAAACCGTTAACTACTTCACCAGTTTCATGAGCATTGTTAACACGTTCCCATGCTTTAATTACTCTTGCTTTTTTGTGAGATAATACTAACTGACCAGAAGAATCTTCTCTTTTGTCAACTAATACTTCTACTTTATCTCCTTCTGCTAAACCTTGGTTATAACGGAATTCGTTTAAAGAGATAACTCCTTCAGATTTAGAGTTAATGTCTATAATTGCATCTCTATCTGTAATTCTAATTACAGTTCCTTCAATTACATCACGCTCATTTACAAATCCAACAGTTCCTTCTAAAGCAGTTTCAAATGCTTTTAATTTATCTTCATCAACAGCTTCAATACCTTGTTCGTATTTGTGCCAGTTAAAATCAGCTAAAAATTGTTTTGGATCTACAGCAGGAGTCGCTGTTTCTTGTACTTCAGTTGCAGCTACCTGCTCTTCAGTGTTTTTTGTTTCTTCAGACATGTGTCTAAAATAATTTTGTATCTTATTGTTTTACAGATTTCTAACGACGTAAACGCAAAGAGTTGTTTTTATAAATTGTTTTTTTTATTCCTTTTCTAAATCTGTTCTCGTAAAAAGGAGTGCAAATTTACAAAAATGTTTTGATAATTAAGCCTTTAGAATTAATTTATTATTCTTTTTATTGTTGAATTACAAAAAACTACCTTTGCATTCTTAAACCGTTATGGTAGATTTTAATGAAGATGGATAAAAATACAAAAGATTTAGTAGACAAAGGTATAATGCTTCCTTTAATGGAAGAATTTTATACAATACAAGGAGAAGGCGCTCACACTGGTACAGCAGCATATTTTATTAGAGTTGGTGGTTGTGATGTAGGTTGCCATTGGTGTGATGTTAAAGAAAGCTGGAATGCAGAATTACACCCACCAACATTAGCAGATACAATAGTAGATAATGTTAAAATACACGCTAAAACAGTGGTAATTACAGGTGGAGAACCTTTAATGTGGTCTATGGATTATATTACAAATTTGTTACAAAAAAATAATATCAAAACGCACATAGAAACTTCTGGCGCATATTCTTTTTCTGGAAAATGGGATTGGTTTTGCCTTTCACCTAAAAAAACAAAATTACCTTTAGACGAATGCTATCCTGAAGCAGATGAACTTAAAATGATTATTCACAACAAATCAGATTTTGAATTTGCAGAACAACAAGCTGCTAAAGTTTCAGATAAATGTCAATTGTTTTTACAACCAGAATGGAGTAAAAAAGAAAAAATGACTGAATTGATTGTTGACTATGTAATGAAAAATCCTAAGTGGAAAATTTCTCTTCAAACACACAAATACCTGAATATTCCTTAATATTCAGGTATTTAAAAATTTATTTTTTAGAAGCTATTTCCTGCTTTCCGCACTCGCTTTTTTATCGTTCCTCTAAAAAGAGCTCAAACAATTGCTACAATCAGGGCTAAACATATCTAAAAAGATAATTATTTTAAGACAATCTATTGTCTATTAATGTACAAATTCTTTCAAACTGTTCCTGTATTCCCATATCAGAATTATCAAATTCAATTGCATCGTCTGCTTTTAATAAAGGAGAATCTTCTCTTGTAGAATCTATTCTATCTCGTTCTTGAACATTAAATAGAATTTCTTCATAATTTACTTTATCACCTCTATCAATTAATTCTTTATATCTTCGAGTTGCTCTTTTATCAGCAGAAGCGGTCATAAATAATTTTAAATCAGCCTCAGGAAATACTACGGTACCGATATCTCTGCCATCCATAACTATACCGCCATCTATACCCATTTGTTGCTGTTCTGCTACTAATTTTTTTCTTACTTCAGAAATTTCAGCTACTTTACTCACTAACTTAGATACAGATAATGTTCTTATTTCTTTTTCTACATTAACGTTATTCAAATACATTTCTGCAAAACCTAAATCAATATTATATTTAAATAATAAAGATATTTTTGATAATGAAATTTTTAATTCTTCAATCTTAAAAAAATCGTTTGAAATTAATTTATTATCTATCGCATACATCGTAACTGCTCTATACATTGCACCCGTGTCTACATAAATGTAATTATATTTATTTGCTATTAATTTTGCTATTGTACTTTTACCTGTTGATGAAAATCCGTCAATAGCAATTGTAATTTTTTTTGTCATTTAATATCTATTATTATCTAAATCAATTTCTAAACTAAATGTACTAATATTTGATGCCGTATGAAATTTAGAATGTGCATAATTAAATTTAAATCTATTCATTTTTACACCAAAACCAAAAGAAACTCCGCTAAAAGTCCTAGCATTTAGTAATTTTAATTCAGCTGCTCTTTTAAAATTATAACCCAACCTAACATTTATTAAACTTTCAGGAAAAAGTTCAGCACCTATTATAAAATGTCTTAATGTATTTCCAATAAAGCCAGTGTCATCTTCAGTAATATTTCCTTCTAAATCTGTTGTACTGTTTGATGGATTTGCCTCTGAAATATTCCATGTTTGTAAATTATCTACAGTTACATACCATTTTAAAGGTACATACTGTAATTTATAACTAGCGCCTAAACCAATCTTTAACGGTAATTTTTCGCTAGTACCATTAAATGTACTTAATTGAGTTCCTATATTTCTAACAACTAAAGTAAAAGAAAAGGGCTTGTATAAATTCTTGTATAATAAAGCTAAATCCGCCGCAATACCAGTAGATGAAAAATTACCAATATTAGAAGATATAAACTTTATATTTGAACCAAAATAAAAATTAGAATTTGGTAAATTATAAGAGTAACCAATAGAAACTGCAATATCTTTTGCAGAAAAATTTCCTATTTCATTTCCATTTTCATCAGCACCAATTAATTCTCCATAATCTAAATACTTAATAGTACTATGAATCGTACCAAACCTTCTACTTATTTGCCTTGCATAAGAAATTGAACCGATATTAATACCACTAATATAACTCGAATAATTAACTGATATTTTTCTATCCAAATCATTATTAATTACAGAAGGATTCCAAATTGGCTGATTTATATCATTATCTAAGTTCAATACTTCACCTCCCAAAGCTATTTGTCTAGCCGAAGTTGAAACATTTAAAAATTGATATACGCTTTCACCAGCTACTTGAGAATAACCTAGAGTAGTAATAAATATAAATAAGAGTAAAGCAAATTTAATTTTCATGAAATACAAAGAAACAAAGTATAATAAGAATAACGAAAAGAAATTAAAAATAATATACCCCAAATTAACTTTCTATAATTTAATTTATTTGAAACAATAAAATTCTTTAAAAATGAAATTAATCATTTACTAGAAGATCATAAGAATTTATCACGTGAAGAACTCGGTGTTTTGTGTATGCTAAAAAAGAAGTTGAATTAATCCTTCATAAAAAACAGTTTCTAATTTCGATTATGCAAGTTATATTATGTCCATAAAAAAAACCTCATATCGTATTGATATGAGGTTTATAGAATTCTGAGATCAGAATTAAGAAAGGCGGCGACCTACTCT